>NZ_SRYA01000003.1 GCF_004793545.1 Petralouisia muris | reverse complement strand
ATTTCTAAAGTTCAAATCGCTGTAGCCCGTATAAATACTGGGGTTACAGCGATTTGTTGTCCATATAACTGTTAAAAACAGGAGTATATCACAATTTTGCTTAAAAGAAAAGCATTATTTCAAAAATTCCACAGTTGCCCGGAATTGGTCACAGTCTATGGAGACGTCGAACTGTCCGCCCAATGCGGCCGTATAGGTGCTTACAATGGCGAGCCCCAGTCCGTTGCCTTCGGTGGTTCTGGATTCATCGCCTCTGGCAAACCGCTCCACAATCTGTTCTTTGGTAAATTCCATGGGATATCCTGCCGTGTTGGTAATCTCAAACCGTACTTTTGACCCTTCCTCTGTTACCATGGTTTTCAGGAAAATTCTGGTATGCTCCTGGGAATATTTCAGTGCATTTTCCAGAAGGTTCTGGCAAATCCGGTACGTATAGCTGCTGTCTGCCGTAAAATCTGTCGGTTCTTCCGTAAGGAGCACTACAAATTCCCTGCCGCTTTCTGCAATCCGGTCTTCCATGTCCGCCTTCACCTGTTCAATCAGGCGGTTCAGCTCCAAAGATTCCATGTTCAGCTCCACATTTCCGCTGCTGGTTTTCGCCAAATCGAAAAGACTGTCTATCATCTCTTTTAATTTCTGAGCTTTGCGGGTAAGCACGTCAATATAGTCAGACAATACGTCGCTCAGTTCCTCTTTTTTCATCAGTTCCAGGTAGCCTACCATGGAAGTGAGTGGGGTTTTCAAATCATGGGACACATTAGAAATCAAATCTACTTTCATCTGTTCGCTGCGCAGGGCCGCCTCCAAACTTCTCTGATTAATCTGTTCCAGATTCTCCATATGACGCCTTAACTGGACTTTCATATGAGAATCCAGAGTAAGATTGCAGACAATCCACTGAACCCCCACGGTTCCCAGGGGAATATAGGCTCCGCTTAGATTGCCGTACATCCAGGTATCCTCTAACCTGAAACTGAAATTAATAATAGCCGCTATCAGCGCTGCGCCTGCAATTGCACCTAAAATCAACTGCCACTTCCGCTGTTTCCGTTCCCATTCCTGGAAAAAACTTTTTGACTGGATGTCCCAATTCCGATCTTCATAAATCAGAATAAGTTTCAAAAAGCCTGCAAAGCTTACAGCAAAACAAAGATTCATAAAGAAACCTTCCTGAATATTATATCTGGTGGGCATGTAGCGGTAGGATAGGATATCCGACAACATGACAAACCCTAGAAAACTGCCTGTGATTCCCAGAACCAGCCAGATTTCGTTTCTTCTCAAAATCTTTTTCAGCCATTGCCCTGCTGTTTTGATCCCTTTAATACTTTTCCATTTTATAGCCAATGCCCCACACCACCTTTACATATTTTGGATTCTTCGTATCAATTTCCAGCTTTTCCCGAATATGGCGGATATGCACCATCACCGTATTTTCCACTGTGTAGCTGGCCGCCTCTTTCCAGACTTTTTCGTAAATCTTTTCTGCGGAAAACACCTGACCCGGATGCTCCATTAAAAGCTCCAGAATCTTATATTCTGTAGCCGTCAGCTTTACCTCTGCGCCGTCTACAATGGCTTTCTTACTTTTTTTGTCCAGCACCAGGCTGCCGTTGACAATCAGGTCGTCCTGAACTTTGGGCGCGCTTCCTCCCCAGGTATGGTAGCGCCTGAGCTGGGCCGCCACCCTGGCTGTCAGCTCTGCCGGATTGTAGGGTTTGGCAATGTAATCATCCGCCCCCATCACAAGGCCGGAAACCTTGTCGCTTTCCTCTGTCTTTGCAGACAGGATAATCACCGGAATCTTATTTGTTTCCCGTATCTTCATCAACGCTGACAATCCGTTCAGCCTGGGCATCATCACATCCAGCAGGATTAAATCCACCGGATTCTCCCTCAGTATTTCCAATGCCTCCAGCCCGTCATAAGCTTTCAATATCCGATATCCTTCATATTCTAAGAGTTTTCCCAGAGAAAACACAATTTCTTTGTTGTCGTCCACCACTAATATGGTCTGCTGTTCCATGTCTTTTTCTCCTTGTAATTGTTAAGAACCTGTCATCACTTTCACATACAGACATTATAATAATGATTTCAGAAATAAAACTCAATAAATTTCTTAAAAAAAAAATTAATAACTCAAACTTCCCATAACGATTTATGTGCCAAACTCTTGAAAACAAACGATTTTCCTCAAATTAATTGCATTATTGACAACAAAAGATTTCTGAAAAAGAAAATCTCGAAAGTGAGATTAATTCAAATTTTATTTCTGCCATAAAAGAACTGGGATCAGCAGTCTGCTTGGTCAGTGTGGAATCTGAAAAGACTGCCGCCGGCAAAAAGGTCAAGCGTCTAGTTTTAAAAAAAGACCGCATTTGAAGTCTTTCAATTCTGCAATCGACGCGCCCTCATGGCATAAGCTTATCATACCGCTCATATAGTCATGCACAGTGCCGCATAATATTAAGCCAGACACAATCCACAAGAACAGAACAGATCCGAACATCGCACTCATCAAAGCGCCAAATATCGGCCCTGTTCCAGCAATATTCAAAAGCTGCACCAAAAACGCTTTCCATCATTTCATCGGCACGCAGTCAACGCCGTCGTTAATCACAATCGCGGGCGTCTGTCTGTCGTTATGCGCAAAGATTTTTCCGTTACCTTGCCATAAACAAGATAGCCGACAATCAGCACTGCAAAAGAAATAAATGAAATCGCTAATCCCCCAGCTATGCTGGGGAGAATAGGGTAAGTTGTGACGAAGAGGAGATTATAATAAAGCCTCCTATGTTAAAATGAGAAATGTGTCGCAAGCCAATCTCAAGAATAGGAGTCGGTCCAAGTGGACAGTAAAAGTTTATCACACACGAAATGGACATGCCAGTACCATATCGTATTCATACCAAAATATCGAAATAAGAAATTATTTGGTCAGTTGAAATACGATGTACGGGAGATATTAAGCGCCTTATGCAAATACAAAGGTGTAGAAAATATAGAAGGTGCAGTGTGTGCCGTTCATGTACGTATGTGCGTGAGCATTCCACCCAAGATAAGTATTTCAAGTTTTATGGGATATCTGAAAGGGAAGAGTACGCTCATGATATATGACAGGCATCCAGGGCGACAAAGTAAGTGGAATAAAGCATTTTGGGCAAGAGGGTATTATGTGGCAACAGTAGGAAATGTAACAGAGCCCTTGGGGGCATTTTTCAAACCCCCACTTGAAGTGGGGGTTGATTAGTGAAATCATACTTATCCTCTTTTCATAAACTATCACTCATCTAAAAGAGCAATAAGCTTTTCTTTAAATATCTTACTGTCTGTTTCGGTAGCAACATAGAAGTTGTAATTATCAAAGGTTACCTGAGAATCGTAGCCATAACCTTCCTTGTACAGAATTACCTGCCCGTACGCTTCATTGTCGTCCGTCATAACGCTTGCGTGGCAGGGTTGGGTCTTTTTAAGATAATCGTCCCACAGTACGCAAGCCATAGCGACTCCGTCGGCATCATCGGCAATCGGTAAGCCTCTTGTTTCTGTGTTAAATTCTATCAGTCCGCTGAAGGCTTTGGCGAAGAATTCCGACAGTCCGCCTTTTTTCTCCAGCTCGTCAAGCTCTTCCTTGGAAAAACTAGTTTCTTCAGGAAGCATATCGAAGCCGATTGCCGTAATCGCCACACCCGAATCAACCAGCACCTTGTACGCCTCGGCGTCATGATAAACATTGAACTCCGCAACAGGCGTTGCGTTGCCAGATCCAAAGCCCGCGGTTCCCATCGACCAGTATTTCTTGACGCGCTTCATCGTTTCGGGATCTTTGTCAAAGGCGAGCGCAAGATTGGTGACGGGACCGAGAGCGACAATTTCCACCTCGTCGGGATTCGCCTTTACCGCTTCAACGATAAAATCAACAGCACCCTTATCCTCAGCTTTGCGCGTGGGATGAATCAAGTCTTGATCCCCCATACCATCCTTGCCGTAAACGCTGAAGGTTTCACGTTCCTTGCCGGTATATGTAGTAGAAGCACCTGCATAAACAGGGGCGTCGCTGCCCGCCATTTCCAGCGTCATCAACGCGTTTTTGACTGCCTGATCGAGACTGACGTTTCCTGCGGAAACCGTCACGCCAAGAATATCAATGTTTTTAGCCTTTGCCGCGATAATCAATGCGGAGGCATCGTCACCCGCGGTGTCTGTATCAATAATGATTTTTCGCTTTTGCTGCGGTTCGTCAAGCGCTTGAGTGGTTTCTGCAATTGTTGTAGCCGTTTCCATTGTCTGCGAATTATCCTTGACGCCGCAGCCGTTCAAGGAAAGGGCACTCACAAGCAGCATAACGGCAGAAAGAATCACGCTAACCGAACGATTCAATACCATCTTCATTTTAACTTACATTCCTTTCATTATGATTTGTATATTATAACAGGAATATAAAAAATAATCCACCATAATTTCTATAAACTACAAAATTAGTAATTAACTCAAACTTCCCACTCCAAATCAGGGCATAATGCCTGTATAAATGTGGGTTGAGATACAAACCAGTTGATCAATTGACTTTTTACTTCTTTTGATATAGTGACAGCACGATTTTTAACCCCGTTGACCAGTATTTCCAATAACTGCTTAAGGGCAGTGCCGAGCTCTATATCCTGTACGTGGATAACAGCACAATATACTGGCTGCGTTTGTTACGGTTCCTCACAAACACAAAACCAAAAAAGTTGTTAAAAATCCATGATTTATCGGTAGTTTAAGGCTTATACTCCAGTAGGAAGTTTGAGTTAATAAAATACAGCCCCTCTCTCAGGGCTGCATTCCATCTGCTTTTTTCTATTTCCGTAAGAATTGCTCCGATTCTTTCTCTTTTCCTTCTGTATCCCGCCAATCATTCCGGATGCCGCCATCAGACAGACGATACCTCAGCTTGCCATCCCGCCAATCATTCCGGATGCCGTACACAGAACCAGAGTGGTGACAAATCGGGAGATTTCCATATTAATTCCTTTCTGAAATACCACAGATCCCAACGCAAGAATCAGGAAATAGGATGCTCCCATCACCATTCCCCAGATAAAACGCTTTCGTTTCATCACCTTACCGCATAAAAAACCGCCCAACAGCCCCGATATGACATAAATCAGCACAATTCCTACCGAAACAACGCTTTCACTGAGCTGCATCCTGTACAGCATAGCAGATAAAATCAGCAGCATAATTCCCGTTACCATATACATGGCAAGTAAAATTTTCAATACCGATAACAGCGATACTGCCGGTTTGCTTTCTCCCTGGCCTTTGCCGGGAGCTTTCCGCAATTTCTTTTCCATTCCTTTTCCTCCCTCCTGCGGATGTCCCTTTCACTGTCATTTTATTCTGCTTTTCCCAGAACTATTACAACTGTTTTTTCTAAAATTTCCCTAAACTTATGGGAACTTCTTGCAAATTCTTCCTGTTTCCGTTATATTAATGAATGGAAAGGAGAGATGTACTTGGACTCAGGTGACGTCATACAATTAATTATTATTATTTTTTTACTCATGCTATCTGCATTTTTTTCTTCCGCAGAGACTGCTTTGACAACTTCTAACAAAATCCGCTTAAGAAGCATGGCGGAGGAGGGCAGCAAACGGGCAAAAAAAGCTCTGGAGATTACCGACGACTCCGGCAAAATGCTCAGCGCCATCCTGATTGGAAATAATATCGTGAACTTGTCCTCAGCCTCTCTTGCCACAACCCTGGCAACAAAGATTTTCGGAAATGCAGGAGCTGGAATTGCAACCGGTATTTTAACCTTGCTGGTGCTTATTTTTGGTGAAATCTCACCGAAAACTTTCGCCACCATTCATGCAGACAAGATCTCACTGGCCTATGCAGGAGTGATCGGCTGGCTTATGAAACTGCTTACTCCCGCTATTTATATTATCAATAAACTGGCTCTCGGCTTTCTGATTCTGCTGCGTGTGGACGCTTCCGGCGCTCAGAACGCCATGACAGAAGATGAGCTGCGAACCATTGTGGATGTGAGTCATGAAGAAGGAGTCATTGAAACAGAGGAACGGGAAATGATTAACAATGTATTTGATTTTGGCGACGCACAGGCCAGAGAAATCATGGTTCCCCGCATCGATATGACTTTTGCTGACATCAACAGCACCTATTATGAGCTGCTGGAAATTTTCCGGGAGGATAAGTTCACCCGCCTTCCGGTATATGAAGATTCCACAGACAATGTGATAGGCATTATCAATATGAAGGATTTACTGTTGTATGAAGACAAAGACCAGTTTTCCATCCGCAATATCCTTCGCAAGCCTTACTATACCTATGAACACAAGAATACTGCGGATCTTCTTCTGGAAATGCGGAAATCATCCATCAATATTGCAATTGTGCTGGATGAATACGGCGCAACTGCCGGTTTAATCACATTAGAAGATCTATTAGAAGAAATTGTAGGGGAAATTCGTGACGAATATGACATGGATGAAGAAGATCCGATTCAGGAAATCGGTGAACTGGAATACATGGTACAGGGTTCTACGAATCTCAATGTTCTGCATGACAGGCTGGATCTGGATCTGGTTTCCGAAGACTATGATTCCATTGGCGGCTATCTCATCGGGCTTTTGGATCACCTGCCTGCGGCGGGAGAATCCATTACCACACCGGAAAATATCTATTTCCGTGTGGAAGAGATGGAAAAAAACCGGATTCACAAGATTTTTATACGGCTTCCAGAACCATCTGAAGAAGACGAGAAATAGAATTCTCTGCAAATAAACCGTTTAGGCTCATTCGGCTCATGAAAGAATAAAAGGACTGTTGGAAAATGAAATTCAGGCCTAATATATGGCGCATCTTAAAAGCTGCATACGATATATTGGGCAAATCAGTCATTTTCCCACAGCCCTTTTACGATTCCGGCCTGTACCGCCTGCTATAATTTTATTTCAACTGGCTGATCCAGCCTGATCTCATTCGTTGTCACCAGACAGTCATAAGCCAGAATTCCCACTCCCGCTCTTTTCACCCGGCGCAGTGTTTCCCCAAACTGGGGATGGGTTCGGTCATTGGGTTCCAACCACTGGATTCCCTTCATCTGAATGACAAACAGAATCCATGCTTCATAGCCTTCTTTCACTGACCTCTCCAACTCCAGCATATGTTTGATTCCCCGCTCGGTAGGCGCATCCGGAAATCTGGCAATTCCCTCCTCTTCTAAAGTTACTCCCTTTACCTCTATCAATATCCTGTGCATCCTGTCTCTTCCTGCTTCTGCATAGAAATCTATTCTGGAATCTCCGTACCTGAATTCCGGCTTGACATGGCGGATTTCAGAAAAAGGGCGTCCTGTCCCCGACGGTTCTGGAACGCTGTTTTCTTCGGAAAGCATTCCCTGCTCCAGCCATTCTCTCACCGCCTGGTTGGGCGCCTGGGAATCCATATTAATGATCTGTCCCTGCTTGCTGACAGCCACTAAATCATAAGCGGTTTTCCGATTGGGATTGGCGCTTTTTTCCAGCCATACAGCCGCCCCTGGTATCAGAAGTTCCCGGCATCTTCCGGTATTTTTCACATGACATTTCTCAATCTGCCCATTAATTTCTGCCATTGCAATAAAACGGTTGGGACGCTCCAAAAAACGCCCCTGTACGATTTGTGCGTATTTCATCTCATGCCTCTTCCTGTTTCTCCCTGGAAACCCATTTCCGCAGTATGCCGAACAAATCCTTCAAATCAATAGGCTTTGCAATATGAGCCGTCATGCCGGCCTGCCGTGCTTTTATCACATCACTGGAAAATGCATTTGCCGTCAGAGCCACAATGGGAATTGTCCTGGCGTCCTCTCGGTTCATGGCCCGGATTGCCTTCGTCATCTCATGGCCGTTCATTTCTGGCATCTGCACATCGCTTAAGATGATATCATAATAATCCGCCGGATGCTCTGCGAACTTTTCCAATCCCTCTTTGCCGTCCCAAGCAATTTCAATTTCCGCTCCGGTAATTCCAAGCAGCTCTTTTGCAATTTCCATGTTCAGTTCGTTATCCTCCACCAAAAGAATCCGAACCTGCCCTTCCCGGAAGCAAACCGGCCCCGCTGTTTCGGATACCCCCTCAGCTTCCGGCTCTTCCACTGCCATTTCATTCTGCATAGGAATCCGTAGGATAAACGTGCTGCCTGCGCCGGAACTGCTGATAATATCAATGGTTCCATTCATCATATCCACAATATTTTTCGTAATTGCCATTCCCAGTCCTGTGCCTTCAATTCTGTCTGACTGATTCTCCTCTCCCCGCTCAAAAGGAACAAAAACCTTCTCCTGCGTCTCTTTGGACATGCCAATTCCATTGTCCATACAGTAGAACTCATAGAATCTCACTTCCCCGTTCTGACTTTCCTTCTCTTCCACAGAAAGCTTAATCTGACCGCCCTCCGGCGTGAATTTAACGGCATTGCCCAGCACATTAGTCAAGACCTGCTGAATGCGCAGCTTATCAGAAACTACCATTTCATGTGTAATATCCGAAACATTCACTGCAAAATCCTGCTTTTTAGCAGACGCCTGCACCTGTATCACTGCTTCCACCTCATGCAGCGCAGCAGTCAGATTGAACATTTCCTCATTCAGCATCACCCTGCCGCTCTCAATCTTAGACAAGTCCAATACATCATTGATCAGGCTCTTTAAATGCATGGAAGACAATTCTATCTTATGAATGCAGTCCTGCAGCCGTTTTGGATTATCCAGATTCATCTTGGCAATGGTAGTCATTCCCACAATAGCGTTCATAGGCGTACGGATATCGTGGCTCATATTCGACAAAAACCTGCTCTTAGCCTTACTCGCATTCTTTACCTGAAGCAGTGAAGTCTCCAATGCTTCTTTCTGACGCAGTTCCCGTGTCTTGTCTGTAATTACCACAATCCGAAAATCTCCTGTGTCTCCGTTCCTGGCGTAAATATGTATGTCAAATTCCCGTCTCTCCCCTGTCCTGGGATTCTCGAGCTCCCTCTGAAACTGGTAATCACGGCTATGGAGCAATTCTTCTATATTGATATGATTATCCGACAGCCAGCCGTTGATCTGACCCTGCTGTTTTCTGATTTCCTCCGGGGAATATCCCATAATTCGTTCTGCATTATTGCTGATATATTCCAGTTCTCCGGTAACTGCATTCTGCAGAATAAAAATTTCATCCACTGTATCTGTCATCCAGCTGAAGACAGACTGATGCTTCCTGCTTTCCTGGCTGCCTTTCCACCAGAAGAGAACAACGGCTCCGATATATAACAAAATCTTGCTAAATAATGCCAATACCGGCGCCCGATAACATTTCAGCACGTTCACACGGATAGCCAGGTTCCAGTCTGTATTCTCAACAGGGATAAATTTACAGTATTGAATCCTGCCTTTATATATTTTCCAATAAGCCACCGGCTCCCGCTGCTCTAACGCTGTCCGGATTTGAGCCTGCTCTTTGCTGACCCAGCTGTTTAATACAAAATTCTCTTCAAAACTCCTGCCTCTGGCCTCTGTCTCAGCATGGGCAGAAGCATTCAGTCCGCTGTCATAGATACAGAAATAATATCTTTCTTCTATCGACTCCCCTTCTATGATTTCCTGTATATGATCCGCAACAACTGTAATTTCCACAGCCCCGCTCCATTCCAGGCTCTGGCCTGCAAAAACAGGCCTCCAGACAGTAAACACTTTCGGATTTCCCTGGGCGTCTGCCATATAGACGTCGGTAAGCATATCTTTTTTTGCTGCCTTTGCCTCCTGAAATTGAGGATTTTTGCTGATATTAGTGATTTCCACATGATCCGTAGCAGAAAAATCTCCATCGGCGTCTGCAATTCCAATGGAATATAATTCATACCGCTTAGCAAAGGGAATCAGTTTCTCTACCGCTTGATCCAACGGTATCTGAGGATTCCGTATTTCTTCATTATCTGCAATAGAACCTGCAAGATTCCAGACATTGCTCATATATTCCGCAATCTTGCTTTCTGTCAGTTCAAGCTGATTCCTGGCGCTTTCTTCCATAATGTCATAGGTGGAAAGGCAGGTCACTGTGATATCAAACAGAGCCAGCAGAACGCATATAATCTGTACAAGATGATATGCAGAATATTCTATCCTGCGCCCTTTTATATGAATTCTCATAATTGTCTCCTCTGCTTTCTTTTTACTCAAGAGCATGCTCACTGGCCAAATCATTGGATATTCTTCTTAAAATAACGAGAACCTTCCGGCAAATCATTTGGCTCACAGGTATATCTTCACAAATAATACCATATTCCTGCCATTTTTTCCACCTAAAAATCCCCCGAATCATTCTCAGATTCAGGGGATGTCTTCTAAAATCTGCCTGCTCAGCTTAATTTCCAGATATCCTTATCATATTCCGCAATGGTACGGTCAGAGGAGAAGAATCCTGCTTTTGCGGTATTCACAAGCATCTTCTTTGCCCAAGCCGTTCTGTCTTCGTAATCTTTGTACATTTCTTCCTTCTTTGCCGCGTAATCTTCATAGTCTAACAGCGTCATAAACCAGTCTTTGTTCAGCAGTTCATGATAGAGCCGCTCCAGATGCTCTCTGTGCCCCACCTTCATTAACTCCTCGCTGACAATAAAGTCCACGGCTTCCTTAATATCCTCATTTTCCTCATAATATTTCCGTGAAACATAGTCTGCTTTTTCATAATGCTCAATTACCGTATCAGAGCTTTCGCCGAAAATATAAATATTGTCTTTCCCAACCAGATCTGCAATTTCCACATTTGCTCCGTCCATGGTTCCAAGCGTCACAGCGCCGTTCAGCATAAACTTCATATTTCCGGTTCCGGAAGCTTCCTTGGACGCCAGAGAAATCTGTTCGGAAATATCGCAGGCTGGAATCAGCTTTTCTGCATTGGTGACGTTGTAATTCTCCACCATAACGACCTTCAGGTAAGGACTTACCTCAGGATCATTGTTCACCAGTTCCTGAAGACACAAAATCAAATGAATAATGTCTTTTGCTATCACATAAGCCGGCGCTGCCTTTGCGCCGAAAATAACGGTAATGGGCGTGGCAGGCTTTTTGCCTTTTTTAATTTCCAGATATTTGTGAATCACATACAACGCGTTCATCTGCTGCCGTTTGTACTCATGAAGACGTTTGATCTGAATATCGAAGATGGAATTTTCGTCAATTTCCAGCCCCTGATACTCTTTCAGGTACGCAGCCAGATTCTTTTTATTCTCATGCTTAATCTCTAATAATTTATCCAATACTGCCCTGTCGTCTGCAAACGCCAGAAGCTTCTCCAGCTCATCTGCATTTTTATGCCAACCGGTGCCGATGATTTCATCCAAATAATGGCTCAATCCTTTGTTGCAATGCATCAGCCAGCGGCGGAAGGTAATTCCGTTGGTCTTATTATTGAACTTCTCGGGATAAATCTTATAGAAATTATTCAGCTCGTTTTTCTTTAAGATCTCTGTATGCAGGTATGCCACGCCATTGACGCTGTAACCGTAGTGAATGTCCATATGCGCCATATGTACACGGTTCGCATCGTCAATAATCGCTACGGATTTATCCTCGTATTTCTCCTTCACAATGGTATCCAGTTCACGGATAATGGGCATTAACTGGGGAACCACCTGATTGAGATAATCCATGGGCCATTTTTCCAGCGCTTCTGCCAGAATCGTATGGTTGGTGTATGCGCATGTTTTGGACACTATGTCAATAGCGTCGCTCATGCGGATTCCCCGTTCCATCAGCAGACGGATCAGCTCCGGAATCACCATGCTGGGATGGGTGTCGTTAATCTGAATGGCAGCGTAATCCGGCAGGTCATACAGCTTACAGCCCTTTGCCTCACACTCTGACAGAATCAGCCTTGCCGCATTGCTTACCATGAAATACTGCTGATACACACGCAACAGCCGTCCTGCGTCGTCGGAATCGTCGGGATATAAGAACAAGGTCAGGTTCTTCATAATATCCCCTTTGTTAAAATTAATTCCGTCGCCTACCAGTCCCTCGTCAACAGTTTCAATATCAAATAAGTGCAGCTTGTTGGTTCTGTTCTCAAATCCTGTGACATCCAGGTCATACATTCTGGACCAGACGGTAAATCCGCCGAATTGGATGGGGTACACAACATCCGTTCTGGTTAGCCAGCTCTCTGCCTGCAGCCAGGGATTCTTATTTTCCTTCTGCAGACGGTTTTCAAAGGTCTGCAAAAACAGCCCGAAATGATAATTTAAACCGATGCCGTCTCCGTTCATGCCAAGCGTCGCCATGGAATCCAAAAAACATGCAGCCAGACGTCCCAGACCGCCGTTTCCAAGGGATGGTTCCGGCTCTACCTGCTCAATCAGGTTAATATCCTTGCCGTATTGTTCCAGCATCTTTGCCACTTCATCATAGATTCCCAGATTAATCAGATTGTTGGAAAGCAGTTTTCCAATCAAAAATTCTGCTGAAATATAGTAAATTTTCTTCTTTCCTTCATTACTTTCTTTTTCTTTGGCCAAATCCTTTACTATTCCCAAAAGCCCATAGTAAATCTGTTCATTGGTGCAGGCTGCAATATTGTTACAGCATTTCTGTTCCAGTAATTCTCTCACATTGATACTCATTTCTATTCCTCCTGCTTTCATCCTATTATATTTGGAAGCCGTTTATCCTAATCTTTCCCAATTTCCTGCCTCTTATTCGGAATCTTCCATATGTTTCCTTGTTTTCTATGAGTATAGTATATCCTCTTTGTTTCAGTTTTTCTTGCAGTATGATGGCAAAATATAGTACAATACTATCAAATCAGCGAAAAGGACATGGCTATGAACATTTTAGAATATGAAAACACACAGGAAATCAAATCTCACGGACACGGCAATTTTCCCTTTAACATTTATCTTTGCAGCATTCCTCTGGATTTCTCCATTGTGCCCCTGCACTGGCATAATGACATGGAAATTATCTATATTAAAAAGGGCAGAGGCAAAATTACTGTGGATCTTATGCCCTTATTCGTCAGCGGCGGGGATATTGTCATCGTTCCTCCGGGACAGCTTCATTCCATCGAACAGCTGGAGCATTATTCCATGGAATACGAAAATATTATTTTCCAGCTCTCCATGCTGACCTGCGCCCAAAACGATGACTGCACCGAGAAATTCCTTCTGCCTCTGATCCAGGGACAAGTTCTGTTTCCCAACTATTTTCCCCCGGATTCTCCCCTGTATCCTGCTCTTTCCTCCTGTTTGGGCGCCATGGATGAAATCTGCAAAACTTTTCCCAACGGCTATCAGCTTGCCGTCAAGGGACAATTGTTTTCTTTCTTCTATACGCTGATTTCTCCCGGGAATGTCCCTCCGCCCCGCCATAATCACAAATCCCTGGATCGGCTGAAAGAAATTCTGAAATACGTGGAAATCAATTACAACGAGAAAATTTCCATTTCGGACGCTGCCGGAATCTGCGGATTCAGCAACTCTCATTTTATGAAATTTTTCAAAAACAATATGGGAGTTTCCTTTACGGATTATCTGAACGAATACCGGCTGACCATGGCGGCAAGGCTGCTTTTGTCCTCCTCCGATTCCATTGCGGCAATTGCCGGAGAAACTGGATTTGACAACCTTTCTTACTTCAACCGGAGGTTTAAGAAAAAATACGGCTGCACTCCTTTTACTTTCCGTGCAGGGAATTAATTTTCCAAGGTGCAGCTAAAACCTTAGATGGACGGAGCAAGCAGCAGTTCCTACAATTTTTCCTGCAAGGAATTCGCTTTCCTTATTGACAAGTTTTTGTCAAAGTAATATATTTAAAGTACAAAGAAACCATTATATTACATATTTTCAGGAGGGTTCCACACATGAACAATTTAAAGTTAGACGTAGCAGATCAGATTGCAGTTTTAACCATCAGCAGACCGGGCGCACTGAACGCCTTAAACAGTGAGACATTGGACGAACTTAATACTGCATTAACGGAAATCGAAGCAAGAGATGATGTTAAAGTTGTGATCTTAACCGGCGGTCCGGACAAGAAGGACAACCCATACAAATCTTTCGTTGCCGGCGCTGATATCGCTGAAATGGTGAATTTCTCTGCTGCAGAAGCACGCGCCTTCGGCATGAGAGCTGCTGAGCCGTTCTTCAAGCTGATGAACATGCGTCAGGTTACCATCGCTGCTGTGAACGGATTTGCTCTGGGCGGCGGATGCGAAATCGCTATGGCTTGCGACATTCGTATTGCTGCGGATAACGCTACTTTCGCTCAGCCGGAAACAGGCCTTGGTATCATTCCAGGCTTCGGAGGAACACAGAGACTTGCCCGTCTGGTAGGCATGGGACGCGCCAAAGAACTGATCTTCACCTGCGACAACATCGACGCAGCAGAAGCATACAGAATCGGCCTGGTTAACAAAGTGGTTGCAAAGGAAGAATTGATGGATACCGCTAAGAAAATGGCTTCCAAGATCATTTCTAAAGGAAGCTACGCTGTTTCTATCGCAAAGGCTGCCATCAACAACGGATATGACATGGATATTAAGAATGCTGTTGAAATGGAAGCTAACCTGTTCGGCATTACCTGCTCTACCCATGACAAGACAGAAGGCATGACTGCTTTCCTTGAGAGAAGAGCGGCTGATTTGACAGATTTCTAAATTTTACAATGTATGCTCAAGAGCATACTTATTTGCCAAATCATTTGCGGCTCGTTTTGAAATAGTGATAACTTGTTGACAAATCATTTCGCTCACGGGTATAAAAAGAACTGTCAGAACATGAAATTTATACACAATGATATATTGTATATAAATTTCATGTTCTGACAGTTTCTTTACACATAGGCGCCTATCTGGTTATGCAATTGGTTTTGCCCATTTATACCTTAATTTATAGCTGCTGAAGCTGCGATAATCCAGATATTTTTCTTTTTGAAGCCTGCCAATCACAATATATGGCATTACATTCTGCGAAGATGCATAACGTTCAATCGCTTCAATTGAAAAATCCTCCTTCTCAGTAAAATTCCGGTAACTTTCCGGTTCCAACAGTGCATCTCTTGCAAAACAATCTGCTGCAAGTTCCTTTTCCCCGTCAGTCCCATCATCTACAAATTTTGATATTTTTCCAATATCTCCATTTATGATGTGCCCCAATTCATGAAACAATGAAAACCAAAAGATATCGGCAAAGGCTCCTCTGATCGTCAAAACCATCTGAAATGTCTTATCACTTTTTTGAGAAATATATCCTTGCACAGGCGCACCTCGAAAATTTTTCATAATGATAAAATCTATTCCATAGTTTTTCATTGTTTCCTTCAATTCATTTTGAAAGTCTGCATTATGTCGTAACATGATCTGTTTCATTTCTCCAATTAGTTTTCCCGTCTGACTTATATCAAAACAGGCATTAACCCTGCTGTCTCCCATAATCTGGCATAAACGAATCCAAGCTCCAAGAACATAAGGATTTACTGACTTATCTGACGGCATACGAAAAGCCCCGGCTGGAAGCATATTCTTCAAATTGGCAATATTACTAATCTGCAAAGCTTTCCGCAATGATAAAATTGACTCATCTTTTTTTTCCCGCATTGGGATTCCCCCTTTCTGACGCAAATACTTAACAACCTCCGCCAGATCATCCCTTGCAACCCGTTCTTCCTCTATAATTGTCTGTCCTTCATTCAATTCTAATAATTCTGAATCATAATTCGACTGCAGATTCATCCAAAAAGACTTCGGAACGTTCAAAGCATATTCCAATCCCATGGCAAACTTTGCAGAAATACCCTTTTTTCCTTTTATTATATTATTCACATAAGCTGTAGAAACACCCGTTCTTGCTGCCAGTTCTGCCTGGGTAATTTCCCTGTCTTCCAAAACCTCAGCAAGTGTTTCTCCCGGATGAATCAATAAATTATGGGATATACCAGTTTTCCGAACTGCCATGATAATCACTCACCCCTTCTACTTCTATTTCACTGCAAATCATAATGGTATCCTGTGTTGCGTTTGGTTCAACAATCAATCTTACATGCGGTGCCACATGCAACGAATAACGAATCTGCTTATAACCTTTTAACTGTTCAGGTTTTCCTAAACCCAATTTCAAAAAATCACCAAAACACTCTGCTGCCTCTAACCGCACCATATGCTTCTTAATCGTTCTTACCCATTCAAAAGGTATTTTTCTTTGCATCTTGTTATAATCCTGAAAGTATTTTTTTACTTTCTCATTTGCATACGTTATTTTCACTCAAAGCCCCTCACTAAAATTAACCTTTTAGTTAATTTATTATGTCATATTATATTCATATTGTCAACATCCATTTACAGCAGCTCCCCAAGCCTTTCGATATCCTCCGGCCTGGTCGACCAGCTTGTAACAAGCCTTATTACCGTACGATCCTGATCTAGTTTTTCCCAGACGCTGAAGCTCACATGCTTTTTCAATTCTTCTGCCTGGCTGTTTTTCAAAATCACAAACTGCTGATTGGTGGGAGATTCCTGATAAAAAGAGCAGCCCTTCTCCTTTAAAACCTTCTTCAGCCGCTCTGCCATCTCGATTCCATGACGGCCCAGATCCAGGTATAAATCATCGGTAAACAACGTATCAAACTGTATCCCCAGCAGCCTTCCCTTCGCCAACAGGGCGCCATTCTGCTTTATCATGGTAAGAAAATGCTTTGGCCCACGATTCCCCGGAAATACCACTGCTTCCCCGCACAACGCTCCCACCTTGGTTCCTCCGATGTAAAATACATCACAGATTTCGGCAATATCTTTCAGGCTCATATCACTCTCTTCACTCATCAGTCCATAGCCCAGCCGTGCACCGTCCAAAAACAGCGGCATCTGATATTTCCTGCAGATTTCACCAATAGCTTCCAATTCCTTCTTCCGGTAAAGAGTTCCATACTCCGTTGGATGGGACACATACGCCATTCCCGGAAACGCCATATGTTCATAGGATTCATCCTGATAAAATTTCTGTAAAAATTCTTCCAGCTCCCCCGGATCTATTTTTCCTTCATGTTCCGGCAGCGCAAGAACCTTATGGCCGGTATGCTCAATGGCTCCGGCTTCATGTACATTGATATGTCCTGTTTCGGCAGCAACTACCCCTTCATATCCATTTAGCATGGAAGAAATCACAACTGCATTGGTCTGGGTGCCGCCTGCCAGAAAAAACACTTCCGCCTCAGGGCAGCCGCAGGCTTTGCGAATTTTCTCCCGGGCACTTTCACAATAGGGGTCCATGCCATATCCAGTTACCGGCTCCAAATTCGTCTCCGACAACCGCTGCAGTATTTGGGGATGCGCCCCTGTGGTATAATCATTTTCAAAAGATATCATTGTTTTTCTCCTTTTTGGTAAATATTATTCTGCTGTTTTCAGGAAAACTCCCCGATAAAAGTAGAATCCGCACCCTCTATGCCCTTGCGCAATTCTGTCTCTGCTGTTATCATAGAGGTCAGATTGCAATTATTTTAAATCAGGGAGGTACAGATTATGAATAAAATAATCGGATTCATCGGCGGCGGCAATATGGCCAGCGCCATCATCGGAGGAATCCTCCAGTCCGGCCTTGCCCCAAAGGAAGGGATCATTGCCAGCGACAAACTGGAAGAGGCGCGCCGTTTGCTGCAGGAACGCTTTGGCGTTCGCATCACAGAGGACAACCGGAAAACGGCAGAAACAGCAGATATTTTATTTCTGGCCGTAAAGCCCCATCTTTTCCCGGATGTTATCACAGAAATCAAAGACAGTATCCGCAGCGATACCCTTCTGGTATCCATTGCCGCCGGACAATCCATTGCTGCCATTGAAGGCCGATTCGGCAGGGAAATCCGGCTGGTGCGCGCAATGCCCAACACGCCTGCCCTGGTAGGAGCGGCTATGAGCGCCTTAAGCCCCAATCAAAATGTATGCGAAGAAGAACTGGCGGAGGTTGTTTCCATATTTGAAAGCTTTGGGGCCTGCGAAGTGATCTCCGAAACCATGATGGACGCCGTCGTAGGAGTCTCCGGTTCTTCTCCTGCCTATGTCTACATGTTTATTGAAGCCATGGCAGACGCTGCCGTAGCAGATGGAATGCCCCGCGCCCAGGCTTACAAATTCGCCGCTCAGGCTGTCCTTGGTTCCGCCAAAATGGTTCTGGAAACCAATACCCATCCCGGCGCATTAAAAGACGCTGTCTGCTCTCCCGGCGGCACCACCATTGCCGCTGTTGCTGTGTTAGAGGAGCAGGGAATGCGCAGCGCCGTTATCAAAGCGCAGCGGGCCTGCGTGGAAAAATCCAGAGAGATGGGAAAAGAGAATTCCAAATAAACCCGTAAGCCAAATGATTTGCCGACAGATTCCCACCCTTTCAAGACGAAACGCAAATCATTTGGCAATAAGTATGCGAGTATACATTCACTCCTGCACAAATGCGCTCAGCAGCTCTAACTCAATTTCAGCAATATCTTCTTCCACCGGATGCTGAATGAAACAAACTTTCATTCTTTTTCCATGCATCCCTTCCTTTCTGGTGGATTTGCCTGCCAGAAAGAAAGCGGTCGCCCCTGTTCCCGGATTGATTTTCACTTTTTCCTGCAGCTGTTTTTTCGTGTAAAATTCCAGAGAAGCTTCCTCACATTCATACTCTATCTGCAGATTCCGCATGCCCGGCGGGCAGATTTCCTTAAGATAGTTCATAAGCAGCTCATAATCTCTCTGTGAAAAACCCGGCTCCCCGGAAGGCTGTTCCTCCCTCATTGTATCATATCTTTCCTGCATTTCAGAAAAGGTATCTGCAAGTTCTATATAATTGATGTAATATGGGATTTCTTTCTGCAGCTTTTCACAGTAAAATTTCCTCATTTTTCCACTTTGCGCTCCCACGGACGCTTTTATTTTCTGTTTTACCGGAACATGATAATGCCGCGGCACTGTCATAAATTCCAAAGCTTTCAAATCCTCTTCCTCAAAAGGTATCCTGTCATATTCTCCTTCCAGTTCCATGATCAGATACTGCACCATCGACAAGGGCCGCTCCTCCAGAAAACCAAACGAAACTCCATGATGCACCAGCTGATACACAAGCCCCCGTCCTTCCAGGTTATATTCTTCCATTCTTCCTCCGCTTCCGGAACGGAATTCATATTCCGCTCCATGGACCCGAATTCCCCGAATGATCTGCAGCAGGCTGTCTCCTCCCTCTTTCAACTCCGTCAGTTTTTCCTCCCGCCGGGTAAGGGTTCCCCGGCGGCGTTTCTTTTCCATTTTCACACGTTCCTCCTGCAGCTCGGTCACATCCTCATCCTCTGCAAACAGACAGACCATCAGCCTGTCTTCTTCTCTGAAAATTCCCGCCAGCAGCGTCCTCTCTCCTGCAATTTCCAATTCCGTTCCCAGATACACAGCTTCCTCAAAATTGTGCATGCAGGAACGAATATCCCCTATTGTCATGTCTGTCTTCCTCCTATCAATACTTTTTTACCGCAAAATGCAAAACCGTATTTCCGTATATTTTCTTTGGGAATTCCCCGCGCTGTCAACGATGCTTCATAATTTTGCCGTTCAATCTGCCGCAATGCTTCCTCCACTGCATCGGAAAGGCTTTTTTCTTCGCTATTTTGCACTTTAAATTCCAGTATGATCCCATAATCCCCGCTTTTTTTCGGCTCCAGCATCACATCATATCTGCCAAATCCACTTTCCCGATTCGAGGTAAGCACGTATCTTTCATTCAATTCCACCATCAATCCCAGTACAAATCCATGATAAAAGCGTTCTGGCTCTTCTCCCGAAGGATTCTTTCCTGTATCAAAATAGCTGAAAGTTGCCAGAGCCACCTTATTCATGTAGTAATTCATCGCCTTTAAATCATCTTTCAGCAATGCTTTCACAAAATCATTATATTCTTCTTCATATTCTCCAAACCAATTACGGATCATCTGCTCAAACATAATCTGCACTTCCTTATTCGTCAGCATCAGACTATAATACCAGCGTCCTGCAGACTCATCCAATTCTATCCCTGCTGCCTTTAAATATCCGCTGGCAAGCAAAAGGCTCCATAAAGAATTCTTTTTCACCTTTAGCTGATGATAAACAATCTGTTCGTCCATTTCCACTTTCAGAATATTGCCCTGCATTAACTCCTCAAAATCCTGTTTTACATTCCTGCTTCCTTCCTGAATCAATTTCCCAATCAGGCTGTTGGAACTGGTATTTGCCCAATAAGCGCCTACCTGGCGATTGTCCAGATAATTAATAATAGACCAGGGATTGTAAATATCCGTTTTTTCTCCGAAGGTAAAGCCATCATACCACTTTTTCACCTTCTGTTTCTGCTCAGACAAGCCGAATTCTTCCAGTGCCGCAAACACTTCCTTCTCCGTAAATCCAAAACTGTCTGCATACTCTTTTGATGTAGTTGTCACTACCTTCAGATTATTTAAATCTGAAAAAACAGATTCCTTACTGACTCTGGTAATCCCCGTCATAATCGCCCGTTCCAGATATGGATTTGTTTTAAAAGTAGAATTCAGCAAGCCTCTGATTAATTCCACCATTTCGTCCCAATAACCGCCTACATAGGCTTCTTGCATAGGGGTATCGTATTCATCCAAAAGAATAATCACTTTCTTCCCATAATAGCGGAACAAGTAGTTTGTCAGCGCTTTCAAAGAATAAGAAATTTCATTATTTTCCATATTTACGGATATATTCTGAAAATCCCTTTTCTCATTCTCATTTAATACATGATCTTCCAAAAGGAAATCATACTGATTATAGATCCCCTTTATAATTCTGCACAATTTTTTTTTCATTTGCTCAAAATCAGTTTCTTTTACATCAGCAAAGCTTAAAAAAATAACCGGAAACGTTCCCTGCAATTCACGGAATTTCCTGCTCTCCCATATAGAAAGGCCTTCAAACAAATCTGCTCTGCCTGCATATTCTACAGAAAAAAACTGTTCTGTCATGCTCATATTCAAGGTTTTGCCAAACCTTCTGGGACGCGCAATTAACGTCACTGGATCTTCTGCCTCCCACCATTCCCGTATAAAATCTGTTTTATCAACATAAAAAATATCCCTCATCCTTATTGTCTCAAAATTCTGATGTCCAATGCCTGCTTTTCTTGCCACGGCCGCGCCTCCCTTCCATGATCTTCATGCATATTATACTGTAATATCTTTTGAAATACAATTTTTTCTTCTTAGAAACAGTTCAAAAAGAACTTTTATTGGCTTCCAGTAAAATTTTGTAAGTTTTCCCATTGTCATCCAACGAATTTCTCTTTATAATAAAATTATCTTGTTTCACTTGGAAATTTCTAAATCGTTACGAGATATGTCGCCGGAAACCATGCGGCCCAAAAGGGATTTCGCATGACGGCAGTATGATAGAAAGGAGCTTATATTATGTGGGCTTATGAAAGTGTGTTTTATCAAATTTATCCCCTGGGATTCTGCGGCGCTCCCTTTGAAAATGACGGCGTCAGCGCTAACCGGATTCAAAAGGTGAAGGACTGGATTCCCCATCTGGAAAAATTAGGGGTGAACGCCATCTATTTCTCACCGCTGTTTGAATCAGACACCCATGGCTACAATGCCAGAGATTACCGTAAGATTGACGTGCGTCTGGGTACCAACGAGGATTTTAAGGAAGTGTGCGACGCGCTCCATGAAGCCGGTATTCGGGTGGTGTTAGACGGTGTGTTTAACCATGCCGGCCGGGGATTTTTTGCATTTCAGGATGTGGTGCAAAACCGTGAAAATTCCAAATACCGTGACTGGTTCCACATTGATTTCAACGGCAATTCCAACTACAATGACGGATTGTGGTATGAAGGCTGGGAAGGCAATTATGATCTGGTAAAATTAAACCTCAGAAACGAAGAAGTCATCCAGTATCTTCTGGAAAGCATTGATCTCTGGGTCAAAGAATGGAACATTGACGGGCTTCGTCTGGATGTTGCATATTGCCTGGATCATGACTTTGTTCGGAGACTGCGCAGCCACTGCGACAGCCTGAAGGAAGATTTCTTCCTGGTGGGAGAAATGCTTCACGGAGATTATAACCAGCTTGTCAACGACGCTATGCTGCATTCCTCCACCAATTACGAATGCTACAAAGGACTTCACTCCAGCTTTAATTCCATGAATATGTTTGAGATCAACCATTCCCTGCTGCGTCAGTTCGGACCGGAAAACTGGACATTATACAAAGGAAAGCATCTCTTAAGCTTTGTGGACAACCATGATGTTTCCAGAATTGCCACTATTTTAGGCAACTCTTCCCATCTTCCGCTGATTTATGCGCTGGCTTTCGGTATGCCAGGCATTCCCTGTGTATACTATGGAAGTGAATGGGGAGAAAAAGGAGATAAGAAAAACGGCGATCCCAGTCTCCGCCCCAGCTTTGATGCACCAAAATGGAATGAGCTGACCGATTGGATTGCAAGCCTGACTGCTGCGAAAAAGAATTCTAATGCCTTGAATTACGGCGATTTCCGTTCTGTGGTTCTGACCAATAAGCAGTGCATCTTTGAACGGAAAACGGACAGTGAGCGGGTGCTGGTTGCCATCAACGCAGACAGCGAACCCTATACTGCCCATTTCGACGCAGGATGCGGAATGGCAGAAGATTTGATTACCGGAAAAACTCATGATTTTGGCGGCGGAAGCGAATTGCCGCCTTACAGTGCATATTTCTGGAAATGTGAGAAATAATCTGTAAATGCTTAAGGGCTGTCGGAAAATGACAGATTTCCCACAATACATGGTTGTGATTCTTTCGATGTCAAAACCATGTATTGTGTATCAAGTTCATTACCTGACAGCCCAGGGGTATCTTATTCAATATCAGTGTGTATGCTTCATGCTAATTGGTAACCATTATTTCTTCCAGATCTTCCCCAACTGGTTAAACCAGCTCTGAGGAAGCATCAGGCCAAAAATAATCCCCAGCACAATGGCCCCTGCAATCTTAAAGGTTTCCATCCCTTTTGCCGCACACTGCTCCAAATCATTCATAATCAGATAATAGGAGGTATAATAGATTCCAGACCCCGGCACCAGCGTAAAAATTCCCGTAATCAAAAACACCGTGCTGGGCATCTTCCGAATAGCTGACAGAATCCTTGCAATCAGCGTAAGCACCAGCGCAGCCCAAATGGAGGCAATCACAACCCCTGTGCCCATTGAGGCACAAAGCAGATACACCATCCAGCCGATGGCTCCATTGATTCCGCACAGCAGATATTCCGATCTTGGCACATGAAATAGCACCGCAAAAGCAATAGTAGCGGCCATCGATACCACAATCTGATCTATCATAGCAAGAATGCACCTCCTCCCAGCATCTGAAATATTTTAATTACCCCGCCTACGCCGATGGCAATACACATCCCCGTCAGCAACGCATCAATCAGACGGATGCTTCCCGACAGGTAATCTCCGTTAAATAAATCCCGAATAGCAGTGGTCAGCGCCACTCCTGGCACCAATGGAATAATCCCTCCAATAATCACCTTATCAGACAATATTCCTGCCCCGGCCACAAACAAGGTCAAACTTCCAGCCGTCACCAGGGCGCTTCCCAGAATATTCATAATAAACCGGGAGGCGTGATATTTCGCTGCAAGAATCAGAAAAATCTCCAGAAACACTCCCAGAAAAAAAGATACCATACTGTCATAGGGACGTCCACCCAGCAGATAGCAAAATCCTGCGCTTCCGACGCCGCAGGCAAAAACCAGCGCCAGATTTCCGGCACTGGATGAATTTCGGCATTGTTCTAATCGCTCAAAGGCTTCCGGGATGCTGCACTTTTTTTCGCATATTTCCCGGGACAGCTGATTAATTTCCGCCACCCGTTTTAAATTTACTTCCCCAATGGGCACATAGCGCACCATGCTTCCGGCATCCTCCCGCTGCTCATAGACGGTGGCAAAGATTCCGTTGGTAATGACAAATACATGGTAGTCTTCTATCCCATAAGCCTCCAGGATACGGCTTACCGTTTCCTGTACACGGTAAATTTCACCACCGTTTTTTAATAATGCCTCGCCTACGGATATGGCAAGATTCAATGTTACTTTACTTTCCGGCATGTTTCTTATATCCTTTCAGAGAAGTTTCGTTTTTCATTTCTATCTGAAAATAAAGTTTATCATATTGTTGCAAGTACGCGCAAATTATCTGTCTGTTCTCCCCGCTGTGTCAAATATCCGGCAGCAAAAAGAAGGCTCCACATATTTTCCACATTATCATACAATTCCCGATACGTCAATTCTTCTTTCACTTCCTTTTTCACCAGCTATTAACCGCTCAATTTCAGCTCTTGTCCTGAAAGATGCTTTCTTCAAAAGCCTTCTTATCGCATCATTTCCCCTGGTATTAGCCCAGTAATTCTGAGACAAAAGGGTCTGCCTGAACCGAAGTTTATCCACATTATCCAAACCGTCAAAGATTTACTTTACCGCGCCTTAAGAGAAAATCCCGAATCATAGAAGTCTTATCTACATAATAATAATTTTCCGTACGGATTTCCTCAAAATTTTCAATTCCAATGGGAAGCATTTTCTTTTCCAGTCCACCCACTTGTTTTTCCCCTCTCATAGAGAAGCATTGACCGAAATATTTTTATACATGAAAATGCCCATACTCTTATTTGCCTTCCGCCGCCTTTTCTTTATAATGCCTCTGCAGGCTCTTCAATATTCCCAGATACAGGAAAAGCGTCGGCATCAGAAAAGCAGTGGGATTATTTACCATACTCTGCGCCATATAACTCAAAATCATTACTGTTCCCATCATCATTACCGGATAATGGCGGGACTGTTTTCCAGCGGTCACCGCACTGCTGATTAAGAGTCCGAAATAGCTGACTGTCCCAAAAATTCCCGTAATAGACAAAAACTGCAGCAGTTCATTGTGAGGATCTACAATACGGCCTCCATAGCTTGCCAACTCCGCTCCCTGATACTCATACAGGAACAGGTGAAAACAATTCAATCCATATCCAAAAAATTTCCTTCCCACTGGCAGCTTCTTCCAGGCAATCCAGGTCTGCTTCCAAATCACGCCGCGGCCGCTTCCGAAATTATCCTGCAGCTTCAGCCGATTCATCCATTGAAACATTCCCTCCCACTGTTTTTCGCCAGACAGATTGACAGCCAGAACTGCCGCAGCAGCAAATCCAAACAATACTGCTATCATAATAAAAAATACTTTTCGTAGCTTCCCATAAGGGATTTCCCAGTTTTTCTTTTCTGCCGTTATCACCAGAATCAGTAAAAGAATCAGTGCTATTCCTTCTGCCAGCAGCACAGGCCTGCTTACCATAAAATTCTGCAACGTCAGCCACAGAAATCGCTGCTTCATAAAAGCGTCTGTTTTCTCGGCGCCTGCAATCAGCGTCAGTTTCAGAATCAGGCTTGCGCCCCAAAACATCAGGCACATTTCCAGAAACCGTTTGGCATAATCATGGTTTTTCAGGGAAAACCACAGCATCACCAGAAAGGACACGCCAAGGCCCAGAATCCAGCCCTCCGTGTTGGTTGCATAAGCTCCATAGAATCCCAATGTCAAAAATATGCCATAGAGCACTCTGGAAAGCAATCCGTCTGACAGATAATACAATACCATTCCCACCGGAAGAATCATACAAAAATAGGTTCCGCATGCATTTACATTCCCGATAGTGCTTGCAAACATTCCAATCTGGCTCGACAGCATATCATCCCACAGATGAAATACATTTATGCCCCAGAACTGCAGAATCAAAATCAGGCTTACCAATCCGCCGGACGCCAGGAAAATCCATGCCATCCAAATCCCCGGCTGCAAATATTTTCCTAAAATCACATATGCCGCAATACAGAGCGCAAACATAATTGCTCCTAAATGCCTTCCGTCTATCCCATAAAAGGATTCTGACGGATTCACCGAACACACCGTTGCAATGACAACTGACAATGCCAAGCCAATGGCAAACCAGGAGTCTAACGGTATTTGCTTCAGCATTTCTTTCAGATTCCCCTTTACAACTCCTGCCCCTTTCTGTCCCGCTTTTCTGGTCTTTCGCTCCTGCATGTATCCGGTTCCGGCAAGTACCAGGGTCAGTACCGTTAAGCCGGCACCGCAGAAATAGAAAAACATCAGCTTGGCTTCTGCAATATTGAAATAGCCGTCCTGGAAAAACAAGGGGAAAAATCCCAGCATAAGGATGACGAAGAGGGCTGCTATGGTTCCTGTCATTTTACTTATGGATTTCATTCATATTCGTCCTTTTTATAAAAAATTTCGATAAACTCTGTTATCCTTCCGCTTACAGATTATCATACCCCTTTTTCGATTTCAAGGTCTTTTTCCTTATAATGCCGTTCCATACTTTTTAGAATTCCAAGATAAATAAAAAACGTAGGAATAATAAAGGTTGTAGGACTATTGACCATACCTCTTGCCAAATAACTGCATATCATGACGGTTCCCATCATCATTACCGGATACCGACGGGACATCTTTCCTGCTGACACTGCCGTGCTGACTAATAAACCTGTATAACCTATGAAACCTAAGATTCCTGTTATGGAGAGGAAATATAAAAGCTCATTGTGTGGATCTACTGTTCTTACTGTTTCCTGAACAAACTCTGCTCCCAGAGAATAATAAAATTGATGAAAACAATTAACCCCATAACCTAAAAATTTCTGCAAAAAAGGCAATTGCAGCCATACCCACATTGTATGTTTCCAGAGAATTCCTCTTCCGCTTCCGAATTCATTCTGTAACTTCAAATAATTCAACCATTGGAGTGAACCTTCCCATAATTTATCACCTGAAAAATTGACAAACATAAACAAACATACAACAATTCCAACTACACTTGCCAATAATAAAAAGAAAATTCTTCGTATTTTCTGATAAGGTACCTCCAATTTTTTCTTTTCTGCAATTGTTACCAAATACACACATAAGATTAGTAAAACTGCTTCCACTAACAACGTATACCTATAAATCATCAGACTCTGTAACCGTAACCACCGAAAACGTTGAATCATAAATGCATCTATATTATCTCGATTTATGAAAATAGTAAATTTTAGTACCACACTGCTAAGCCAAAATAATCCACATAATTCAAAAAATTTTTTTATAGATTGATGATCATACAATGAAAACCATAACATCACCAAAAAAGCAACACCAATTCCCAGAATCCAGCTATCTGTATTTGTAGCATAAGAAGAATAAAAGCCTAGCACCAGAAAAATTCCATAGATTGCCTTAGAAAATATTGTCTCTGAACAATAATACAACACCATTCCAACAGGAAGAATCATAGAAAAATAACTGGCACAGGCATTTACATTTCCAATTGTAGTTAAAAACATTCCATACTGATTTGATACCAATTCATCCCACATATGGAATATATCTTTCCCTAAAAATTGAAAGATCAAAATTACAAATAAAATGCTATTGCCAATTAATACAACCCATGCCATCCAGATACCCGGCTGCAAATATCTTCCTAAAATAAAATAAACACAAAGACAAAGTAAAAATAGTCCTGTACCAAGCTTTCTTCCATCAGTTCCCAAAAAAGACTCCATCGGATCAATAGAGAACACGGTAGAAAGAAAGATAGCCAAAAGAAAAATTACTGCACACCACGATGAAAAAGATATTCCTGAAAAGTAATGTCTACAATCTTTTGCTACGGCAGAAAAATCATGTCCTGACAGTATTTTTCGTCTCAAATTCCATATTTTTTCTATACAGACTAATAATAATGTTAATACAACCAACCCACAGGCACAAATCATAAAAAAACTTTTTTTCGCATCCGATATGTTAAAATAAGCATCCTGAAAATATAAAGGAAAGAATCCTAACATAAGAATAACAAATATTCCTGACACACCTTTCTGAAATTCATAGATAATGCCTCTACAATGCAAATTTCCATTTTTCTTTGCTTTCTTTTTCATTTCCTCTCCTATACATAAAAGAGCACCTGAACAGTCTCCTGCTCAGGTGCATCTCACAATTCATACTTCTTAAACAACAACGTGTTCAATAGAGACTTTATTTCTTCTTTACAGTTACTTTAAAGGTTGCTACTTTACCTTTCTTAGTTACTACAGTAATGTCTGCCTTACCAGCTTTCTTTCCTTTTACAACACCTTTCTTAGTTACAGTTGCAACTTTCTTATTAGATGATGTACAAGAGGTAATGGAATCTCCTTTTCCTTTTAAGGTAATCTTAAGGGTCTTTCCTACTTTCACAGTTCCTTTTGTCTTGGAAAGGTTAGCTTTTCCTTCAGATACAGTAACCACACATTTTGCTGTCTTCTTCTCAGCTTTTACAGTGATAGTCGCTATGCCTGCACTCTTACCAGTTACAACACCATTGCTAACCGTTGCTACTTTCTTATTAGAAGTAGACCACTTCAATGTGCTTGTTGCTTTCTTCGGGCTTAAAGTTGCCTGTAATGCCAGTGTCTCACCTTTCTTCAGGCTTGCAGTCTTCTTCAAGGTAACTTTTGTTGCCTTTTTAGCTTTCTTTACTACTTCCACTTTTACAGTTGCTTTCTTTCCATCTGCCGTTGCTGTAATCGTAGCTTTTCCTGTTTTACCTTTCTTGGTAGAAACTACACCCTTGCTGTTGACAGATGCAACGCTGGATTTATTGGATTTCCAAGTTACTTTCTTATTTGTAGCATTCTTAGGTGTAACAGATGCTCCAATTGTAACCTTCTGTCCAGCAACTATGTAAACTGTTGATTTTCTACTAAGTGTTACTTTACTTACTCGAACTACTGTTGGTGTTGGAATCGTTACAGTCGGTTCTGTTACTGTTACTTTACAGGTTGCTTTAATATTCTTATCGGCATTACTTGTTGCTGTAATAGTCGCTTCACCCTTTGCAACTGCTGTAACTGTTCCGTCTGCCGCTACAGTTGCAACTGTCGGAGCACTTGTAGACCAAGCTACAGTTTTATCTGTAGTTCCTGTTACAGTTACAGTTGCTGTAAGTTTTTCTGTCTTACCTTTCTCAATGGTAGTAGCTGTTTTATTTAATCCTAATGTAACTTTAACCTCTGTAGTTACTGGTTTTACAGTTACTTTGTGACTTGCCGTACCTGTTTTTCCATTACTAAATCTTACAGTTGCTGTTACATTTACTTCGCCCTGTTTTGCACCTGTTACAACCACTTTGTTTCCAGATGCTGCAAAAGTTACGTTGTCATTGTTAACACTCCATGTCACTGCTGGTGTTGTAGCAACTTTTACACTACTATTATAAGTAGCTGCTGCAGCGCTTTCTGTACCATCATCTGGTGACTCTTTGTCGCCATCATCTGGTGACTCTTTGTCGCCATCATCTGGTGTCTCTTTGTCGCCATCATCTGATGTCTTGTTGCCATCATCTGATGTCTGGTCGTCGCCATCAACTGAATCTGTTACACTTGCTGTTAATTCAATTTTGTCTCCAACCTTAACTTCTGTTGCTCCACTTACTGAAATTTTTCCATCTTGTGCTTCCGCTGCCTGTGCAAATGCTCCATCCACAAAAACAGTGGTTGCACATACACAGAAAGCCAAAAACATTGCAAGGAACTTTTTCAAGCTTCCTTTTTGGGTTTTCACCTGTAATTCTGTCATTACAAATCCTCCTTTAATAATTGTTGTTTCTCAGACATCCTTCGTTTTCTGTCTTGTCTATAAACATATCACTTTTTTTCAGGTTTGTCAATTCCATAGAATAGATTAATATATTCTATTGAGCAGTTTTTTCCATGGATTTTTCTGGGATTTCTGCATTTTTTCCTTAATTATGCTGATAACAGACACAATTTTATTGACAATATATCTCTTTCACATTATAATCTTATCATATACAAGTCGTTTTCCTATGCTTACCATATGGAATATCCGTAAAATAGGAATCACTGTTCGGACAAAATCTTTCCATAACGTTTTTGGACTTATCCACTTCCCTCACATGCCAGAAATGCTTTGTCACATGGCAAATTCTTCTGTTATGCTTTTTAGGGCTATTCTCCATCCACCGCTTATTACTCATTCCTTGCGTAAAATGACTGTTTTTTCGTATGCATCTTTCTGATCTACCCAGCCACGAACCGCAAAATAACTGTTTACTGCTCCACCTGCACTTCTTCACACAAAGGAGGTTTTTCCATCAAATCACAATCCCACACCGCCTGGCAGGTCTATGACACCCTCTTCAAACGCATCTTCACCCTCTCCGGCCCTGCCGTCATACGCTTAATCAACGGCCTTTTTGGACGCGGCTTCCCGCTGGACAGCTCCGTCACCTATCCCAACAAAGAAATCATCCGTCCTGATTTGAAGCGCCGCTCCCTGGACATTCTCGTCACTGTCGCCGGGCAGGAAACTTTCCACCTGGAAGCTCAGATGGCAAGAAATGAACTGGTTGCCCTCCGGGTCTTTGAATATGGCTTCCTCTACGCTATGGCTTCCCGGGACAGCCCTCACTCGCTCCGCTTTCCGGAGGCCGCTGTCATCTACTTAAACTGCAAAAGCTCCATTCCCAAGAAAGACGTCCTTCACGTCTCCTTCGGCAGCCAGGGCGGCTTCGACTATCAGGTGAAGAACTTCGTCTACTTAAATCACAGCGTGAAGAAGCTGGATCATATGGGCATGGCCATTCTCATCCCCTTCCAGGCCCTTCGACTCCGCAGGCTCCTGGAGCGGCAGTATCCCAAACCTCCACAGCGCCCCGCTTTTTCCCAGGAGGAATTCTCCCGCTTGCAGGATGAGATCCGCCATGATATAATTGACAGCATAGAAGCCAATCTTCAGGCCGGCAACCTTACGCCGGATGACGCCGGCCAGCTTTTAGATTTAACCTCACTTTTATACGAACATATACAGAACCATTTTTGCGAAAAAAGGAAAGGAGAAGTGATTGACGTGAAACCTTTGTTTCCTGGCACCATTGAACTTCCCAATGACAAATACCGCTTCCAGATTGCAGAGTTGAAGGAAGAAATCACCAGATATGCGGATGAAAATGCGAAATATGCGGATGAAATTCTCCGATACGCCAATGAAAACGCAAGATATGCTAATGAAAACGCAAGATATGCTAATGAAAACGCAAAATATGCCAATGAAAACGCTATGTTAAAAGCTCGCATTGCCGAACTGGAGGCGAAACAAAATAATCATTAACTGTGCTATAAATCGCTATGATACGCCCTAATATCTCCTATCCGAAGAGTTCGGTTTCTGAATACTTGGATATTATGCTAGAAAAAGCTGGGAAACCCCAGCTTTTTCTGATTCTTTCATACATAAGCACCCGCTCCAATCCCAGAAAATTTCTGCTCCCGCTATAAGACAATCGTTTTTCCCACTTCCGCTAGCAGGCACTTATCCCCCATTGCTTCTTTTATGGCCGCGATTGCTAACATCCCAGTGCAATGCAGGGGCACTATCCTATCTATATCCATTTCCTGAAGGGACTCTATGGTCAGCTTCAATTGTTTGGCACGGCAGCCTTTCAAATGCATTCCTGCCACAAGGCTGTGAATATGCTCCCCTGGAAAAGAAGACCGCACATAATTCAGACAATTTATCATACCAGGATGCGCACAGCCTGCAAATACGCACAAGCCTTGGTCTTCCCGAATAACAAGAAGCTGCTCATCTTCCATTGTATCTGCCGCAAGATGACTCTGGTTCGTCTTCTCTTTTTCTAAATTTTCCGGCTGCTGATATTCATTTCCAGGCTCTTCTTCGTTCTGATACATTTCTGAACGCACTTCCTTCAGAAATCTGGCAGGCACAGCCTCAAAATCTGTTGCATAAGGAATCTTCGATAAGAGATACACATCTTCTGTAACTTCTGAGCGCCCTTCGCTGGTGCAAATTAGATTGCCGCTTTCCTTCATCCACTTTTCTGCATCTTCCTGAATTCCGCTAAACAGCAAATCTCCTGTTACCGGATGTTTGGAATATTTTCTGTCAAATGCCCTCCGATTAATATAAATGGGTATCCCACTGGGATTTTCGCAGGATTTGTGTTTTCTTGTCCATGCCAGCATTCCTCCGCAGTGGTCATAATGCCCATGGCTTAAAATAATGCCATCCAACTGTTCCAAATTAAGATTCATTTTATCAGCATTCTGCAAAAAAACGCCGGACTGCCCCATATCAAAGAGATACTGCTTTTCCTTTGTTTCCATCCACAGGGACAGCCCGTGTTCTCCCAGATATCCTCTTTTATACACTGTATTTTCCGCCAGAACCTTTATTTTCATTCCCATCTTCACTCTCTGCTGCTTTTTGGCCTGCATTATCGCTTTATACAGAAAAAAACTCACATGATTCTTCCTTCACTCTCTGCTGCTTTTTCGCCTGCATTATCGCTTTATGCAGAAAAGCACATTATTCTTCCTTCACTCTCTGCTGCTCTTTCGCCTGTATAATCGCTTCATTCAAAGAAAGCATTTTCGCATCCAGCATGGACACAATTCCAGCGCATTCCTGCAAATCCCGGCTGATATATTCCGGCGCATTTCCTTCAAATTTATAATAAATCTTATGTTCCAGGCTCGCCCAGAAATCCATGGCAATGGTTCTGATTTGAATCTCAACCTTTGTGTCCACAACTCCGTCCGTCAGAAAAATGGGAACTGTTACCAGCATATGGTAACTCTTATATCCGCTGTCTTTTGGATTCTTAATATAATCCTTAATGGAAACTACAGTTAAATCATTCTGCCTTCCAATCATTTCTGCCAGCCGGTAAATATCAGAAGTGAAGGAACACACCACCCGGATTCCGGCAATGTCGTTGATGTGCTTTACCATATTATCAATGGTGCTTTCATATCCATGGCGCTTCAGCTTCTTCACAATGCTTTCCGGAGACTTTATCCTGGACTTTACATACTCAATGGGGTTATATTTATGTATGTGTCGGAATTCGTCATTTAAAATCTCAACTTTGGTACCCACTTCTTTCAAAGCCGAATTATATAAGAAAATAACCGTCTCCCAACTGGTTACCCCTTCGTTAAATTTATCGGGTACTTCCATTTTCCTTTTCTTTCCATCCTTTCTATACGTAATCAGGACGCAGACTTACTCTCCAGAACTTTCTCAATTGTCACTAATTTCACGCAAATCACAAAAATATCCGTTGCTATCTTCAGATCATCCAACGTAGGATAGGTAGGCGCAATACGGATTGTGCTGTCTGTCGGGTCTTTTCCGTAAGGGTAAGGCGCTCCGGCAGGCGTCATTGTCACGCCGGCCTTCTTTGCTTTCGCCACAATGGATTTTGCACAGCCTTCCAATGCTTCAAAAGCAATAAAATATCCACCCTTGGGCGCAATCCAGGTGCCAGCGCCTTTACCTTCCAATTCGCGCTCAAAGGTCTCAATGATCATTTCAAATTTGGGACGCAGAATATCTGCGTGTTTTCTCATATGCTCTGTCATGCCGTAAATATCCTTGAAAAATCTCACATGCCGGAGCTGATTTACTTTATCATGGCCTATTGTTGCTATCTGCAACTGCTTTCTGATTTCCACCAGATTATTGGCTGACGCAGCAATCGCAGCCACGCCGGAACCTGGAAAACTAATCTTAGAGGTGGAGCAGAATTTGTACACCATATCTGGATTGCCTGCACGTTTGCACTCTGCCAGAATCTCCACCAGATTATCCTGATCGATATCATACAAATGATGCACTCCATAGGCGTTATCCCAATAAATACGGAAATCCCTCGCTGCCGGTTTCAGTCTGGCAAACCGGCGGACTGTTTCATCGGAATAGGTGATTCCCTGAGGATTGGAATATTTCGGCACACACCAGATGGCCTTGATGGCCTCATCTTTGCTGACTAAATCCTCCACAATATCCATATCCGGACCGGTAGAAAGCATAGGTACGTTGATCATTTCTATTCCAAAGTATTCCGTGATGGAAAAATGCCTGTCATATCCCGGCACCGGACATAAAAATTTCACTTTATCCAGCTTACACCATGGCGTATTGCCCATCACCCCGTGAGTCATGGATCTTGAAACCGTATCGTACATAATATTCAAACTGGAATTTCCATAAATAATAATGTTATCCGGATGGCATTCAATCATATCTCCCAACAGTACTTTTGCTTCCTGAATTCCGTCCAGCACTCCGTAATTCCGGCAGTCTGTTCCATCTTCACAGCTCAGATCCGTATTACTGTTTAGCACATTCATCATTTCCATAGACAGATCCAACTGTTCCGCAGAGGGCTTTCCCCTGGACATATCCAGCTTCAGGCCGCTTTTCGCATACTTCCGATAGGCTGCCTCTAACGCTGTCTTTTCTTTCAATAACTCTTCCCTGCTCATTTCCTGATATGACTGCATATTTCATTCCTCCTGAACTTCCCATTTTTGAACTGTCCACAACAGTCTCGTTTTCTCTTCTCTCTTTTCTCAACATTCCTATTATGCACTATTCCGTTCAGATTGTAAAGCATTTTCTCTCAGAAATTTACATGTGTCCGCACAGCAAAGACTTCCCTGTAAAATTTTGGCCGCTGCTGCCAACAGATAAGTTCTGCAAAAGTCAGATCTCCTGATAAATATGCATGTTATCCATAATTCAGCTCTCCTGATAAATATGTATGTTACCCAAAGCTCAGCTCTTCTGCTCTTCTTTTAGAAAAGCAAGATGGGATTTTATCTGTCTTTCATATCCATTTTCCGTAGGTTCATAAAATTTTTCTTCTGTCAGGCCATCTGGAAGATACTGCTGTTTCACATAATGATTGGGAAAATCATGGGCGTAAAGATAGCCCAAACCGCGGCCCAGCTTTTGCGCGCCCCGATAATGGGAATCCTGCAAATGCGCCGGAACTGGCGCAGTCTTTGTGGCTTTGACCGTCTCCATAGCACGGCCAATCGCTAGACAGGAAGCGTTGCTCTTAGGTGCGCTTGCCACATAGGTTACCGCCTGGGAAAGAATCAGCTGGGCCTCCGGCATTCCAACCCGCTCCACGGCCTGAGCGGCGCTGACCGCCACCACAAGGGCATTGGGATCTGCATTTCCCACATCCTCGGAAGCACAGATCATAATCCGTCTGGCAATAAATTTAATATCCTCCCCTGCATAAAGCATCCTGGCTAAATAATAAACGGCAGCATCCGGATCAGATCCCCGCATGCTTTTAATAAAAGCGGAAATGACATCATAATGATTATCCCCGCTTTTATCGTATTGCACTACTCTTTTCTGAATACATTCTGAGGCAACCTCCAGCGTAATGTGAATTTTCCCATCTTCTCCCCGGGGCGTGGTAAGCACCCCCAGTTCTATGGCAGTGAGCGCTGCCCTGGCGTCCCCGTTTGACATGTCAGCCAGAAATTCCAGAGCATCTTCTTCCAGTTCCGCCTCATAACTTCCCATTCCTTTCTCCCTGTCTGTGACTGCCCGCACCAAAATCTGTTTGATATCCTCTTTTTCCAGGGGTTTCAGTTCAAAAATCACAGAACGTGACAAAAGAGCTCCATTCACTTCAAAATAAGGATTCTCTGTGGTGGCTCCAATCAATATGACCGTGCCGTCCTCCACAAAGGGCAGCAGATAGTCCTGCTGAGATTTATTGAAACGGTGAATCTCATCAATAAACAATATGGTCTTTTTCCCATACATTCCCAGATTGTTCTTCGCCTGCTGCACTACTTCCTCCATGTCCTTCTTACCGGCAGAGGTTGCGTTAATCTGGGTAAACTCTGCGCTGGTGGTATTGGCAATCACTTTTGCAAGGGTCGTTTTCCCAGTTCCCGGCGGTCCGTAAAAAATAATGGAGCTGAGCTTATCCGCTAAAATGGCGCGGTACAACAGCTTATCCTTCCCTATGATATGCTGCTGCCCTGCCACTTCCTCTAATCTGGCGGGACGCAGACGGCTTGCCAAAGGGGATTCTTTTTCCTGATTCTGCTCCCGCATATACTCAAATAAATCCATACGCATTCCTCCTTCGCATTTTGCCCATATATATCAATTAAATACAAATCATATCGTTTTTCTAACTTCATGATGCTGCTGCAAATTATGTCTGTTTTCATGCAAATCATCTCATCTGACATTCTATCACAACCACCGGGCAATTTCCACCTTATTTTTGCAGGCTTCAGTTTCCAAATATGTACATTCACTCAAAGAGAATCTCATCCACCGTTACGAACTCATACCCCTGCTTTTCCAGCGCATCAATAATCTCCACGGTTGCGGTAACGGAAGTCTCATACCCGTCATGCATCAGGATAATGTCGTTTTCCTGAACATTTTTCATCACTTTTTCTACGATTTGGGCATGATTCTGGCTGGACCAGTCCAGGGTATCCACGTCCCAGAGCACTTCTACCATATTTACTTCACAGTCCAGCTTCTCGTGCCAGTCTCCAAATGGCGGCCGCAGATAAGAAGGGTAAACCCCTGTAATTCCATAAATCAGGTCATTGGTACGGCTGACCTGGCTGCAGGCCTGTTCCATGGGAAGCTTACTTAGCTGTTCATGCTTGTAGGAATGATTTCCAATCAGGTGCCCTTCTTCCTGAATCTGCTTTACAATCTCCGGATATTTTTCCACCTCCTGCCCCAACAAGAAAAAGGTGGCTTTCACGCCCTTCTTTTTTAATGCGGCAAGCATTTCCGGCGTATATTGGGGATTGGGTCCGTCGTCAAAGGTAAGCGCTACTTTTTTTCTTTCCGAAGATCCCGCATCTGTCTGGGCCGTTCCCGAGGCCTGCCGGGTTTTTTCCAATTTTTCAGCCGCTGCCATAAGGCCCTGTTTCATTTCCTTCCCTTTTCCTGTTCCGGTGAGAAGCAGCCCAAACGCCAGGCAAAGGCAGCACAAATCAAACAGCAGGAATTTTTTCCAGATTTTCTTTCCTTTCATCCACTGAACGCTCCATAAGTATTTCCCTAAAATATATGAATCCAGGGATGTATTATATTCAATGTGTTTCTGATTCCTTTTAGGAAAGAAAGCAGCATTTCTCAAACACGCTCTAATCCGCCTCAAGGCGTATTTTATCCAAAATATCCCGGGTCGCTTCCCCGTCGCTCCCGCCCAGCAGATACCATCCGCCGTCTGAAGACTCAATCATGAGAAAAGGCGGTTCCTGGGGATTTATACAGACTTTGAAATCCTGACGGTATGTATCGCTGTAGAAATCGCCTTTCTTCACTGTTTTCATTCCAGTTCCTCTTTGCCGCCTGATGTCCGGCTCTTCTTCCAGCAGGATTGCCTGCTTTATTTCTGACTGCTCGATCTGATATACTTTTTTCCAGTGGTTTGCCGTCAGCGTTCCATCCTCATAAGCAAGGGATACAGGGGTAAATTCTTCCAAAATGCTCCATCCGCATGCACCAAACACATAAACTGCCAGAACTGCCCAGGCTGCAATCATTGTATATTTCACAGCGGGCTTTGCCATATTCGCAGTAAATCCGAAGCCCACCCGGGGTTCTACAAATGTCCGGGCGTCATTTTTATTATAGTAAATCATTCCGCAGATCCAATATTTGTCATCGTCTTCTTCTGCCGGAAGCTCCTGTGAAAGATATTTTCTGCTATGTTTCTCTATCTTTTTAAAGCAGCGGACAATCTCTGCCAGGACAATCATCCCAAACAACAGGCTTAGGATTTCAACCATCCATGGAAACCATTTGTAAGGAACATGGAAGGAGCACAGAATTCCCCAGTTAAACAGCCCTGTCAGCCAGGCCATGGATGTGCAAAACCGGCTGAGATGATACCGACGAATCTCTGCCACCTGCAGATTCACCTGGCTGTTATAGGTAAATACCTTGATCCGCTGTCTTTCAAAAAATTTCAGGTACAGCGGAAACAAACAGGCCGTACCTGCAAGGGACAACAAGATACATTCAATTAACCACAAGTCCGGCAGCCAGGGGCGACGCCAGACTTCATAGAAAAAGACTTCAGCAGCAGGCGCAAGGAAGCCAAATACACAGCCTGCATAAATGGATTTTCTGGAATGTTTCATTTTTACAACTCCGGCCGCTGTCACGTCAATCAGAATTTCTTCCCGTTCCTCACAATGCTCTTCCCTGGGCTGGGACGCCAGAAATTCCCGCTTCCGCTCTTTCATTCTGCTGTTGGCCCGCTGAAAGGGAACAAGAAGAAAAATCCACACGAAAAACACCCATACCATCATACCCGTTATGATCAGCGATTCATGTTCTGGCAGCAGCGCCAAAAGAAATAAAACCAGAGAAATCAGGGTGTAAATTTTCAATTCTTTTTGATATTTCTTTTTAATTTCCTGCACTTTAGGCTGTTCTTTGGCCCCCTGCCACAGGGTTACTCCAAACTGTGTTCCGTCTTTCTCCCCTGCCAAAAACCAATATACCCCAAAAAATATCGGCAGTACCGGCAGCATGCCTACTGCCATTACAATCCTCATTCCTGTCAGTCCCATAAGACACCTCCTGAAATTTTCCTGAAACATTACTCTCTGAAACCCGTACTTCAGACAAAGCAGGAGCTCTTTTCTGCTCTGTCCAATGCAGGCCTTCCAGCGCAGTTCCTGATACGCTATCCGCTGTATGCCTTTCTGCAGAATTCCAGAAATTCTTCCTGGGAAATTCCTGCAATCTTGGCTTCCGCGGCCAGCAGTTCCAATTCCTTATTCACCTTCTTCTCCACTGCTTTCTTCCTTCCGCCGGAACACTGGACAATGGCTCCGTTGCGCCTGTCCGTGATAATATAGCCTTCCTGCTTCAAAAGCTGATATGCTTTGTTCACGGTCATTGTATTAATTCCCGCCTCCCCGGCAAGGGCGCGGATGGTGGGCAGCCTGTCTCCATCCAGGTAATCGCCGTCCGCCACCGCCTGCACAATCTGATCTCTGATTTGCTGATAAATGGGTACGCTGCTTGCGAAATCCAGCTTCATTATCATTATTTCTCACACCCTTTTGCAAAAATCCAATTTCATTATTTTGCATTATTTGTATTGTATATGCTAATACAAATAATGCAAAAAGTCAAGAAATAAAAAGATACAGGATACGCCTCAACACTTGAAGTGATATCCTGTATCTTGCAATACGGTTTTCTGTTCCTGTTTCAGGATGTTCTTTGAACATGCGCATCCTGGTTTTCTTGATACATCGCTTTTATTTTTTACATCCTGCTGTTAATTGCCCGTTCTCCACATCAATCCGTATGGTATCCCCGGCTCCCACCTCATCGGCAAGGATCAATTTAGCCGAAAGAGTTTCCACCGTTTTCTGAAGATACCGTTTCAGAGGCCTTGCCCCATACACTGGATCATAGCCGTGTTCCACTGCAAATTCCTGCGCTGCCTGTGTCAGTTCCACAGACACTTCCCGATCTGCCAGACGCTTATTCAAATCCGCCAGCAGCAGGTGAATAATACTTCCAATGTCATTTTTACTCAGAGGCTTAAACAGAATTGTTTCATCCAGACGGTTCAAAAATTCCGGCCGGAAATTATTCTGCAGTTCATTCATAACTGCCGCTTCACATTCCGGCTGAATCTCGCCGTTTTCCCCAATGCCCTCCAGCAGATAGGAAGATCCCAGGTTAGAAGTCATGATTAATATGGTATTTTTAAAATCCACGGTACGGCCCTGGGAATCGGTAATCCGTCCGTCATCCAACACCTGAAGCAGTACATTAAATACATCAGGATGGGCCTTTTCCACTTCATCAAATAATACCACAGAGTAGGGCTTTCTGCGCACTGCCTCTGTAAGCTGTCCCCCTTCCTCATAGCCCACATATCCTGGAGGCGCCCCAATCAGGCGGGATACGGAGTATTTCTCCATGTACTCACTCATGTCCAGCCTTACCATATTGTTTTCGTCATCAAAGAGACTGGCAGCCAGCGCCTTGGCTAATTCTGTTTTTCCTACGCCGGTAGGCCCAAGAAACAGGAAAGAACCAATGGGCTTGCCGGGGTCTTTGATTCCTGCTTTGGAACGGATAATGGCTTCTGTCACCTTCGTCACGCCTTCTTCCTGGCCGATGACCCGCTTATGCAGTTCCTCATCCAGATGCAGAGTCTTATTCCGCTCGCTTTCTGTCAGCTTCGCCACAGGAATTCCAGTCCAGCGGGAAATGATTTTGGCAATTTCCTCTTCACTTACATTCTCATGAACCAGACTCAGATCTTTCTTTTTCACCTGCTCTTCTTCCAGTTCCAGCTGGCGCTTCAGTTCCGGCATTTTGCCGTATTGCAGCTCTGCCGCTTTTTCCAGATCGTAATTCTGCTGGGCCATAGCAATTTCTTTGTTGATGGCTTCCAGTTCTTCCCGGAGCTTCTGCACTTTTTCCACAGAATTTTTCTCATTGTCCCACTGAGCTTTTCGGGACTGAAACTCATTTTTCAATTCTGCAAGTTCTTTCTGCAAAGTCTCCAGCCGGTCTTTGCTGAGACGGTCTTCTTCTTTCTTCAATGCGGCTTCCTCAATTTCCATCTGCATCACCCGCCGCTGCAGTTCGTCCAGTTCCGTTGGCATAGAATCCAGTTCTGTTTTAATCAGCGCGCAGGCTTCATCCACCAAATCAATGGCTTTATCCGGCAGGAAACGGTCGCTGATATAGCGGTTGGATAAGGCTGCCGCTGACACCAGAGCGGAATCTGTAATCTTCACTCCATGAAAGACTTCATAGCGGTCTTTTAATCCCCTTAAAATAGAAATGGTGTCTTCCACTGTAGGCTCTGCCACCAGCACAGGCTGAAATCTCCGCTCCAGGGCGGCGTCTTTCTCAATATATTCCCGATATTCATCTAAGGTTGTAGCGCCGATACAGTGAAGCTCTCCTCGAGCCAGCATAGGCTTTAACAACTGACCTGCATCCATGGCTCCGTCCGTCTTCCCTGCGCCTACAATCGTGTGCAGTTCATCAATAAACAGAATAATCTGGCCATCGCTGCTCTTGATTTCATCCAGCACGGCTTTTAACCGTTCCTCAAATTCGCCCCGGTACTTGGCTCCTGCCACCAGCGCACCCATATCCAGCGCAAACAGCCGCTTATCTTTTAATCCCTCCGGCACGTCTCCCCGGACAATCCTCTGGGCCAGGCCTTCCACCACTGCCGTTTTACCTACTCCAGGCTCTCCAATCAGCACCGGATTATTCTTGGTTTTCCGTGAGAGGATGCGGACGACATTCCGTATCTCATTGTCTCTGCCGATCACCGGATCGATTTTCTGCTCCCTGGCCCGCTCCACCATATCATATCCGTATTTCGCCAGAGTGTCATAGGTGGCCTCCGGATTATCGGACACTACCTTCTGATTGCCCCGGACGGTAGCCAGCGCCTGCAGGAATCGCTCTCTTGTAATTCCGTATTCTTTAAAAATTTCTTTCAGCGCCTGGTTAGGGTATTTTAATAATGTCAGGAACAGATGCTCCACAGACACATATTCATCCCCCATTTTTTTGGCCTCATCTTCTGCGCTGACTAATACTTTATTCAGGTTCTGGCCCATATATATCTGCCCGCCGGATACCTTCACCCGCTTAGCAAGGTGGTTTTTGGCATTGCCGGCAAAGTGCTCCAAATTGATCTCCATTTTCTCAATTAACTTAGGAATCAGGCCGTCTTCCTGGAACAAAAGGGAGACTAACAAATGCTCCTGCTCAATTTCCTGGTTGCCGTATTCATATGCCAGCTTCTCACAGCCATTGATAGCTTCGATTGATTTCTGTGTAAATTTCTGAATGTTCATAAGGGTTCCTCCTTCCCTTCGGATTACTGCGCCCTCTGCTGATTACAAACTGCGTGGCTTCTGTACTATTATTGGTAAATAGCCGCCGCGCCATGCGGGCATCCGTCTATTTCCTTTGTTGTTCTATATCTGATATAACAATATCACGGTTTGTTAGCCACGTCAAGTGGTGAGTGCTAAAATTGTGTGAAAATTTTATAAAGTGATGGCTATTTCTTTTTTCCCTTGTAGCCATGAGGTCAGTTTCCACAGTCTTTTCAAAAAACATTTAAATTTAGCCTTCCCGTCATCCTGCCTCATGATGAACTGTAACCGTATGATAAGGAATCTCTATGCCATTCTCCTGGAAGGCTCTGACCAAAGACGCCCGAATATCGCTGCAGGCCCGGAAGCTGTCGTTCAAATTCTTTGTCCAGATGGTTGTTTTCAGCGTAACGCCATCCGCCGCAAAGCTGCTGACGGTGACGCTGCTTTTATCTGAATCTATGACCAGTTCATGTTCTGCACATATTTCCTTCATCACAGAAATTGCCTTCTCAATATCAGATTCATAAGAAATTACAACCTCTATAAAATTTCCCACATTCTCCGTATAATTGGCGTTGATGATCACAGCCGAATCCATAATGGAATTTGGAACAATACAGCACTCTCCGTTAAACTGCCGGATGACTGTCTGTCTTATGGTTACATCGATTACCATCCCTTCTGCAATTACGGTTCCGCCCTGGAGCACCCTTATTTTTTCATCTACATTATAGGGCTTTGCGGCGGAAACGGATATACCGCTTATCACATTCGCCAACGCCTGCTGGGCGGCAAAGGTGGCGATTGCCACAATCAACGTACCGCTTTGCAGCAATGCCTTGCTGATGTCCTTTGTGATTTCAAACTGCTGAACCAAACTGTAAATAATGATAATATCAACAAATACATTGATCGCGCTTTTTAGAAAACGCAGATGAATGGCGTTTGATTTCTTTGACGCAAGCCGGTAGGCCAGGTTTACAATCTGGTTTAGCGCCAGTCCAACCGCTACAAATAAAATTATTTTGATTATATTATTCATGGTTTCCTCCTATCCGGATCTTTGCATTCTTACGCCAACAGTCATGCATAACTGTCCCAACATTGTTTCCAAGCTGCAGACGCCTGTCAGGGAAAAATTTGTTCCATTCCCATCCTGCGCACATAATCAATCCATTCATAAATATCTTCCACATCATACTGGGGCTGATGGTTCTCATCCTTCGCCTTGCGCAGCGCCAACGCCATCAGCGCATATTCGTTTTCCAGAAGCGTATCGAACACTCCCTGGTCATCCGTATTTATGGACACGCTCAAGGACATATTTTTCGGCGCATCCCGTAATTTTCTGGAATTAAATCTCAGAATCGGATGCTCTTCATATTTCTGGATGGTTCCAATCAGATAATTGGAAGATGGATTTGTCTCGATTCCAATTCCCTTTGTTACAAGCTTCTGAATCATTTTATTCTGAAGCTGGCAGATAACGTCAGCATATCTCTGATCCACTTTGAACTGAATTCTCTCTTCACCAATTTTTCTGACATTTTCATTATAATGATAAGAAAAATACAGGTTCCGGTATAATTCCGTTTTACGCAGCTCATCACTGATCTGAGGATGAAAAACATACCTGTCAAACCGGCGGACAGAGCTTTGCCCCAGTCTCTTCAGAAAATCTGTTTCTCCCAGACGGTATACCTGGGGATTGTCCCCTCTGAGCTTCCAGCTCTGATAGTAATCCATCACAGAGGCCCGTTCTCCCCGATACGCATTTCCCCGAAAAATTTCTTCATAAAGATTATAATACTTTTCTGTCAATTCCGTCCTTAAGCGGCTGTCTATACTGCACCCTGTCTCATCCGCCATACTCAACAGCCATACGATATCATCCAGCAACACCTGTTTGGGAAGAACCATGACAGAATTCTTGTATTTATAGTAGGGATGGGGATTAATGCCCAGAGCCAGGCCATGGCCAATTCTGCTTCCCCGTTTCAGATCGCAGAACAAAATTGCCTCGTCAATGGCCCGCAGCCCGTCTGCCAAATCTAGAAAATCCTCCCCGGCGTGATATGTGGTATGCAGCTTCTTTTTCAGAAATGACTGATTCTTACCAGTTCCATTGCTGCATGAAAACTCCAAATCTGACAGATAACGGAACGTCTGGGCAAATACTTCCGGCCGGCAGTTTATTTCACTGGAACAGGCGTCTATTCCCCGGATTCTCTGGTTCACCCCTGTTTTCTTTTCCAATAATGCGGCAATGCTTTTGGCCTGTTTTGCTGCGGCCAATCTTACATTGTAATTCCTGGGCGCTCCGGCACAATAGCCTGGATCTTTTAATTTAGGAAAATGCAGCACATAAATAATTTTTTCCCGGTTTTCTTCCTCTGCAAGGCTGCTGCTTCTTGTAATCGCCTGATATAATTTGGCGGAGTTCTGTTTAGGACAAATACGCGCTTCTAAGGAAACAATATTCTGCCTGCGCATTGTTTCATTGAACGCCAGACGGATCAGCTCCTCCTCATAAGGCTTTTTTCCCTCAATAAAAGTCTCTTTTCTATCCTGATAATTGCTGAAGTTGGCAAACCCCACCTGCCGGTTCACCTGGATTAATTCTCCTCTGAAATGAGTCCGGATAGAAAGATACACATAAAACAAATTTTTCTGATATTCATCAAATCCATAAGAAACGGACGCCCGGTAACACTCGTACAGAAAGCTTCGCTCCCCGGCCAGCAGACAGCATTCTCTGGCGTTGTAATTCTGCATTCCCTTTTCAAAAGCATAGTCCAACACATAGCGCCCATCTGCCTTCACCCCATACATATGCTTAGCCAGCACAATCACATCCTCAATCCTGGCCGTCAGCCTCTCAATGGGCCCCCGTTCTGCTTCAGCAAGAATTGCTTCCGCTTTTTCTCTCAGCCACCCATCCTGCTTCAGCACGGCAAACAGATAGACCCGGTACAGAGCCGCCCTCTGGCATTCAGCATAAAAGCTCTCTTTGTTCCCCTCAGCCGCCACCAAATCCATGGAATGGGCCTGCAAAGCCTCCGGCAGCTTCTTAAAGTCGTGAATCCTGTCGTCAATCTGGTTCATTAGCGACACCCAGTTTAATTCAAAAATTTTCGTGGAGCCTGCCAGATGAAAATGATTTTCCGCCATCCCTCTCTTTAGAATATTATGCAGCCGGCTGTCGTCACTGCGGATAATCGGAAGCCAGGAAAAATTCTGGGACTGGCGCCCTTGCTTTAAATCATGATCTGCCAGAAAGGCACAGGTAAAGAAGTCCTGCCCCAGAGGAAAAGACAGCTCCCGCCACCGCAGCATTTCCTCAAATTTACAGGTGATCTCCTCCCCGTCATAATCAAGCAGCCGAAAAGCAAGCTCCATAATCACCCGGAAAACCCCCTGGGAATCCCCTTTTCCCATATCCTGTCGTAATTTCAGATAATGATTGTACCTTTCATCTTCCGAATAACAGGGAAACACTTCCCGGGCGTGCTTCAGATACAGCTTCTTATCAACAGTCCTGTAATTGTGCTGACGTTTGCCCGCTGCCCCATCCACTGTGATTTTATTATATGGAATTTTCAAAAACAAAATTTCCAGATTTCCCTTTTCAATATCCATCGCTACTCCTGCCTTACTGCAGTTCCGGCTTCGGCTGCTGATTCAGCTCATCCGCCGCCTTAACCAGTCTTTTATACTCTTCCTGAATCTCTGCCGAAACCTTACCTTCCGTATTCTTCAAATAGATTCTTGCAACTGCGCCGTACAGCCTGCACAGACCTTCAATATCCACATTTTTCGGGCCTTCCTTATACTCTCCCAGATATCTTTGCACCGCAGACGCCATCCTGTCTAAATTCGCTTTCACGCTGCTGGCAGACAAATTCCTCAAGCTCTTTGACACACGCACTTCCTCACGGCTCCAAACTTCCGGAATCTCCGTTAACCTGCTCCGAAATTCTGATACCATCGCTTCCACCTTCCGGTTCTCCTCCGCCTGTTTTAATAAAGGAACATTCTGAATACACAATTCAAATAATTCCGCATATAATATGCTGATATCAATTCCGCACGCCCCCTGTTTCAGGTATAGTGTGTTCAAATCCCATTCCTCTTCGCCGTCAGCGTCATTCCCAGATTTCAGACACCCCATGCAGTATTCAAGATTTTCAAAAAATTTATCCACTAACTTAATGCTGCGGTCTTTCCCATCTTCCGTTCTTCCTTTATAATTCCTGTTCTCTGCACAAAATTCCCGGATACTCAAAACTAAATCCACGCTGGAAAACAATTTTTCCACATAACTGTTTTTCTCGCCGTTATCATTTAAAAATTCATCCGCAACTTCACTATACTCCGAATAGCTAATCCCCAGCATTTCCATGTTAACTTTGTAAAAAATATTGTAAATATTGCACAAGGCCACCAGATAATTTTCCAGACTGATCTGCACATATTCCCGCACCATGCTGTTGTCAAAAATAATGGTTTCTTTGCTTGCAAGAACCGTCTGGTTATTATTGTTGTAATACACATTGGAAAACATGCCAAGCAGCATCCATGCTGTAATATATTCTTTCCGATGTTCCCCCTCTCCCACCTGCGGCACTCGGTAGGAACTGATATTTTCCGGTATTTTCAGAGGTTCCGCTTCCGGGCAGACCCAATGCAGCATCAGATTATACGCCTGAATGGTTCCCAGGGGAAATCTGGAACGATCCATTCCGGTATCATTATGTATTGGAATTACGCCAGCAAACCATGGTCCCCAGATATAGCCGTTTTGGGCAATCAGCGCCTCCTGTCCTCTCCGAAACAGGCTGCTCAGCTCCATGGTATACAAAGCCCGCATCCGGCAGATATAGGCTTCTTTTTCCATATCCACTGCGCTTTGCTCCAGGCTTGTAAACAATCCGATCACCTGAAATATGCTGTCCATCCTGTCTGGTATCATCCACTGCTGCTGGATTCCATATAACTCTTTATGTAATTTTTCTAATATCCTTCTCATAGTTACATGCATATGGAAAAAATCCATACTCCCCAATTCCAGCAATGTGGGCCCGTCAGATATTTTATCCCCTGCCCATTCCCGCAGAAAATACTCCCGGAATTTCCTGATATTCCTGGCATACTTTGGATAGACCACGCCATGTTTGGGCTGTTCCATATCCGCCACCGCTGTAATCCAGCTAATCATATCCCGCAGATTATCCGGCAGCAGGTAGCTGCTGCCGCCCTCTTCTTCAAAAAAAATCATTCCCGTCCTGTCATAAATCAACGACAACACGTCTGAAGCAAAGGTTTTTTCCGACAAAGGGCTGCCGCTGTCCCAGATCACCTCTTCGCCATTCTTATAAATAATCCGTACATTTCTGAAACTCTGCACCTCTGACAGATAAATCCGCCGCTGCCTGGGAATCAGCTTTGACACATACCGCCAGGCCATGATCTGAACTTCCTGGTTCAATCTTTCGTATACCTTTTCCTCCCGGTTCTTATAAATCTGCTCAAAATCCCTCAGATTCTGTTCCTGAATGCATAGCTCCAGCTGCTCCACCCGGACACTCATCACAATAGTTACATAGGGGATCACAAGATATTTCCGGATTTGCTCCGCCATCTTATAGGCGTTGGCGTTGCACAGATCAAGATCGTCAATTGCAAGGAGCAGCTGATAATTTCCCGGTTTTCCCCCATTCATAAATCTCAGATAATCCCGTATCAGCTTGGTCAGTTCCTCCTTCAAACCAGTGCTTTCCCCCAGCTTAGACAATTTGCCGATATTGCCTTCATAATCAAATTCACTGTCCAGCATCTGCTTCTGATTATTAATTAAAGAAATCTGGCGGTACACTGCCTGGAACTGATCCAGAAGCTCCTCCCGCCGCCTCTCGTCTTCCCATTGATTTTCCCTCTGATATCGGGCGTCAAATTTCCGGAAAATTCTTGCCAGCACAATATCCAGCACATTATGCACATCATCAAACAGGGACGGATCAATCAAAACAGGCTCTGCAAAAGATACATCCGCCAGATTTTTGCAGGAAGAAAATATCCCTTTCCCTTCTCTGGCTTCCCTGCACACTGCATTTACAAAGGTGAGCATGGTACTGCTTTTTCCTTCTCCCCGCTCTCCGCAGAATGCAATGATATTATTTTCAAAATCTCCCTGTTCCCAAGACCATGTCCGCTCCAGCTCCTTTTCCTCTTTAGAAGCTCCCACAATCTCATCCAGCATCACTGCGGCGCGGCGGTATACATCTGCAAACAGATCTTTTTCCTCTATCTGATCTTTCACGGATATCTTAAATTCTTCCCCTTTTACAATTGTAATTACTGACATTGTCATTCCTCCCTCTGGTATGCTCCGATTTTCTTTCGTTTTCCCAAAATTATACCAAATTATTCCTGTTTCTTCCAGTAGGTTTTCTGCTCTTCTTCCGATTGTACCCAATTCTTTTCTGTGCTATAATTTCCTATGAAAATGTTGCATTTCATAGGAAAGATGGCCTTCGGCCCGGCGGACAGATGGCTGTGCAAACCTTAGTTTCCTATGAAAATGTTACTCCAAAACAATTTTTCTTTAGAAAGTGAGGATATCAATGCGTGGAAAAAAACGAAAAAACAATCAACATTTCTGTGGACATCTGAAAAATATCTTCTGTCTCCTGTTGGCCGCCTTACTCCTTGGAGGCTGCGCTTCTCCTTTCGCGTCGGAAAAAAATACTGCTTCCAGCGAAGCTCCTTCTGATTCAGGCGGACAATCAGCCAAAGACTCTGAGGAAAATTTCGACGAACCCTCCGGTTCCAGCCAACAGACAAAGGAGCAGTCTTCCGAAGATTCCGGTTCTGACCAGCAGTCTTCCGAAGATTCCTCGGAAGAGGACTTCAACTTCAACCAGACCTTAACCTTAAAAGTCCCTGAACCGGCAGCAGGGGAAAATCCCCGCATCCTGTTTGTAGGCAACAGCCACACCTATGCCAACGATCTTCCTGTAATTTTCTCTGAAATTGCCGCAGCGATGGGACATCCCGCCGATGTGCAGGAGGTAACCGAAGGAGCATATACTCTGACACAATTTGCTGACACCGCAGATGAATGGGGCTCTGTCGTGAACCAGAAGCTGACGGAAGAACCATGGGATTTTGTGATTTTGCAGGAAAACACCAACGATGCATTTTCTTCTGCGGAAGAGACGATGCTTCCCGCCGCTTTAGCCCTGGATGAAAAAATCCGGGCTGCCGGAGGACAGACCGGCCTGCTTATGACCTGGACGCCAAAGGACGGTGCGGGAATTATGGGCCGGGAATATGTACAGTCCATCCTTGCCCAAAACACCATTGCTGTATCAGAACGGCTGGACAGCCTTCTGATTCCGGGAGGCGTGGGATTTATGCGCTGCTTGGAGCAATATCCTCAGATTGAACTCTGGAATGAAGACGGGATGCATCCCTCCCTGGAAGGCTCCTATTTGGCCGGATGCATTGCCTATGCTGTAATTTTCCGAGAATCCCCGGCAGGCTGCAGCTACACCGCAGAACTGGACGGGGAAACAGCCGCCCAGCTTCAGGAACTGGCGGCCGGGTTTTTAGCAGAATAAATCATGATCTATATTCATGACAAAAATTTAACAGCAAACCGCTGTTTCAGCGTTTACAGAGAGGAAATCATGGACACAAAAGACTTAAGATTTTTCCGCCAGGTTTATGAAACCGGAAGCATCAATCAGGCGGCAAAACAACTGTTTATTACTCCTCAGGGGCTCAGCAGGGTGATCCGTCATCTGGAAGAGGAACTGGGCGCCGGCCTGTTCGAACGCTCCGCCAATGGAATGCGCCCAACCGAAAGCGGAACCTATCTTTACCACACGTGCCTTCCCCTCCTTCAGCAATTTGAGGAACTTGCCCTGGGCATCCGGCAAATACAGAATCAAAACCGGCAAATCAAAATTGGATTCGCCTGCGGCGTGCTGAATGTTTTTCCCTTCCGGAAAATGGAGGAATACAAAAAACAGTACCCGCAGATCACCCTCCAATGGGAAGAATCCTCCAATCAGGAAATCCTGCAAAAAATACAGCAAAAAACCATGGATCTTGGATTTATCATCGGGCAGGTTCCGGACCAGGAGCTTTGGGCCAGGGAGGTTTTCAGCAGAAATATGAACGCTGTTGTTTATGAAGGGCACCCTTTTTTCCAGCGGGAATCCCTTTCTGTCAAAGATCTGCAGCATGAACCCCTGATCACCTTGAATGAAAAATATTACAGCTACCACAGCCTTCTGCAGCGGTGCCAGGATTTCGGCTTTACGCCCATAATTGCCGTAAAAACCATGGAAAGCCAGCTTATCTATCAATTTTGCAGGCAGAAAACCGGACTGGGCATTGATGCAGATATCCATAAGGATAAGTCCATGATCAAAGGGCTGCATCTGATTGAACTGTCAGATTCCATTCCCTGGAAAATATTTATGATTATGCACAGCAGCCGGAGAAAAGAACCGGCCCTGCGGGAGCTTGCCGGGCTGTTTCTCCCTTCATAGCCTATAAAAATTTTGTTGATACGTGCTTCTGTCCTGTTGATGGATAGAAGCATTTTTCTATGTTACCATTTTTTTATACTTATATAGATGGCAATAACTAATTGCCATCTGCGGCCCTATCGGTTAAAAACAAAAGAAAGGAACCTAAGAAAATGATAAAGAAATTCCCACACTTATCAAGTCCCATCCAGATTGGAAACATAACCTTCCGCAACCGCATGTTTTCCGCTCCCATGGGCGGAACAGACATTACAAATGACGGCTGCATCGGCCCAAAATCCACTGCATTTTATGAATTAAGGGGCAAAGGAGGCGCCGGAGCCGTAACCGTCAGCGAATGTATGGTGCATCCCGAAACCGACGGCTCTCATGCCTACCATTTGGATACCTCTATTTTAAATTCCCTGGCTGCCGCCGCTTATACGGCAGACGCTATACGCAGGCACGGCGCCATCCCCAGCCTGGAGCTCTCTCATTCCGGCATGTATGCGGGAACTTATATGACAGACAAAAGCAAACAGCATTCCATGAATCAATGGGGACCCAGCGACGCCGTCCGTCCTGACGGCGTTCCTGTCAAATCCCTCACCAAAGAAATGCTTGCAGAAATTGTATCCGCTTACGGCAATGTGGCCGGCCTTGCCAAACGGGCAGGCTTTGAAATGCTGATGATTCACGGAGGTCATGGATGGCTGCTGAACCAGTTTTTCTCTCCCTATTTCAATAAACGGACCGATGAATACGGCGGAAGTCTGGAAAATCGCTGCCGCCTTGCAATTGAAGTCCTGAAAGCAGTAAGAGAAGCAGTAGGCCCGGGATTTCCCATTGAACTGCGCATGAGCGGTTCAGAATTATTTGAAGGCGGCTACGATTTGGCAGAAGGAGTGAAAATTGCACAGCAAATGGAACCCTATATTGACCTTCTCCACGTTTCCGCAGGCACCTATCAGCGGGGATTCGGCGACACACATCCTTCTATGTTCAAAGACCACGGCTGCAACGTGTATCTTGCGGCTGAAATCAAAAAGCACGTTTCCATTCCCGTAGCCACCATCGGCGGGCTGAATGATCCCCAGCAGATGGAAAAAATTATCGCAGAAGGAAAAGCCGACATTGTGTATATGGCAAGAGCTCTTCTGGCAGATCCTTTCCTGCCCAGAAAAGTGATGGCAAATAAGGAGGAAGATATTGTCAAATGCCTCCGTTGCTTTACCTGTATGGCAGAACGGGCCGCTACCTCAACCAGACGGTGCACCGTTAATCCCCTGATTGGCCGTGAAATGGAAGGCTGTGATATTACCAAAGCGCCAGAAAGCAAAAAAGTGGTTGTAGTCGGCGGCGGTCCCGGAGGGCTGAAAGCTGCGCATACCGCTGCCCTGCGGGGACACAAGGTAATCCTTATGGAAAAAGAATCTGAACTTGGCGGCATTTTAAAAAGCGAACAGGCGCTGCCCTTTAAACATGAAATGTACGAGCTGTCTCTGACATTTGCAAAGCAGTGCCGGGAAGCAGGGGTAGAAATCCGCCTGAACACGGAAGCCTCAAAGGAACTGGTAGAACAGGAATCTCCCGACGCTGTAATTATTGCCGCCGGTTCCAGCCCGCTGGTTCCTCCGATTCCAGGAATCCATGGAGAAAACGTCACGATTGTTAACAATTATTATCTGGAAAAAGAGAACATCAAAGATAACGTTGTGGTACTGGGCGGCGGTCTGGCCGGCTGTGAAGCCGCCATCCATCTGGCGCAGGAAGGAAAAAAAGTCACCATTGTGGAAATGCGGAAAGAATTGGCGCCGGACGCCAATGTCAGACACCGCCCGCTCCTTTTAAAGCAGATGGAAAACCTGGTGGAAATCCGCACTGGTTTCCGGGGACTTGAAATTACGCCACAAGGCGTTCTATGCGAAGATTCGGAAAAACAGCAGCATCTTTTGATAGGCAATTCCGTTCTATGCGCCTTGGGACAGAGAGCACGCAGGGATGTTGTGGAGGCATTGCAGGATACGGCTCCCTATGTGGCGTCCATCGGCGACTGTGCAAAAGTGTCCACCATCACCAATGCAGTATACCAGGGATATCATGCCGCGCTGGATATCTAAGGCTTCCGGCTGGTTATCAGCAATCGCTGTGCGCAGCAGGATTTGGCCCCTGGAGACTTAAGTTTCTGAATCTAATTTTAACCAAACACGAAAGGAGCAATAAGGAATGAATACAGATAAAAAAAGATGGATCATCCTGGCGGCAGCATGCCTGATCAACCTGTGCCTGGGTTCCATTTACGCCTGGAGTGTATTCGCTTCTTCCATGACCGATTACTTTAACAATACTTTAAACCTGCAGGTAACCGCCGGGGATCTTGCCATTGTCTATACTGTTGCAAATGCAGTAGGCCCCATTACTATGATATCCGGCGGATGGTTCAACGACCGCCTGGGCCCCAAAAAGGTCATTGCCATCGGCGGGATCATGTTCGGCGGCGGAATGATTCTGTCCGGATTTGCCTCAAGCGTTGGATTTCTCCTGATTTCATTTGGCGTTATTTCAGGACTGGGGCTTGGCATGGCGTACGGCAGCACAATCTCTACAAGTGTAAAATACTTTCCCGACAAACGGGGGCTGGTAGGCGGAATTACCACTGCTGTATACGGCTTTAGTTCTGTAATCCTTCCGCCGATGGTCACTGTTATTGTCAACAAATGGGATGCAGCCTTTGCCTTTAAATTAATAGGGGCAGTATTTCTTGTGGTTGTGACAGGCAGCACTTTTTTCCTGGAGCAATGTCCCCAAGGATATGTTCCAGCCGGATATACGCCTCCGGCAAATCAGAAAAGCTCCGGCGACATGGATTGGACAGCTATGCTGAAAACGCCTGTGTTCTATGTCATGCTGCTGCTTTTGACAAGCGGGGCCTTCAGCGGAATGATGGTTATTTCCCAGGCTTCCGCCGTTGCCCAGAATATGATTGGGATGACTGCCATTGCAGCAAGCGCAGCAGTGTCCATACTAGCCCTTTTTAATGCTGCAGGACGTATTCTGGCCGGTTATATTTCGGATAAAATCGGCAGAATAAATACTCTGATGAGCGCATGTATCCTGTCCATTGCAGGGATGCTGCTTCTGTATTTTTCCGGAACCGGAAGCGCTGCAACTTTCTATATCGGAATATCTGTCGTTGGAATCAGCTTTGGTTCCTTTATGGGCGTTTATCCCGGATTTACGGTAGACCAGTTCGGCCCCCGCCATAACAGCGTCAACTACGGCATTATGTTTATCGGATTTGCCCTTGCCGGCTATTTCGGGCCGCAGATTATGAGCAATGTCTACCACAGTACCGGGGCGTACCAGAACGCCTTCCTGATTGCCTGCGGACTGAGCGCCGCTGGAATTCTGCTTACCTTTGTATACCGGAAAATGGCGCATTGACAGATACATTGGCAGAAATTACATTGGAAAAACAGCAAATATTTCCAGACTTTCTTTTCACGAAGCAATAACAACATGCAGGGGCTGTCATCTTCCCACAGCCCCTCATTTTGCCTAACGCCAAAGCCACCTTTACTTTCCTGTAAATACATGCTCCGGCTTATCAAATTTGCTTTTCCCTCCGGTTTTATCCAGAAGGGCAATGCTGACCCCCGTCAGGGCTTCCATTTCCACCCCGGTTTTTCCACTATATAGGTTAAAAAAGCATTACCTGTTCTTCCTTAAACTCCAAATAATCCGGCAATCCCTTTTTCTCTATCTGAATATGTTTATCCTTCTGTACAAACCAGCAAATAGACTGCTCCTGAATGGCTGTCCGCCGGACAATTCTCCCGGCAGACGGTCTGTCAGGCCGGTAAGCTGAAATTTCTAAATCATCTCCTCTATCTGCCTTTGTTTTTGAGCTTTTTTTCTCTGCAGCCTTGTCCAAAGATTCCCGGCCGCTGTCCCATGGCTTTTCCTAAGATTGGCAGGCTTGTTTTGCATTCCGGCTCCAATATTTTCTGCCACTGTCATGTGGGGAAAGAGAGCGTAATTCTGAAAGAGATAGCCGATTCTTCGGTTCTGCGGCTGAAGTATGCATGGGCGCAGGCTGCTCCGGTAGGAATCATGCATAATTCTCCGCATACTTTCCGGTTCCGTTTACCTTTCTGGCGGCGTCAGGACGGTTAAAATGCTCATTCATATGCAGCTCCTTCGGCTCCTTTGGAATTTCCAGATCTTCCCGGAAAAATTCCCCCGCCATTAAAATATCTTCCTCGATCTTTTTATAGCCTGTGCAGCGGCAGATATTTCCACGAATTGCTTTTTTTACATCTGCAATTCCCGGATTGGGATTGGCGTCCAGCAGCGCCTTGGCGCAGATCACCATGCCGGGAATGCAGAATCCGCATTGCACCGCCACTGCCGCCGCAAAACAATACTCATTAACTTCCCGCTCCCTCTGGCTTAATCCTTCTACCGTGAGGATGGATTTTCCTGCGAATTTCGACGCCTTCTGTACGCAGGCTTTTACTGCTTTTTGTCTACCAGAACAGTACAGGTTCCGCAGGCGCCTTCGCTGCAGCCATCTTTTGCAGAAGTAATCTTTAAATCATCCCGCAAAAAGGACAGCAATGTTTTGTCCTGGTCTGTACTCCTATAAGCGAATGTCCACCGACACATATGGAGTCGGCTGCTGCGGCGTGGTTTCGGCTGCTGCCGCACTATTGGAAGCGGGCACATCTGATTGTGTATTTACACTTTCGTTCTGTGTATCTGCACTGGACACATTTTCTTCTGAATCTTTCTCTTTTACACTTGCCGTTTTTGTGTCTTTGTTTTCCTTCTTTTCCTCCTTGCTGTCTGCCTTTGACGCTTCCTCCACTGTTTTGTTTACGTCTGCCAGAGTAGAAATCTGCGAGCTAGTCGCTGCCTGGGCTTTTTGTTCAACCTCTGCTAACTCCTTTTTCTTTTGCTCTAAGCTTGCACCCTGACTAGTCTTAATCTCGGATTTAAGTACGCCTGCTTTTCCCTCCATACTTGCAGCAACGCTGCCCTGTACATTTGCCTGTTTTAATAAATTGTCCGCTGTCATTATTGCTGTCATGCTTGCCTTTGACAGTCCGGGATTCTTGTTTCCCGCATTTCTTGTGCCGCCAAGCATATCGTCCATAGAAGAACCTTTTGCCTGCTGTTTCTCCTTGCGCTGCTCCATCTGGCGCTGTCTTAACTGCATATTCAGGTCGCTGATCTTCTGCTGTATTTCCTGCCGCTTCTTCATTTTTTCCTCTAATGTCATATCTTCATTGGAAGAAAGCTCCTGCAGCTGCTGCTGTGCATTGGCAATCTGGTTCTGAATATTCCGGCTGTAAGAATCCGCTGCCTGATTCTTTCCCATCTGCCCTGCTTGTGTGTTTGCTCCATGGATACTGTTAATTGTCATTTTCTTATTCCTCCTTAAAAATAAATGTTGAAATCCGTATCTATGTCATCCATATTAGGCTTCTTATAAATCTATCGGAGAATAAAAATTCATAATAAAGCAAGCTGCTGTGAGCCGCCCTTTTTCTGCTGTAAACCCAAAATACCTCTTATGCAGACCAATTTTTCCGTCCTGCATAAGAGGTATCTATTACTCTATCATCATCATAATACTTAGAATAAATTCTCCATTTTGGGCAATAAAATCTATATCTCCAAAATACTTTCCTGCTATTTTTCGAATATTATTCAACCCATATCCATGGCTGTCTTTTTTCTCTTTTGACGTTATCAGAAGTCCGCTTTCTGTATCCCGCCGCAAATTTCCTGTAAAGCTGTTGCTTATCTCTATCATATATGCGTTATCCCTGCGGTATGAAAGAATGGAAATAAGCAGTTCCCCGCTTCCTCCTATGTTTTCTACTGCATTCTGCAGCGCATTGTTTAATATTACACTGACATCAAATGCGTTAATATTAGAGTCTGTGGGATAATGAAAATCGCACTGGAAATGAATATTCTTTTTTTCTGCTTCTGCCTGCCATCCCCGCAGAATAACATCAGTGACAGGATTCCCACTATTTACCTCACCCACCGTTTCAATAAAAGCTGACTTCAGTTCTTGAACATATTCTTTTGCTTCCTTTGTTTCATTCCCTTCATAAAGCCTTTCTAGCGTAAGAACATGGTTTGTCATATCGTGTTTCATACTCCGGATATCCTGATACAGATTTTCCACCTGTTCAATATGCAGCTTCAGATTGTCCATCTGTGTGGAAAGCAACTGATTTGCTAACTTTTCCTCCTGTGACGCTTTTATATTCTGATAAAGCATAATCAAAATAACAACCACCGTCACCGCCCCTCCGCAATAAATAAGCAACAGCATATCATATGTCTCTGCCGGTTTGTTCTTCTGAATATAGAAAAAGCGATAGTAATGTATAATTTTATAGCCCACTGCTCCCAGAAATGGCGGAATCACCAACATAAGCAATTCTCGCATTGACATCCGTTCATATTTATATACATAGCTTTTTACTATACAGTAAATGGCGCCAGCCGTGATCGCAAAAACCATTGTAAGGTAAAATACACAGACGCCGAAATAAACCACAAACTGCAGACGCATCGGGGGATTTCCCTTATACCACATAGTATTTGCCGCCAAATAATACAATTTATCATATAGAAGTTCTGCCATTGCGGCAGTAAACCAGCGCAATGAAAAATAAGTGATTACAAGGAAAGCCTTCTGAATATAATTCCCCCGTTCCAGACCGCACATCACCAAAAACGCCATAAGACTTCCAAAGGCATACGCCATAAACATATCACTAGACAGCGGCACAACATAAAGCCCCAGCATTGTTAAAAAGAAAGTCCCTCCTGCCGCCAACGCCACCTTTGCACTCTGCAAAAATGGCTTTACAAGTATATAAAGACAGTATCCTGCAATGCATAGTTCTATCATCGAAACCGCCTGCGTGAAACTGCTCCAATCGGCCAAATTGGTCATCTCATGTCCGCCCCTTCCTTTGGTTATACCTTAAATAGCTTTTTACAAACCCCTGATAGTTCTGTTTTGCCATCAGCGCCTGACCTTTTTTCAGATAGACTGTTGTTGCATCATATTTCCTGATATATCCAAAATTCACAAGGAACGACCTGTGGGTGCGGTAAAATTCATCTCCTGCTTTTTCTTCCAGTTCTCTCATTTTCCCATAATATTCTATATCTGAATCCATCGTATGCAGGATCACTTTCCGGTCAAACACCTCCGCATATACGATATCCTCCAGATTGACAGTGATATGTTTCCCTCCTGTGGTTATCATCAGGCTTGGCAATTCCCTTTTTCTGCTTGCTCCATCCAGCTTCTTTCTGTCTTCAAACTGTTTTACGGCATTCAGCAATACCTCAGAAAATTTTCTGCCATCCAAAGGTTTTACCAGATAATGGAACGCCCCTACGTCGAACGCCTGAAATACAAAATCATCCAAAGCGGTCACAAAAATAATGATTGCTTTTTTGTTTTTCCTACGCAGTTCCTTTGCCGTTTCCATACCGTTCTTCCCTGGCATCTGAATATCCAACAACAGGATATCCGGCTCTCCTCCTGACAAAAGCAGCTCCTCCCCTGACTGGTACAGTGACAGATCTGCTTCTGGATAAAGCTTCCCTATCTCTTGCGCAAACATATCCCTGATTTCTTTTTCATCGTCACATACTGCTATCTGCATTTTTCACTCCTTGGTAATTTGTTGATAAATATTAGATCGGTTTTTGAGACGCCACAGCAAAAATGCTGGAGAACTCAAGCATTATCCATCTGATAAAAGCATAATAAATTTTATGTTCTCCATCACCTTCAAAATTATCTTTTTCATTTTATCATGCAGGTATACTTCGTTCAGCCGGCGCTTATTATAACTCAGATATGTTCCTTTTGTGTATTGTATCAAAATACTGTTAAAGAACCTCATCTGGTTTTATTTCCTCTATCCTTTATCATTTCAACAGACAATGGATCTGTGATCCATTCAACCATAAAAATCTTTATATCTTTCGTGTTTTCCTGTAATACTCCATCGGCGTCATGCCGCATTCCTGTTTAAACATTTTAAAAAAATGATTATAGCTGCTGAATCCGCACATCTGGCAGACGTCACGGACTGACAGTCCCTGCAGAAGATATTTCTTGCTCAAATCAATCCGCGCCCGGGTAATGTAGGAATGCAGCGTAACTCCCGCACTCTTTTTAAACTCCCTGGAAATATGCTCGCCAGAAATAAAAAACTCCTCCTCCAGCCTTTTCAGCGAAAGATCTTCCGTCAAATGCTGGCTGATATATTCAAAGACATCATCAATTATCAGCATTTTCTTTTGATGGGACTGGTGCACCTGATCGCTCTGGATACAGGTGCGCAGAAATAATGCCAAAAAAGCAGTAAACAGGCTCTTTTCATACAGTTCCGTTCCCAGCTTAATGTCTTCGTCTTTCAGCGCATCCAACTTTATCACCATATTCCGAAGCAGCATGGCGGATTTCATTTCCCCTGGAATAACAGCTGTCTCATAAGGGGCAAACCGGAATTTTTCAGCCAGATCGCAGGTAGCATCGGAAAGCGCCGTCAGAGATTTCTCCGGAATCATGATACAAAGCAGCGCACAGGAGGATTTTTGTGACAAAGTCAGGATCTCTTTGGTTTGTCCCGGCTTGAGAAAAATAATGTCAGATGGACGGCAAAGCTGCTGGATCTCTCCTGAAAACTGGCAGGTTCCGTGAAGAACAAAGATCACGCCATAGCGGTATCCGGTACGAAAGATGTGGTTAGCGCCTGCATCCAGGCTGTATTTCGTAATCTTAAATAAATTCTGCATAAACATCTCCATTTCTGAAGCAAAGAATTCAACGATTCCATACACAAAAATCCATACATCAATATTTCATACTATTATATCAAAAAATCATAATTATTCCACCATTTTTCCCAATATAATTTAATTTATACTCACGAACAACCAAAGAACCGAAAGGAGGACCCGTCATGCATCATTTTCCACACCTGTTTTCCCCGATTCAGATTGGGAACACAACTGTAAAAAACCGTATTTTCCTGCCGCCCCTGTCCACCAACCTGGCTGACAAGGGCTATGTGACAGACGCCCTGGTTGAGCATTATTCCAACCGGGCCAAAGGCGGCGTGGGCCTGATTATCACGGAAGTAACCACCGTAGAACCTGTTTACACTTACCTGCCGGGAGACATGTCCATCCATGATGACAGCTACATCCCAGGCTGGAAGAAGCTGGTGGATGCTGTGCACCAATATGACACTAAGATTTTGTCACAGCTTTTCCATCCTGCCTACATGGCGTTTCCCATTCCCGGAACGCCTCAGCTTATCGCCCCCTCCAACGTTGGTCCCTATTACGCCAAATCAGCGCCCCGGCCTGCCACAGTCGAAGAACTCCACGTGATCGTAAGGCAGTTTGGCGAAGCTGCCCGCCGCTTCCAGCAGGCAGGAGGCGACGGCGTGGAAATCCAGGCTGCACATGCCCATGGACTGTTGGGCGGCTTCCTCACGCCCCTTTACAATAAACGTACCGACGAATATGGCGGAGATATCAACGGACGCCTGCGTCTGACTCTGGAAGTCATCGAAGCCATCCGCAAGCAGTGCGGAGAAGATTTTATCATTGACGTGCGGATTTCTGGAGACGAGTACAGCGACGGCGGACTGACCTTAAATGACATGATTTATGTGTCAAAACAATTAGAACGGGCAGGCGTAAATTTTATCCACGTGTCTGGCGGCAATACCATCAAGCGAGGCAGCTCCATGCCGGCGCCGGGAACCTCACCGGCTCCTCACGCCCAGGCAGCAGAAGAAATCCGCAGGCGCCTGACCATTCCGGTTTCCACTGTGGCACGCATTAATGAACCCTGGATTGCAGAAGAACTGATTGCAAACGGCAAAACAGATATCTGCATGATTGGCAGGCCCAACCTCTGCGACAGTGAATTTGCCAACAAAGCCGCTGCCGGCAAAACAGACGACATCCGACCCTGTATTGGCTGCGGCCGCTGCCTGACCGGAATTATGTTCGGCAAACCAATTGCCTGCACCGTCAACCCTTCCGTGGAATCCGACGCCATAGAACCTGCGCCGGAAAAGAAAAAAGTGCTTGTGATCGGCGCAGGCCCGGCAGGAATGGAAGCAGCCTACACCGCCAAAATGCGGGGGCATGAAGTTATTCTCTGCGAGAAAAGCCAGGAACTGGGCGGACTGCTGCGGCTGGCGTCTGTTCCGATCGGAAAACAAGAACTGTGCAAGGTCATCAAATTCATGGCGCGCAGACTGAAACATGCCGGAATCGAAATCCGAATGAACTGCGAAGTCACCCCTGACATGATATCCAGTGATTTTGAAGGGTACGAAATTATCTGCACTTCCGGCGCACAGCCAAAGGTAATCAAACCCTTCCAATGCTTCAAACAGACCATGACCGCAGACGACGTCTTATCCGGCAAGGGATTCCCAGGACGGAAAATCGTCATCCTTGGAGGCGGTTCTGTAGGCTGTGAGACCGCAGACTATCTGGCTCCCCTGATTGACGACAGATTCCCTGCAAACCGGGACGTGACTGTCATTGAAATGACTGATACGCTGATGGCCGGGGAAGGCGGCGCCGCAAAAAGCGTGCTGACACAGCGGTTAATCCGAAAAGGCGTCAAGCTGGAATTAAACAGCGTTGTTACAAACGTAGACGCAACTTCCATCACCTATGAAAAAGACGGTAAAGAGCATGTAATCACTGACGCTGACACACTGATATTTGCTGTAGGCTATTCCCCAGTTCCCGTAGACTGCAGCCACGCCCATGTTTTAGGAGACTGCAATCAGGTGGGGAATCTGAAAGACGCCATTACTGCAGCGCATCATTTTGCAAAAGCCCTGTAATGCCCGGATATGTCCTTTGCGCAAAAGCAAATGAGCCATACAGGGGCTTTCTGCAAACTATTTCATCTAAATGCCAGAAAAGAAAAGGAGAACAACACTATGGAAAAAAAACTATTAGAACCAATCCAGGTTGGCAGCATGACATTGAAAAACAGAATTATGTTTCCTCCGCTGACTACCGGCTATGAGGAACGGGACGGCTCCATTGGCGCCAGGAGCCTTAGCTTCTATGAACGCCTGGCCAAAGGCGGAACTGCGTACATTGTAATCGGCGACGTTGCGCCTGTGCGCACCGCCTCCCCTACCCCGATGCTCTATGACGACAGTCAGATTCCAGCCTTCCGGAAGCTGGCAGACGCTCTGCACGCCCATGGCAGCAAGCTGGCGCTGCAGATTTTCCACCCGGAATATGACGTTCCGGGAGTGGGAAGGCTGATTATGGGCGCAAACATGGCAAGAAAAGCCGCTGCAGACGCACAGGCTGCCGGAAACGAAGAAGAATGCAAAAAACAGACGGAGCTTGCAGAAAAAACAACCAAAGAAGCCTATGCCAAGCTCCGCCATGACATGCAGCATTTTGTAGATGAAGCAACGACAGAACAGTTATCCCAAATCCGCCAGAGCATTGCCAGCTGCGCAAAAAGAGCAGAACAAGCCGGCGCAGACGCCATTGAAATCCACGGCGACCGTCTGCTTGGCTCCATGTGCTCCACACTGCTGAACCACCGCACTGACGCATATGGCGGCAGCCTGGAGAACCGCACCAGATACTCCCTGGAAGTTGTGGCGGCCATTCAGGAAGCAGCTCCCTCATTGGCTGTGGAATACAAGCTCCCGGTGATTACCGTGAATCCAGACGGCTCCCTCAGAGGAAAAGGCGGGCTTCTGGAAGAAGAAGCCATTTCCTTTGCAAAGCTTCTGGAACAGGCAGGCGTAGATATGATTCAGGTGGCCCAGGCAAACCACACCGGAAACATGGGCGACACCATTCCGCCTATGGGAGATGTTCCCTATAACTGGACCCTGCCCACCGCAAAGAAAGTAAAAGCCGCTGTTTCCATCCCTGTGGCTACAGTAGGAAGGGTTGTCACCGCAGAAGCTGGAGAACAGATTCTGGCACAGGGAGAGGCCGATGTGATTGGATATGGAAGATCCCTGCTGACAGACCCGGATATCGCTGTCAAAACAGCCGCCGGAGAATGCATCCGGGAATGCTTAAACTGCAACAAGGGTTGTGTGGACGCTATTCAGAACCGCAAATATATTTCCTGCATCCTCAATGCAGAAAACGGCGATGAGTCCACGATCTTCTTAAAAGAAGCAAACGTCTCCAAAAAAGTTGCCGTAGTAGGCGCCGGAATCGCCGGCTTAGAAGCCGCAAGGGTTGCCGCAAAACGTGGTCATCAGGTAACCCTTTTTGAAAAAGACGGCAAAATCGGCGGACAAATCCATTTAGCAGCCGTACCGCCCAGAAAAAGCGAAATCCTTAGGGCTGTAACTTATTATGAAAAAATCCTGCCCTCTCTTTCTGTGGATTTGAAACTGAACACTCAGCCAACAGCTGCAGAACTAAACGGTTTTGACACAGTGATTGTGGCTGTAGGCGCCCACAATATGGCTCTCCCCATGCCGGCAGAAAACAGCCATATCCTCTCCGCCTGGGATGTTCTGGCAGGAGCAGAAGTTTCCGGCGTCTGCGCAGTCTTAGGCGGCGGCCTGGTTGGAACGGAAACAGCAGAATATCTGGCTTCCAGAGGGCACAAGGTTATTATTATAGAAATGCTGGATAAAATTGCATCCGGAGAATCTGGAACCGTTATGCCGCTGATTCTAAAAGATTTTGAAGTCCATAAGGTAGAACAGCATGTAAACACGAAAGTAAAAGAAATCCGCGGCAATGTCATTTATGCAGAAAATGTCCAGGATGGCACAGAACTCACCATCCATGCAGACTCCATTGTGAACGCCCTGGGTTCTAAGAAAAATATATTTGACGAAAGCGGCGTTACGGCTCCCATTACTTACATCGGGGACTGCTCTGGCCAGCGGACTGCAGACATCGGGGCAGCGATCCGCAGCGGATACCATGGGGCAAACGAAATTTAGCAGGCAGCAAAATTTAACTTTTTCCCAGTATCTTTCTGACAACTGAAAAATTATTATCATTTTCTGACCGTTTACCAAAATAAAAAGGTAAACGGTCTTTTTCACTATCCTTTTCCCTCTCTGATTCGTTATACTTAACAGAAAGGGGGTTTCTATGGATGCTGATTTTCTTTTAATCCGAAAAATAAAACAAGGCGATGAACCTGCCATGGAAGATTTTGTCCGCAAATACTATCCGGAAATCTTAACTTACTGCAAATACCGCTGTCAGGATCAAAGGGACGCCGAGGATTTGACACAGGAGACCTTTGCGCGGTTTTTCAAAAGCATCGCCGCCTACCGCCACAGCGGCAAAGCCAAAAATTATTTATACACCATCGCTGGAAATCTGTGCCGGGACTTTTACAAAAAGAAAAAGGAGATTCCCCTGGAAGATTCCAGGCTGAACGACTCCCTGGAACCAGAAACCGGGCAAATAGAACAGATTGTGGACAAACTTACGGTGGGCCATGCCTTACAGCAGCTTCCAGAGGATTACAGAGAGGTCATCATCCTTTATTATTTCCAGGAACTGACACTGTCTGAAATCGCAAAAATTCTGCAGATAAGGCTTCCCCTGGTGAAATACCGCTTCCGCCAGGCAAAAATACAATTAGAAAAACTGCTGATGTAAACAGAAAGGAGGAATTTCATGAACTTGGAACAACTGCTCAAATCCTATCAGAAACAATCACAGTCCGCGCCAAATGAAGAAAAAATATCCCAAACCGTCCAAACCGCAAAGCAATCCCTTTACAGCGCCTGGCAGGAAACCATGCTGAGCTGCGATGAATTTCTATGGATACAGCTAAAGCTGATCCAAAAACGATGGTGGTTTCTTCAGTTTCTGCTTCTGTGCTTTGGAGGGGCAATACTGGCCTCCTCCTGGGAGGAGAGCCACATCCAGCGGGGAATGGCGGTATGCTCCACTTTATTTTCCATACTCACTATACCGGAATTCTGGAAAAACCGTTCCAGCCAGAGTATGGAAATCGAAAAAACCGCTTACTATTCCCTGCGGCACATTTATGCGGCGCGAATGCTTCTATTCGGCATTGCGGACGCTTTGCTGCTCACCTTATTCTGCGGCATGGCAATCCTGGGATTTCATTTCCCCTTTGAGCGATTACTGATTCAGTTTCTGCTGCCAATGATTGTAACATCCGCCATCTGCTTCGGCACATTAGGCAGCAGGCGAAAGATGACGGAGGCGTCCGCCCTGGCCCTGTCTGTTTTATGGAGTGCATTGTGGCTGCTGATTACTTTAAACGAAAGAGTCTATGCCGCAGTTACGCTGCCAGTTTGGGTTGGAATCCTTGGAATGTCCCTGCTGTTCTGGTGCCTGGCAGTCAGCCGCACCCTGAACTCTTGCCAGGAATACTGGGAAACCGCAGAATAAATGCCCAGAGCTGACGCTTTTTCATACATGGCAATACTGAAAAACCGCAGAATAACCTTCAGAGCTGACGCTTTTTCATCTCCTGGCTTTGGAACAAGTACCAAAAAACAACAGCACAAACAACAGAACGGAGGAATTTTATGGAACTGGAACTGATTGATTTAACCAAAAGCTTCGGCAGCTTTACAGCCGTAGACCATATGAACCTGACAATGACAAACGGCGTTTACGGACTGTTAGGCGTTAACGGCGCAGGAAAAACCACATTAATGCGGATGCTGTGCACCCTTTTGCGTCCCACCAGCGGCAGCATTTCCTGCAATGGAAAAGACATTTTTAAAATGGACGGAGAATACCGGAAGCTTCTAGGCTATCTGCCTCAGGATTTTGGCTTTTACCCGGAGTTTACCGTACAGGACTATCTTCTCTACATTGCAGCCATCAAGGGAATCCGCCCGGCTCCCGCCCGTAAAAAAGTCCGGGAACTGATTCCCCAGGTGGGCCTTTCCAAAGCCGCAGGCAAGAAAATGAAAAAGCTCTCCGGAGGTATGAAACGCCGGGCCGGAATCGCTCAGGCCATGCTGAACAATCCCAAAATCCTGGTGCTGGACGAACCTACCGCAGGTCTTGATCCCAACGAACGGATACGGTTCCGGAACTTAATCAGCGAACTGTCAGAAGAACGTCTGGTTCTGCTGTCCACTCATATCGTCTCAGACATCGAATATATCGCCAATAAAATCTGGCTGATGAAGGACGGCACTCTAGTTCAGGAAGGCACCGCCCAACAGGTCATAGACTCCATGCCGGAAAAAGTCTGGCATTGCAGGGTGGACCATACCCAGATTCCAGAAGCTATGAGACGGTACAAAGTTTCCAATATGAAATCAGAACCCCAGGGCGCGCTGCTTCGCATAATCTCCCCAGAAAGACCCTACCCGGACGCCGTGTCCGCAGAACCTTCCTTAGAGGATGTATTTTTATATTATTTCGGGGAACAACCCGGGAAAGAAAAGGCTGGTGAATCATTATGATACGTTTTGAAATTAAAAAAATATTTTCCAAATCCATGAATAAAATGGCACTGATTGTCCTTACAGCAGCCCTTGTAATTGTCTGCATCCTTACCATTAACAATATCGAATACATTGAATATATCAATGGGCAAAAAAAGGTTTCCACCGGCATCGCCGCCGCCCAAAAAATCCGTGACGCCAAAAACCAATGGGCCGGCCCTCTTACCGAAGAGACACTGTCAAAAGTCATTCAGAAAAACAACGAGATTAACAGCAGTCCGGAGGCATTGTCCGATGATTACAGAGAACAGGATAAGGCATATGCTAAAAAGCAGAGTATCTCTGCCATTACCCAGCTGATCAGCAGTGCATTCTCCAAACTGAACGATTACGACGGTTACCGTGCAGACAGCGTAACGGCCGAGGAAGTGAAAGGATTGTACCAACAGAGGATCGCATCCTTAGAAGAATGGCTGGCCTCTGGAGAAGAATTCTTCACAGATGCAGAAAAGGATTTCTTGATCACACAATACCAAAAACTTGATACCCCATTCTATTATGAATACGAAAACAACTGGGAAGCCCTGCTGCAAAATATTTCCACATTCCTGCTGGTTTTAGCCCTTGCCATCGGATTTTTCGTCTCCGGCGTCTTTTCCGACGAATTTCAGCTGAAAGCAGATTCTATCTTTTTTTCCTGCAGGCTGGGACGGAACAAGGCCATTCTTGCTAAAATGGAAGCCGCTTTTCTGGTGGCTACGGCGCTGTATGCTATATTTGCTTTCCTGTATACCTTCATCGTCCTGCTGCTGTTGGGCACAGACGGAAGCAGCTGCCCCATCCAGTTTGATATGTGGAGAAGCTCTTACAACATTACGTTCCTGCAGGCTTACCTTCTGATCCTGGCAGGAGGATATATCGGAACGCTGTTTTCTTCCCTGGCGGCTATGATTGTTTCCGCCAAAACCCACTCCACCGTCCTGGCCATTATCGTGCCGTTTATTCTGCTGTGCCTGTTTCCATTCTTAAGCAGAATTATCACACTGCCCGGGCTGTGCTCCTTTTTCCCGGATCAGCTGTTGGAAATCTATATTCACCTGCGGTATTTTGTGCTGTGTGAAATCGGCGGAACCATCCATAATTCTGTCCCGGTACTGCTGACGTTCTACCTGATTGTCTGCGTGCTCCTTCCTCCGGCGCTGTATGCGATTTATAAAAGAACTGAAATCAAATAGATAAAAATAATTTCGCAAATTTTTTACATTTTCTAAAATCTCTATCTTGATTCTTTCCTGAAACAGCAGTAAAATGATAGCAGTATTTTCCATACTGCTTTACAAAACAAATAAAGGAGAAGAGATTATGTACGAAATGAAACCGGAATACTACACTGGAATAGAAGCCATTGACAAGGAGCACACCCGATTGTTTGAATTAGTACAGGAAACCAGGGATTTACTTTGTGATGATTTGATTATAGACAAAACAGACAATCTGATTCACCTGCTTTCTGAATTAATCAATTACACCCGGACGCATTTTTCCCATGAGGAAGAATACCAGAGAAGTATCAGTTATCCTGACATTGACGCCCATATGATCCAGCACCGCAAGTTCGAGGATAAGCTGATGGAATTTGATCTGGACTCCCTGAGCGATGACTATAACGGCCAGAATGAAGTAGTAGAGGAACTTCTGGGATTTCTGACGTCCTGGCTGATTAACCATATTCTTAAGGTGGATATGCTGTATGTAAAGAAATAAATCACAGGAAGGCATAAGGAATTCCTCTCCTCTCACAGCGCCGGGCGCACTACATAAGGAACCGGGACGATACCACGATTGGTATGTCCCGGCTCTTTTCTTACTATCATAAAAACTGCTGCCCTTTGATCTTAGTTACATCTCTTCTGGCATAATCACTGCCGCCACCAAATAAACAAAGATACCTGTGGTCGTGCATCCCAGCAGCACAAACAGCAGACGGATAATGGTCGGGTCAATGTTAAAATATTCTCCCACGCCTCCGCATATGCCGCAAATCACCCGGTTGGTTCTTGATTTAAATAATCTTTTCGGTTCCATATTCATTCCTTCTTTCTATTATTCTGTAAAAGTGACATGTATGTCTCCTACGTTGCACTCAATATCCATTTCCCTGCTTCCGCCATTTTCGATTGTACGTCCCCTACCCAGTCCGCTGTAATCATGATCCCCAATACTTACGTTGCCAACTGCACATTCAATCGTATAACTGTAATCTGTTTCTTTTCCTGCGGCGGTTACCTGAATCTGCCCGACTCCGCATTCAATGTCTACGGCCTCCGCTTCCATACGCTCAACAAGCAGCTGGCCGATTCCTGCGCTTAAATCCAGGCTTTTTGCCTCAATTTCTGATAAAGTAATCTGCCCTGCTCCTACATCTGCTGTCAATTCCCCTGAGGCTGTAAGTTTCTCATTGACGCTGCATACCCCTGCGTCTACAGTAATACTAATATTCTTTGCTGTCAAGGGCATATTTACATCAATATATCCTGCATCCTGTTCCATTTCTATGGAATCCAGCCACATATTCTCCATGACTTCCTCCGGAATCTGCAGTATAATTCTGGCGCTGTCATCATTCCGGACACGGCTGGCTCCCTCTTCTTCAATGCAAAGAGCGCCTCCGCTCATGTAGGCCTTTACCTGCCGCTTGTGGTTCTTTTTCCGGTATTCCACATCAATATAAATATTTTGGCTGTCTTTTTCACTCTTTTCAATGGTAATTCCGCCGTAATTCAAATCCATCTCCAATTCCCGAATCTCTTCCCAGGCGAACTGAAAAGATTCAGAATCCTGGCTTTCCCAGTTTACTTTCCCATCATCTCCCCAATCATTGCGCCCATAGATAAAAGGAATATGCTTAAAAGGGCCGATAGAAAATTCACCTGCTTCCACATCATCCCAAAAATCAGAAAACTGGAACCCAATTCCCAATCCCACTGCACAGAATATACTGCCCAATATCACCAGAATCAATGTAATAATTAATGCTGCCTTTGTAAAATTTTTCATACTCTCTGCTCCTTTCCGGAAAATATACTTCTCCACAGCCTTCGAACGATTTCACACAGCCAGGGCACCAGTTTTCCGCAGACCCATACACATAGAATAGTTGCCAGCACCGCCAGAGCCAGCAGCAGCAGCCCCACGCCCGCCAATGCAAATCCAACAGCCAGACTGCCGGTTATCAGCTGACCGATTCCTATGCCAAAAAGCACTCCTCCGGTAATATAAAAGGCTCCTGTCACGCATACCACAGAAATGGCGAGACCCAAAACAGCTCCTCCAATCCCAGCTACCGCTCCCAGCCAGATAGGACTTGTTACAACAGCAATTACGATTATCAGCAGCACTTCCATTCCCGATCTTCCGCTGTAAGTAGAATGCCCGTCTCCGCTGTTGGAAAAAGAATTCCCATAGCCGGAACTTTTCTGATAATCATAGCCAGAACCTTCCGGATGGTCATAACCGGAACTTTTCTGATAGTCATAGCCGGAACTTTTCTGATAGTCATAGCCGGAATCTTCCGGATGGTCATAACCGGAACTTTTCTGGTAATCATAAGCAGCTCCCTTGCTGTTCTCCGGGCCGGACTGTTCCTGGGATTGCTGTCCGTTGGCATCTTTCCGGATGGATATCGGATGCTTCTGTTCAAATCTTCTGTCTTCAAATCCATGTTCGGTAAATATTCCAGCGTCTGTTTCCATCCCTAAACCTGCCTTCACGGCTCCGGCGTCTGTTTCCATTCCTAAATCTGCTTTAATGGTGGCGGCAACCTTTTTAGGCGACTCTAATTCCGTCAGAATCCGTTCTTCATTTTCCGCGCCTGCGTCCTCAAAGTAACTTTGATAATAAGACAGCGCCTCCCTTTTTTCCTCTTCTGCCACATCATCTAACAGCTGTTCCAACTGTCTCATAAATTCATCTTTGCTCATGCCGTCTCTCCTCCCGAAAATAACATTGTAATTTTAGAAGAATAATTTACCCATTCTGTACGGTACAGCTTCAGCTGTGCCGTTCCTTTCTCCGTAATCTTGTAATACCTGCGGTTTCTTCCTCCGCATTCCACATCATAGACTTCCAGACAGTCATCCTTCTGCAGCCGCCGAAGCACCGGATACAGGGTAGATTCCGATACGTCTATGGCCTGCCGTACATCCTGGGTGATCTTATAACCATATGTGCCCTCCTCTTCCTTGCACACAACCGCAAGAACGATTGCATCTAAAAGAGCTGCACCTGTGTTAAATACCATGCCATCACTCCTTACTTTTCATTATAGTTCCTGATATGGCCAGGCCATAAGCCGGCGTCTGGCAGGCGTCCTTCCTGCTGCAGCCCATTGGCCTCTCCTGAAGTATTATTTAGAATATATTACTATTCTTTAAATATTACTATTCCATAAATATTACTATTTTCTAAATATTACTATTTGATATTCAATACTATACAGCATATAATATTATTTGTCAACAATGAATTAGAAAGAAGTTTCTTAATGTAAAAAAATGTTCCTGTCTATGCATGACACATAGACAGGAACATTTCATGGCATCTCGTATCTCCCACAAGTTCAGGATGGAATGCCAGTCCTATTTGATTTTGATACCGAACGCCGACGATATTTTTCCCGCGGCTCCCATCCGGCAGCTTTTCAATCACTGCAATGGGTTCTACTTCTTCTCCTCCGCAAACAGATTCAATATACGGCGCACGAATAAATTCTAACGGAAAGGGCCTCTCTTCTTCCCGAAGCCCTCGGATATTTGCCGAAGAAGAAAAACTGCCCAGCTGCCTGCCGTAAGCATTTCTTCTGACAGTAACCGGCAAAGTGGCAAAGCAGGCCTGGCCTCTTAAAGACCTGGGCTCTATCAGGGCAGTTTTTCTCGCCTCCCTTTGGCCAGACACAGATTCCGCCAGAAGAATCAGTCCGGCACAGGTTGCCAAAACAGGCAGTCCCTGCTGAATTTTCTTTTTTATCGTTTCCAGCATGCCAAGCTCCTCCAGCAATTTTCGCTGAACTGTGCTTTCTCCGCCCGGAAGCACGATCCCGTCCACTTCTTTATCCAAATCACTGCTTTTTCTCAATTCTGCACACTCTGCCCCCAACTCCTTAAGGATCTGTTCATGCTCGATAAACGCCCCCTGCAGGGCCAGCACGCCAATTCTCATCCGTCCCGCCTCCTTCTTTCTCCTGCAGAAGTATGCTCTGTGTGCTCCATACATCCTGCATAAATCTTCTTTCTACTTTCCTCTTTCTGCCATCAGAAGTTCAATTTCCTGCTCATTAATGCCTACCATTGCTTCTCCTAAATCCTCTGACAGTTCAGCAATCATTTTGGCGTCCGTGTAATTGGTAACTGCCTTTACAATGGCGTTTGCCCGTTTTGCAGGATTTCCTGATTTGAAAATACCGGAACCTACAAATACCCCTTCTGCTCCAAGCTGCATCATAAGAGCCGCGTCTGCCGGAGTGGCAACTCCTCCTGCTGCAAAATTCACCACCGGAAGCTTTCCATTCTCATAAACATATTTTACCAGTTCATAAGGCGCCATCAGCTCCTTTGCCGCCTGAAACAATTCGTCCTCCCGCATGGAAGTCAGTTTTGCCATTTCACTGTTCATTTTGCGCATATGGCGCACCGCCTGCACCACATCTCCTGTTCCCGGCTCTCCCTTTGTCCGAATCATGGAAGCTCCCTCGCTGATTCTCCTTAAAGCTTCCCCCAGATCTTTGGCTCCGCACACAAAGGGAACCTGAAACTGGGTTTTATCAATATGGTACACATCATCCGCTGGAGAAAGCACTTCGCTTTCATCAATATAATCTATTTCAATGGCCTCCAGCACCTGCGCCTCTGCAAAATGGCCGATTCTGCATTTCGCCATTACCGGGATAGACACGGCCTGCTGAATGCCTTTTATCATCTTTGGGTCGCTCATTCTGGACACACCGCCTGCCGCCCGGATATCTGCCGGTATCCGTTCCAATGCCATTACGGCGCAGGCTCCTGCCGCCTCTGCAATTTTTGCCTGTTCCGGCGTCGTCACATCCATAATAACGCCGCCCTTTAACATCTGTGCCAATTCCTTATTGATTTCCCATCTGCTGTCTGTACTCATAAATGCTTCCTCCTTATTTTTCATGAGCATCAGTGTATCGCTTTTTGGCCTTATTGAAAATAGCCATTGATGCGAAAATTGATATGGCCAGTTTCATGCCAGATGCAGTTCAGCATATTCCCGGCTCATGCCAGATGCAGTTCAGCATATTCCCGGCTTATGCCAGATGCAGTTCAGCATATTCCCGGCTCATGCCAGATGCAGCGTCAGACAGATCTCCATCCAGGGTTCTCCGTCCTTCTCTCGGATTCCGGCAGTAATTTCCCCTTCCATAAGGTGCATCAGCTGACGGCAGATATACAAACCCAGTCCGCTTCCGGGATTTTTACCCACATTGCTGCCCCTGAAAAAGCTGTCAAATATATGGGGCAGTTCTTTTTCTGCAAGGCTGCAACCGGTATTTTGGACAGTAATCACATATTCTTCCTCTTCCCGCCAGGCACTTATCCCGATTTTCCTGCCGTCGCCGTACTTAATGGCGTTTTCTATCACATTCTGCATAACCTCCGTCATCCGATCCCCATCTCCCCAGACCAGACAGTTGGAATATGACTCCATCTTAAATTCCAACTGATAAAGCGCCATTTTCTCTTCATAATAGAGACGAATCTGTTCTAATACCGCTTTCACATAAATTTCCCTGTTTTCCACCTGAAAACTCAGAAAATCTTCATTGGAAGCCTTTACGATTTCGCCGATGCAGGATTCAATTTCATCTGCTTTTTCTTTAATTTTCTCTGCAACCTCCTGCTTTTTCGATTCTTCCTGATAGAGATTTTTGTACAGGGCCTGGGCATACAGGTGAATAGCGCTTAAGGGAGTTTTAATGTCATGGGAGAGTGACAAAAGAAGAACCTTTTTCTCCTTCAGAAGTTCTAACTCCCTGGCCTTGTTTTCCTCTAAGCTCTCCCGCAGCAGATCCATGCCCCACATAAATTTTCCAAAAAAACGATCCTTATTCTCTTCCAGGGGAATGGTGAGATTCCCCTTGGAAAGTTCATAGGGAAGCCGGATCAGTCTGGTAAAGGGCAGCAGTATTTTCTGCCTCACATACCACAGGACAGACAGAGTCAGAAGAAGAAAAAAAACTGCCAGGCTATTCACCAGAACCCGCACCGAACCATCAGAAATTTTTCCGGAAACATAGTATACTTTATAATATGCCAGCCTGGCAGCAATTACCGCATATTCCGATTCTCCATTCCTCCAGAATGCTTCTGATTCCTGGCCTTCTTCCGATTCCCGGGCCAGTACGGATAATCCCGTTACAAAAGGATAATTCTCCGCTTTGGCAAACGCAGCAAGCTCTTCCAGACTTTCCGCCGCCCGCCCCGTTTCTTTCTCAAAATCCTCAACGGACTGTTCCAGCCGGTTGAGGCTAATCCGGTATTCTCTGTCATTTCCTGAAAGTTCTGTCTGGGACAGCAGCAGGTTTACAAAACACAAGACCCCAAGGCCGCCCAAAAGGACGGCCAGCAGCAATTGATTTATTTTCTTCATGCAGCATCTCCTTACCCAAACCGGTATCCGATTCCCCAGACAGTCAGAATCCGCTGGGGCTTTTGGGGATTTTGCTCCAGCTTTTCCCGCAGCCACCGGATATGCACCGTCAAGGTCTGAATCTCGCTTTCACTGTCACATCCCCAAATTTTGCAGAATAGTTCCTCTTTTGGTATGGCTTTTCCCTTATTTTCCATCAGATACAGCAGCAGGTCAAATTCTCTGGCTGTCATAGAAACTTCTTTTCCATCCTGATAGATGTGCCTTCCCACCTTATCCAGCCGCAGATTTCCCTCTGTAATTTCATCTGCAGAATATCTTCTCTGAAAAATCCCTTTAACCTTTGCCATCAGAATGTCAATATCATAAGGCTTCTCAATATAATCATCCGCCCCCTGCAAAAGTCCGTTCAGCTTGTCTTCTTTCCCACCCTTTGCGCTTACAATAATAATGGGCGTGTTGCCTTGCTGACGAATTTTGCTGCATACGCCGAACCCGTCCAGTCCTGGAAGCATCACATCCAGAATGATTAGTTTTGCTCCTTCTGCCTCATAGATTTCCAGGCCCTCTTCCCCGGACCCGGCCAGGTACACATCATACCCCTCTGCCTGCAGGAAATCCGAAAGCAATTCTCCCAGTTCTTCATGATCTTCCACTACAATAATATCCGCCATGTTTCACCGCCGTCCCTCTTGTTACCAGCCCATCTCAATCAACCAGTGATTCAGCTTCCGCTCCCGGAATTTCTCCTGGCCGTCCCCGTCTTCCATTTCCAGTTCTCCCTTAATATTTCCATCTACAATATACAGCACTCTGCTGCATTTTGCAGCTACTTTCATGTCATGGGTCACCAGCATCATAGTGACGCCTTCCTGGTTCAGCTTATTTAATTCCTCCATCACATCCTCTGATGCACTCCGATTCAGGGCTCCGGTAGGCTCATCTGCGAAGAGAATCCCAGGCTGATTAATCAGGCTCCGGCAGATGCAGGCCCGCTGAAGCTGCCCGCCGGAAACCTCGGTAATATCATTTTGCGCCACATCGCTGATTCCCAACTTCCGCATCAGCGCCATGCAGAATTCATTAATTTCCTGTCTGCTGCGGCCTCCCCCAGCCTGATAGGCTGGAAGCAGAATATTATCCATAATGGAAAGATTTTTCAGCATATGCATCTGCTGGAAAATAAATCCCATGCTCGTCAGGCGTACCTGTGCCAAATCCTTTTCTTTCAAATCGGTAATCCGCTTTCCAGCCAGCAGCACCTCGCCTGCCGTGGGCCGGTCCATGCCGGATACACTGTACAAAAGGGTAGATTTTCCGGAACCCGAGGGTCCCATCACCGCTACCATCTCTCCCTGATAAATCGTTAAATTTACATTTTTCAATACATTATTCTGCCTTTTATTTATCACGTAGGTCTTACACAAATCTTTTACATACAATGCTTCTTTCATTTCCGCTCTCCTGTTCTATCGTTTTTACTGCATGGTATCCATCCTGCCAGTCCATTGATTTTCTGCCCGAACTATTTATACAATATGATTCATTTCCTGCACGGATACGGTTTTTACCCTTCGCATGGTAATGGCACACGCCAGCACCGTAATGCAAAAAAGCGAGGCAGGATACACTGCATAAATTTCCAGAGGATTGATGACAAATTCAATTTTCTCCGCTCCCATCATCTGAAATACCCGTCCTGATGTTATTTCAGAAAAAGGCGCACCGGTGAGAGTTCCCAGCACAATTCCCAAAAACAGCACCAGCATAATCCGCTTGATCTGCCATCCAATCAATGCGCCGTTGGAAAATCCAATGGATTTCAGCATCCCAATTTCTCCCCGTTCTCGAATCAGAAACATTTTTTGCATCAGCACTACCACAAAAACGTTGATGGCAATTACCACTGCCAGAATCAACAGCTTCAGTGGTTCAATCCTTCCTGCAATATCTCCAATCATATTGCTGATAAATTCTTTCGTGGTCTTCACCTGGACCCTTGGAAATAATTTTTCCGCCCTCTTTATCACATCGGAAAGCTGCTCCCTGTCTGCTTCCCGCTTCAGCATAATCTGCGTTCCAAAGCCTCCTGTTCCTTCACTGTAATCCAGTTCTGCCTGTTCCACAAAACGGATTCCTTCTCCCATATTGTTCATGGACTGATAGAGAGCTGTGAGCAGATAAGGTTTTTCCTCGCCGCCGCTGGTAATGTAAACGGTGTCTCCCAGTCCGGCTCCAATTTTTTCCGCTACAATATGGGTCATTGCAATCTCATTATCGTAAATGGGCGGTTGGCCCTCGTCATAAAAATACTGATCCGCAGAAGTTCCCAATCCCTGTATCGCAAAGGATTTATAGAACTTCTCCCCTTTTCTCACCCGAAGCTTAAAATAAACCTCTGTAGAGGCTCTTTCCACCTCGATTCCATCCTTTTGCAGCCGTTCTTTGGACTCTTCCAGATAATCATACCAGCCCTGCTTCGTCCCCTGGGCAATCAGCTTTGCCACTTTTTCTTCATCCACCAGGAAAAAATCGCACTCTGTCAAACCGAACCAGGCCCCAATCTTTTCAGAGCTAAGGGTGTTAATTGTATTTACAGGCATTACTACCAGCCACACTCCAATCATGCTGGTGACAAGCAATACCATATATTTTCTAAGCTCGCTGATCACATCATTGCAGGCCAAAAACGTTGTGGCCTTTCTACGAGAACCCTTCAATTGTAAAATCCCCTTTTTCCGGAACCGTTCTCCGTTATTTCCGCTGCGAATGGCGTCCATGGGACTGAATTTCCTGATTTTTCCAGTGCTCCAATAGCCAAACGCCACGATCACCCCTACAATTAGAACACTGACCAGCAGATGAAACAAAACATTTCCGCCGCCCTCTTCCATTACAATTTTTTCTGTTACCTGAAGCAGCAAGCCCTTGCTAAAGGGGATGCTGGCTGCAAATCCTCCCATAGCGCCCGCCAGCGCCAACACAAAATATTTTGCGATATAGAGCTTGCGGATGGAGCTGTCCTGGATGCCGATTGCTTTCATAATGCCAATCTCTTTGAAATCTTCATTGATGGTAAACACTATGGTAAACCGAAGCATAATGACAGATATGGCAATCAAACAGATACTAACCAGCAAAATGACCGCCGCAATCACCATTTCCATTACATAAGTGGTTTTCACCAAATCTCTGCTGCCGCTGAACAACTCACTGAAATCGCAGTTGCTGTACGCTGTCTGGAACGCTTCAGCGTCTTTGCAGACCACAGAATACATCCTTCCATAAGGAAGACCGCTTTCCATTAACAATTCCTCAAAATCGCCGCTGCTTAACACGCACCGCTTGACGCCCATCTGATCGGAGCCCAGAAACGCATCCTTCAATTCTCCCGCCACTTCAAATTCCTTTTCGTATCCATTCTCACACTGAATCCTCAGCTTATCTCCCGCTGTCAGATAATTCTTATCTGCCAGCTTCTGGCTTACATAAATCATTCCATCTTCCATATGAGTAATTTCCCGATTTTCCTTATCATAAAACTTCTGCTGCCGGATGTCAAAGGAATTCAAAATTGAAGTTCCGCCCAGAACTACTTTCTCCCCGTCCTCTGTTTTCAACTGATTTTCTGTAAAAAATAGTTGATCGTCTACCGTATAATTAATTTCCTGCTCTTGATCCTTTAAAAATTCTTCAATATCCTTGTCATTTTCTGAAAGCTCCTCCTTGCTGCCCCCTAAGGTTACAATCAGGAAATCGCCAAGCCCTGACTGATCCATAAAGTTTTCCACTCCGTTTAAAATTACCGCAAAGTTATTCAAGCTTCCTGCGATAAACATGGTGGATAAAAAAATAAACGCCAGCAGAATCAAATGGATGGATTTCTTTCGTTTTAAATCTTTTCTTAATATTCTAAAATACATGGGATGCTCCTTTCCTTGGTTCTGCCAATATTATAATACTAAAAATATTAATAAATCCTTAAATGGAACAACGTGGCAATCGGGCGCATTTTTTGGAGATCAATTGAAAGGCGATCGGATACTGGATCGTATGGATTCTTATGCCAAACCCAGAATAGAAAAAGGGATGTTCCAAAATGCATTTCTTGGAATATCCCTTGAATAGTTCCTTACTATTTCTTTACTCTATGATTATTTTTAATTATTCTCTTTCTTTTCAGTATTTTCTAACGCGTATTCAATACATTGGATAACAACTTTATTAAATGACATTTGATTTTCATCCGCCAGTGCTTGAACCTTTTCTATCAAATCTTTAGGCAAACGCAAAGATTTGTTCTCATACTCTATATATTCTTTTTTTAATTTAAACATTTTATATCACCTTCTGTTTTTTATTGTAATATAAAATATGATAGTATAAAATATTATAAATATATTATTTTTTATACTATATTTTATGTTTTATTTAAGAAAGGAACATATTGGTTATTGCGAGGGGAGGAATTATCATGCACAAAAACGATTTAAAAGATTTCCTTGTGGACATTATGAATGAGCATCATACAATATTTTCAGACATATCATTGTATGAAGAAGCAGACGCCATATTTGTAAAAACCGTTGATAGTGAACGGTTCATTGTCATAGTAACCCCCGTGGTTGCGGATGAAACGATTATAAAACTGTGGGCAAAGAAAAACCCAGAACTGATGTCTCTTGCGCTTGGCGTGTTAAGCATGAAGGATTTAGAATGCTTTACAGAGGAAGAAGCAAACGAATATCTGTCCGCTATCCTTGAAAGGTCAGACTTCTCCAGTATAGAGGATTTAAAAACCAGATTAGGCAATGGCGAATAAAGCAAATTGATTAATAAATAAGAAACAAAGAAGAATCAGCATAGTTGCTAGTTCTTTTTTGTTGGGCATTTTATGTGTAGCTGATTGGAAATCAGACAGTATAAAGTTTCTGCTGTTTGTTATTACCCTCGTCCCCTCCACTTCCTCATATGAAGGGGACAAAACTCCGCTTTTTTCTTTCATCCTGCACAAAATTTATAAACAGCTTCCATTCAGCACCCGCTCTACAAATTCTCTTGCCTGCACCAAATCCTCCTCATTGGGATGAAACAGCCCTTCATCAAAATTCCGAAGCATTTTCCTGCGCCATACCTCCTGCTGCGGGTCTTCCATGGGAATCTCATAATTTTCCCGCACCTGCATGGGCATTTTTCCCTGGCAGAGAAAGGTTCCCAGGTATTGGCAGTCGTCAGGAATCCACACCTTTACTTTCTGTTCAATGGACTTAAAATAATCTTCTCCTCTTCCCAGGCCGCAGGTGCCGAACAGCGCTACTTTCTTTCCCTTAAGCTCCGACAGCATATCAATCACAGAAATATCACAGGTTCCCCGATCTACCCAGAATCCGATAAAAAATATATCCGCATCCTTCCCCCTATATTCCGCCATGCTCTGCATATCCTTGGACATCCCCGGAAGCGCACTGAAAATCTCAGTGGCAATTTTCTTCGTATTGCCAGTGATACTGGAATACACCACCATATACTCCATATTCCGTCCTCCTTACCAATAGGGCGCTCCGCAGCAGCAAAGACCGCCGCCCCCGCAGCAGAAATTGCATGCAAGATTTGCAAGACAAAGCTTCATACAAAAGTCGCCGCCAAAGACCGCAGGGCTCCCATAGCTCTGGCGTCTGGCGTCATACCAGCTTCCCCCGTTCTGAAGCTGTGTATAAAGCTGCTGATACTCCATATTCCCAGGCTCCATAGACACGGCTTTCTGCGCCGCCTCCAAGGCCGCCACATTATTGCCTGCGCCGGAATTGGCTATGGCATACAGATAATGCCAGCGGGCGTCCCGGCTGCTCATGCTGTTTAACACATTCAATGCCTCTCTGTAGTGGCCGCTTCGTATATAATTGGAGGCAGCCTGCTGGTAAGCGCTCTCCTCATCCTGACCAGAAGCCCTGCTTTTCTGACGCTCCTGAAAACCGCCGAAACCGCCGAAAAAATCGCCGAAATCCCAGTAATCTCCAGAAGAGCCTCCCTGGCTCTGTCCATGATAACCGCCCGGCCCGTAACCGCTGGAAGCGCCGCTCTCCTTTTCCCGCATAATCTGCTGATACGCCTGCTGGATCTCTTTAAACTTCTCTTCCGCCTGTTCCTTCTTGGGATTGTTCACATTAGCGTCGGGATGGTATTTTCTGCTGAGGGAACGATAGGCTTTCTTAATCTCTTCCTCTGTAGCGTTCCGGTTCAGCCCAAGCACCGCATATGGATCATACATCTGTTACTTTCCTCTCCCTGTTCTTCTTCACATATTCGTACCGGCACCAGACGCCGGAATATAAAATATTTCTCAGAATCTCTGTATTCTCTACAATGGGAAGACGCTCAAAGGCTTTTGAGCATTCCGCCATCATCATGCGCAGAATCATTTCTGCTTTCTCTTCAAATCCCTCTTTTTCAAAATCCTCCAGAAAAAGATTGTAATTGCCGTTTTTTCTATCTTTCTCTGCATCCTCGTAAGCGTCCATCAAATAGATAAACTTTCCCAGAAAAAATCCCAGACGCCGCAGCTCTCTCTCCCACTCATCCTTGCGCCAGACAAAAACCTCTTCCATAATTCTGCCGAAGCAGCCTGACGCCTCATCCAGATTCCTGCTGTTTTCCCTCTCATGTCCGCGAAGCTGTTTCAGATTCTCCCGAAAGAGAGCCGCTTTCTCAGGATAAGATTCCTGAATGCTCTGGCACTTTCTCTTCAGGAAAAGGGAAAGCGCCCTTTTTGTAACCTTACGCTCATCCTCCCAGTCATCCAGACATTTATAATAGGACAGGAGCAAATTCATATCCGCCCCGTATTCCGTAAAGCGATTGACCCTTGCAGGATGCTTCCTGAAAGGATGAACGATACATTTCTGGCAGCTTACCTCTGTTCCCGGTTCATACAGGCTGGTAAGCAGCAGAATCATAAAGGTCATATCATAGCTTAAGGTAATCTGCCCCCTTCTTCCGAACCGATCCTTCAGCGTCTTGCAAAGCCCGCAGTAATAGGACTGATAAAGATCAAATTCCTTAAACTTCATTTCCGGTTTATTTACAATAATATATCCAAACATAATATCCTCTCTGTATGAATATATTCTAATCCTTTCTGCGGCAATTGCAATGAAGAAAACAGAAAGATTCTATAAAATATTTATAAACTGCCTGCTGCAGTATGGCGGCATTTGCCCGGACAAATACTGGCGAATTCAAATCATCCTATATCAGGAAGAAGATTTTCCAGCTCCTGAATTTCCGCCATCCAGAGGGCGCTGCTGGCGTCGCTGGGCATCCTGAGATCCCCTCTGGGCGAAACAGCCACAGTTCCCACCTTTGGCCCGTCCGGCAGACAGGAACGCTTAAACTGCTGGGAGAAAAACCGCCGGACAAACACCTTCAGCCATTTTAAAATAACTTCTCCGCTGTACCTTCCCTCAAAGGCATACGCTGCCAGCCGGTAAATCTTGCCTGGGCCGAAGCCGGAGCGGAGCATATGGTACAAAAAGAAATCATGCAGCTCATATGGGCCTACAATATCTTCCGTTTTCTGAGAAATCTTCCCATCCTCCGGAGGCAGAAGCTCCGGACTGACGGGGGTGTCCAGGATATCCAGAAGAATTTTTTTCAATTCCGCATTCTCGCAGGCGTCCGCATAATACCGTACCAGATGGCGCACCAATGTCTTTGGAACCGAAGCATTCACCCCGTACATAGACATGTGATCCCCATTGTAGGTGGCCCAGCCCAATGCCAGTTCTGACATATCACCGGTGCCGATGACCATGCCGTTTTCCTGATTGGCAATATCCATCAGAATCTGCGTCCGCTCCCTTGCCTGTCCGTTTTCATACGTGACGTCATGCTGACGCTCCTCATGACCAATATCCCGAAAATGCACCCGTACCGCTTCTTTGATATCTACCTCACGAAAATCTGTCCCCAGACGCCGGATCAGATTCACTGCATTGTCATAAGTCCGGTCTGTAGTTCCAAATCCCGGCATGGTAACTGCATGGATTCCCTTCCGCTCCAATCCCAGCAAATCAAACGCCCGCACGGTTACAAGCAGCGCCAGGGTAGAATCCAGCCCGCCGGAAATTCCGATTACCGCATGGCTGCAGCCGGTATGCTCCAGCCTTTTTTTCAGTCCCATGGATTGGATCGAAAGAATTTCTTCGCACCGCTTCTTTCGTTCCTCTGTCTTGCCTGGCACAAAGGGAGAAGGATCTACAAAACGGGTCAGTTCTGTGACTTCTTTTTTCAGATGGAAAGGAATCTCCCGATAATTGTCTGTCTGCCCTGTAAAAGTAGACATTCTTCTGCGCTGCCCTGTGAGCCTTTGGATGTCAATTTCCCCATACACCGACTGATTACAGAAACGCTCCGCCTCCGCAATCATAATCCCGTTCTCCGCAATCATGTTGTGGCCGGAATATACCACATCCTGGGTGGATTCCCCGTCCCCTGCGCTGGCATAGACATAACCGCAGATCAATCTGGCAGATTGGCCTTCCACCAGATTCTTCCGGTAACGATCTTTGCCGGTAATCTCATCACTGGCAGACAGGTTCACAATCAGATTTGCTCCTGCCAGCGCATGGGAAATACTGGGAGGCGCAGGAATCCACACATCTTCACAGATTTCCACGGCAATCTTCAGTTCCGGTATGCTGTCTGCGCAAAACAGCAAATGGCTGCCCATAGGAACTTTAATCTCCTCTGTCAGAGCCACCTCTTCTGCTTCTTGCCTTCCAGGGGTAAAATAGCGGCCCTCATAGAATTCATTGTAATTAGGGATGCAGGTTTTAGGCACCAAACCCAGCACAGCTCCATTTCCCAGAACTGCCGCCACATTGTAAAGCCGCCCCTTCCATGCGAAGGGAAGCCCCACAAACACCAGCATATTTTTTCCGTTGGTCTCTGCCGCAATATCCAAAAGAACCTCCTTAGCCTGGGTCAGCAGGGGCTCCATCAAAAACAAGTCCCCGCAGGTATATCCGGTAATGCACAGTTCCGGAAAAACCACTGCCACTGCCCGCTGCCGTTCCGCTTCTTCTATTTTCTCTATGATTGCCTGTTTATTGCTGACAGGGTCGGCTACCCTGACTTTTGGCGTCACCGCCGCCACTTTGATAAATCCGTTTTTCACTGGCTGCTCCTTTCTTACCATTGGGTATCCAACAACATTTTTAAGTCCTCCGGCGTAAAAATATAATGTTTATCACAAAACTGGCAGTTTACCTCAATGGGTTCGTTGTCCTCAATCATTTCCTGAATATCATTTACGCCGATGCTGACAATTGCTTTCGTCACGCGATCTCTGGAACAATTACAATGATATGCCGCCGGTATTTTATCCGTGATTTCAAGACCAAATTCCCCCAATATCCGCTCTAACAAGGTTTCGGGTGAAAGGCCCTGTTCCAGCAGATCCGTAACGGAAGTCACGCTGGCAACCTTTTCCTCCAAAGCTGCAACCACCGCTTCTTCTGTAAAAGGCATAAGCTGAACGATAAAACCGCCTGCCTGTTTCACCGTATTATCCTTATTCATCAGCACTCCCAGTCCCACAGCGGAAGGCACCTGCTCAGAAGTGGCAAAATAATAGGTCAAATCTTCTGCAATTTCTGAGGTCTGCAGCGCCACCTGTCCCACATAAGGGTCCCGCAGTCCCATATCTTTTATAACGCTTAAGATTCCAGGGCCAAGAGCGCCGCCTACATCCAACTTTCCTTTCTCATTGGGAGGCAGCATCACGTCCGGCACATGGGGATATCCTTTTACATTTCCTCTGCTGTCTGCTGTTACGGTCATCCCCTTCGCTGGGCCGCCGCATTTAATCTGAAGGGTCAGCAAATCCTGCTCTCCCTTCATCATAACTCCCATCATGGCCCCGCCTGTCAGAAGCCTTCCCAAAGCCGCCGTCATAATGGGGCTGGTATTGTGGTAAATCCTTGCCTGTTCCACCAATTCTCTGGAAGTAACGGCAAACGCCCGTATCTGGTGATTCGCTGCCGTTGCTCTTACAATGTAATCTTTCATTTTCCTTTCTCCCTTGCAATCATGTATATCCGTTGGCTGTCATCTTTGGCCGGTTCTCTGGTAAATGCGTCAAAAGCTGCCAGAACCTCCATTCCGGCCTGCTCTAACAGAGATTTCACCTGTTCTGGCTCATATCCCCGCTGAAAATGAGTTTCTTCGTATTTCCGGTACAGCGGGGATGTTCCCTCTTCCCGGATAAAAAGAGTTAAATCGTATTGGTTGATGCGTTCTTTCTCATCATAGAAGTTTTCCCAGATAAAACTTCCCTCTTCCCGGTTTTCGCATATTACATTTTCCCCTAATACTTCCCTGTATTTGAACAGAGTGTTCATATCAAAAATAAAGACGCCGCCTGGGTCCAGATAATTATTCACCAGCCGAAAGGCCTGCAGCAATTCCTCTTCTTCCAGAATATAATTGATACAGTCGCAAATGCTTACTACGGCTTTTACCGTTCCGTACAATTCAAAATCCCGCATATCCTGCAGCAGATATAAAATATCCTCTGCCCTTCCCTGTTCTGATACATCAGCCGAATTCCCCTTCGGCCCGCTTTCGGAATCAGACGCTTCTCTGGCTATCTGAAGCATTTCTTCCGAATTGTCAATGCCAATCATATCATAGCCTGCCCGGGACAAAAGCCTTGTCATTTTCCCGGTGCCGCAGCCTAAGTCCAGAACAATCCCATCTGAAACTCCGTATTCTTTCAGCAGACTGATCAGGTACCGGCTCCATTCTTCATAGGGTACATTGTCCATAAACAAATCATAAACCCGGGCAAATCCTGTATATGCCTCCATACAAGAATCCTCCATGTTATCCTATATTACCTTAGTGATTTTATCTTGATTATTTCTCCCAAAAAACGTATACTGTTTTTATATTATAGTAAAAACAGATACGTTTTGCAAGGAGCCTTTATGATAGAAAATTACGACCATTATATATCCAGACACATCCGGCGGGTATACTGCCGCCGTCTTGTTTCCCCCATGCTCTATTTGATTTTTCTGATGATCCTGTGGCTGTCCCTTCCCCTGTATGACATCCTGTTTCCTCAGCCCTTAGATTATAGCGACGATTTAAGCGAATACGCAGACCATCATTCCTCTTATATAGAAACAACACTGGAAAACCTGTATTTTACCGGATATACCAATGAATCCCTGGGACGAACTCTGGGTTATTATTACTATACCCTGCCTGCTGCAAATCATACCAAAGACAAGAACAGGCAGGAAGTCAAAAAACAGCAGTGTCTAATCGTTCTGCTCTCTCCTTCTACCTGTGAAGAGGGGCTTCCGCTGATAGACTCTGTCCACATCCGGGGCAGGGTCCTCAAGGAAAATCCTGCTTTCTCTGCGCTGTTGGAGAATCTGGCGAATGATTTGGAGTGGACCAAAGAGGGAATTTCCAAATTCGTAAGTTCTTACTTTATCAGTGAACCTGCTTTTTTGCTTTTCCCCAGCGCCGTTCTGATGACGTTGTATTTTGCCTCAGGCATTTACGCCCTGCTGCGGATAATACTTGATATGATTTATATTCGTTTTCCGGCGTTTGCCCCTGCCTGCCGGCAGCTGGGACGTTTCGGCAAGGCAAAGGAACTGCTGGCTCAGGCAGAAACCGAACTTGCCACCTTACCGCAGCTTGCCACAGAGGATATGTTTATCACAGAACATTATTTTATTGTTCTTGCCGGTTACGGCGCCGCTGTCATTCCCATCCAGGAAATCCTGTGGATTTATAAACATTCCACCCTGCACAAGATTCTGTGGTATCATTTCAGCATTTCCTATACGCTGCATATTACTGCAAGAAAACACCTGCATTTTCACTGCCCGAAAAACATGAAATCTGATATTGACGGCATTATGGATTATCTGGCTGAGGCCAATCATGAAATTCTGGTTGGATTTAACGAAGAAAATCGTCTGAAAGTCCATGGAAAACGTGTCTTTTTGACACATTTTGAAAAGCTGATTGCTTTTTTGCAGAAAAAAATTTAATCTATATAATTACAGACAGGGCTGCGTATTGCCAGCAGGCATTGATGCAGCCCTTGATTTTTTAAGAAAACAATCCGGTAAAAAAGTCCAGAATTGACCGGAAGAAATCTGCCACTTTTTCAAAAATGCTTTTGGCGTCCAGATTGGAGATTTTCTCGTATAATTCCTCTGCCTGCTCTTTCATGGAATCAATATCCAGATCCAGCTCTCCTATTTTCTGCAGAAGATTTGTCAGTTCTGCAATTTCATGTTCCGCCAAAGTAATATCAAACTGGCTGCATGCCTCCTGAATGGCTTCCCTGATTTCATTTTTTGAATTCAGTCCCTTCTCAACAACCTCCTGCTTCAGATAAGCTACCAGCTCTTCTGCTTTCTGGGAATCTCCCACTGCTTCTGCAATATCTCCAGTCAATACCAGTTCATTTAAAGCTGTGTCCATGCTGCGTTCCGAAACTTTGGCTCCAGTCATATCAGAATAAGCTTTCATAGCTCCCACCAGCGCTGCGGTACCTGAAAGGGGAAAAGGACCCGCCACAATAATATCGGCATCGGTAATCCCGGCTGTAATCAAGGCGTTTTTATACATGCCTATGGTGCAGTAAGAAATATTTTTGGTGGTAATATTAATTCCGTTTCCCTGATCTCTTTTTACAATCAGCACCGAGGACAACGCTCTGGTTCCGATTTTGCCTGCGTCCACATATTCCCCTAAATACTCGTGTTCCTCTTCATTGGTAATATAAATTACATCATATTCTGACAGCTCCGCCGGATTGATTCCCAAAAGCTCCAATACCGTCTGCTGCTGATCCGGAGTTAGATTGGCTCCCAGGGCAAGATATGGTTTGTCTTCTTTGGTGATAGGCTCTGTCACTTCTCCCTGCTGATCCATTGCATCCATATTTTCTTCCGATGAGCCTGTGTCCTCTTTGCTTCCTTCGGCCTGAGAATCCTCCATCTCCTGGCTGTTTCCCGGCGCCACTTCTTTTTCATCTGTTTCTGCCGCCCATGCCTGAGCCGGCGTCAGTAAAAGAAGCATAACTACCATCAAAAGGCTGATGATTTGATTTCCGCGCTTTTTCATGGTTACCTCCATTCTGTCCTCTGTAATTGTCCTTTGCACATCTGAAAAAATGATGCGTATTCGCCGCAGGATGATCCTTCTTAAATCTCTTCCCTTGCGCTTTGGCCTTCCTTACATTTTGGCTTTCATCCATTTATAAATGTCTTTATACACGGTTTCCTTATCCAGTTCATTTAAAATTTCATGGCGGTCAGCGGGATATAATTTGCAGGTAATATTCTGAATTCCAGCTCTTTTATAAGCTACGCAGACTGCTTTTACTCCTGCACCGTAATTGCCCACCGGATCCTCCTCCCCTGCCACCAGAAGAAGCGGAAGTTCTTTTGGAATGGCATTGATATGGGCCGGCTTGTTAATATAATGTATGGTGTCAAACAGCGTATAATAACCATTTAACGTAAACTTAAAGGTACATCTTGGCTCTTTGTTATATGCTTTTACAATCTCTTTATCCCTGGTCAGCCAGGCCCCTTCCGTCCCTTCCGCACGAAATCTCTTATTGTTCCCGCCCAGCGCCATCTTTTCTACCAGCTTACACCTGTGGTTCCAGCCGCAAAACAGGGCCAGAACCCTGCACAGGCATTTTCCCGTTATCACTGCCGCATTGGGCTGATTGCCGGTTCCCATAATAATGGCTCCTTTCAGCCCGCCGCCATACTTAGACAGATATTTTCTCAAAAGAAAGGAACCCATGCTGTGGCCCAGCATAAAATAAGGCGTATTCGGGTGTTCCTTTTGAATGATTTTACGCAGATGGTTCAAATCCTCCACCACAATATCACTGCCGTCTTTTGGCGCAAAATATCCCCAGAATTCTTCTGATTGCACAGATTTTCCATGCCCCAAATGATCATTTCCCACTACCATAAAACCCTGCTTTGTCAAATATTCAGCAAAGCCCTCATATCGTTCCACATACTCAATCATTCCATGGCTGATCTGAAGAATTCCTTTTAATTCTCCTTTCTCCGGTTCCCATTTCACTGCATGAATCTTTGTCTGTTTATCAGCCGATAAAAATCCAAAAGTTCCCTTTTTCATAGGCGTCTCCTGTCACAATTGCTTATTTACTGATTTCTGCTCCTACTGCCCGAAGCCATTCTTCCACTTCTTTTGCCTTCCTGCGCAGGTTATTTAAAGTCTCCTGCTGGCCCATAAAGGTCTTTCCTGTTTGTTCCACCACCTGGCTGGCAGCGTCATACTGTTTCGTAATCAGCTCGCCGTCTCCTACAGACTGATCCAGACTCTCTGCCAGGGCAAGAATCTGGGGAACAAGATTTCTGGTTTCCGTCTCTTCCAGCCTGGAAGCATAAGAGCCAAACCCTTCCGCCGCTTTCTCCAGACGGGCGTTATGCTCATTCCAAATCTGGGTCAAATACAGCACCTGGGTCTCAGCCTCTTTCAGCCGTTCCTCCATCTTCTGCATTTTCTCCGCCATAAAAGCAGCGGACTGATGGTATTTGCCTGATAAATCTCTGACTTTCTCTGCCGCTTCCACAAACTGTACGCCATCCTCTCCCAGCCTTCCTGCTTCAATAGCCGCATTCAGCGCAAGGATTCCCATCTGCTTCTCCATCTCTTCCATTTCCCCGATACGCTTTCCCATTTCTCCCATCTCCTGGCGCATACCGGTAGCCGCCAGCTCCAGCACTTCTTCCGGAGAAGTAAGCTTCCTTCCCTGTTCTATCATTTCCAGAAGTTCCTTCTCTCTCCGGTAGATCCCTTCAATGGATCTCTGATATGTGCCATCCGCCAGCCCTGCCTTATTGGCTAAAATCACAATCTTTTTCTGAAGCTCACGGTTTCTGACATTCTGCCGCTTAGCTTCTCCGGCGGCACCCTTCACTGCCTGGGTCAATTTCTCCATCTGGCTGTCCAGCTCGTTCTGGCTCTCTTCCATGGAAGCAATTCCTGTTTCCGTTTCTTTCTGCACCAACCGCATTTTATTTGTCACCTCTGATAATTTCTTCAAATATTTATCTGCCTCCGCCTGTTTGGAAAGCAGTTCACGTTCCAGTTCCTCCTGTTTTTTCCCTATTCCGAACATCTGGGTTCCCCTTTCTTACAAAGTGTATCATACTTTACCATTCTATCACATTTTGTCCGCTTCTAACAGTAGTTCTTTACAATTATCTGTAAACTTTCCCTGCCATTGTACACATTAATTTCCGGATAATAAATAAAAGATACCCGAATTTCGCTGTTTTGGCCGGACATGGCCTGTTTCAGCGCATAGTTTCCGAATTTGCCGCGCAAAAAATCCAGAAATACTTCCGTCTCTCCAAAATATACTGCACTCATGACGGTTCCTCCCTGGCTCTGCACCTGCATCCGGCACACATTATGATTCTTTCCAAGAATCTGCAGTGACAGAATATGTAAATTTTTATCTGCAAAAATCGGCTTTTCATTTGATTTTCCAAAGGGCTCTAAAAGATTCATTTCCTGTATCAGAGGTTTTGAAATATAGTCCAGAGGCATAGGCACGTCAATCACAATTTTCCCCTTCAAATTTTCGTCAGTCAAAGTAGTGTTTTCATTTAATCTCTGCCGAAACTGCTCCACATGCTCCTGGGGCAGAGACAGCCCAGCCGCCATGGGATGTCCTCCGAACCTGGTAAATAATTCTTTGCATTTTGACATCTCTTCATACATGGAATAGCTTTCAATGGAACGGCCGGAACCTTTTACTCCATCTTCGCCGGAAGTCAGTACAAATACCGGGCGGTGATACCGTTCCCTGACACGCCCGGCAATAATTCCCGCCAGGCTTTCATGACAGTCCGGCAGATAAATCACCAGAACTTTATCTTCTTTTAAGGAAGTTTCTTCCACCTGTTTCACCGCCTGTTTCACGCCCTGTTCTGTCATTTCTTTCCGGCTCACATTCAAATCATACAAATCCCCTGCATACTCTGCCGCTGTTTGCTCATCCTCTGCCAGCAGCATCTTAAGGGCCCGGTAAGCCGTGTCAAGCCTTCCGCTGGCATTGAGACAGGGACCCAGCACAAATCCGATATGATACGCCTTTATTTTACCCAGCTCAATCTGATTCCTGGCTGCCAGCGCCCGCATTCCATAATTTTTTGTTCGATTTAAGGATTTTAAACCTTCTTTCACCAGAATTCTATTCTCTCCTGTCAGCGGCATCACATCCCCTACCGTGGCAAAAGCTGCATTTTCCAGATATGCGAAAGCTTTTTCCGGAAGAAATTTCATCCTTTCAAACAATGCCTGCACCAACTTGAAAGCCACCGCCCCGCCGCACAGCTCTTTAAATGGATAGGGACAATTCGGCTGCTTGGGATTCACCACTGCATCCGCCGGCGGTATACAAAAGATTTTCTCCCCATCTTCCTTCTGCTCATAGGGAACCTCATGGTGATCTGTGATAATCACCGTCATTCCCAGCTCTTTTGCCAGAGCCAGTTCCGCTTCTGCAGCAATCCCATTATCACAGGTAAGAATGGTATCCACGCCTTCTTCAGCCGCCTGACGCACCAGCCGCTCATTGACTCCATATCCGTCTGCCATCCGGTCAGGAATGGCATAGTCCGCCGCTGCCCTGCATTCTCTCAAAGCCGAATACAAAATATACACAGACTGGATTCCGTCAATATCATAATCCCCAATAATGCGGATTTTTTTTCTTTTTTGAATCTTTTCCTGCAAAATTGATACGGCGCGCTCCATATCTTTCATTTTCTTCGGCTCATGAAGATGTTCCAGGTTTCCATGAAGATATTCCTCTATGGCTTCTTCTCCCAGCACATCTCTGTTCCGTATAATCCTGGCTGTTACCTGATCAATTCCAAACTGCTCTGATATTTTCTTAAAATCCGCCTTTTTGGCAGATACTACCCATTTTTCCATACTGTTCTCCATTTCAGAAATGATTATTTTCCACCCTCTGAATCATTATTTCCCCAAAAACCTTTTCCATGCCCATCTGGGATGCGCCAGTTCCATGCCAAATTATATCACAAAACCCGTTATTTTTCATTTTCATTGATTTTCTTTTTGAAAAAGGATATAATGTCACAAAAAGCAAAGGAGTATCGCATTTCATGAACCCGTTAGATTTAGCAGATATTTTAAGAAATCATACTGTTTATATCCAAACTCACAACTTTCCGGACCCGGACGCCATTGCCAGCGCCTTCGGCCTCCAACAGTTTCTGGATTTCCATGGCGTCAGCGCCATGCTCTGTTATGATGGAAAAATCGATCGGCTCAGCGCCAAGAAAATGCTGGATACCTTCGGAATCACGATGCATTCCAAAAACGACCTTCCGGATATGGCCAGGGAGGATCTGATTGTTCTGGTAGATTCCCAGAAAAAGAACAGCAATGTGACTGATTTAATCGGAGATGAAGTGGCGTGCATTGACCATCATCCTGTGTTCGTCTCTTATCAATACCTGTATCAGGACATCCGGCCGGTAGGCGCATGCTCCTCCATTATTGCTTCTTATTATGAGCAGACTGACACGCCCATTTCCCCTGCCTGCGCCGCTGCACTGGCCTACGGCATTAAAATGGATACGGCGGATTTCTGCCGGGGAACCGCTGCACTGGATACAGAGATGCTTTCTTTTCTGTTTGCTCAGGCTGATTGGGAACTGGTTACTAGAATGTACTCCAATACCATGGAATTTGATGATTTGCGGGCATACGGCGCCGCCATACAGAATATAAAAATTTTCGGCGGCACCGGCTTTGCCTATATCCCTTTCCACTGCGCCAATGCATTGATTGCCATTATTTCTGATTTTATTTTATCCCTGGACGTGGTACATATTGCCATTATCTATGCAAAACAAACCAATGGGCTGCGCTTTTCCATCCGCTGTGAGCAGAACCGGATTCATGCCGGCAACCTGATCGCCCGGGTTTTAAAACCCTGGGGAAGCGGCGGCGGACATCCTTCCATGGCCGGAGGCATCATTCCTTTGGAGCATATTCCTTTGCTGGGAGAGGATATGCATACTGCACTTCAGGATGCATTTTTAAATGAAATCATAAAAATGGAACAAGCTTTACGCAATGACAGGTCTGCCATATAGCAGACCTGTATCTTTTCAAACTATTATAACTCACAATTCTTCACAGTTCTCGGAAATGGCACCACATCCCGGATATTTGTCATGCCTGTCAGATACATTACGCACCGTTCAAATCCCAGACCGAACCCTGCATGCCTTGCCGTTCCATATTTCCGCAAATCCAGATAGAAATCATAGTCCTCTTTTTCTAACCCAAGTTCCTCCATCCGCTGACAGAGTTTCTCATAATCGTCTTCCCTCTGGCTTCCGCCGATAATCTCCCCGATTCCCGGCACCAGACAATCTACAGCGGCAACGGTTTTGTTGTCAGGATTCAGCTTCATATAAAATGCCTTGATTTCCTTCGGATAATCTGTCACAAACACCGGACGCTTGAACACCTCTTCGGTCAGATAACGCTCATGCTCCGTCTGCAGATCTGCACCCCAGGATACCTTATATTCAAAGTTTTCGTTATTTTTCTCAAGGATCTCAATGGCCTCTGTATAAGTCACATGGGCAAAATCAGAATCCACCACATGATTGAGACGCTCTAACAGGCCCTTGTCCACAAACTGATTGAAAAACTGCATCTCCTCCGGCGCATGCTCCAGGACATACCGGATAATATATTTCAGCATGCTTTCCGCCAGAATCATATCATCCTCCAGATCTGCAAAAGCAATTTCCGGCTCAATCATCCAAAATTCCGCCGCATGTCTGGTGGTGTTGGAATTCTCTGCACGGAAAGTTGGACCGAAGGTATAAATATTCTTAAAGGCCATGGCGTAAGTTTCCCCATTTAACTGACCGCTTACCGTAAGGTTGGTGGGCTTGCCGAAAAAGTCCTGGGTAAAGTCTACAGCCCCCTGATCATCCTTGGGAACATCCTTCAAATCCAGTGTGGTTACCTGGAACATTTCTCCCGCTCCTTCACAGTCGCTTCCGGTAATCAGCGGCGTGTGCACATACACAAAATCCCTCTCCTGGAAAAATTTGTGTATGGCGTAAGCAATCAGGGAACGCACCCGGAACACTGCTTCAAAGGTATTGGTTCGGGGACGCAGATGAGAAATAGTCCTTAAATATTCAAAGCTGTGACGCTTTTTCTGCAGCGGATAATCCGGCGTAGACTGTCCCTCCACCAGCACCTCTTCTGCCTGAATTTCAAAAGGCTGCTTTGCCTGAGGGGTAGCCACCAGCTTTCCTCTTACCATAATGGCCGCTCCCACATTTAATTTCTCCACCTCCGCAAAATTGGAAAGCCCATCGTGGTACACCACCTGCAGGGGTTCAAAAAATGTTCCGTCATTGACCACGATAAATCCAAAATTCTTAGAATTACGAATGCTTCTCACCCATCCCCCGATGGTAACCTCCTGTTCTAAAAACTCCTCTTTCCTGCGGTAAAGGTCTTTAATATTCGTCAGTTTCCATTCCATAGCTCTTCTCCTTTATTTTCATTTCCTTCGGCTTACTCGTTTGCCGTTTCTATCATTCTTCGCCTTTTCGTCCTTTTTCACAAATTTCCATTTATTTCCCTTAGTTTACTCTTCCGCTGTTTCTTTCTCTCCAGTCTCCTGACCTTCTTCGGACGTTTCTTTCTCTCCAGTCTCCTGGCCTTCTTCGGACGTCTCTTCCCCGGCGCCTTTTGCTTCCCCGGAATTCTCTCCATAGGTAATCTTCGCATTTTTCGTCAGCATGTCTATTGTCTTTTCTCTCAGATAAACATTTCTGACATATTCTTCCCCGTGCTGTTCAAGCAGGGCTTCTTCACTCTCGTATCCATATTCTTCCACAACGCTTTTCTTATATTCTTCAAATTCCTCGTCGCTGATTTCAATCTTTTCTTTCTGAGCAATGGCTTCAATGATCAATTCCCCTTCCAGCGTCTCAGTCACAAGCTGCTCTGCCTGGGCGTTAAAATCTTCTTCCGTAAAACCAGATGTTGACAGATAATCTTCCAGCTTCATGCCGTAAGCTTCCAGGTTCGCATTAAACCGAGCCATATATTCGTCCATCCTCTGATCTAAAAGCCCATCGGGAAATTCTTTCACCTTGCAGACCTCCTTCAGCTTCTGAATCACTGCGGCCTGGGTTTCCTGTTCCTTAGTGACTTCTTTGCTCTCCTCCAACTGGGTTCTGACGCCGTTCTCAAAATCCTCCACGGTCTTGTAACCCTGGGAGGACATATTTTTCTCCACAAATGCATCATCCAGCATATCATAAGTCATATCTGACTTATTGACAATTTTATTCACAGTCACATTGAATACTACCGCCTGTCCTGCCAGCTCCGCATTCTGATATCCTTCGGGAAACGTCAAATCCAGGGCAACCTTCTCTCCTACTTTAACTCCAATCAAACCTTCCTCAAATCCGTCAATAAAGCTGTTGGAGCCGATTTCCAGCACTGCCCCCTGGGCTGTCCCGCCGTTAAAGGCTTCGCCGTCTTTCAGTCCCTCATAGTCAATGTTGACAAAATCGCCGTCTTCCACCGTATCCTTCTCTGTGTCCTCGTACACCGGATACGCCAGCAATGCATTCGTTACTTCATTCTTTACATCCTCATCTGTAACCTCATAGGAGCCAAGGCTTACCTCCAACCCCATATATTCTCCCAATTCCACATAATCTGCCGCATTATATTCAATGGCCTCTTTCTGATCCTCTGAGCCGCCTGTTTCCTCTTTGTCCGTACTTTCTTTCTGATCGCTGTTTTCTTTCTGGTTTGTTCCGCAGCCGCCCAGTAAAGCCGCTGTACATACTGCACACAGCAGTAACATGATTTTTTTCTTCATAAAGCATTTACCTTTCTTTTCTGAATATGAAACAACAAAAACTTTTCACAGTAATAAAGAATATCACATTTTTTCCAAAATGAAAAGGTTTCCAGTTACAAAACACAAATAATACACAAAATATTAAGAAACATGTCCAGGCACAATAACGTCATACTCTTTGCCATCACGCTGCAATTGTGCTATACTTATGGAAATAGTCATACAGCCCATAAACGCTGAAAAGGAGTCGATTATGAACCATTTAACTTTATTGACAGACCTGTACGAACTGACAATGATGCAGGGCTATTTTAAAACCGACAACAACGAAACCGTCGTTTTTGACGCATTTTACCGGACAAACCCCAGCAACGGCGGATACGCCGTCTGTGCAGGATTAGAGCAAATTATCGAATACATCAAAGATCTGCATTTTTCGGAAGATGATATTTCCTATCTGAGAAGCACAGGAATTTTCGGAGAGGATTTCCTGGAATACTTAAAAGATTTCCAGTTTTCCGGCGATATTTACGCCATTCCGGAGGGCACGGTGATTTTCCCAAGAGAACCGCTGATCAAAGTGATTGCGCCTATTATGGAAGCCCAGCTTATTGAAACAGCCATTTTAAATATCTTAAACCATCAGAGCCTGATTGCCACCAAAGCCGCCCGGGTCTGCTATGCCGCTGACAAAGACAGTGTAATGGAATTCGGCCTGCGCCGGGCACAGGGGCCGGATGCCGGCGTTTACGGAGCAAGAGCCGCCATCATCGGCGGATGCTGCGGCACCTCCAATGTACTGTGCGGGCAGATGTTTGACGTTCCGGTAAAAGGCACCCATGCCCACAGCTGGATTATGAGCTTTTCTGACGAATACGCCGCCTTCAAAAAATATGCTGAACTCTACCCTTCTGCCTGTATTCTGCTGGTGGATACCTATGACACCTTAAAATCTGGCGTTCCCAACGCAATCCGGGTATTTACGGAAATGAGGGAAGCTGGAATTCCCCTGAGTTTTTACGGCGTCCGCATGGACAGCGGCGACCTTGCCTATCTGTCAAAAATTGTTCGGAATATGTTAGACGAAGCAGGATTTCATGACGCCGTTATCTCCGCTTCCAACGATTTGGACGAGTATCTGATTGAAAACCTGAAGGCCCAGGGCTCCAAAATTACCTCCTGGGGCGTAGGCACCAACCTGATTACCTCCAAAGACTGTCCTGCCTTCGGCGGCGTATACAAGCTGGCGGCCATTCAGGATAAAGACGGGAATTTTCTCCCTAAAATCAAGCTTTCAGAAAACACGGAAAAGGTCACAAATCCCGGCAATAAAACCATTTACCGGATATATGATAAATTTTCCGGCAAAATTAAAGCAGATCTCATCTGCCTTGCGGATGAAGTCTATGACACCGACAAAAATCTGCGTCTCTTTGATTCCTTAGAGACCTGGAAGCGCACCACCCTGGCCGGAGGAACTTACACCATGCGGGAACTGCTGGTGAAGGTTTTTGAAAATGGAACCTGTATCTATGAATCCCCGAAGGTAATGGAGATTCAAAAATATTGCAATCAGGAAAAAGACACCCTTTGGAATGAAACGAAACGTTTTGCAAATCCCCATGAGGTGTATGTGGATTTATCAGATGAACTGTTTGATATGAAACGGAAAATTCTGAATGAATATTCTCTGGAAAGCAGCAGCGCCCAAGAGGTTTCGCTATGATGAAAACAAAAAAAGATATGGCTTCCGGCGACATTTTCACAATTCCTCTTTTTCTTCCATCCTATCAGGAATGGACAAAGACGGAGGAACTCATAGATTATAAACGATATCAATTCCACGAGGATGACATTTATGCGTTCGGACGGCTCATCGAACTGCAAACCGGAAATATGAATCTGATTGAAATTTTTTCTTATGTGGGAAAAATACCAGAAAGCCCCGAAGCAATCATTCATTCCGGACGGCTTTTGGAACCTGTAATGATGGTAGGCGCTTTTTCAAAAGGACGCTGGCGGTTTTTATTTGAGAATCCCCATTATGATAAATGGACGGATTCAGACTATGAAAACATTTCGTTCTTCCTGAGCATGGGAATGACGCTTTGGAAGGGCGGGGAACAACTTCCCATTACACAGCAGCAGAACAGAGAATTAAAAGAATCAGGCGTCTCTGATATGATTGTACATGGCAGTGTGAATTTAGAAGTTAAAATTCGTTCCCTGCTTGCTATGCAGGGATTGGAACTGAATTATGAGCAGACTGTAGAAGAGCGTAGGAACCAATATCCCAAACCAAGGGATTTGGACAAGAAATTAAAAGAAACCATTGCGCCTTTTCGCTGGTTCTCAGACACTGGCAGATATTCCTTAAGCTTAGATGCCGGTCTGCTGAATGAAGACGGCTTTACCAAAAACAATATGCTGGGAAACGGATATGACTGGGAAAAAACCGCATCTTTTTTTATTGAAACCTATATGCCCAGCTTCAAAGAAAAATTTACCTTTGACTGTGAAGCAGACACTTTTTCGGTGCAGTCTTCTTCCAAAAAACCGCTGAAAGAATTTGCCCTTGCCTTTCACAAATTTACAATGGACAGAAACGCTTTTGAAGAATTATTAGAACGCATCAAAAGCGGTGATTAAGCTTCATATAATCGTGTTTAAAAATCTTTTCTGTCAGATACATTTTTCAAACACGCTCTAGCCTGGACATTTCCGGCAGCCCCTGCGGAAATGTCCAGACAGAAAAATCTTTCCTACTTATTTTTTCAAAAATTCCTCAACTTCTTTGGCCGATGCATGGCGCAAATCCAGAAATCCTTCCTCTCCATCTTTTACCAGATGAATTCCTTTTTTCTCTTCTTCCACCATATTGTCAATCACCAGGAGCCGAAAGCCCTGTTCCACTTCATATTCGTCCACATAGGCTTCCTGCTCGTCATCCCACCTGTTTTCATAAAGCTGGTATCCGGAAAAGTCCAGATCGGAAATCTCTTCCCCTTTCGCCGCCAATTCTTTGACTTCCTGAATGGTAAATTCACTTTTCCAGACAAAATTATCCCATTCTTCCACGTCAAAAGGCTCATCACTGTAATCCTCCGGCTCTCCCCGGTTCACCGCAAGCCTGAATTTTTCCCCCAGATATACCTGGTTCATCAGCTGTCCTTCGAGATCCGCCATAATCTCTTCTCCGTCCACAACGTCAATGGGTTCCTGTTCCTCTTCCGAAACTGCCCAGTAATGGTACAGCCGCAGCTCCATCCAATCGCATTCTATAGCAGGAAGGCCAACGCTCAGCTCACCTGCAAAAGTAATTCTGCTGCCATTCCTGCTCTCCGGATAGTAAAACACCTGATTTCCCAGACTGTCTATGCCTTCCAGATAATATTCCGCCTCTCTTTTTTCACCTAGAATTTCCGCCTCAATCCGGCTGTCCACCGGAGTGATTACCAGATCTTTGATTTTCAGTTCCATGCCCTCTCCCAACGGGAAAGTTTTATCATATGACATCTTCAGGGTATTCCAGGCAAGCTCCTCGCTTGTGACCGTAAACCCAAAATCAAAGGCAATTTCATTTTTCTCATCCAGCAGATCCTCTGCATTTTTATAGGCCAGAAAATGAAGCCGAATATCCGTGATTTTTTCCGGAAGGTCTTTTACTTCCAACATAAATACATGGTCAGGCTCTATTTTATCTTCAATACTGCCTGCATTCTCCCACTCACCGTCATATACCGGCGTCTCATCGGTGTAGGTGGAAAGCTTCTGTTTTTCTCCATTGATCGTTACAAATTCTCCTGGCACAAACAGCCCCTCCGGTTCCTCCGTATGGATTGTCACAGAAGCGTATATCTTATGATCCGCCAGGATCACTTCATGTAAGGTAACCGTAAAGCCTTCTTTTTCCTGCTCCTTATTGATAATTTCCGCATAGGGAGACAAATCCTTCTCCACTTGCCATATCTGCCCGATTTTTGTTACAATTCCTTTCACCGCCGCCTGCACTCTGGGGCTGCCCGCCATGAGAATCACAAAGACAATGGCTGCCGCCGCGCCTGCTATCCTGCGGCGGTATAAATAAAACGCCTGCATCCTGGTTCTCTGCCATTCTTTTCCTGCTTCCTCCACCAGCTTGTCATCAATGTTCCCAAAGACTTCTGCAAAATCAAACTCTTTTTTCATTCCATCCTCCTTCACTGTCCCATCACCTCCTGCTCCAGAATACGAAATAATTTCTTGCGGTTTCTGCATAAATTTGTCTTAATGCATCCTGCCGACGCCTTATGTCTTTTGGCAATCTCACAGATCGGATCAAGATACCAGTACCGCCGGATAAAGATATCCCGGTCCGCTTTTGGCAGCTTCCACAGAAATTTTTCAATTTCCTCCAATAATTTCTTCTCTGCCATCTGCTCTTCAATGGTATAAGATAAAGACAACTCATCCATTTCAAAGCACACATCCGCCCTGTGGGCGTCCGGCCGTTTTGCCGCATGCTTTTTGCGGAAGCAGTCTATGGCAAGACCTCTGGTAATTCTTCCCACAAAGACTGCCAGACGGGAAGGTCTTTTGGGCGGCATATAATTCCAGGCTGACAGCCAGGTGTCATTCAGGCATTCTTCCGAATCCTCATGGTTCATAAGAAGGTTCCAGGCAATTTTGTAGCAATATCCGGAATATTTGCCGCTCAGTTCCTCTATCGCCGCCTCTTTCCGTTCCCAGAATAAATCTATGATCGCTGTATCTTCCATAATATCCTCCTTTCCCTGTTCACTCTATAAGTCGGATAAAATCAGAGAAGGTTACAGGATTTTCCGTTTATTCTTACTGTTTTCCAGCTTATAGGCAAAAATATGGTTCAAGGACTGCAGTTCCCTCACAGCAGCGCATCTAATTCCATAGGTTTCACAATAGCTTTACAGAACCCTGCCTTTTTTGTATAATGAACCTATCAGCAAGGTTTTTAGATTTCAAACAGCCAATCTCTCAGAAAGGAGAACATAATGTCAATGCCTCTTTTACAACCAACCCTATATACCCTTGATTATATTTATCAGCTTCCGGAAGGCAAACGGTCAGAATTGATTGACGGACAGATTTACGATATGGCTCCGCCTACCCGCATCCATCAGGAAATTGTTTCTGGACTCCACTATAAAATTCGTGATTTCATTGATTCCAAACATGGTTCCTGCCGGGTCTATCCCGCTCCATTTGCAGTTTTCCTGAACGCAGATGACAGGAATTATGTGGAGCCTGATATTTCCGTTGTCTGCCAAACTGACAAGCTGAATGAGAAGGGCTGTAACGGAGCTCCAGACTGGATTATCGAAATCGCTTCCCCTGGAACAAAATACGTGGATTACGGCGTCAAGCTGTACAAATACCGCACCGCCGGAGTGCGGGAATACTGGATTGTAAACCCTATGACCAGGATTGTCAATGTTTATGATTTTGAGCATGAAGTGAAAACCGATCAATATACTTTCCAGGATGAGATTCCATCCTGCATTTACAGTGAACTTATCCTTCGGCTGGAAGATCTTCTGTATTAGCCGCGCCTGAGCGACATCAGCCTTACATGCGAGTGCGCATCCTGCCCGGAGGACTTTTATCTTATAGGAAAGTCATGAACTTTAACAGTTCACAGCAACACGGTCTGTCCGATAAGATATGATAAAATAACATTACTCATAATGCCGATAATTTTGATACCCCCGCCAGACAGAGATTCCCAGGGTCACAACCCCAATCGCCGGAAGGTACCGCAGCCATCTTGCAGGAACGGTAAAAATTCCTGGATGAGGCAGATATATTGGCATGGAGTAACAGGAAATCCGCATTACATCCATGAAGATCCATCCCCAAAAATAATTTGCTGTTCCCATTTTAGACAGCATGGGAAACATTACCCGATCCACCCCATAGGGCAAAATAAAAAAAATCATTCCAACCGTCGCCGCTGATACAGGCCGCCTGCATTTGGAAGAAAAAAACAGCGTGACGCTGACATTTAAAAGAACAGAGGCTAATCCTGACAGGAATAAAATTCCCAAAAAATTCCCTATGCTTCCATATCTGGCGTTTATCTGGAAATCGGCGGCGCCGGCTTCCAATCCGTCCCAACCATAAACTGCAGTCGTCATTCCAAACAAAAAAATCACCATCAGAAGATAAGACAGCACTCCAAGAGCCATGGCCGCTTCTATTTTCCTGCGGATATCCCTGGATTTTCCCTGATTTGTACACAGCAGAAGTTCTGTGGTATTCCTGCTGTATTCTTCAGAAAACGCCGGCGCCGCCATTAGTACCAGCCATACATTCAAAAAGGTTACTGCAAAGTACCAGATGTCCTGCAATTTTTCCCAGCCCTTTGTATATCCAAACCGGAATTCCCCGTCAACATAATATTTCCCATAATTTTCCCATGCCTCCCCTGTGGAAAATTCTGTAGGACGCTGTTCGGTCTGTAAAAAGTCCGTCATCTTATCTGTCACAAACTGGCTGCAGAAATTCCCCTCTCTGACTGTGATATATTCCATATCTGTTCTGCCAATATAACCGGAAAATCCAAAACGCGCTACGATATCCTCTGCTTTCTCCATTGTAAATATGCCCTCATATTCTTTCGCCAGCTTACGATCCATCTGTATGGCTTCCAATCCCTGGTATACCGTCCCATCTATTTCTGTCCTGGTTCCATCTGCTTCCTGATAAAAAACAAGCATAAAAAATCCCACCATTCCAAACAAGATCAGATTCATCACCGGCCTTGCCGCTATCTTATAAAATTCCATCTTTAACAATCTCATGGCCTGCCTCCTGTTCTTCTATACTCGTGGGCCAAATGACTTCTCCCTTGTTCCATAAAGGTACACATCCTCCAGATTAGGCGGAATCCGCACCGCTCCCTCCACAGGCTGCGTATCCGAAACAATCCGAAGAACCACTTTTCCATCTTCCGTATTCTTAAGATTACTAACAGTAAATTGCTGATTTAAAAGCTCCGCCTGCTCCGGTTCCTTTACGCATTCCCAGACGTTTCCCTCCACCGTCTTTAAAATCTTTTGCAAGTTTCCTGATTCTGTAATTTTTCCCCCTTTCATTATCAGTATTTCATCTGCGATATACTCAATATCCGATACGATATGGGAAGACAGCAGAACCATTCTGTCCCGGCCCAGCGCACTGATCATATTCCGAAACCGGATGCGTTCCCGGGGGTCTAAGCCCGAGGTAGGCTCATCCAGAATCAGGATTTCCGGATCATTCAACAGGGATTGGGCAATTCCCATCCGGCGTATCATACCTCCGGAAAGCGTTTTTATTTTCTCTTTTCCGGATTTGGCAAGCCCGGTAAACTGCAGAAGCTTTTCAATTCTTTCCACGGCCAGCTCCGGCGGCACTGCCTTCAGCTCTGCCAGATATTCCAGATAACGCCAGACTGTAAAATTCGGATAATAACCCAGATCCTGAGGAAGATACCCCAGCTTCCTTCGATATTCCCCGGCCATTTTCCCAATTTCCTGCCCGTCGCAGAGAATTTCTCCGGAAGTGGGTTTCAGCACTCCCACCATCATGCGCAGCAGCGTGGTCTTTCCCGCTCCATTCGCACCCAGCAGACCGTAAATTCCCTTGCCAAAGGTAAATTCCAGCCGGTCTACAGCAATCTTCTGCTTGTAATGTCTGCTTACCCTGTCTAATTTTAATTCCAACACAAAATCTCTCCTTCCTCAAGCCTGCGGTAAATCAGACTTATTTCCCGTATCAGCCACAGGATAGCCGCCGCCAGCGCAACGATCCACAAGCCGAAATAAGTCAAAGTATACCATCTCGGGCTGCTTAAGGGAATCAAAGACGCCGCCCCGCACACCGCCGCAGCTCCCGCCTGCAGGTATTCTCCCTTCCGGCCCCGCAGCATAGTAAATACCAGAAGCTGCACTGCATTGGACAGCAGAAAAGGCACCAGAAGGTACACCAAAGCCCGGAACATGCCGCAGGATGTATTTCCTGCAATGACAGCAACCATCACTGTAAGCAGCAAGATGTCCAGAAAACCGAAGAGAATCATCTTCACACACCACACCTGCTTAAAATTCAAATAACAGGACTGCTCCAATTCCATCATTCCAATGGCGCTGCTTCTGCTCAGCTCTATCATCAGAAAAATTCCCATACCGGAAGCCGCCACGGATGCTGTGCCCAGATAAGTCAGCATCCCTTCCTCCACCCACTGGAAATATCCCAGCAGCACTACCGTCAAAAACAAACACAAAAGCTGCCCGCCCAGGCAGAACCTGGAAATGTATTTTAGCTGTCCCCGAAATATTTCCCACAAAGAAGGACAGTATACATATCGTTTTTCCTCCACTGCCTTTCCAATATTCCTAAGAATCTGCTGCTTCCTTTGCCGGTCAATTTGAATTTCCTCTAAAATAATTTTTTCTTTCACTTTGTCCTCCTTCTGTCCTGATATTGGCCTGTGGCACGACTGGTTAAGCAAAATAGGGGGTTACTGTAAGTCTCCTTTATTCAGGCTCTTTTTCAATTTTTCTGTTCCCTGGCGGATTCTGGACTTTACTGTTCCAATTCCCGTCTCTGTCATCCGGGCAATTTCCCGGTATTTAAACCCATACCCATAATAGAGAATCATTGCCTCCCGCTGCATCTGGGGAAGCTCCTCTGTCAACTGCTGCACGGTAATCAGCAATTCCTCCTGCTGCGATCTGGCTTTCACAACATTTTCTTCTCTGCCTGAGATTTCCTGCTGCCAGAACGCTTCTTTTTCCTGCTTGCGTTTCCTGCTTCTGAAATAATCCACGCACACATTTCTTGCAATGGTAAGCAGATATCCCTTCAAGTTCCGGTAATGGTAATGCTCCACAGACCGGATAAAATGCAGAAACGTCTCCTGGGTCAAATCACCGGCGTCCTGGCTGCTTCCAGTCTGACAGCAGCAAAAACGGTAAATATCATCATAATATTTCTCTGCAATGGTATTCAGATATTCTTTTTTTCCCCGTTGGATCTCCCGGATCAGTTCTCTGTCGTTCAATGCCTGGCGCTCCTTTGCTCTGTCTTATGTTAAATATAACGTATCCTTTGCTGAAAAGGTTTTATTATTCTGAAATTTTTCTAAAATTTCCGCAAGTCTGTTGACTGTTATCCTCTTTTAATTTATAATTCAAAAACCAAACATTTGTTTGCTCTTATCATAAAATCATAACAAAAGAAAATCTTCTTTTTCTATAGGATAAATTTACAAAAGTCCCGATCAACAACCTTGACAGCAGAATAGCATCACAGACTTTATGCCTTTTCCCTTTCCAGTATAATAAAACTATCAGATCAACGCCATATGCCAGGAAGGGAAGTGATGGAAAGTGAGTGATAAGTACATGCCAGCCAATGCAGAAGTTGTGGAAATATTAGCGCGTAAATCAGAACGAATGAGAATGTTAAATGATTTAAAAGAATGTAAGAATTTTGAAGATCATCAGAAATTAGTCAAGAAATATAAGATCCTTTGTGCAAATGATAAAGAATAACTGCTGGTAAAACAATCCAGATTCGAAAGTTAGTGAAAGTAACCTGATATAAGAGGCGTAAAGCCCGTTTTGTTCCTGTTACCCCGGCGGTTAAATGTCAACGAATTTTACGCAGATGGAAATTTAATCAAGTATAAACGTTGATATTTAACCGCATATTCATGATAATCTGGATACCATCTTCTTTCCTACGGCAACTCCGTGGCCATACGCCCGGCTTTGCCGGAACGGAGATGGCTCCACAGAGAAACCATCGCGCTTAAGATCAGCACCAGATAGAAATTCAGCCCCCGGGTCACGCACATGGAAGCGGTAAGATAAGCTCCCGGAAAAATCATAGAAAAGGCTGTCTTATACATCATCTCCGTAATTCCCTGGGCCCCTGGCAGAGGCAGCATATCGACTGCAATATAGATGGCAGCCTGCAGGCTCATAACCGTAAATGCACTGGCTCCTTCCAGTCCAAGTCCCCGGTAAATCAGCCAGGTAAGAAAAAATACGCTGCATCTTTGTATCACGGTAAAAGCGATAACTGCAGCTATCTTGCTTTTATTTTTCAGGAAAAACAGCACCGCTTCATGATACTGATCCGCCATCTCAATCAGCTTCTCCGTCCGCTCCCTGGAAGATTTCAGCAGACGAAATTTCTTTAAGATCTTTTCACCGCCGATTACAATTCCCTTGAAACATTTGGGGCTTACCATAATAAACAGCAAAATTACCACAAGAGCCGTATTCAAAAACAGCCCCAGATAATACAGATATAAATACTTCTTCAAATACACAGACAGCGGTTCATGGTAAAAAAACAAAATTCCCACGCCCATCACCACAAGGACAAATTTGTAAATCACTGCTACCGTCATCAGCACCACCGTGCTGTCCGATACCTTGTGGCCTTCCTTCTGCATATAATAAAGCTGCATGGGCTGCCCTCCGGTGGCAGAAGGCGTAATTCCTGAAAAGAAGAATCCCACAAAGGAATATTTTACACAGGTGGCTGCTTTTGTCCTGTAATTCAGCGACCGGAGAAGATAGCAAATCATCAGTCCCTCTGCCGATACAAAAAAGATTGCTGTGGCAGCGGCAGCGCACAGATATGCCGGATGTAATTTTTTCATAGCCGCAACTACCGCAGCCATATCGTTTCCTTTAAAAATAGCGCTAATTGTCAGTGCCACCAGCAATAAAAGAACTCCTGCACTGATTAAATTTTTCCGATTCATAAATTCTACTGCTCCATTCCCGATATCAACATGCTTTCTGTTCCAACCCTTCAGGCAAATTAAGCCACGCCATTTCTCACATAAGACAGCTTCCGCATTGCCTGACGGAAAAATCCCGGATTTTTGACAGGGTAACGCAGGCAGCTCTCATTAAATTCATGCAGCGTTCCCTCAAATTCCAGATTGGTATCCTTCAGTTCATAGAAATCCCTTGGAGTTACCAGGGAAAAGTGTTTGCCAAAGAGATCCAGCCCGTTATCCTCCAGAATACTTGCCACAAAAGAAGAACAGGTGTAATGGTTCTTCTGATAAAAAGGTATATTACATAATAACATGGGAAGGCCAAGGATACAATAATGAAACTGAAATCTCCTGGAAAAACATTCCTGCAATTGCCTGGATATATTTTCCTTCTGTTCCTTCGTGCATTCCATGCTTACAATCTTGTATTTCGCTGAGGGAAATACCTGTTCAATTTTCCTTGCATCTTCCTTTTCAAAGCCTGCCAGAATCGGAACAGCCGGATTCCTCCTGCCCACACTGTAGGCTTCATTCAGCTCTTCGTCCATAGAAAGCACCACATGTATGTAATCAATGCCAATCACCCTGCGTATCACAGATGCAAACAATCCCGGTGTATCCACTAATGCCAAATATAATTTTTCCATATTGTCCTCTTTTCTTCCTGTAAGTATTGTTTCTAATTAAATTTGTAAAATTTCTGAGCTGTCTTGTATCCTGCCAGCGTAAGCCCTGCGCCAAATTTCCCTGGAAGAAAGGTAAATCCGCTTAACGTTCGGAAACGCAGCGTCTGATACAGCTTCCTGTCATGGTTTTTCACATAATTCCAAAGCATTTCCCTTTTCTCCCATGCTTCCGGCGTTCCGATTAACAGCAGATGAATCGAAGAGATCGCCATCATAATCGAAATATTCCGTGTCAGATAATCTGCCAGCTTGGGATGTTTTTCTCTGACCTTTTCTAAATCGCTGCAGCCGGAAACCAGCTTAGTAACCCGGATCTGCTGATCAATCCGCTGCATCAGAACCTTTTCATTCACCGACTGGTCTTCCCTTCCCAGAAAATAATGGTACATATCCAGGTTCAGGTAACAAAGCGTCTTCACATAAGGCAGCGGCTGGTTGGCAAAAATATTATCCACATAAAAGGTATGCTTGGGCAGCTTCACTCCTGACTGTCTCAGCACTTCCGTCCTGAAAAACAAGGAGTGCATCACCAGATATTGGGAGGGACGGAAATGACGGATATCATCCCAGCCGCAGACCTGATTTTCCCTTAACACATTTTTATAGCCCATCCGCTTGGTTTTATTTTCATAAAAATGATCATAAATGTAATTGCATATAATTAAATCTACCTCTGTACCATTCTTTTCCCACTGACGGATTCTCCGGATCAGTTTCTTAAGCTCCCCTTCGTCCAGCCAGTCGTCGGAATCCACCACCTTGAAATATCTTCCCTCTGCCAGCGCAAGCCCTGCATTGACTCCGGCCCCGTGACCACCGTTTTCCTGGTGCACCACCCGGACAATTTCCGGATAATTCCTGGCGTAATTATCTGCAATTTCTCCGGTGCCGTCTGTAGAACCATCATCTACAATAATAATCTCAACACATTCATCTCCGCTGAGCAAACTGTCAATACACCGCTCCATATAGTCTTCTGAATTATAACAGGGCACCGTAAATGTAATGTCTTTCATCATCTTTTCTCTCCTACTGCTTTTTGCTTCTATCTTATTTAACGAAAATATTCTTGATATTTCTTCATAAAATTTCTTAATATTTTTTTAAGAATGAAAATAACCTCTCTGCTTGATAAAACATTATGCTGTATCACCTTCCTGTATATCAATTTTCTTCATTATACGTAATCTTCCTTAATTCTGCATTGTCTTTACCTTACAGTTATCTTACATTTCTGTTAGAATGCCGGAATATTTTTACATTAAAAAGGCCGGACACTTTTCACAACGAAAAATGTCCGGCGCTTCCATATGCTTTTTCTTTCAAGTTCTGTGAAACTGTCAGAAAACAATTTCTTCCAAATCCATCTACGGAACCGCTTCGCCCCGTTCCTTCTCCACAATCTCTCTCCATTCTTCCAGAGAACGGCTTCCAGAATAAGTTTCACCTACAATATTTCCTTCTTTATCTACAAAAAATGTTTCCGGAACCGCATTAATCCCTGCAAGCCTGCCGCCCAGATACCCGGCGTCCGGAATCAGAAAGGGATAGGCTGCTCCTGTTTTTTCCGCCAGAAGCTTTGCCTGTTCTACTGTTTCTGGGTCTGCATTGCCAGAACCATTCGCTGCATCCAGCACAATTCCTACAATATTTACGCCCTGCTCTTTCACTTCCTCAGACAACTCCTGCAGATCAGGAATTTCATTTACACAGGGGGTACACCAGGTTGTAAACACATTTACCATCGTCAGATCATAATCCGCAAACATTTCCTGGGTAAAAGAATTGCCCTCAATATCCTCCATCGCAAATTCTCCGATATTTTCCATGCTCCCCATCGTTTCCTGCTTCCCGGAATCCAAAGGCTCCTGAAGGGAATCCGCTTCTGCGGATGGAGCCTTTTCATTCTTTCCCTCTTCGGCAGAATTGTTTCCTTCCGAGCCGCAGCCGGCAAGCAAAGCCAGACAAAAGAAGCCGGACAGGAACATCCTGCTAATTCTTTTTTTAAGTATCATGGTCCATTTTCTCCTTTTCACATATTTCCTTTCGATAATTCATGAACTTTTTCTCAGGGTAGATGCATAATAATTCCCAATGCTGTTTTGGGCACGGAATCTGTGCCGTCTTCGCCGGGTACCGCCTTCCCTATAATTGCAAATTTATATTTCCAGATAGTTTTCTTCATTTTTCTTCACCTGGCACTCCTGCATCGAAACATCATTTTCCGGCAAGGCAATGGGAAGGTCGATTTTTATGTCCGTTTCAATCATAGCTTTTTGAATCACTTTCTCTTCCGAAGTAATCGTCTCATTAGCTTCATTGACCTTATCTTGTGTATCAGTTCCTTTCGTCCCATCCTTCTGCTCTGTTTCTTTCCAATCCGATGCGGTTTCCCCTTTCTTAGCCGGCTCCGTCTTTTCTGATTTGGGATTGGTCAGAAGGCAGGCGCCTCCTGTTCATTGGTAATAAACTAACTTTAGTTTATCGTCAATAAACTAATGTGTCAACAGAATATTTCATATATTCAGACATCATACACGCCCCGGCAGCATTTGCTTTTTTAATCTCAGGAAGATTTTCCGGGCATATTCCTCCAATGGCATACACCGGCATCGTTACGCTGCCGCAGATTTCCTCCAGAAATGCAATTCCTCTGGGCGGCGCGCCCCGCTTACAGTCAGTGGCAAAAATGTGGCCTGCCGTCAGGTAAGCGGCTCCCAGCCGTTTTGCCGTTTTTGCTTCCTCCAGAGAGTGAATCGAAACGCCAATGTGTTTTACTTCCAAAAAAGGATGATTATCAGGAAAAAGGCTCTGTTCTTCCCGATATTTTTTCAAGAGAAAAAGGGGCAGATGCAGACTGGAACATCCCATCCGGCGGACCACTGACAGATGGGTGTGGGGAATAATCAGGGCTGAATTGTTTCCTTGCTTCTCAGATGCATTCCATATCCGGCCAAACAGCTCCAGATATGCTTCCTTTGGCAGATTTTTCTCCCTGACAATTAAAATATCTGGTTTTCTCCGAATATCTTCCTGCCTAGATACATCTGCCCTGTTCGGAAGCTCCTTCTGCCTGGACAAACAATCTTTTTCAGGGACGGCAAGCCCAATCAGAAATTCCGCATATTCCTCCAGAGTTCCGCCTCCATGGAACTTACGGTAGAGCCCATAATCGGAAACGGCAATCCGCTTAAACGTACACATAATCATTCATCACAGGCTGCAGTCCCTGTGTTCGAAGGGCGGCAAGCACCTCCGATACATTCCTTTGATCCGCAATCTCAAACTGGCTGTCCCCCTGCCTTTCTACCTCGCCGGAATGGTTTCCGATGCCGGTGCTGACTCCTGCAGAAATTTTTGTCGCCGCCAGCCCCACCACATGATCCCTGAACTGTGCCCGCTCCCTTGTGGAAATGGTCATGCCTGCAAATGGCAGAAACAGCCGGTATGCGCACATAATCTGTAAAAGCTGGCGTTCCGTCACCTTTTCTTTCGCTGTCCACACAGCATCTTCCTCCGGCTTTTGTTCTGCCGGCGCACACTCCCCGACCCAGGCGTGAACCGGCCGGAGTCTTGGGCAGGAGAAAGAAATTTCCGCATAAGGATATTTCCGCTGTATGTAATAAGCATGAAGTCCCGTGGCAAACGCGTCCTTATGATAGTCTGACAGTCCCAGCAATGCAGCAAAAGCCACGCCGCGCATTCCCCCAAGCAGCGCCCGCTCCTGGGCATGAAAGCGATAAGGAAATACACGTTTCTGTCCTGCCGGATGCAACAATTCGTACTGTTTTGGATCATAGGTTTCCTGAAACACCGTCACATAATCTGCCCCGCAGTCCCGAAGACGCCTGTAATCCTCAGAATTCATGGGATACACCTCAAGACCTACCATTTTAAAATATTTCCGGGCGGTTTTACAGGCTTCCCCAATATATTCCACATCGGACTGACTGCGGCTCTCCCCGGTGAGTATCAGAATTTCCTCCAGCCCGTCTTCGGCGATTGCCGCCATTTCTTTCTCAATTTCCTCCTGGCTCAGTCTCATTCTCTGAATACGATTTTGGCAGTTGAATCCGCAATATACACAGTGGTTTTCACAGTAATTAGAAATATAAACAGGCGTAAACAGGTACACGGAGCTGCCGAAATGCTTCTGGGTCTCCTCCTTTGCTTTTCCCGCCATTTCCTCCAGAAACGGCTCTGCAGCCGGAGACAATAGTGCGGCAAAATCCTCTATGGTCCTGCGTTCTGCCTGTAAGGCGTTTTTCACCTCCTGCCCGGTATAACGCCGGGGCTGATACGCTTCTCTTGCCGCCAGCACTTTATCCAAAATATCTGAATTAATCTGTTCCATCCCGTCCTTATATTCCATGCAGCTGGTTCTTTTCCTCTGATTTTCTTCCATATGATTTCTCCATTCTGAAATAAATTTTCTCTGCTAAACGAAATTTACAGCAAAAACAATGACATACGCAGCCTTCGTCAGTCCCGCAAAAATCCTGTCATCGGCGAGGACGCTTCCCCGCCTGTTTCCCGCACTCTTCCCAGGCCGGAGCGATAAGCTTCCCGCCCCGCCTCAATTGCCTTGCGAAACGCCTGGGCCATCAGAGGAATCTTCCCTGCTGTGGCAATTGCCGTATTTGCCATCACTGCCGCCGCTCCCATTTCCATTGCCTCACAAGCCTGGGAGGGCCTGCCGATTCCTGCATCCACAATAATCGGCAGATCGATTTCATCAATCAGAATCTGAATAAATTCCCTGGCGGCAAGCCCCTTATTGGAACCAATGGGCGCAGCCAAAGGCATCACTGCCGCCGCTCCTGCCTGCACCAGATCCCTTGCAATGTTCAAATCAGGATACATATATGGAAGCACGGAAAAGCCTTCCTTTGCCAGTAATTCCGTTGCCTTTACCGTTTCCTGATTATCCGGAAGCAAATATTTGGAATCCCGCATAATTTCCACTTTTACAAAATTTCCGCATCCAAGCTCTCTGGAAAGCCTTGCAATCCGCACTGCTTCTTCGGCAGTTCTGGCTCCAGAGGTGTTGGGCAAAAGGGTCACTCCCTCTGGAATAAAATCCAGAATATTCCCTGCTCCGTCAGAGTTGGCCCGGCGCACTGCTAATGTGATAATCTCTGCCCCGGCCTGCTCAATAGCTGCCCGAATCAGCTCCACGTTATATTTTCCAGAACCTAAAATAAATCTTGAGGTAAATTCCTGACCTCCCAAAATCAACTTGTCTTCCTTTTGATTATTCCATGTGCTTTTCTCTTCTCCCATTTTTTCTTATTCCTTTCTTCTGTCATCCGGACGTTTCCCCCAGCATCAGCCGGATCGCCATGTTTGCCTGATGGGCTGCACACACCATCACCCGTGAAGGCATCAGGCAGACGCCGGAGGCCAGATCTGTTTCTCCGTCGCCGCAAAGATATAACCGCTTCATTTTCCTCTGGGTGACAATGGTATTTGCCGAGGAACATCCCGCCATACCGTTTCCGGAAATCACCACTGTATGAGGACATTGCTCTAAGACCGCATTCACCAGCATTGCTTTCTGTCCCGGTTTGTCAAATGCTTCACAGAGGATCGGGTATCCCTGAAATAATCTTCCCGCATTCTCTGCCGTCACCTTTTCCCTGACTGCTGTCACTTCCAGATAGGGATTAATTTTTTTTAAAATCTCCGTCAGCGCTTCTGTTTTCTCCCGGCCCAGATGGGTAAGATCATAAGCCTGCCGGTTCAGATTGGTAAGCTCTATCCGGTCAAAATCCACCAGAAATAATTTTCCCACGCCTGCTCTTGTCAGCATCACGGCAATCTGGGAACCCAGGCCTCCTAGGCCTGCAATTGCCGCAGAGCCGCCAGAAATTTTCTCATACATTTCCGGGGTATACCGTTCCAGCAGCGCTTCCTTTAGCTGCCGGCGGCTGATGTGTTTCTTTTCAGATTCCAAAGCCGCTTCGGGCTCCGGGGACGTCCCCTGCCCGCTTGCTGCTTTGGTTTTAGCGTACTCACAGAACAATTTTTCTCTTCCCATCAGCCCCCTCCCACAAAACTCACTACTTCCAGCTTATCTGTTTCACTGATCCAGGTTGCTTCGTAAGCGGCTTTGGGTATAATTTCACCGTTTTTTTCTACTGCAATTCTTTCTGTCTGAAATCCCTCCTGCTGCAGTAATTCTAACAGGGAAATCTTACCAGGCACTTCTTTTTCCACTCCATTCAATGTCATTCCATTCCTCCTGAACTTCTTTATGGGCCGAGTGCGGCTGCGCAGCGACATGGGTCACTGCCTTTTCCAATTGAACAAAAAAAGACCGCCACAAAGGAATTACACCCGCGGTGGTGTACCCCTTCGTGTGGTCTTGTCCTGAAACTTTTCCAACACTCTGCCTGAAATTATAAGTCATATTGTTTCAGCTGTCAAGAGATCACAGCTCTTTCGCATCTTACAGCTATTTTAATTAAAACCAACCACTTTCTGAGATATCTTATAAGCGGCAACCGAAATCTTCCTTCCGCCCTTTCCCGGCAGGTTCATAGCCTGCCCCATAATTCCGTTCCTGAGATGCCAGAACAGCCGGATATCATAATTTTTCAGATATTTCCAAAGCTCTCTCTTCTTCTCAAGATTCTCCTTCGTGCCGGAACGGATCAGCATAATTGTAGAAACAACGGTTATAATTTCCAGATAATTGAACATATATTTCCGCAGCCTGCGGTTGGGAAGCTTCCACAAATCCACCGTTTCCACCATGATTTTATTTACTTTAATCTGCTGATCGATTCTCTGAATCATTACCTTTTCATTGACAGACTGATCGTCCCTTCCAATATAATAGCGGTAGAAATCCACATTCAGATAATACATATTCTTAACGTAAGGCAGGGGCACATACACAAAGAGATTATCCACATAAAAAGTATGCTTCGGCAGCTCCAGTCCGCATTCCCGCAGCAGTTGGGTACGGTAAATCACAGAATGCATCAGGATATACTGCCCCTTGCGGAAATGCTTTGCATCGTTCCATCCAAAAACCCTGCCTTCCGGCAATGTTCCTGTATATTTCATTACTTTTTTGCGCTTTGCACCTTCTTTTTCATAGACAAAATTGCTGATTAACATATCCAGAACGGTTTTTCCGCCGGACAGCTCCCGCAAAGTGGAAAGGATTTTCTGATATGCTTCCCCATCTACCCAGTCGTCACTGTCCACTACTTTGAAATACAGTCCCGTAGCGTTGCGGATTCCGGTATTCACCGCTTCCCCGTGTCCTCCGTTCTCCTGATGAATGGCTTTCACAATGGCAGGATATTTCTCAGCATAGGCGTCTGCAATTTGTGCCGTCCGATCCTTTGAACCGTCGTCTACCACAATAATCTCCACATCCTCCCCGCCCGCCAGCAGAGATTCTATACAATGCTCCAAATAATCTTCTGAATTATAGCTTGGAATTGCAACAGATAGTAATTTCATTCCTCTTCTCCTTTGTCCTTGCATTCACTGTTCTAAAACGATACTTTCTTATTATACACAATTTATTCCGAGAATCAAAATTTTTTCTATTAATATTTTTATAAATATCTTCCATACAAAAACCTTACAGGAAATAAATTTGTTCATATATTCTTTACACAATTCTCATATTATGAACACACCGAAGTCACATTTTACGTCTATACTAACAACCATAGAAGAAAAACATTACTTCTTTCATAAAATGAATATCTTTTTCATAGCCTTGCCCGCCAGGGCAAGGTCCTCCCGATAACATAGTGTATCCTCACTTTTTTATATAAATCTTTTTCATATGAAAGCCGGTGCAGCTAACGCACCGGCTCCTCTTTTCTTCTCAGCCGACAACACAGGCAAACCATTCCATACTTTCATACCTTTCCGGCATATCAAATGTTCCTCCACTGCGGTGAACACTTCCAAATTGCCCTCCATATCCACATACAGCATGCCCGTTTATGAACCACCCGAAAATTTCTCATTTCCAAGGCGGATGTTTATATATTTTGTATATGCGCCAAAAGCCGCCGGAATAGGATAGCGCTCCTCCGACTCCGCCTGTTCCACAAACATCATATTCCCCTTCTGTTCCGCAAGCTCGTCCACACGGATCACATATCCTGTCATATGCCATTCCACATGGGAAAAAATATGCTTTGCCGGTTCTAATTTCCGGATGCGGATGGGGGATAAATTCTGTTCCTTCAGCCAGAGAAGGGCTTCCTCTTCAGACAGATGGCCGCTGATATTGGGAAATTCATACAGACCTGCCAAAAGCCCTCGGGAAGGCCTTTTGCGAAGGACGATTTTTTCTTCATCCTGTATGATAAACACCGTCTTTTCTTCAATCTTTCTGGGCTTGGCTTTGCTTTTTACCGGAATTTCACTCCAAAGATCCTGCCTGTATGCTTCACAAAAATCCTGCCAGGGGCACTTGTCACACTGAGGCGCACCGCCTGGCAGACAGACCGTAGCCCCCAGCTCCATCAATGCCTGGTTGAAGGGGCTGGCCTGATCTTTTGGTATGATTGCCTGCAGGGCGCCTTCCACCTTTGTGCGGAAAGACTGCTTCATAATGTCGGAATCATCTGCAGACACTCTGGTAATGACCCGCAGTACATTCCCGTCCACAGCCGGAACCGGAATCCCATAAGCAATGGAGGCAATGGCTCCTGCCGTATAATGGCCGACGCCCTTTAACTTTAACAGCTTCTCATAATCTGCCGGCAATTGTCCGCCATGCTCTTTTATCACTGTTCTGGCTGCCTCCTGCATATTCCGCGCCCGGTTGTAATAGCCTAAGCCTTCCCATAACTTCAGCAGCCTTTCTTCCTCACATTCCGCCAGGGAAGATATCTCTGGCAGCGCTTTGATAAAGCGTTCAAAATACGGTTTCACTGCTTCAACCCTGGTCTGCTGAAGCATAATTTCTGATACCCAGACATGGTAGGGAGTTGGATTTTCCCGCCAGGGCAGGGTTCTTGCATTGTTCTGAAACCATTCCAGCAACGGCTTCACGGTTTGTTCTAATGGAAAGTTCTTTATCATAAGGTCCCTCGATTCGGCATTATTCTATCATAAATTGTTGGCTGCAGTATGAAAGCGTACTAGAAAAGTACATTTTTCAAGCACGCTTTCATCTTAGATCAGAACATGAATTTTTTCAAGTCACAATTGCATGTTACACTGCAACACGCTCCAGCCGTTCTCCCATTCGGCTTAAAATCTCATTGCTGATAGTTCCTGCCCACCCCGCCATATCCTCCGCTCGGATTTCCAGTTCCCCAGATGTTCCAATCAGCACGGCTTCATCTCCCGGCGCCGCCTGTTCAACGCCGCTGAGATCCACCAGCATCTGATCCATGCAGATACGGCCAATTACCGGAGCCGCCTTGCCATTGCAAAGCACCTGGCCCCGATTGGATAAATTGCGGGGAATGCCGTCAGCATAGCCAATGGACAATACGCCGATTTTCTGAGTTTTCCCGGCGCTGTAAGTCAGCCCGTATCCTGCGCTTTCCCCCTGATACAGCATTCTCACGCTTTCCAGCCTTGCTTTTAAGGAAAGCACTGGTTTTAAATCCACCGATGCATTGACCCTGTCATTTTTCTCACTTAAAATCCCATACAGTGCAATACCGGCCCTGGCGTAATCAAAACACAGCTCGGAATAATTTAAAATCCCATAGCTTCCCTGCAAGTGGCATTTAAATCCGTCAATTCCTCTCCTGTGAAGCTCTTCCACCACGTATTCAAAATGATGGATCTGCTCTAAGGTATACGCCTTTTCTTTCGAGTCCTTTCCGTCTGACACACACAGATGGGAATATACGCCCGTTACATTCAAATTGGGAATCCGGAATATTTTTACAATTTCCTCCAGATTATCCCAGCGTTCCCCCAGACGGTGCATGCCTGTGTCAATTCCGACATGAACCGTGAATCTTCTGCCGTCACGCTTCAGTTCCTGTGCATAATTTCCGTCTACCACGGTTTGAGTTAAATCATATTCTATCAAATCGCCAAACTGCTCTGGGTGGGTATAGGCCAGCACCAGGATTTCTCCGTCAATTCCGCTTTTGCGAAGTTCTGCCCCTTCTGCTGCAGAAGCAACGCAGAAGCTCTTCACTCCCTGCTTCTGCAGCGCCTTTGACACCAGAACTGCCCCATGGCCGTACGCATTGGCCTTCACTGCCGGCATCAAAGCACAGTCCGGCGGAAGCAGAGCGCGGAACTGTTCCATATTATGTTTTAAATGCTCCATATTAAGTTCAATCCATGCCCGTCCTTTTTGATACATAATCACACCTCTATGTTCTGTTTTTCACAAATCGCATTCCTTCTGCTGTGCAAAAGGAGAGAACCAGCGTTACCAGACAAACCAAAAGATAATGCACCAGTGACTGCTTCACCATCAAATCCGTCATCTTCACTGCGCCTGCCATGCCCCGCACCAGAATAATGCTGATGGGATGAATGATATACACGCACATAGACAAATCCCGCACAATCTCTGCAGATACGCCTTCCAGCCCAAGCAGCAGCTCAAACAGGAAAAACATCACTGGAATCAGCATCAAATACATGCTGTTATGCTTCTGCCACTCCATAGCAAAGGTCAAATATCCTTCCGCTAACATTCCCGCCATGGAAACGGCAAGCCCAACAGCCGCTTTCTGCGTTTCCATTTCCACCTTCCCATTGGCCAAAAGCACTCCCATCCACAGAAATAACGGCGCAAAAAAGATTCCGTTTCTGGTATAGGAACTAATGCAGAAAATTCCCTGGTAAATCATTTTCAGAACCGGAACCTGGCTGATCAGCTGATAATAACTGTCTCCCGCCGTCCCAATCAAATACAGAAGAAAAGTAACCAAGGATATGGCCATTGGGCTTAGAAGCCGCATGCATCCGGCCAACAGCAGACACCCCAAAAGCACAGCCGGCAGATACCAGAGATGGTAAAATGTTCCGTCAAAAAAGATTTCCTTCAGCCATCCTCCCAGGCCAATGTTCCACTGTTTGGCATAAATTTTTACAGGCAGATACAGGCAAGTTGCCGCGCCGTACAAAAGAGCCGTTTTTTTCAGAAATTTCCCTAATTTTAACGATGCCTGCTCCGCCTGACGTGAATTTCTTCCTATAGATTTCTGATAGGGAGCCAGTACAAAAAATCCGGTTACCATCAGGAAAAAAGGCACTGCAACCCTTCCAATGCAATACGTTACAAGAAAATCTGCAGTTTCACTGAAAGACTGCAGGGGCGACGTGTGAATAGCCACAATCAAACATGCAGCAATCAGCCGGAACTGATCAATTGCGCCGTAATTTTTTATTCGTCTCATGGTCCCTCCCTTTGCGCTGAAAATCATTCTGTCTCATAAAGCGGCGATGGTGATGATAAATCCATCTGCATTGTTTCCGGAAATTACTGTCTGCAGTTCTGCTTCTGCCCCAATGCCCGAAAGGCTGTGTTCTCCCGTTTTTTGCAAAGCAGTGAGTCCCTTCCATTCCGTAACAGCGCCCCGCGCCCTTACATATCCGATTCGGTACTGTTTCCAGGTCAGGGGATGCACTGTCAAGTCAAACTGTTTCAGCCACTGAATATATTCCTCCAATGCCAGCCCTGTTTTTTCCATGATCTTTGCATGAGGGGTTCCCACATACCTAAAATGCCAGGGTTCTGAGCCGATTCCCGTAATTTTCTGCTTCTCCGTTTTGTAACGTTCCACAAAGCCATAGGCAGACGCCCGCTCCCGGAATCTCTGGCAGATTCCATATCTGGGAAATTCCGGCCTGATAAAATCAATCTCCGGCCGATTCTCTGCCAAATCCATGGCAAGTCCTGTCTGGTGCTCGCTGTGATCCGGAAACGCCACATATGTTTCTGTAAATTCCCTGCCGTTTTCCATCAGGGAATTTTCAAAAATCTCTTTCTGTTCTTTCTTTGTGCGGTATCCGCTGACTCCTGCAATTTCCCCAGGTTTCTGATGTATTTGGCTTTCTCTTTCTACTGCCGTCTGCGCCCGGCGCCTGAAAGATTCCCAGGCCTGTTCTGTATCTCCCGTAATTTCTTTCAACAGCAGCTGCAGCATTTTTGCGCTTTTCTTTTCCATCAGAATTTCCGGCTGTTTGGGAAATACAGAGCACAGCTCTTCCCTGGAAAGCCGGTATCTTACCGGATGCTTTTGATTTACCAGTACAAGATTGCCCTGATAAATCTGTTCTTCCTTGAGCAGTATACCGTCTGAACTGCTTCTGTACAAAAACACATTCCTTTTTTCTTTTTCCGCCAGCATGGTATGTTCCATAATGTTTCCTCCTAGTCCCTTCCAGATAATTCCAACAAACGTGATAACAGCTCTTCAAAAGAAACTCCTGCTGCTTTCATCATATTGGGATAACGGCTGTGGGAGGTGAAGCCGGGAATCGTGTTGACTTCATTAAAATAAATCTCCCCTGAGGGCGTTAAAAACATATCCACCCTTGCAAAATAATTGCATCCAAGCCCCCTGTAAATGATTTTTGCCGTCTCCTGGATCTCTTTTGCTTTCTCAGGGGAAATCCGGGCAGGCACATGTATTTTTGAGGTTTTTAACGTGTATTTCTCCGTATAGTCAAAAAAACCTTCCGACAATTCGATTTCATCCACTGCGCCTGTCATCAATTCTTTCGTTCCAAGCACGGCGCAGCCCACCTCAAATCCTGCTATCATTTCCTCTAAAATCACAGAAGAATCATATTCAAAGGCATGTTCCACTGCCAGGCGCAAATCCTCGGCTTTTTCCACTCTGGTAATTCCAAAGGATGAGCCTGCCCGCAGAGGCTTAACAAACAGGGGATATCCCAGTTCTCTTCCTTTGATTTTTATGTCCATCAGATTCAAATCTTCTCTGGGAATTGTGTAAGACCTGGGAACCTTTACTCCCTGTTCCCCTGCCAGCCGGTGGGCCATTTCTTTATCCATACAAACAGCAGAACTCATTGTGCCGCATCCAATTACAGGAATCTCCGCCAGCTCCAGCGCTCCCTGCACCGTTCCGTCCTCCCCGTTTCTTCCATGCAGAATGGGCAGCGCGCCGTCTAAGGAAATCTCTTCCGTTTCCCGCCCCTTCATCAAAAGAATTCCGTGCAGCTCCTTATCAGGAGAAACAACGGCAGGAATACATTCCTCCTCATTGTACCAGCTGTCTCCCTGAATATTGACCGGATCTCCCTGATACAGATACCATTTTCCTGTTTTCGTTATTCCAATGAGAACAAGCTCATATTGTTCCGTGTCAATGTGGGTAATGACTGCATATGCTGATTGAAGGGAAACTTCATATTCACTGGAGCACCCTCCAAATAAAACCGCTATTTTCTTTCTGTTTTTCATTTCCATAACTTATTTCTCCTTTTGTATTTTTCTTTATCTTACCCTCGGGAAATGACAAGCCAGTGACTTTCCTGTGACAAAATTGTCATTTAGCTCGCAGGTATGAAAAGTCCCGCCTGTTTCATAAATTAATTCTACGAAACAGGCGGGGCTCTTGTCTTAATATTCTGTTGTTTCTTTCCTAAGAAAAGATTAAGTCTTTTTCATGTTTTTCTGAAGGCCGCAGGCGGAAAAAGCCAATTCCTCCATGCAATTATTCCCAGCGTTTTCCAGTTGTTTGATATGTTCTGCCTCCTTGCATGAAAGCTATCGGGAAATGATTAGCATCCCACAATATATACTTTCCTTCTTTGGGCATTGCAGCAATATGTCCTTTCGTAAATTTTATTTTCCTGCTGCCCAGTATTTTTCTTTAGTATATCCCAGAAAAAGCATTTTGTACATGAGAAATTAATTGCAACTTACTTGAGCAGCTCTCTATTTTAAAAAGAATTGAAGCTGCAACAAATGACGAAGCTGCATGAAAACAACTTGCCATCAAAAGACAGCATATGATTTACAGTAATCGGAAAAATGAAAACAAAACCCCTGCTTTGCATATCAACGATACAAAACAGGGGTTTCACTTTCATTTTTTATGTATGCTTACCATACAGTAACTTTGATATAAATTTTCTTCACAACGCCATCTGCATTGGTCGCTTTGATTAACTTCGCATATCCCTCTGCATCACTGTCTGTGATTTCGGCTGTAATAGACGTATCTTCAAAAACAAAGCTTAATTTGGACAAAATCTCTTCCTCTGTCACATCTTCATTCCGTTCAATCCTAAGAACCGCACGCTTTCCGATTTCATTCTCTTCGCTTTCATCATATACGATTTCCTGTGTCGTCCACCAGTCTTCGAGCCCTGCGTCTGCAGTAACTGTATCAATGCTGAATGCATTGGAAAGTTCCTGGTATTTATACAGAATTTCATAAAGGCTGCCACTTGCTGTTTGATAACTTTCTGTATTTGTTATCTGATCTAAGTTGGTTATAATACCATCTACAGCAGCTTTATCTGCCGTAATTTCCGAATTTTCTACAAACAGACTCATCCAATTGCTGCAATTCTGCGCCAGGTTCGACAATTCTACCTGTGCCTGATTTGCCAATATCTGTACCCATACGTCGCAGACAAGTCCTGTTGCAGTGTCTGTGACATGAATCACATAAGCATATTCTGTTTCGGCTGTGGCTTCTAACACTGCTGTTGAGCCTTCATAAGCTTCAACACTGGGATTTGCCAGCTCTTCCCCAAAGTTAAGGCTGCACCGCATAACAGAACGCACTCTGGTAAGATTATCGTCTTCGTCATATTCATTAACAACATCCCTGGAATACTCTATTAAATTGTCCGCTTTCAGGTAGAAAGAGCTTATTGCATTGTTCAGCGTTTTCTGAATCTGCTGCAATCCATTTATTACAGCTCCTATGGCATCCAAATTCGCTGCAGACTCCACCTGGCTTTCCAATGCTGCAATCTGTGCAGCAACTTCCGTTTTTGCTGCATTATCAGAGAATCTCAATAAATATCTCTTTACTGACGCGGCGTTTTCTAACGCCTCTGATTTCTTCCTCTCCAGATATTTAGCGTTCAATTCCTCTTCGGAAAGGCCGATATCCCCTGTATTACCTATAAAATTGCTCACGATGTTTTTGGGAATAATCGTATGGGTTCTGGAATCATAATCGCACACATACCACAGATTTCCTTTTTGGTTGGGACAATGGTATACATAAGAGTTTGAACCAATAGTCACCCGTACCCTTATGGATGATTTTCCAAACATTTCTGAATCCACTGTTTCTCTTTGTGAGAAATTGTGGATATAGAACCGGTAAACCCCATCTGTTTCTTCATAGATGGTGGTATGCTCCGGCCCTTCATAATCTGTGTCATCTACGTCTAAATCCGCCATTTTCTTTCCATTGGCATAATAACTTTCATCACCGTAATACACATGGAATTCTCCATCGCCGTCCGCCCTTGGCCCTACCAAATGAGAATCAATATCCGCGCTGGCTCCGGAGGCTTCCGTTCCCCAGGTTAAGGTAAACTGCACCCGGCCCCGGCCGGTAACCGTTTCCATCTTCTGGTCCACTACGCATTCAGGCAATGTGATAAGATACGGATAGGCCACTACAATATCAACGCTGGAAGAATTATACCGCTCTTCGCCTCCGGTTAGATTTTGCCGCAGATCTAATACTTCTACCGTATAAATTCCTGCCGGAACGTTGTTAAACTGATACTTTCCTTCTGCATCCGTTTCAGTTGTCATAAAAGCTTCGCCTAATACATTGCCGGCGCCTTTTCTTAATTTTACCTGGAATCCGGCGGATACCGGCTGTGCAGTCAAGCCAATCCTTACCAACCCTGTAATGGAAGGCGCAGGTTCGCGCGCTGCAAGTTCATTGCTTAGAAGGATGGTTGTGCCGCATGCATATCCTTCTGCCTGGTTGCTGGTGATTACAACATTCTTAACATTTGCCTGATAGCCCTCTTTCTCTGCAATCAGCCAGTAATTTCCAACTGTGGCGTTTTCTATCCGAAAGCTTCCCATACCGTCTGTGACAGCGGAGCTTTCAATTCCCTGAAGAAAGGTTTTGTAATTTTCTTCATTTATGCCGCGGTTTCCATTGGAATAAGGCAGCAAATATATTTTTGCATTTGCAGAAGCTTCCTCTACCGCCTGTTTTTCTCCAGTGCTTTCACTTTCAGACGCCCTTTCTGCCTCTTCTGGAGTTACTATGTCTGGATTCTCTGGCTCTGGTTCTTTCAAATTATACTCATTGACGTTGCCTGATACATTCACTTTCTGGCTAATGCCCAGATCCTCTTTCATTTCGGCGGGAATATTCACAACATCATTGTCCGAAATAATTGTCACGGAAATACATCCCAGGCCCCAGATGGAGGGCATGCAGGATTTATTATCAATGTTTGCCCTGGTATGCTCCCCGCCCGGCAGGATTGTCATATCCCAGGATACGCTTGCCATAATCCGCAGCTCTGTTTCTGCTACTATGGATGAGTCCGCTGCCTGGGCGCCCAGCGTAACATTCACATACTCTGTTCCCTTAATATTCAATGCGGTATTTCTTCCAGGAACATTTAAATCTTTCACATATCCATTATTTTCCAGCGTAAACTGCTGGTTTCCGCTGTTGCTCAGATTGATGGTTGCGCTTCCGTTCCTGCCCACTACAATCCGGCCTTTTGACGCATTGAAATACACCACATTCAGGGAATTTTCCACATATGTATTCTGTGCAATGGCGTTTATTGTCACTTGCTTGAATTTGCCGTTATTGTCCACATCTGCATTTGGCGCATTGATCTCCAAAGTCTTGCTGCTGTAATCTCCTTCCGGAATTACAATTTGCCCGGCAGCGTTTGAAGTATATACAATACTGCTTACCATTTTGCTGGAAAGAGCCTGATTAAGCTCTGTCTGATTGGTGACATCGCCTTTATAGGCAACCTTTACGCTACAGGCTGCGCTTTTGCCGTTGGAAGCGGACGCGGTTATATTCGCTGTCCCTTCTCCCACTGCCTTAATGGTTCCGTCATTGCTTACTGTTACAACAGCTGGTGCAGAGGATTTCCAGGTAATTGTCTTGTTGGTTGCATTGTCAGGCTTTACAGTTGCTGACAATTTTTTCGATTCACCTGGCAGCAGGCTTAAGCTTGTCTCATTCAAAGCAACGCTTCCTACTGCAATATCAGGATCTGATGGCGGCGTAACTACTTTTTTTCTCTTTACCGTCACTTTGCAGGTTGCAGATTTTCCCGTTCCGTCTGCTGCTGTCACTGTAATTTTCGCATTTCCGGCTTTTACTGCCTTGAGTTCTCCTTTGGAATTTACCGTAACCACAGATTTCTTGGAAGATTTGTAGATAACTTTTTTATTGGTGGGCTTTTTGGGCGACACCGTAGCTTTCAGCGTAAGCTTTCCGCCCTCTTCCAATTCCACGGATTTCTTATTTAATTTCACGCTGGTCACAGGCTTTCCCACTACAATCTTGCAGGTGGTTTTTATTTTTGTTCCTGCAAGTTTAGCCGTAATGGTAGTCTTTCCATTCTTTTTCGCCTTTACCTTTCCCTTTGAGGAAACTGTCGCAACCTTCTTGTTGCTGCTGGTCCATACTACCTTTTTCTTCTTCGCCGCTTTATTCTTCGACGCTTTTAACTGTACGGACTTTCCCTTTTTCATTGTATAAACCGACTTATTCATTGTCACCTTATACTTGGGGGATGATTTTTTGGCTGCCTGGGCTGTGATGCACTGGCCTGCGGTCAGACATACCAGCAACAGCAGCAAAAGTGCCTTTCTCCATTTCTTCATAAATTTTCTCCTTTTTGAAAGATTATAACTGCAGCGTCCTAAAAGTCTTCCAGTTTGTACAGACAATGATTTCTCTGCAGCAAATTAATTTGAAATATTCAGGAATATGCAATTATTATATTTATGATAAGTTACCCCTCCCCAAATTGTCAACACGATACTGGAAAATTTGTGAAAATTTTGTGAAAAAGTAGTCAGAGATTCATTTCTGTTTTTTTAAATTTCTTCTTCCCTCATTGCTTTACATCCAACTTCATATCATCAAATCTGGCATTTTTTTGATGCCGATATTTTAAGAGAAGATTCAGTTCGGATTTCCATGTAAACTTTTATGTTTTTGATAATCAAGGAAACAAATTAGCAGATAGTACAAGCGATGAATACAAAAAATATTATTAAAACGCTGATACGCTTTCAAAAACGATTTTACGTTGTCTTTATCACTTCTAAATGATATTTTTAAATACCTTGTTTTTAGTGACTTTTATAGTTATACAGATAGTACTGGGAATGAACAAGGCAGCCATGTTACATTTACAGATAAGAATGGTTTGAATTTATGTTTTCTTCCCGTAGCTAATATGCACAACGCTATAAAATTAAATATAAATAGTGTGCTTGATAAATTAAAACAACACATGAAAAAAACAGGGTTCTATACATTACAGAGACCAACACTTGAAAGTTTGCTTAATGAGATAAAAGAAAATCAGGATAAAATAGATGATTATAATAATGAATTACAGGAAATATTAAAAGGAAGAAGCTCTCCGCAAGATAGAGAAGAATACACAGGCGTGTTGGAACGCTGCAAAGGTTCATGTTTAGAGAGGATATATCGGATAGAACAAAGTATAATTGTAAATCACAAGGAGATGCTTCAAAAGAAAGATTTTTCACGTTTTCCTGTTTGGCAACAGTCACTTTTTGAAAAACTTTATAACGAGAATGAATACTATATAACTGAAAAGCTATGATAAAACATATATTAATGCTACATTGATTCTGAATATTATGATTGTACGACAAGAAAATGTATGCTACACTTCCTTTATGGGAAAACCATAGAGCCACGGCGGCTTTACCCCTCTTGCATTTTCGGAGGGTATAACAGCCCTCCAGACGAAAGAAAGGAGGGCGATACAATGTATGTTACATATGCTGATTTGATGGATACCAGATAAGGATAAATTTTTTATGATAAAGCCTTGAGTTTCCGCATTTTGCATTTTCAAGATGCCAAAAGGCTCTGCTGCTATTGCAGCAAGAGCATATTGCACAAGATTGCATCTGGAAAACTTGTTTTCCAAGTGCAATCTATATGCAATTTTCACCTGTCACTGAATGTGACAGGCGCTTTTGGCATCAAAATATAGGGTAAATAAAAAATACGGAAACTCAAGGATAAAGCATATTGAAAAAGATTTTTACATATGCTATAATGCCAATAGGCAAAAAGAGATTACAAGTCCATTTGGACGAAAGAACGAATCCCCAGACCGTGTTGCAGCACAGTTTGGGGATTCTTCTTGTCTTTTATACCAGCAAAGCACCCGGTAGGCTATTTGTTGCCTTTATGATTACCATCAAGCCATTTGACAATGAGGTGGCAAACCACACCGCCCACGACAGTAACGAAAAAAGAGATTACAACTTCCATTCAGACACCTCCTCCCTGTTGCGGGTTTTGGTGAGCAACACAAAAATTATAACATACTATTTGACGTTCTTCTATCTTTTTCATCAAAAAGAATTTAGATTGGGATTGTGGCTAGCAGAATCCGATGCTCGCTATTCCTATGGACATTGTTTAAGGGCAATTTTCTCGTGAAGTCAATATTCATTTTTACTATCCGAAATAACACTTATATCTTTCTTCGTTTTGCGTTATCTGCTTTTAACATAATTTTAAGTGTTATCCTTATCTGGTTTCATACTTAATTCAGATTGGAATACTCATTGTTGCCCTTGCTAATTTGATTTATCAGATTTACAAGGGAAAAAAGAAATAGCCGCCACTACTCACAATAGTGACGGCTTGCCTCTTATGAGGTAAAAATGCGGGCGCATTTGTGCTGTAATAGAAAGCATCGCTTTCAAAAGCCATTTTTGAGTCTGCATATTTATCGCCTTTCAAACGAAGCAATGGTTATCTATGCTCTTTTAGAGATTTGTTTTGTAGTTTTTGCTGGTGATGAATACATTATGGGAGAAAGTAGATTTATTCGGATTATAGGGTTGAGATTGGAAAAATAATTTAAAATACATATAATAAAGCAGAGCCTTATGGCTCTACTTTATTATATGTGAAACAGAAAACCACTTGCTAGGGGTAATGTAACAACATGCTCATGTGTAAATTATTTCTTCCTCTACAATTTCCATTGCACATGCTTTAAGATTGTTGATTCTTCCCGTCCATTATAAAGCGTTTTCTTCCTTTAGACGTCTGTTATGCCTTGTGTCTTTTTCATGTCCCCTATAAGCCTTTCAAAGCGTCCTGTGCTTGTTTGTCGATGCCAGCAAGGTAGGCGTTCAGTTTACCGCTTGTGAGAAGATTGGCGTATGTAACCTTTCGGTACTGCTACAGATAGTCCAGACGCCGCTGTCCTCATATGTCTATTGAATGTTCTTCTTCAGTGGATACAGTTAAGCATGGGATTATATAGTCACCTTGCCTTATATATTTACAGCCTAATTTTTCAAAAATTGTCTTTGGCATTTTATAATTCCTCCATATGATTTGAATTTGCCTACAATCCAATCATTCTGGCTGATTACAAAGTCCTTTGGTTTTAACTTTCTTATAGAACGCTGCTCTTCAGCGGCAGTTTTTATTGCTCTTTTCCTTAGGAACCGTTCAGAAATAACTTTTAATTTCTGAGCGGTGCTGTCGAAGAAAAAGCAAGCAATATTAAAAGCTATTTTTGAACCGCCCGCCCTTAGCAGTTCTCCAATTTCAGATAACCGCTCAGACCTGTCGTCAGCAGTTGAAATACTGTATCCTCAGTCTCCTGATTATCCGTGAGAACTCCCTCTACCACGTATTTGGCGTACATTACCGTGGAACTAAGTACATGGAGCCACAAAAGATCCTGATTCATCTGTCTCAGATTTGGAAATGCTTCCAGAAAATCGTGAACCATCCCCGCAAAGGAATTAAAATAAGACGCATCCCGGCACTTATCAAATCTCGGAAAAAAGGCGCTGTCCCGAAAACGGTGATAAAAAATAGTTTCATCCGGATGCTTCACCCAAAACTGAAAGTAAGGCTGCCACAGGTTCTTTATTGCCCCCAAGGGATCTGTAAGCATCATCTGGGGTTCAAACTTCAGATGATCGAAAATTGACGCAGCCCGTTTATCCACATATGTAAAGCACTCTATCAGCAGCTGATCTTTACTTTCAAAGTAACGGTACAACGCTCCGGGTGAAATTCCCGCCAGATTGCTGACGTTTTGGATGCGTGCCCCTTCCAGGCCATATTGCCGCACGACCTTCATCGTTGCAAAAATAATTCGAGTTCTGGTATCATCCAGAATGACCACGCTCCCTCCAAAAATAAATGGTTTGCCCAATTTACAGTTTCTTTTGAAATTATACACTTTAATACTGTTGTTGACAATACTTTTTTCAAAAGAAAGCCCTTGAATTTTTGGAAAAAGACTGACAGAAAAACAGGGTCAAAAATTTATGAAACAACTTCTTGCATTTTCAAATGATAGTGTTATAATAAATAGTATGGAAGCATAGCTCAGCCGGGATGAGCGTTCGCCTCACACGCGAGAGGTCATGGGTTCGAGCCCCATTGCTTCCATTTTTTATTTCCATTACATTTTGATGTCATTTCTACTGCACTATTCATTTTACATAAGCTGAATTGTCATCCTTCCACCGGCAGCTCCACCCGAAAGATGATCTGTTCCTTCTCACTCTCCGCAAATATTATTCCGCCGTGCCTTGTAACAATCTCTTTCGCAATGGCGAGCCCTAATCCGGCGCCTCCCGTATTGGAATTCCTTGCCTCATCCATTCGATAGAATTTATCAAAAAGCGATTCCAGCTTTTCTCTGGGAATTGTTTTCCCCTGATTCTGAAAAGTAATGATAATTGTCTTTGGCTGCCGTTTTTCATTCTCCCCTGTATCTCCCAGCTCAGTATGATTTACAGAGAAATCTTTTGCGGCCTTTACGCCTGCAGCTTCCGTATATATTTCTTCCACAAAAATGTCGATCTGAGTATTCCTGTAGCTATAGGCGACAGCATTTTTCAGAATATTGTTAAACACTCTTGCCAGCTTCACCGGATCTCCGTAAATGCTCACATTTTCATCGCTGTGAAGCACTGCACGGTTCCCTTTCTCTTCCAGAAGGGGATAGAATTCCTCCAGCATCTGCAGCAGCATATAATACAAATCAATTTCTTCTTTTTCCAATACGATTTCCTGTATATTATATCTGGTTATTTCAAAAAATTCATTGATCAGCTGTTCCAACCGATTCGCTTTTTCCAGTGTAATATGCACATACTTGGCCTTTTGCTCCATAGGCATGTCCGGCGCTTCTTCCAAAAGGCTTAAATAACCAATAACTGAGGTAAGAGGGGTTCGGATATCATGGGCCAGATACATCACAAGATTATTTTTCCGTTCTTCAGAAAGCCTGGATTCCAGCTCGCGCTTTTCCAAAGTCTGGCGCAGGGCGTTTAATTTCCGCTCCATCGGCGCCATTTCCGGGGTCAGATTAATCTCTTTATTGTCCCCCTGAATCAGCTTGTCCAGCGCAGCGTCTATCTCGTTAAAATATCGGACAAACCAGGACAAGGAAATCCGAAACAGCACCAGAAAGCAAACCGTCACCGCCCCGAAAATAAACAGCCAGGAATTCTCTCTCAGGCCATATTGATAAATATTCAGTGCATCCAACAATTCCAGTTCAAATGCATCCTGCAAAAACTGCACAATCCAGTCCCCTACTCTGCGGAACCAGAAACGTCTGTACAAGGTGGAAATAATTAAAAATGTCAATATCACAATGGCAAAGGTCTGCATAAATATCCGAAAAATCAATTTGGAATAAGCGGAATTTTTCTTTCTTTTTGTCCGGAACCTGCGAAAAGGAGTTTCGCTTTTTTTCCTGAAATCGAATTTGCCCAAATCTATTTTGCCCATATTCCCGGATTTTCCCCTTTCCTCCTGTTTGATGGATCAGTTTTCAATTTTATACCCCACTCCCCAGATTGTTTTGATGTACTTGGGATGCTCTACGGAATCCTTCATTTTCTCCCGCAGATGGCGGATATGCACTGTTATGGTATTATTGCTCTTACTGTAATATTCATCCTTCCATACGCCGTGAAATAATTCTTCGGAGCTAACCACTTCTCCCTTCCGCTCACAGAGAATTTTCAAAATGGAAAACTCCGTCGGGGTCAGCACCAGAGGCTTTTCATCCAACTGGCATTCATGGGTTTTTACATTCATCACAAGACCGCCGTGCACCAGGAGGGAACTGTCCTGGGCTTCCGGGACCGGGGAATTGTTATAGCGTTTATATCGGCGAAGCTGGGCTTTGACACGGGCCACCAGCTCCAAAGGCCGGAACGGCTTTGTCATATAGTCGTCAGCCCCCAGCATCAGGCCGCGGATTTTATCAATCTCCTCATCCTTTGCCGTCAGCATAATCACCGGGTAATTATGGCTTTCTCTGATCATTTTACATATCTCAAACCCGTTGACGCCCGGCAGCATAATATCCAGTATGGCAAGGTCAAATTCCCGCTGGGACACATTTTGCAGGGCTGTCTCCGCCGAATAGCAGGTCACCACCTCAAAGGTTTCGCTTTCCAGATAAAAAGCCACCAGATCGGCAATTTCTTTTTCATCATCTACTACCAGAATTCTGTCTTTCATATCATTACCCTTTCCTGAAGATCGAATATTGTCAAAACTATTATAGCAAAGACCCTGGGGAAATTCTTGTTTTATTTTCTTTAAAAGTATTAAAATTTCATTAATTCTGTCCCATGGCGTTCAGGTATTCTTCAGGATTTTCTTGCGCAAGCCGGCGTCGCTCTGGCGCAGAAAATGAAGGAGCTGTCGGAAAATAACAGATTTCCCACAATATATCTTGAGATTCTTTCGATGTCACAACCATATATTATGTAAAAATATCATTTCCCGACAGCCCCATTTTTCTATTCTTTTATCTCGTCAATGGCTTTTCCAATATCATTTCTCATGTATTTATTGTCAAATTCCGCCCATTCGGCAGCCTTATAGGCATTGGCCCGGGCCTCCTTCAAATCCTTTCCCTTGGCAGTGATTCCAAGGACGCGGCCTCCGTTTGTCACAATCTTCCCATCCTTTAAGGCTGTCCCGGCATGGAAGCAGTAATAGCCCTCTTCCTGATTAAACTTCTCCAGACCCTTGATTTCAAACCCTTTCTCATAGGATACAGGATAGCCGTCGGAAGCCAAAACCACGCAGACTGCTGCATTCTCTTCAAACTGCAGATCAATTTCTGACAGCCTTCCTTCCACACAGGCTTCCATCACCTCAATCATGTCGTTTTTCATTCTGGGCAGAACCACCTGAGCCTCCGGATCGCCGAAACGGGCATTGTATTCCAATACCTTCGGCCCTTCTTCTGTCAGCATCAGGCCGAAGAAAATAATTCCGGTAAAGGGACGTCCCTCAGCAGCCATAGCGTCCACAGTGGCCTGGTAAATATATTTTCGGCAGAATTCATCCACTTCCTTCGTATAGAACGGACTGGGGGAAAAGGTTCCCATTCCGCCTGTATTCAAACCCTGATCTCCGTCCTTGGCGCGTTTGTGATCCTGGGCGGAAGACATGATTTTGATGGTTTTTCCGTCTACAAAAGACAGCACGGACACTTCCCGGCCTGTCATAAATTCTTCCACCACCATATGGTTTCCGGCAGAGCCGAATTTCTTATCCTCCATAATTTCTTTCACGCCGGCTTTGGCTTCTTCCAGAGAATTGCAGATTAACACGCCTTTTCCCAGAGCCAAACCGTCTGCCTTTAAGACAATTGGCGTCTTTGCCGTTTCCAGATAGGCCAGAGCTTTCTTCGGATCGTCAAAGGTCTCATAACCGGCTGTGGGGATGTTGTATTTCTTCATTAAATCCTTGGAAAATGCTTTGCTGCCTTCCAGGATTGCGGCATTTTTCCTGGGTCCGAACACCTTCAGTCCCTCTGCCTCAAATACATCTACGATCCCGCCCACCAGAGGATCATCCATGCCGATAATGGTAAAATCGATCTGCCGCTCCTTGGCAAAAGCCGCCAGCTTATCAAATTCCATAGCGCCGATAGGCACACATTCCGCAATCTGCCCGATGCCTGCATTTCCCGGCGCGCAATATATTTTATCTACCTTCGGACTTTTTGCGGCGCTTGCTGCAATCGCATGCTCCCGTCCGCCGCTTCCTACAATTAATACTTTCATTCCAATCTCCTTCTTCCTGTTCCTATATATTATTAGGATAATTCTGCATCGAATCCAGACTATTCCACAGGAGCATCCTGAACCAGAACTTTGCCGCCTTCCACCTGGATTTTATCATTGGCAATCAAATCAATGGCCTGGGGCAGTATTTTCCATTCCGCCTGCTCCATCACCCGCCGCTGCAGGAGTTCTGGCGTATCATCCTGTTCCACCAGCACCGGCTGCTGCAGAATAATGGGACCGGTATCAGTTCCCTCGTCCACAAAATGCACGGTTGCGCCTGTTACCTTCACTCCCCGTTCCAATACGCCCTCATGCACCTTCAGTCCATAATAACCCTTGCCGCAAAAGGAAGGAATCAGCGAAGGATGAATATTGATAATCCGATTCCGATACTTCTTGATCATCATTTCCGGCAATACTACCAAAAAACCGGCAAGCACCACCAAATCCGCCTGGTAACTGTCCAGCTTCTCTAAAAACGCCTGATTAAAGCGTTCCCGATCGGCAAATTCTTTCGGAGAAATGCATACCCCTTCGATTCCATGGTTTCTGGCCCGCTCCAGGGCGTAAGCCCCCGGATTATTGCTGATCACTGCGGCAATGCCTGTATTGGTAATGATTCCGCGCTCAATGCCGTCTATAATTGCCTGCAGGTTTGTACCGCCGCCGGACACACAGATTACAATTTTCAGCATAAGGTAACCCCTTTCTCTCCATCTTCCACTCTGCCGATAACATAAGCCGTTTCTCCTGCTTCCTGGATTGCCTTTAGGGCCTTCTCTTTATCTTTGGGATCTACTGCCAGTACCATGCCGATTCCCATATTGTAAGTATTATACATCATTTTCTCTTCCACATGACCCTCCCTTGCCATCATTCCGAAGATGGGCGGAATGTCATAACTGTTTTTCTCAATCACCGCATGCTTCCCTTCCGGCAGCATTCTGGGCACATTTTCATAGAAGCCGCCTCCAGTAATATGGCTGCAGGCTTTGATGCGAATGCCTGCTTCTTTTACTGAACGAAGGGCTTTTACATAGATTTTAGTGGGTGCAAGCAGTGCTTCCCCAAGAGTTTTCCCCAGTTCTTCCTGATAAGTATTCAAGGTTTCCTGGTCCATTTTAAATATTTTCCTCACCAGGGAAAATCCATTGGAATGAACGCCAGAGCTTGCCATGCCAAGCAGCACATCCCCTGCCTTTAACTCTTTTCCGGTAATAATATCTTTTTCATCCACTACTCCTACTGCAAATCCGGCAAGATCGTATTCTTCTTCCGGATAAAAGCCAGGCATTTCCGCCGTCTCTCCTCCAATCAGGGCTGCGCCGCTTTGAATGCACCCTTCGGCCACACCGCTGACAATAGTAGCAATTTTTTCAGGATAATTCTTTCCGCATGCAATATAATCCAGGAAAAACAGGGGTTCTCCGCCTGCACACGCAATGTCATTGACACACATTGCCACACAGTCAATTCCTATTGTGTCATGCTTGTCCAGCAAAAACGCCAACTTCAGCTTCGTTCCCACTCCGTCTGTGCCGGATACCAGCGTGGGTTTTTCCATATCTTTGAACTTCTCCATGGAAAAGGCACCGGAAAATCCGCCTAATCCGGTCAGCACCTCCGACCGCATGGTCTGCTGCACATGCTTTTTCATCAGTTCCACAGACTTGTAGCCTGCCTCAATATCTACGCCTGAATTCTTATAATCCATTCTTTTTCCTCCTAATAATTCTGATATCCCACTTCCTGAAGATGGGCGTCCTTCGCTTCCACCTGCTCTTTTAATGTCCTGGAGTAATCTTTCAGCCTGCCAAGCAGCGCTTCATCCGAAGTCGCCAAAATCTTTGCCGCCAGAAGCCCTGCATTGGCCCCTCCGTTGATTGCCACTGTCGCCACCGGAATGCCGGAAGGCATCTGTACAATAGAATACAGGGAATCCCTGCCCCCTAACGATGTTGTGTGCATTGGAATCCCAATCACAGGCATTGGAAAAATTGCGGCGCACATCCCAGGCAGATGGGCTGCCATTCCTGCCCCTGCAATAATCACCTTAAATCCTCTTTCCTCTGCGGTTCTGGCGTATTCAAAAAACACATCCGGTTCCCTGTGGGCTGAGATAATCTTCATTTCATACTCAATTCCCAGCTCCTCCAAAATATCTGCTGCTTTCGCCATCACTGGCATATCTGAGTCACTGCCCATTACAATACCTACTTTTGCCATCATGTATCTCTCCTTTATCTAAATATATTTTTAATTCTGATATTTTGCAAACCCCTGTACAATCTCCTGCACACTGTTCAAAAGCTTCTTGGCTTCCTGTGCCTCCATCTGGTTCTGCTGGCTCCGTTCCTCTGCCTCAGAGGCGCTTGCAGAAACCTGCTGGCTGGTGGCCGACAACTGGCTGATACTTTCAATAATTTTATCATTGGAATGAACCAGATGATTAATCTTGGAATCAATATCTCCAATTCTCTGGGTCAAAGTCTCCACATTATCGCGGATTGCCATAAATCCTCCGGCAGTATTCTCTATCATTTCATTTTGCTTCTTGCTGGCTTCAATGGAAACCCCTACAATATCAACAGCATCCTGGGCGTTGGTATTCAGTTCTTTCACAATCCCGGCAATCTGTTCCGTAGATTTCCTGGTCTGCTCAGACAATTCCCGAATCTGCTCCGCAACCACTGCAAATCCCCGGCCTGCTTCTCCTGCTCTGGCGCTCTCTATGGATGCATTTAAGGCCAGTAGATTGGTCTGACTGGAAATCTCAAAAATAACCTCTGTAATCTGCTCTACCTCCTTTGCCTTATCCTGAAGCTGAGACATGGATTCTGCTACATGGGAGTTCGTTTCTCCAATGGTTTCTGCGCCGGCCCGCATCTGGTTCATCATATCCATGCTTTCTTCGGCCATACGGGCAGACGCCTCGGCTGCCTCCACCATAATCCTGGCGTTTTCTGCCGTCTCCTCAATGGCGTCTTTAATCTGGGAAGTCATCTGCGTCTGCTCCTGCACGCTTTCCGCCGTAATCTGAGTGCTGACAGAAATTTCCTGAATGGAATTATGTACCACCTGGGAAGAATTCCGCAGATTCTCCACAAGGCTGTCGGTATATCCCACTTCTGAGGTCACCGCCTCTGAAATACGGATAATATCCTCCATCATCATATTCTGCCTTGCCTGTTCATCCTTGATCGACCATATGGTATCATGGTCAAAATCTTTGGCCGCCCTTGCCGTAATATGGTAGGAAAGGGTTACCACAATACCAGTGCAGACACTGACTAACGTCAGATCATCTCCTATCAGGCTTCCGGTAACTGCCAGTGAAACGCCCCGCAGCACCATGAATAGCATAATTCCCCCAAATGCCCGCTTCTCCAGTTTCCTGTCATAATAGAGAATCAATGCAAACATAATCGGAAATATATAAGTACAGGCAAGAACGCTTTTTTCTGTCAGCATCATATAACCCCAGCCAATTAAAAAACTGCCAAGCATTACATATCTTAAAGCCTCTTTGGACTTGTCCTTCACATAGATTCCCCAGCTCACGAGCGTCCCCAAAAGCGTAATGGCAATTGGCACAATTGCCGCTTTCCCATAGGAAACATCTTTCGCTGTAAACTGCATCAGCAGAGCCAGGGTTAACGGTATATCCATAAATGACATCAGCAGAAGCACTGTCTGATTTGCCTTGGCGTCCCGAATCGGTTTCTCACTGTATTTCCGCACTGTCTGATTGACTTCCACTGCCGGTTCATTATTTTTTCTCTCCTCCATTTGGTATCCCTCCGTAGCATATTTTTCTCTTTTGATATTCTATCACACTTTTTCTCATAATGAAACAGCCACTTTTTTAAAATAAAACCTCTTTTCCTTTCCGGTCTACAGCCAATTCCTTATATACTCACATCATGTATATGACATTTTTTGAATTAATCTGGTATATGCTTTTCCGAAAAATAGCTACACTAAAAAAAACAAAGGAATGGGTGGAAGCTATGAAGAAAAAATTAAGCATTATATGTTCGGCCATAACAATTTTCGCTTTATTCTGCGGATGCCAGCAGAAAGAAAATACCAATGGCAGCAATGTAAAAATCTATTACGCCGCAATTGAAAGCGGAGACTATTATGAAGGATGGGCAAGCCAGCTGCAGGAACAAGCCGCATCCTATGGCTCCGCTTTTGAAACAGGCTACGCAGAAAATTCTGTTGAAGCGCAGAATTCACAGATTAAAAGCGCTGTCGCAGATGGGTATGACGTCCTTTTATGCGGCCTGGTTTCTCCTGACACCGTCACTGCAGTGAAAGCCGCCGCAGGCGGCACCCCAATTGTATTTATCAATAATGCGCCGGACAGCAGCCAATTAGAAAAAGATCGCTATATATATGTTGCATCCGATGAATTTATGGCAGGGCAATACCAGGCTGAATATATTCTGGAACAATTCCGGGACAGAGATGAAATCAACGTGGCGATATTAAAAGGGCCCAAAGGAGCGTCCGGCACCATCGGCCGGACAAACGGACTGAAACAGACTCTGAAAGCCAGCGGAAAGAAAATTAATTATGTATTTGAAGATTACGCAGGCTGGAGTTCAGATACTGCCCGGGAACTGACAAGTCTGTTTCTCAAAACAGGAAAACCTGTGGACTGTGTAGCGGCAAACAATGACGATATGGCTCTTGGAGGACTTGCCGCATTTGAGGAGGCAGGGGCAGACATTGATTCTGTTTTATTTCTGGGCGTAGACGCTTCCGCAGCCGGATGTCAGGCTATCATCGACAAAAAGATGGATTTCACGGTATACCAGCCTATGTCCGCCCAGATCAGCGCTGCTGTAGAAGCGGCAGAAATACTGGCTTCCGGCCAATCCATCAGTAATATAGAAGGCGCTTCCGAAGATGGAAAATACATCCTGATTCCTTTTGAAAAAGTAGACAGCCAAAATGTAACGCAATATCAGTAAATTTAATCGCCCAAAAGCACATACCCGGAGGAAATCCAAATGACAGAAAAAAGAAAATTTATTTCCATAAAAATAAAATTGTTAGGCATCCTTCTGCCTGTAATACTTGCTATTATCATTATCCTTATCGGCTTGTCCTACTATGTATCCAGAAACGTAATAAAGTCAGACGCCCATAAGCTTTTAAAGACGTCTGTAGAGAGCCAGGCCGCTGAAATTGAAGCATGGCTGAGCCAGAATCTGACTTCCATCAGCGTTGCAAAGCAAACGCTGGAAGAGATGGACTTTGACGATCAACAGCTGCAGCATTTTTTAGACGCCTATTATAACTTCGACAGCAACTATCCAGAAGGGCTGTGTGTTGCTGACTCCAAGGGTTTTCTCTTTAAATCAAAGCCGGCGCAAGATGCAGACATATCCACCGCCACGGCGGACCAGCCGGATTTGGCTGGCTCTGCCGGCATTCAGCAGACCGAGTGGTTTCAGGACGGACTGACCAGAGTAAACCTGGACTATACCAATGCATATGCAAATGAAGAGGGCAAACAGGTCATCAGCGCATGCGGCATGCTGAGGACGTCTTCAGAGAATATACGCATCCTTTCCGCCGATTTATCTTTAGATACAATCAGCGTATACGTCAGCAGCTTTGTAAAAATGGAAGACGCTGAATCATTATTAATTAATATGGAAGACGGCACAATCCTCGCTTCCCGTGATACGAAGCTGATTTCGCAAAAATTAAGCGAATCAGAAGATGCTTTTATGAAAAAGCTGGCAGATAAAATTTCACAAAATGAAACTGGCTTAATGGAACTGGACGGAAACATATCTGTCCTGGAAGAAGTTGCAGGAACAGATTGGCTCCTTGTGTCCTATGTCCCCGCCAGAACGGTATACAAAGATTTGGATCATCTTCGGAATATTACGGCGATTTTCGGCATCATTTCTGTATTTGTCCTGATGCTGCTGCTTGAAAGAATCGTACATATTGTAATCAGTCCGGTAAAACGCCTGACAACTGTCATATCCTCTATGACAGAAGGAGATTTTACCATCCACAGCAATGACGAAAACAGCGATGAAATCGGTATTATGAGCCGATGCGTCAACAAATTTATAGACACAATGCGCACCATGATTGCCTCAATTGACAATGTTTCCCATACCTTGCACCACCAGGCGGACAACAGCAACGAAATATCCAGCCAAATGTTCCATGCATCGAAAAAACAGAACCTGTCAATGAAAGAACTCAATATGACGGTAGAACAATTGTCTGTTTCTGTCAGCGAGGTTGCACAAAACGCTACAACCCTTGCAGCTCTTGTCGCGGAAACCAAAAATGACGGCGACGGCATGAATGGGAAAATGCAGGAAACTATCGTCATATCCCAAAAGGGTAAGGACATCATGCAGAACGTGGATGCTTCAATGCAAACAATCAACCAATCGGTACGCCAATTGCAGTATGCCATTGACAATGTAGGAAATGCATCAGAAGAAATTACAGACATTACAAAAGTAATTGGTGAAATTGCAACAGAAACAAACCTGCTGTCCTTAAACGCCTCCATCGAAGCGGCGCACGCAGGTGAAGCGGGTAAAGGCTTTGCCGTTGTGGCGACAGAGATCGGCAAACTGGCACAGACAAGCATGAACTCTGTCAACCACATAGATAATCTGGTCCTGGAAATAAAAAAACTGATTGGAGACGTCATCAACTTAGCAAAAAACAACGTCGACAATATCAATGCCAGCAGCGCATTAATTGGAAACGCAGTAAAAACTTATGACAACATTTTTGAAAATATTGTTACCGTTGGAGATTTAGCGCAGCAAATGATGCGCAAGGTAAATCAAGTGGAAAATGTTGCAAAGGATGTTGCCGCCATTTCAGAAGAACAGGCAGACAGCTCCCAGGCAATCCTTGCCTCTTCAGACGTTCTGGTAGAACAGACAGACAATTTAATGCTAAACAGTGAAACCGTGGCAAAAGAATCAAAAGAATTAACAACATCAGCCGAAGAACTGGAAACGCAAATAAAAACCTTTAAAGTATAATTTGAATCGCCATGCAAGACAGCACAGAAATGTCTATTGCCTGGGTCTACAGAGCAATACGGTTCTGTGAACCCAGGCAAACTTATCACTCCAACGGCTTGTTTAGCGGTTCCGTTCCCGGCACTGCAAATTTTCCGTCCCGTATCACATCTATGCAAAGGCCGTCTTTTCTCTGTACCGTAATCCGGTCCAGTTCATCATAAGGAATGGTAATATCCGTATGGCAATTAAAATACGCTTTCTGAACATCCTCCTTCCGGAGTATGGACGCCTCATTGTCTCTTGCCACTATCTCTTTTCCATCCGGATTAAACACCGGCGTATCCTCCGCCAGACTGTAGCAGGTATCTCCCACAGCAAAATGCGGGCCTGTTTTCTCTGCAATCAGTATGGGAAGCTTATCCTGAATCTGATAATCAATACCCATCCGGTAAGCAGTGGTATTGGTTCCAATGGCAAATTCCCCCAGCGGCAGCGTCTCATGATGCTTCAGAAGATTTTCCTTTAAAAATGCCTGATTTTCCTGTTCCGTAGGAAAATTTTTGCAGGAATACCGACTGATCATGCCATCCTGAAACTCCAGCTCCAAATCCAGATATTTCAATCCATTCAGATATACCCGAGTCACATGGAGCCGCCCGTTGGTTCCCTTTAATACAGGAGAAGTAAAGACCTCTCCCACAGGAATATTCACATCTGCCACACAATTTTCAAAGGCAGTCTCCCGGCTTTTATCCTTTAAAGGATACAGGGCTACGGTCAAATCTGTGGTATTATTTCCTTTTCCGGTAATGCGTACAGTCTCTCCCTCATCCAGCACGTCAATGATTTTCTGCTGCATGTCCCGGTACAATTGATAATCCAGCGTATTTACCTTCACTGTTTCTGCAAAAATCTCTTCAAACCGGGGGCCAATCTCAGGAATCGGATAAGCGATGATGGTAAAGCTGCGCTCTTCCCCTTTAATATACTGATTAGTAATCTGCATTGCCAGATTCGAATAATACACATTCAGCTTCTGCTGCTTTGCATCAAACTGACAGGCATAAGGGTTGGTTGTCGGCTCAAAGCCTGCCTCCCCAAAAGTCTCCACCACTGCTGGGCCGGCATACCAGGCGGCTTCCTTCTTCCTCGCCTCATAGGCGGTTTTCAGCACTTCCAGCCTGCGCTCCACCAACGCCTTATCCAGATAAACTGCCCGATCCGATTTATGATCGTACTCATATTGACGGTTAGGAGACACGCTGACTATGCTGCCGCTTCCATTTCTGCCGAAAAAAGAAAGTTCTCCGGTTCTCGTTACCACCGGCTGCAGACCCAGTTTCTCAAAATTCTTCACTGCAGCCCGCATCATCCGTTCAAACCCGATGGGGTAACGCAGATCCACAAATTTCTTTTTGGATAAATCCTTTCCTGTAACTTCAAATCCCATTCGGTACCCTTCGGTATAAGTATCTGCCATCGCCTGAATCTGTTCCTCTGGCATCCGGTTCAAAAACTCTGCTGTTTTCTGTTCATTTTCCGTAATATACGCACCGTAACGGTAAAGATAACGCAAGTCTTCCAAATCACTGTCCATGATAATACGGGTATAAAAATCCAGCTCCGGACTGGTCTGGGACATGACGCCGATTTCGGCAAACACTTCCCCATAATCATGGTAAAACCAGTAGATCACCTGCTGTACCTCTTGTTCTAAGGACAGTTCTTCCTGCTCAAAAAGGTTGTAAAGTTCCACCAGAAGCTCACTGAATATGGTAATATCATATATTCTTCCCTCATAGGCGTAAGGGATCAGAGAACGGAGATCTGCATACAATACGCCAAGCAATTTTCCATACTGCTCTCCCAATTCTCCCGCTGCATACTCAGGATTACCATAACTTTTTCATAATGTTCTGGTAAAATCTCTTCATAGAGAGAACGGTTTTTCCTGCTCATTTCCTCCAGGCTTTTCTTTTCCCAGGCGCCTGACGTCACTTCCTCTTCCAGTTCCTTCAGTTCCCGCAAAAAAGCTGCTGCCCGCTGAAAATACGCCCGATAAGGCTGTCTTACTGTTTCTTCAGTCTCTATTTGTTCCAGCCGTTCCATCACCAGAGGATACCGCTCCTTTACTTCCTCCCGATATGGCTGCCAAACTTCACAATAACCCATAATTCAACTCTGTCCTTTCCAAATCATCTGTTTTTCAAAATCCCAGCATATAAACGGCCACCCATCCTGCCAATGTAAGCACAGAGCAAATACTGCCCAGCACCGGAAATAATTTATAGCTTTCCTCTTTCAGGCTGGAGAGTCCGATTATCAGAGACGTCAGGGACACAAACAAGGCAAACAAACCTGCACTCCCCACATATACACTGGCGTTCCCGTTACTCTGTATAGATAACACTACCATCCCAACTCCTGCGAAAACAGAGCACAATGCCAGAAACAGCGATATTTTCCCTCTCTTGGAATGCTTTTTCCCAGCTAATTTAAAACCGCTTTTTTTCTTTTGTCTCATAATTTCTCCTTATCCGGTTCATCCAATAAAAAATCAGGCAGCCCAGTGCGCCTCCTATGGTATTCAGCAGCATATCATCCACATCAAAGCTTCCCACCTTTGACACAAGCTGAACAGTCTCCACTGCCAGGCTGACCTCAAAGCTAAAAAATACAGTATACAGAAAATTTCTGCATTTGGGATACAGAATCGGCAGAAAAAATCCAAAGGGAACAAAGGCCACAATATTCCCCACCAGATTCAGCAGCACCGCCTGCGTTCCCAGCGTATGCCGATAGACAATAAAACGCCTGATTTCCTTAAACAGCTCCAGATTATAGTGATAGGTCCTCCCTTCAAAGGTACGGCCGGTACTCTCTGCAAAAAACAGGAAATAGGTCAAACAAATAATATAGACCCCGAACATGATTTTGCTGCATATCCGGAGTGTTTTTTTATAATCTTTTTTCAATTTATTAATCCTTAAAAAATGATATCTGATTTACGTTTTAAGATTCTTGCACCGCTTACAATGGACAAAACTCCGCATGTAATCCCGCATATCAGAACCACAACGCCCAGCGCAATATTACCCGCTCCTGTTACTGCCATTGTCTTATATATTTTTTCGTTCATTCCAAACCTCCGCATTTTCATAAATCTGGCCGTGAACCGGCCATAACGCCCCTGCTGCAATAACCTTTTTACTTTGCTCCATACTGGGCATAGTAACTGTCTATGGCTGCTTTCATTTCATCATTAATATATATATTTCCTTTATATGGTTTATTATACAAATATTCTGTAACATCTTTCATTGTAACAATGGCATTTGCGTCAAAGCCGTAGAGTTCCTTGATTTCTTCCAGAGCGCTCTTTTCTCCCTTTCCCCGCTCCATACGGTTCAGCGATACCATCAAGCCCTTAATCTCAATGTCAGCCTGGGCGCGGATAATGGGAACCGTCTCTTCCATGGATTTGCCGGAGGTGGTAACATCCTCAATAATCACTACCCTGTCTCCGTCTTTCAGCTTACTGCCCAGCAAAATTCCTGCGTCGCCGTGATCTTTGGCTTCTTTCCGGTTGGAACAGTAGCGAATCTCTTTTCCATATAACTCACTATAGGCCATTGTAGCGGCAACACTCAAAGGAATTCCCTTGTAGGCCGGTCCGAACAGCACGTCAAAATCATCACCGTAATGCTCATGGATTGCCCTGGCGTAATATTCGCCCAGCTTACGGAGCTGTGCGCCTGTGACATAAGCGCCCGCATTCATAAAAAACGGAGATTTCCGCCCGCTCTTTAAGATAAATTCGCCAAATTTCAACACCTGGCAGTCCACCATAAATTCAATAAATTCCTGCTTGTACTGTTCCATCTCTCTATGACCTCCTGTTTTATGCGGGTTCCCGCGGTTTTATTCCTCAAATACGAATTCATTTTACCATAACATGTTTAAAATAACAATTCTTTTCCTTTGATTTCGCGGCAAAGAATGAAATATAAGGATTGACAGCTTATTTGATTAGAGTTATACAAGATTTCCAACTGAGAATATTGGTTTTCGCCGCTATACACATAAAAAAAGAAGAAAGCCACTCAACTATTTTTGTCAATCAACTTTCTTCTTTTGCTGCACGAAACTTTACTCTGATGATATTATCAATCCATATAAGCACCCTTCATAGCGCTTACTGCATGCTGAGCATACAATTTCAGCAGTCCTCTGTCATATTTCGAGGTAAAGCCTTTCCAGTTTTTCTTTCTCTCTTCCAAAACTTCCGCAATCTCTTCTTCTGACATTTCTTTGCCCTGAATACCCACAATAGCCAGCTTACGGGCCTGTACGTCAAGCTCAATCAAATCTCCTTCTTCCACCAGCCCAATGGGGCCGCCGGCTGCTGCCTCTGGAGAAACATGTCCTATCACTGGGCCTCTGGAGGCTCCCGAAAAACGGCCGTCTGTAATCAGCGCCACCGACGCCGCAAGCTCCGGATCTGAGCAGATAGCTTCTCCGGTATAGAACATTTCCGGCATACCGCTTCCTCTCGGCCCTTCATAGCGGATAAAGACTGCGTCGCCCGGTTTGATTTTTTTCTTCAGAACGGCGTCAATTGCCTCTTCCTCACTGTCAAAGGGCCTTGCTGTCAATCTGGCCTGAAACATCGCTTGCGGGCATGCTGTATGTTTAATGACTGCCCCTTCCGGCGCAAGGTTGCCCCGCAGGATTGCAATGCTTCCATCCATGCCCAGCGCATGATCAAAATCACGGATAATATCATCTGCCTTGATTTCCTTGCCCAACGCTTTTCCCTTTTCTTTCAGAATCTCATTGCAGTGTTCATAGAATCCGTTCTTTTTCAGTTCCTCCAGATTCTCACCAAGAGATTTTCCCGTCACCGTCATAACATCCAGATGCAGAACTTCCTTTATTTCTTCCATTACCCTGGGAACGCCGCCTGCATAATAAAAATACTGTGCGGGCCAGTCGCCTGCCGGACGGATATTAAGCAGATAATGCGCGCCCCTGTGGAGTCGGTCAAAAGTGTCTGCGTCAATTTCGAAGCCAAATTCATGTGCAATTGCTGAGATATGCATCACCGCATTGGTAGACCCGGAGATGGCCGCATGCACCATAATCGCATTCTCAAAGCTCTTCATGGTCACGATATCTTTTGCCTGAATGCCCTTTTTCACCAGTTCCATCAACTGCTGTCCGGCCTTGTATGCCGCCTCCTTCAGCTCCCGCGCTGTAGCAGGCATCAACGCAGTGCCAGGCAGCATCAGTCCCAATGCTTCCGCCATTACCTGCATGGTAGACGCCGTTCCCATAAAGGAGCAGGCGCCGCAGCTGGGACATGCTTGCTGTTTATAATAAGTCAGTTGTTCCTCTGGAATCTCGCCCCGCTCAAACTGGGCGCTAAACTTACCGATCTGCTCTAAGGTCAGTAATTCGTTAATTTTACATCCCGGATCATTCTCCACATATTCTGGTTTCACAGCTGTGGCTTCCATCACACCGCCGGTTACCACAATGGCGCTCATCTCCTTGTTGCGCCCGATACTCATAAGCATTGCCGGCAGCGCCTTGTCACAACTGGAAACAAAGACCCCGCCGTCAAATGTGGTGGCGTTGATCTGGGCCTCCACAAGATTTACAATGGCGTCTCTGTGAGCCAGCGAATAATTGATGCCGTCATGTCCCTGGGCCATGCCGTCACACATGTCAGTGGTGTAATAACGGGCTGCTTTTCCGCCGTTTTCATCCACTCCCTTTACTGCTTCTTCCACAAAAATATTCAGATGGCCGCTTCCCGGATGGCTGTTGCCGTAAGTGCTCTCTACAATAATCTGCGGTTTGCCCAGATCTTCCACCTTCCAGCCCATCCCCATTCTCAGCGGATCCATCTCCGGAGCAATCTTTCTGATCTCCTGACTTTTATACATTGCAAAACCTCCTGTTTTGATTATTCTATGCTATCTTCTCTTTTAACCACCAGTTTTTCCAATGTCTCGCCTCGTCTGATGGCTTCTCGACGCAGCTCCTGCCCGTTATAGGTCAGATGCATCAGCATCATATCTTTTGCCCACATGGGATTATGCGCCTTTAACGCCTCCAGAATATCTCTGTGTTTTGCTTCCGTCTCAGGCTCCGCTTCTCTGTGGGTATATTTGATAAACAAATCCACCCCCTGGCGGATAATGGGAATCAGCTTAGGAATCACCAGATTTCCGCATGCCTTTGCCAGATAAACATGAAATTCCACATCCACATGCCATCTGTCCTGCTTATACTGAGACAGCCGCTCCATTTCTTCACAGATTTGCTCCAACTCTTCCAACTGTTTATCCGTGATATTCATCGCTGCCATATAAGCGATATCCGGCTCAAGCAGCATCCGGATCTGATGCAGATCCCAAGTAAGCCGGAACTGTTCCGGAATTCTCTTAAGCCCCAGCGGATCTCCCACATTCCCCTTTCCATCGGAAATAAAGGTGCCTGAGCCCTGGCGCACCTCTAAAATATTCTGTGAAACCAGAATCTTAATTGCCTCCCGGATGGTTCCGCGGCTGACCTGCAGCTGCTCAGACATTTCCATTTCTGTTCCCAGACGATCGCCGGACTTTAACCCATTCTTACTGATGTGCTCCAGCAGCCTGTCGGCAATCTGTTCTGCCAATGTCATACCATGTTCTTCCTTTTTCTTCATACCCCAAACATCTGCTTTCTCTTTTTCCTCAAATTGACAGCTTCCTGTTTCTCGCCGTTACTTCCCACCAGCCGCTCAGTTTTCCTTTTTCAATCACCGGAACTGACGGATACAATGCGCTTGTGGGGCATATGTGCATTGGAACGGCAAACATCACATCCCCCACTTTCGGCATATTCTCTCGGTGCTCTGCTGGAATTTTCACAACCCAGTGCTCTTCGTTCTGAAGCACTGTTTTGGCATATTCCATACCAGAAAGGACAGCCCTTTCCGGATTCGGGTCCGAAGCAACCGCTTTCGTTCCCATATCCAATGTAAAGGCGTCTTCCCCTTGTATGCTGATCACTCTTGTCAAAACTGCCGCTCCCGGTTCAAAAGGAAGATCCGGATAAGCCGCCTGATAACCAGCATCCTGTATCACACAGGTTCCGGGGCTTAAATAGTCTCGGTTTAATTTCTGATGACAGGGGAAGGAAGGGGTACCGCCTAAAATAACGATCCCGCAGTCCATGCCGCTGCCGGCCAGATCATTCTTAATCTGATCAATCTGTTTATCCACAGCAGCAACTTCTCTGCTGCGGACTTCATAATTACTTTCATGACGGTGTCCGTCATAACAGTGCAGCCCCCGCATACAAATCCCCGGTATCTGCGCCCACTGTTTATAAGCTGCCGCCGCCTGCCCCATGGGTACGCCTGTCCTGTGCTGTCCGGTGTCCACATCCATCAGCATTTGAATCTCTGTATGTTCTTTCACGGCTGCGGCTCCTGCAAGCTTCACCTGCTCCGTACAGTCTGAAACCGCGAAAAATTCGGTCTCCGGAAATATCTTTGCCAGTGTCAGAAAACGCGGAATATTCGGTCCCACCAGAGGATACGCCAGAGCAGCCTTTTTTGCCCCTGCCGCCCCGCACATCTCTGCTTCCGCGATGGTTGCGCATTTAAAGCGATCTATCCCATAATTCATCTGCAGCCTGATCACATCTGCCATTTTATGGGTTTTCACATGGGGCCAGAGCCGCTGGGGGCCCTGGGCATAAGTTATCATTTTCTTAATATTGTCCTCAATGATTTCTTTGTAATATACCAATTGGGGAGAAATCACCGTCTCCTCTCCCTCGAAGGAATATCTCGTCTTATTCATATTCTACCAAAACTTCAATCTCGCAGGCAATACCGCCCGGCGTAGCGTTTGTGCCGATAGCCGTACGCGCCGGAAGTCCCTTTTCCTCTCCAAACAAGTCTAAAATCAACTGGGAACCGCCGTTAATTACCTGGGGCTGCTGCTGGAAATCATCTGCGCTGCGGACAAATCCCAGCACTTTTACAAAACGCTTGATTCTGTTCAAATCCCCCAGCTTGTCATGCAAGTTAGCCAGCAGGTTCAGGGCACAGTTACGAGCCGCCTTCTGTCCATCCTCCACGGTCAAATCCTTTCCCAACGTCCCAATCACATTCTCTTCTCCGATTGCCGGACCGCATCCGCTGCAGTACAAAAGCTTGTCTCCGAATTCCTGCACCGGCGTATAAATTCCTCCTTTTGCCGGAGGCTCCGGCAAGGTCACTCCAAGTTCTTTCATTTTAGCATATACATCTGCCATTTTTATTTCCTCCTGTTTCTAAAGCTATTCCATGAGTTTTCTTATTTTTCTGTTCCAAATTCTTTTCATTGCTTCGCGGTTTTCTTATTCGCAAAGTCATTTCATTGCTTCGCGGTTTTCCTATTCACAAAGCCATTTCATTGCTTTTCTTAACTTTTCCGCTTCTTCGGGACAATCCTTGACGAAAGGACTGTGATAAAGATCCTGATAAAGCGTTTCCACATTTTCCTCAGTGGGCTCTATGCCGATATCTTTTAACGTCAGCGGCATGTCAAAAGAATTCATCATCTCTCTCAAAGCAGGAATCTGATCCTCCTGTCCGTTAAAGGACAGCTGCATACTCTGGCCCACAGCCACAATCTCGCCGTGGATGAAATCTTTCGCTTCTTGCGTAAAATGAGTGCGGATAAGCTCATAGCACTCATGTCCAAGAGCTGTCTGCCCAAACCCTTTGCTGCATCCGCTGATTACGCCTGCCACCGCAATATTCAGATAAGTTATATCTTCCACTTCCTTGGTCAGTTTCCCGGCTCTTACATCTTCCACTGCCTGAACGCCCCGTTTGCGGTAGGTTTCCATTGTATATTTTGCCAGTGTAAATGCTGTCACCAGCCCCACGTCAAACTCCTCAATGGTAATATTATCATGCCCATTCTGCATCTCCACCATTTTTGCCATGCCATCCAGAATGCCGCTTGCCACATAGCGGGCAGGTTCTTTGACAATCACATCCAGATCCACCACAATGGCGTTCACCTCAAAATTATGACGAAGGCTTCCAAGGGACGCCCCTTCCTGGGTATACATAACGCTGAGAGGCGCAAAAGCGGCACAAGTAGCAATGCTGGTGGGCACCTGAACCACTGGAAAATGCCCGCTTCTTGCCTTTGTCATTTCCCCGGCAAAATAAGCTGACGCTTTGGCCTGATCCATAATGCGGCCGCCGCCCACGCCCACGATAACATCGCAGCCGCTGCTGACTGCCTGTGAGGCATGCTCCCTGGCCTTTTCATAAGTATTCTGATCCGGATAAACGGATAAAACATATTCTATTCCGGCTTCCCTTAGAGCTTTTTCAATTCTTCCCTCTGTTGCCTCCCACGCCCGGGGTCCGGCAATGATCAGCGGTTTATCTCCCAGACGCTTAATCTCCTCAGGAAGCGTCTCCAATGCCTCACGCTGCTGAATATAACGGCCACAGCCGAATTTCCAGGCATAATCCAGCTTGATTTCCTCCAGGCTTCTTGCTTCTGCCATTTTATTTTCCTCCCGCCAAAATATTTCTGCCGCTGCAGATATGATCCAGCCATTCATCATCCCGGATTACTGCCTTCCCGTTGACAAACACATATCCCAGCCCGTCTGCCAGACGCGCAGGGTCCTGAAAGGTTGCATGATCCCGGAATATTTCCGGATCAAATACCAGGATATCTGCATAATTTCCTTCCGCCAGCACCCCTCTGCCGTCAAGCTTCATACGTTTGGCCGGCTGCCCGGTCATCTTATGAATCGCTTCTTCCATGGAAAGCAGCTTTCTTTCATTGACATATTCCCGGATGACCTTTGGGAAAGCCCCGTACATCCGCGGGTGGGGCATATCTGTCTGTGCATAAATGGCATCAGAAATAAAATTGGAGTAGGGCAGCTTTGCCACAGTATCAATGTCTTCCTGGCACATACTCATATTAATAATAGCTGTCTTACCGTTTTCACTGTGCATTAAGTCGGCAGCAAGGGCTTCCGCGTCCTCATATCCGAATTGTTCCGCAGCTTCTGTTACCGTCATGCCCAGCATTTTCTGAAATCTTTCCTGGGTCACACCACTTATTATAATACGCTCCCAGCCTAAAGTCACGCAGAAATTATCCCAATCATCATACGCTTTGCGGCTCAGCCGCCGAAATTCTTCCACTCCCTCCGGAGTGCCCAGCTTCTTCAGAGCCTTTGTCATATCGCCGGCCACAAATACCGACGGAAGCATGGTGGTAAGGGCTGTGCTTCCCCCCTCATAGGGATAGAAATCACAGGTCACATCCTGACCCTGGGCTCTCGCTTCTTCTATCAGCCGGATTGCGGTATGAATGTCTTTTCGCCAGTTGTGAACGCCGCAGCTTTTGAAATGGCTGATTTCCAGCGCACAGCCGGCTTCTTTGGCAATTTCGAGCACCTCTTTAACGCTCTCCACCATACTGTCCCCTTCTCCTCGGATATGGGTGGTAATCACTCGTCCGTACCTTCCCACCGGTTCCAGAATATAAGCAAATTCTTTCGTAGAGGAATAACATTCCGGCAGATACATAATTCCCAGAGAAACTCCCACTGCCCCCCGTTTCATGGCGTCCTCAATCAAAGCGCGGGCCGAATCCAGCTCTTCCTGGGTGTAAGGCGTATCTGCAAATCCCTTTACTGTAATTTTTACAGCGCCGGTTCCAATCATAGATGCAAAGTTAAGGGGAAGTTCTGCTTCCTCCAGCGCCTTCAGATAATCCTCGTATGTTCTGGGAAGGTTAAGCTCCATGGGACCTAACACCGCTTCGTCAAAATCATACATTTCTCTTGCTCCCTCGTCTGAAGAAGGGCAGGGCGTCAGGCTGATTCCGCAATTCCCTACTACCGTAGTAGTAATGCCCTGAGCCAGCTCTCTTCTCCCAAATTCTGGATCGTTTAGGGGTTTTGCATCACAATGTCTGTGAATATCCACAAAACCCGGACAGATAATTTTTCCCTGCACATTAATTACTTCATCTGCTGTTTCTTCCATACAGCCGATTTGTTCTATCCTATCGTCCTTGAGCAGAATATTCTGCTGCTTCGGCGGATTGCCTAATCCGTCATACACCATACCGTTTTTTAATAATATTGTTCCCATTTTTCCTCTCCTGCTGCCAATGGCAAAATGGGGGCTGAGTTCCCCCGCCCCCATTACTGGTCATTGTTTATGTATTTATTCACCAAGACGCGCATCAAACACTGCTTTTACACGTTCTGTTTCCGGAGTTGTATCTGCCGGAGTCACAAGGCTCACAATAACGCCGAATACCAGGGTAATGATCGTAGCCGGAACTGCAGCGCCGCCCAGATTTGCATCTACCCAACCGCTTACTGACGGGATCAGCAGGTACAGGAGACCAAATGCTGTACCGGAGAAAATACACGCCAGACCTCCCTGCCAGGTAGCTCGTTTCCAAAAACGTCCCATAAACATACAGACAGCAACGCCTGGAAGCAGAGAGCCTACCACTTTCTGAATATAGGTAATAACATCGTTAACAAACAGCGTAATCAGGAATGCGATTGCCAGAGTAACAACCAGAGCAATTCTGGAATATTTCGGGTAATCTTCTTCTTTGATCTTCTTGCCTGTTACGCTGGGATATACGTCTGTCAGAAGAATCGTGATGCCGGAAATGGCGTCGGAATCTCCTGAAGACATTGTTGCGGACAGACCCGCAATCATCAGAACCAGACCGAATACCGGCCCCAGTACATGTGTTGCCATAAAGGAAAATGCATAGTCTGCGGATTCCAGCGTTACGCCCTGCTCTGTTGCGATTGCAAATGCGCTCATACCAATCACAGCCGTTACAAAACTCCAGAAAAACAGCATGATACCGGAGCTTAAGAACGCTTTCTTTGCAGTTCCTTTATCCGCAGAGGTATAAATACGGGTACGGTGTGTAGGCGTACCAATCACGCCCATGTAAGTGGACAGCACCAACGCAAAAGCTGCCATCAAACCATAGGAACCGACTCCATAGAATCCCATAGCGCCAGATTTTCCGGCTGCGTCAAATGTTTCAGCAATCTTTGCATAGCCGCCTGCCGCCGGAATAGCCCTGACAGCGATAAGGGCAAAGCCTGCGATGATAACGCAGAACTGTACTGCGTCTGTTACAACTACCGCCAAATATCCGCCAATGAATACATATACAGCGAACGCCAGCACAGTAATCAGCTTACAAAGCACATCATCCAGCCCTGTGATATAAGCAAGATATTTCGAACCGCCGTTCATATGATTGCCCAGCCAGATAATTTCAATCACGAACATCATAAAGCCCATTACCTGACGAACAATCTTTTTCCCGCCGTAATAATACTGTGCTTCTTCCGACATCGTGATAAAATTTTTCTCACGTATGTTTACAAACATCAGCATGGACAGGATACCTGTGGAAGCGCCCAATCCATAGATGGCGCCGCCCCATCCGTGGTTGAAGCCGTTTCCGATAGCTCCCATAGATGAACCTGTACCGATCATCGTAGCTCCGACCGTACAGAAGATCAGGAAAAAGCCAAGGTTCGAACCACCTGTCAGGAAGTTGGAACCACTTGTTTTTCCTTTTGTTGAGAGAATGCCCACCATAATCATAAAGCCGATATACAGAAGAAAACCGACAATAAACAATGGCACATACCTAGAATCTAACATAAGATCCCTCCTTTAAATTTTTTCGTGCAGTTTTGTCCGACAAATCTCGCTTTTTTTGTCAAACAAATTTTTTGCTTCTTAGAAATTACTATATTTTTGATGTTTTGTCAATAAACCCTATGCTTTTTCTTCTTCTTTCCTGTTTTTTGTTATAATTATCCTAATTTTTGTTTGATAATTTATGCATTATGCCGAATTGTATTTCTATGCCAAATGGTATATTATTGTAATAAATATAATTTGCATTTCTGGGACGGATTTCCCAAATTCAAAGAGAATTATACAATTCGTCCTACAACTTTATATTTTGTTTATAATTTTGCAAGATTTTTTAAAAAAGGAGGAAACCACAGTGAAAATTACAGAAGTAAATACTTACACCGTCCGCCCCAGATGGGGATTTGTGGAGATCATCACGGATGAAGGCATTACCGGATGGGGCGAACCTGTCCTGGAGGGACATTGCAGTACGGTTCTTGCATGCGTGCAGGAAATGAAAGATTATCTCATCGGCGCCGATCCTGGAAAAATCGAAGACATTTGGAGTACCCTCTACCGGGCTGGTTTCTACAGAGGCGGCGGCGTTTTAATGAGCGCCATCTCCGGAATCGACCAGGCCCTGTGGGACATCAAAGGAAAAGCGCTGGGCGTTCCGGTCTATGAGCTATTGGGCGGCGCATGCCATTCCAAAATGAAAGTATACAGTTGGATCGGCGGCGATCGTCCTTCTGACGTAGGCGCCGCGGCTTTGGAAAAGAAAAACGCCGGCTTCCAGGCCATCAAAATGAATGCCACTGAGGAGCTTCAGATGGTAGATTCCTATGATAAGATAGACGCCGTTTTGGAGCGTGTAGCCGCTATCCGGGAAAGCTGCGGGAAATATTTCGGCATTGCCATAGATTTCCACGGCCGCGTACACAAGCCAATGGCAAAGATTCTCGCCAAGAAACTGGAGGAATTTGATCCGATGTTCATTGAGGAACCTGTGCTTTGTGAAAACATGGAATATTTTCCAGAAATCGCAGCCGCTTGCAATATTCCTATTGCCACAGGGGAACGGCTTTTCAGCAAATATGATTTTAAACGTCTTCTGCAGACCGGCGGCGTAGATATTATCCAGCCTGACTTAAGCCATGCCGGCGGCATCACTGAAGTAAAGAAAATCGGTTCTATGGCAGAAGCTTATGACGTTGCCTTAGCCCCCCACTGCCCGCTGGGTCCCATTGCCCTCGCCAGCTGCCTGAACGTGGACGCTACCTGCTATAATGCAGTCATTCAGGAACAGAGCATGGGAATCCACTACAACGTAGGCAAAAGCGTACTGGACTATGTAAATAATAAAGATGATTTCAAATTTACCGATGGCTATGTGAATCTGCCGAAGCTTCCGGGACTTGGAGTAGAGGTCAATAAAGAGTTGGTACTGGAAGAAAGCAAGACAAATCACAACTGGAAGAATCCTGTATGGCGACATGCAGACGGTTCTATTGCAGAATGGTAAAACGCCGCATAAGGAGAATCAGAATGAAGCCCACAAGAGAACAGATTATTCAAAACGTATATGACAACAGAATCATTGCCATTGTGCGGGGCATGGAGCCGAAGCACTGTGTAAAGCTGGCACAGGCCCTGTACGAAGGCGGCATTAATATGGTCGAAATTACCTTCAATCAGAAAAGCGCCGATCATTTTGAAGCAACGACCAACGCAATCCGTGCCATCAGTGAACAGCTGGCGGAGCAGGTAATGGTTGGAGCTGGAACGGTACTGACAAAGGAGCAGGTAGATCTGGCAAAGGAGGCTGGGGCTCTTTATATCATCACTCCCTCCACTAATCCAGAGGTCATCCGCTATGCAAAGGAACAGGGAATGGTGACCATGCCAGGAGCCATGACTCCTTCCGAAATAGTAACCGCCTATGAAGCCGGCGCAGACTTTGTAAAGATTTTCCCGGTAGGAAATCTGGGAGCAGCTTACATCAAAGCAGTCAAAGCTCCCATGAGCCACATTCCGGTGCTTGCAGTAGGCGGCGTCAACGAGAAAAATATCGCAGGATTTATTAAAGCCGGAGCCATCGGAGCCGGCGTGGGCGGCAATCTTGTAAACGCCCAGTGGATTCAAAACGGCGAATTTGACAAAATCACGGCATTAGCACGTGAATTTATTACCAACGCAAAAGAAGCGTAACAGAAAGGAAAATGATAATATGGCAAAAGTAGTGTGTTTCGGTGAAATCATGATGCGTCTGAACCCGGAAGGATATCTTAGATTTGTACAGGCAGGAAATTTTGAAGCAAGCTATGCAGGAGGTGAAGCCAATGTAGCCGTTTCTCTTGCAAATTACGGCAATGACGCCGCATTTGTAACGAAGCTTCCGGACAATGACCTGGGACAGTGCGCCATCAACAGCCTGCGCCAGTTCGGCGTGGATACTGCCGGTATCGTAAAAGGTGGTCCAAGGCTTGGCATCTATTTTGTAGAAAAAGGTGCATCTCAGAGGCCCTCGAAAGTCATCTATGACCGTGCAGGTTCTTCCATCGCTCTGGCAAAAAGGGAAGATTTTGATTGGGATAAGATTTTTGAAGGCGCAGACTGGTTCCACTTTACGGGAATTACACCGGCGCTGGGCGGCGAGAATCCCCAGATTTGCTTAGACGCCTGCAAAACCGCAAAATCAAAGGGCGTGAAAATAAGCTGCGACCTGAATTTCCGAAAAAAACTGTGGACCAGCGAACAAGCCGGAAAAGTTATGGGTGAACTGATGCCTTATGTGGACGTGTGCATCGCAAATGAAGAAGACGCAGCGGATGTATTTGGGATTCACGCAGAAGGAACTGATATCAATACCGGTAAAATCAGCCGGGAAGGTTATATCGGCGTTGCAAAAGAATTGTCTGAGCGTTTTGGCTGTGAATATGTTGCTGTCACCCTTCGCGGCAGCATTTCCGCTACGGATAACAAGTGGGCGGGTATGCTTTACAAAGACGGACAGGCATGCTTCTCCCCGGAATATCTGATTCACATTGTGGACCGTGTAGGCGGCGGTGATTCCTTCGGAGGCGGACTGATCCATGCACTCAGCCATGGCTATGAACAGCAGGACGCAATCAATTACGCTGTAGCGGCTTCCTGTCTGAAGCATACCATCGAGCATGATTATAACCTGGTATCAGAAGCAGAAGTTAAATCACTTGCTGGCGGTAACGCATCCGGCAGGGTGCAGCGGTAACAACCTGCAAGACATACTTGTAACCAAATGATTTGCCGTTCTTATTTTTTCAAGAAGAACGGCAGATCACTCGGCAAATAAATATCTCATGAGTAAGGTTGTAATAATTTTTCAAACACACTCCATACTTCCTCTGATAATCATGCTATTTCTCTCTATTCTTTTCGCCCCAGACACACAACTGGTCTAAGACGCCCATCAGGGATTTCCCCCTGTCACTCAGGCTGTATTCAACCTTTGGCGGTATCTGTGGATATTCTTTTCTGATAATGAGCCGGTTTGTCTCCAACTCCTTCAGATTGCTGCTGAGCGTTTTATCCGACACATTTTTTATATACCGTTTTAATTCATTGAACCGTACAACCTTAAATTCCATCAGGCAGTATAAGATAACCAGCTTGTGCTTGCCGGATATCAGTGACAGTGTATAACTGAATCCAGTATCTTCAAAATTTGCATTTTCAATATAATTCTTTATCATATTACACTTTCCTTTATGATAGTACCTTTCATAGAAAATAGTACTTGTACTTTTTTAATTACCATCTATAATTATATTTACAGATGTAAATTCTGTCAATCCCAGGAAAGAAACGAGGTAAATGCAATGAGAAAGAAACTCAATATAACAGAAGGTATTTTTCCAATGCCTGTTTTAATGGTGGCAACTTACAACGAAGACGGCAGTGTTAATGTCATGAATGCTGCATGGGGCACCATGCAGGAAAGAGGCAATGTAGCCCTCAATCTGACAGAAACACACAAAACAGTAAAGAATATCAAAGCAAGAGGCGCTTTTACGGTAAGCATTGCTGACGCTGACCATATAGTTGAGGCAGACTATTTTGGCGTTGAGTCCGGCAACAAAACTGCAAACAAATTCGAAAACAGCGGTCTTACCGCCAGCAAAGCCGAGATGGTGGATGCACCTGTCATCCATGAATTCCCGCTGTGTCTGGAATGTGAATTCGTGGAATATCAGGACGGCAAATATGGCTGCGGCGTAATCGGCAAAGTCGTTAACATTACAGCAGATGAAAACGTGATGGTAAACGGCAAAGTTGATATGTCACTGGTAAACGCCATTGCTTTTGACCCTTACACACATGGTTATTACAAGGTAACAGAACGGGTCGGCGAAGCCTTCCAGGATGGTTTGAAACTGAAAAAGTGATTTTTGCAGAACAAGGTCTTCCATTAATATGGGGGATCTTGTTTTGTCAGCATGAACGCGATTTATGAATATTCTTTCCAAATTCCCACGCCGCCCTGCACCACAAGAATTTTCTTCATTACTTTTCCTCCAGATTCATATGATATAGTCCTTATTCTTTTATAAACGCCCTGTCTGCTGCAGGAATCCCGGTTTCGTCAGACACATACCGTTCCACTCTCATATGCAGTCCATATTTTTCCCGAAGTTTCGTAATCTTTGCCATCATAGGAGAGGCATGGTGAGCGTCTATGGAATACTGATCATCCCAACTGTCAATTAAAAGCACCGTTTCCTCATCATCCATTGGGAAAAAGTATTCATAACCTATATTTCCATCTTCCGCACGAATGTCACTGACAATGCCGCTTGAAACCATCTCCTGGGCAAATTTTTTTGCATTGCCATCCTTGCCGCTATAATAAATGTTTATTATAATAGCCACTTCATTTTCCTCCTCAAATATCGATTTCTCGGTCTGATTATATTCCTCAATTATACACAAAACCATAGAATCTTTCAATTCTCCAAAATACTTTTGATTAAGTCCCTAAAAATAAATCCGGATTGCCTCTGCATTAAATTCCGTCAGCTTTGCAAGCACTGTCAGTTCTTCCTCAGAAACATCCGGTGCATGGGATAACTCCGCCTGTTCTCTTTCTCTGACTGCCAGCATTTCTTCCAATACATTGATTTCCTCCTGCAGCTTATCCCGAAGACTCCGCATTTCTTCCCTCGACAGCTTTTCCCTGGTGTAATCGTCATATGCCTGAAACCTCCTGTTCTCCAGCTTTTTAATCTTCTGGTGGATTACTTCCACATCCGACTCATTTGCCTTTGCTTTCTGCTGCGTTTTCCTTTTCTTCTCCAAATCCTGCAAAAAGGATTCTGCCGTAACACGTATATAGGTCAATACTGTGTTTTCAAAAACTTCTGCATCCATCCTTACCTTACTGCAATTTAATTCTGCTGAATTCAGGTTGGCAGGACATTTATATTTTCCATTCCGTTTTATCAGGGTTCTGTACAGCGTTCTGCTTCTGCCTGCATCTCCGCTTTCCTTTCTTCCAATTTTTTCATATCCATCTGTTGGAATGGAACCGTACCGATAAAAGCAAGGACTCTCTGCAAATCCATGATGTTTCCAATGTGTTTCCGTAACAATTCCAATACGGCACTTTCCAGCTTATCCGTTGCTATGCTGTGGGGGCTGCATTCCTTTGTCGCCTTGTTGGTGGCACAGATATAATAGGAATATGCCTTATCGCCTGATTTTGTCGTCTTGCGGACCATCGGCATGCCGCAGCCGCCGCATACCACCAGGCCGGACAGCGGGTACACCTCCCCATTCCCTGGTGCGGTCCGGGTGTCCATGGCAAGCAGCCTCTGCACCACCTCAAAATCCCTGTCGGAAACAACTGGCTCATGGTTCTTTTCAATCCTTACCCAGTCGCTTTCCTCTTTTAAGTAAGCCTGTTTGACTTTATGGTTCGGGGTTGTCTGCCTGCCCTGCACCAGATTTCCGATGTAAATCTCATTGCTCAGAATCCGCCGTACTGCCACCGAAGTCCACTCCGACTTTTCTTTTACCTTAAAACCGGTCTGGTAATTACTCCCTATGCTGGCTTTGTACTCTGCAGGGGGCAGGATGCCGGATTCATTTAACTGGTTTGCAATGGCATCCTGGCTTATGCCATGCAGCTTCATACGGAAAATATCCCGTACCACGCCTGCTGCATAGATGCCTGTCTCCAGTTTGTGCCTGTCATCCACTTTCTTCCGGTAGCCATAGGCGGCAAAGGAGCCGATAAACTCACCATTCCTCCGTTTTACTTCCAGATGGCTCCGTATCTTGACGGAAATATCCCGGCAGTAGGCGTCATTGATTAGATTCTTAAAAGGGATAATAATATCATCGGAACTGTCTTTCCTGTCCAGACTGTCATAGCCGTCATTGACCGCAATAAACCGCATGCCAAGTGCCGGGAAAAGACGCTCAATATACATGCCGGAATCAATGTATTCCCGCCCAAACCGTGATAAATCCTTGACCACCACGCAGTCCACAACACCCTGTTTGATGTCCTCCAACATCATCTGGAATGCGGGGCGTTCAAAATCGGAACCGCTGTAACCGTCGTCCACACGCTCTGATACGACCTCAATATCCTCCCTGCCCTTCAGGAAATCCCTGATTAAATTTTTCTGGTTGGAAATGCTGTTGCTCTCTGCTTTCCCGGCAGCGGCAACATCGCCATTCTTCCTTCGATAAACGGACGTAGATGGCGGCTTGGTAGATTTTTTGTGTAACCATAAAGAACCACTCCTTCTATTTTATTAGCCGGAAGAACCCAAAGGGAATCCTCCCTCATAGAAAGAGCTGCATTAGATTTTGTCCTGTAATCATTGTAACGCACATCTTTCCGTTTGTCCGCTGTTTTTTGGATTTTTTTGCCATCTGCTTATTTGTCTTTGTTTTCCATAACTAACACACCTCAAAAAACCGCCTTATCTGCCCGCTACTGAATATCAAATCATACGGATAACAGCAGATTTTCAAAGGCATCCTCCATCGAAACACCATTATCAGCAAAGCGTACCTTTACTTTGATGTTCCCCACCCGAACCAGATAGGGATTGCCTACCTTTTCAAAATACTGGTGCCTGCGCTTTTCTACCGGCCGCCTTCTGTCAATCCTAACTTTTGATATGTCCATAAGACTGCCAAGCCCTACATCTTCAAAATCCACCGCCTGTAATTCCTGATATTTCTTCACTGTCATTCCATACCCCCTCATTTTTGTGCTCATGCTGGTAGCCTCCTTTGCGAGCAGCTAATGTACTAATGTTTGCGGTGCTCGCCGCACAAACTTGGCAGTTGAAAGATGAATTTCTTTCAACCTTTACTTCTTAAATTTTTACTTCCCAAATGTATAACTCTGGCACATCCCAGAATTATCCATCTGCCTATGATACCATTGTATCTCCTTTATGCCTGATTGCAGAGTCCATAGTTCGGGCACTTTTAGTGACCGTGGCACGGACACCTCTGGTAATAAACGGATAAGAGCAATAACAAAAGAACAGATTGCCTTCTTCTGTTTCCAAGACCATTTTATAATGATTTTTTCATGCTGTGGGGTACACAGTTCGGGTACACAGTGACCGTGTGTCGGTTACCTGCTCACTAAATTACAGGTAAAATAATGGAAAAATCAAGAAACTCCCTGCTTTATCCTGTCCACATGATTATTTTATAGCTCTTTTTTTATAATGTGGAGACCACAGTTCGGTTACAAGTGACTGTAGGACGGTTACCCCATAAATTCATAAACGGGGAATCAATAAGTTTTTACAAAGGAATTAAAAAGGAAAACCACACTTTGAATCCATCTCGTTGCTCGAAAATATCTAAATTTTTTTCATAAGAAAACAGCCTGGTTTTTATCCAGACTGTCTTATGATTCATTGCAATTCTTCTGTTTCCACCTCCATACAGTATCCCAGTTCTCTCACGCACTGTATGGAAAGGGTGGGAATGTTACTAAGCTTTTTTCTTATATTTCGTATGTGATACACAACAGCAGTTCTCTCACCACCGGTTGCATACCCGTTCCAGACGCTTTGGTAAATCTGCTCATAGGTCAGCACCCGCCCTTTATTGACCGCCAGCAGATAGAAGATGTCAAATTCCTTTTTTGTCATGGTGATTTCGTGAGAATTGCTGCAAATTTTCCTGCGTTCCGGACGGATTTCCAGATCGGGGAGGGATAATATCACTTCACCCTTTAATGTATATCTGCAGAAATCCGGATACTTCTGCAAGACATTCATAATTTCAGCAAAAGCCGCACTTTCATTATTCGCAAATTCCATGATAAGTGGTTTGCCGATATCACCACCTTCCAATCACTCCTGCATAATCGTTTATAGTGTCTCCTCACCAAACACTGCTTTAAATACATTTTATAGTGCAATAAACAAGAAAACTACGCAGTTTCATTTTCCACTTCCCGAAAAATTCTACAAATTATATCTATACAGGATTCTTCACCCAAAGCGGAACTATTAAGACAAATATGATAGTTCTGCGGCATTCCACACAGACGGTCCGTATAATGGGAATAATATGTCTTTCTGCGGGAATCCTTATCTGCAATCCTTTTTTTGACGGGCTTTTCATTTTCCCCATACCTTTGCAGTATCCGTTTTTCCCTATCCTGCTCATCCGCATAAATAAACACGTTCAGGCAGTCTTTCCTCTCCCGCAGGATATAATCGCTGCAACGCCCAACAATCACACATTCTTCCTTTTCCGCTATCTTCCGGATAATTTCCATTTGTGCAAAAAAAACCGTATCTGCAGGTGTCGGTTCATTTCTAAGCTGAAGAGAACGGTTGACAACCATATTAAATAACAGACTATGGCTTGCAGTCGAGTCTTCTGCCGCTGATTCAATAAACTCACGGGAAAAACCCGTTCCCTCTGCAATCTTCTCCAACAGTTCGCGGTCGTAACATGTTATCCCAAGTTTTTCAGCAACAGCATTTCCTATGGTATGCCCTCCACTCCCAAATTCACGGCTGATTGTTATTATTCTTTTTCTCATGTTTTATCCATCCCTTCTATTCTCTTTTGATGCTATCCCATTCATGAAAGTCCAGTCAAACAAACTATCTATAGACAGGAAACTGACAATCCTGTCCTTAATCTGTATACTTCCTGAAATATCACTGTTTTTTCCAAAGATCGGTGTCATTTCCCCAAAATCTGCCGTAAAGACTGACTGTACATCATCAACCAGAATACACGTTTTGTATTCCCCATATTCAAGTAAAACACCTTTGGGATGGCGTGGATACCCCGGTTCTTTTTCTCCAAACTTTATGCGTAAATCCGCTACCGGCCAGACAGCATCGCCTGCCATAATCGTTCCAAGTATATATTCTTTTGTCCCCGGCACAGGCTGAATCCCATCCATAGACGTAATCCGAAACACATACGGCAATCCGACAGCATACAGATTATTGCTCACTGATAACAGAAGATACCAGTCTTCTCCCACATTCTTTTCCGGCATTTGATATTTATGACTTATCATTCCGGCATTCCATCCATTTTCCTTAATTCCCGTACGCAGAGGACGAGGCACAGCACAAAAGCCAGTGCATCTGCAACAGGACCCGCCCACAGGACCCCTGTCAGTCCTGAAATTCTTGATACGATTAACATAGCTGGAACATAAAACAATAGCTGCTTCGACAACGATGCAACCGCTGCCTTTACTGGCTGCCCGATTGCCTGAAACAATACGCCGGCGCACATCTGCAGGCCATTTAGGAAAGTCAGCAGCAGGTAAATGCGGAAACACTGAACTGCAAACTTCTCATATAATTTCGATTCCGTACCAAAGATACGGATCAGCTGCAATGGGAAACACTGGAAAATAACCCATGCCACAACCGTGATTAATGTACAAATCCCCACACTCAGCAAAAATGTCTGCTTTACACGTTTATACTTTTCTGCACCGTAGTTAAATCCCAGAATCGGCTGGCTGCCGCTTGCCACGCCAATCCCAACAGAAAATGCTATCATGCTCACTTTCATGCACAGCCCAAACGTAGTGATAGGAATGTCCGGCCCGAACTCTGAAAGGGCACCGTATTTTGTCAGCAGGTTATTGGAAACCATGGCAACTACCGTGGATGTAAGATTATTAAAACAACTGGCAAAGCCCAGGCTGGCAATCCGTCCAACCATGCACGCCTCCACCAGAAAAGAAGACCTCTTTAGGCTGATATGCTTAAAACGGAAAAGATATGCAAAATTGCACAGAAATCCGATGAACTGGCTGAGAATGGTAGCCAGTGCCGCACCTTCCACACCCCAGCGGAGTACAAAAATAAAAACCGGGTCCAGCGCCGTATTGATGATGGCACCTATCATCATTGCAAACATGGCATATTTCGGGCTGCCGTCTGTACGGATTGCTGAATTAATGACCGTCCCCACAATTACGAAAGGAAAGCCAGCCACAATAATGCGTCCATACCCAACCGCATAGGGAAGGATATTTTCTGTCGCTCCAAACATCATGCAGAGCGGCTTTAAAAAAGCAAACGCCAAAACTGCGAATACAATACTTATGACAGCAGACGACACCAGCGAATTTCCAACACCTCTCGCTGACTTTTCCGGTTCTCCCTTTCCCAAATGCAGGCTGAAATAAGCAGCCACACCATCACCAAACAAAGTAGAAACGGCTATTGCTATTGTGGCGATCGGGGCAATAATATTGGTCGCACCATTCCCAAGGAAACCAACCCCCTGCCCAATAAAAATCTGGTCAACCATGTTATAAAGTGAATTGATAATCAGGGAAATGATGCTGGGAATGGCATATCTTGCCAGCAGCTTTCCCACCCTTTCATATCCAAGCGGATTTTCCACAGCTGATGCTTTATCCATAATATTTCATCCTCCTATTTTGCAATAAAAAATTTTTCAACAAATGAACGTCTATTTACTTAGAGTTCTAAATAATAGGGTAAAATTTTTCATCCGCAAGCGGAACGCAGCGTGGCGGACGCATACCTGCTTCGATTTTTCTGTTCAAAAGTGTCATCTCCATTCCAAATTGATATATAGAATTCTAATTATATGGGTAAAATAATAGAATCCTCACCTGTCAGCATTTTGGGACATCCGTAAAATGACATCCTCAAAAATTTTTAAGTTTTCCTCTGCGATACCAGAAAACATACTGCTTATGTAATCGTCAACCCGCCTTAAAACATCCTCCTGCATCCCTCTGGTCTTTTCTGTCAGCACAAGCCTTTTATATCGGCCATCTGATTCCAGACTTTCCCGGCGCAGATAACCCCCCTGCTCCAGATTGTTAATCAAGCTAGTAACGGATGAACCCTTGATTCCTAAAAATTCTTCCAAATCCTTTGGGAAAACATCTCTCCGCTCAGCCTCCACAATGATATAGTGAAGAACCAATCCCTGTACACATGTCAATGGGGAATCAGAAAAATATCCCGCAAAATGACGCAGCATTTTACGGTTTAGTTTATCAAATTTCTCCATTAATTTTTTTTCGTCCATAACAATGCCCTCAAAAAAGTTAGAATTCTATGTAACAGAAAGTATTATACACCTCCCCATTCCCAAAGTCAATATCCAGAAAAAAATGAAAATCCCAATGAAAATTCCAATCCATCTGCCGGCTCATTTTGGTTTTTCCCTCTGTTTCCCACAATAGTGCCCTTATCCTTTCTGCCTTTTTCTGTATGTAGCCCAGCAAATTAAAGTTCCTGTCTCCCGCACAAAAACGTCAAATTAAAAT
>NZ_SRYA01000039.1 GCF_004793545.1 Petralouisia muris | reverse complement strand
TTCCGTAAGCGGTTCATATGTTCATTCATCTCCTTCACACTCACCTGACAGTTATATCCGCCTTTTCCCTAACGCTCAATGCCATAGCTTTTGGCTACAGCACCTTAGGGTGGTTTGAAACCTCCACCTGCATGGCGGTTCCGGCGGGCCCTCCGCCATCATCTGTACAGCATAGCTGTCTTCAAGCAGCTACGCTACTTGGACTCGCCTTCGTGGCGCACCGTCGTCCGCATATCTCACGAACCGGTGCCCCCTGCGTTCCAGTTCCTTATCCAGCTCATTCAGCGTCACGTTCCCACACAGCGGACTTAACGGCCCGCCCTGTGGCACGCCTTCCTCCGTTTTCTCGAAAAATCCCTTCTGCAATACTCCTGCGTTCAGGTATTTGTGTATCAGCGATATGACACGTCCGTCCTTGATTGTCCGTGACAGCACTTCTATCAGCTTGCTGTGGTTCACTGTATCGAAGAATTTCTCCAAATCCATGCTTACCACATACACATACCCTTCGTCTACATTCTTCTTGCAGGCCTTCAATGCGTCATGCTGGCTCCTCCCCCGCCTGAACCCATAGCTGTTCTCTGAAAACTGTGGTTCAAACAGCGGCGTCAATTCCTGTGTAACTGCCTGCTGAATCAGGCGGTCTACAACTGTTGGTATTCCTAATTTCCTGACCTTGCCTTTCTCTTCCTTGGGTATTTCTACCCTGCGGACTGGGTTGGGTTTATATTTCCCTTCCCGTATCTTCCGGATGATTTCGCTCTGGTTTTCTTTCAGGTAGGGTAGAAGTCCATCCACCTGCATTCCGTCTATTCCGCCTTTGCCTTTGTTTGATTTCACTTTCCTGTAAGCCCTGTTTAAGTTGTCTTTCCGTAAAATCAGTTCCAGTAGATTGTCCGTCCAAAAGTCCGTGATGATGTGGTTGTTTTCAGTAATCCGCTGATAGACGGACACTCCTGCATACTCTTTCTGTTCCGCAGATACCATTTGCAGGTAGTCTTCCATATGAAGTTGTCTGTTCTTAAACCCATCTTTGGTCACATTCATTTACTCACATCTCCTAAAGTTCAGTCCTTCCCACCACATTTGCAACCGTAGTGGCACTATGACCTCTGCTGACTTCTCGTGGTAAATCTTGTTTCAACCGCTCCTGCGAATGTTCTATCACTTTGGATGCGTCCACGAGACCTCCCCGGGTACTCACACGCTCTTTCCCTCTTATACTCACTCCATAACTACTAACTACAGTTCCGTGCAGTTATCGGACTTTGGTTTGTTTGGCAACCTTATCCCTGTATTTAGCCTCAAATGTAGCAAGCCAGAGTTTTGCCTGATCCTTTCTTCAGATTCCACCTCACGGTGGACACCCTTGGCTTCGGCTGTATCCTTCCCACTGCCGGGCGGATTGGGGACTTTCACCCGTTAGAACGTGTGCCCACCGGGCACACCAAAAAAATAACTGCCAATGTTTTCGCATCAGCAGCTATCGCTTTAGTTCAGTGTATTAAATTTGGCTATTGGTTATTTTTACCCTCTTCCTTAATCCTGTAATAATCATCCATACTCAGGCTCAGTTTCAAATGGGTATCCAGCTTTGCATTTCGGTTTCCCAAGAGGCAGACAGTCTCTATATTAGCAGAAGCCGGAAACATATCCACACAGCAAACCCGCTCCACCATATACCCCCTTGCCTGCAGCACCTCCAAATCCCTTGCCAAACTGGTAGGCTTACAAGAAATATAAACCATTTTCTCTACGCCATATCGGATAATCCTCTCTAAAGCCTTAGGATGAATTCCTTCTCTGGGCGGGTCCAGTACGATTACATCCGGCTTTTGTTCAATCTGTTCCAATGCCTTCATTACATCTCCTGCAATAAATTCACAATTATCCAACTGATTCAGCCGTGCATTCTCCTTTGCCGCTTCCACTGCTTCTTCCACAAGTTCCACGCCAATCACCTGTTTCGCCGCAGGCGCAAGAATCTGGGCAATAGTCCCTGTACCGCTGTACAAATCATAAACAATCTTTCCATTTCCGGCATCCGCTATATATTCCCTGACCGTCTCATACAAAACCTCTGCTCCTAACGAATTAGTCTGGAAAAAAGAAAAGGGGGTAATACGAAACCGCAGCCCCAAGAGTTCTTCATAAAAGTAATCCTGCCCATACAGAATTCTGGTGCCCTGATTGATCACGGCATCTGCCAAACTGTCATTATGAGTATTCAAAATCCCTGTAATCTTTCCCTCTAATTCCAACGAAAGAAGCATATCCCGAAATCCTGTCAGCAGCTTTTCTTCCGCTTCCCCCTGAATCTGGGTAGTCGTCACCAAATCCACCAGAATCTCTCCGGTTTTTGCCCCTTTGCGTACCAGAAGATGACGTAAATATCCAGTATGATGCATCTTATGGTAATAGGGAACTCCTCTATTTCCTTCCGAATCATCCATAGGATTTTCATAATTTTGAAAATAGGATAATGCCGCTGACAAAATCTCAGAATAATCCTGATCCACAATTCGGCATCCATGCACCGTCACAATATCATGAAAACTTCCTCTCTTATGCATTCCCAGTGACAAAGGGCCGTCCTTATAGCTGTCTCCAAAAGAAAACTCCATCTTATTCCGATATTCAAACTGCCTTGGGCTTCTCCTGATCCCCTCAAATTTCTTTTCAAAAGGCAAGCTGCTGTCCTCATCCTCATAATGAGCACACACCGGTTTCAGCAATTCTTTTACTTGCTGTTCTTTCAAATCCAGCTGAGTTTGATAGTCCAAATTTAAAAAAGTACATCCACCGCAGACGCCGAAATGTTCACATGGCACGGATTCCAGTTCCAAAGGAGATTTTTCCAAAACTTCCAAAAGCCTGCCCTCTCCCTTTCCTTTTCTGACTTTATTGATGGAAAAAGATATTTTCTGCCCTGACGTTACATTTTTTACCACAACAGTTTTGCCGTCTTCTAATTTGATGATTCCCTTATTGGGAAATATAACCTTTTCCACCCTGCCAACATATGTCTGTCCCTTTTTCATATTTCCTCCTGCATCCTTCAAAATTGCTTTATCCAAAAAGAACTCCCGCATGTTATGCGGGAGTTCCAGAATTGATTCCTATTCTTCAGTTTCATCCTCATCATCAAAGAAATCATCTTCAAAATCATCTTCGAAATCATCCTCAAAGTCTTCCAGATAATCCGGCGTAAAGAAACGATAGATACCATATGCGATGGCTGCCACTGCTACCACTGCTCCTGCAATTGCACAAACCCAAAGTACCTTTGACTTCTTCTGCTCTTCTTCCTGTTTGTGTAACAACTCATTCAACTTCACTGTACTTAACAATTCATCAATCTTTTCTCTGCTCATGATAACCGCTCCTTCTCCTCTTTTTGGGGGTTGATGTCTCAACCAATTGTTCTTATAAGTATAACACATATTTATCTATTAGCATACCAATTTTTTGAAATTTTATACTTTTTTTAGTTTTGCAAAAGAAGCAAACATTTTTTTCGTCCCTACGCGGTCAAATGCCACTGTTACCTCATAGTCTCTGCCGCCTTCCACAATCTGCAGCACTGTACCCTCTCCAAATTTCATATGCTTCACTCGATCCCCGCTGCTGTAATCTAAAGCAATCTTATCGGTGCTGCTGCTGGCAAATGAATTGCTTTGCCGGGATTGATAAATATTTCTGGTGCTGAAAATAGGCTTTACCTTGGAAGTAGCCTGCCGGAAAGACTGTGCGGAAGATTCCTGCTCGTCTTTTTGCTTCTTCTGAGTCCGCACCATGCCACCCAACAGATTTCCGGGAATTTCCTTTACAAAACGGGATACTTTATTATATTGCGTTTCTCCCCGAATCATACGCTGCTTTGCGCAGGTAATCGTAAGCTGAGTCATTGCGCGGGTAATTCCTACGTAACACAATCTTCGTTCTTCTTCCATCTCCAAAGGATCATCAGAAATAATCGTCATATAGCCGGGAAACATGCCATCCTCCATTCCGGCCAGATATACGTTAGGAAACTCCAGTCCTTTCGCACTATGTAATGTCATAAGAACGACATAATCACTGCCCTCCTGCAAACTGTCAACGTCCGCAACCAAAGCTACCATTTCCAGGAAACCGCTTAAAGTAGGCGTCTCTTCTGATTCCTCATAAGCAACAGCCTTGCTCAGCAACTCATCAATATTTTCAATCCGGGCCTGGGCCTCATCTGTGCCCTCTGCTTCCAATTCCGACACATATCCTGTCTCTTCTATGATTTCCTGCAGCAATTTGGCTACACCCAAGTACTCTACTTTACTCCGCATAGTTTGAATAAAATTCACAAACGGCCTGATTTTCACTCCTGCCTTGCCAATGGTAGATATCTCATCCGCCCCCCGCAGCGCCTGATAAAAACTCAGTCCCTGCTCTTGCGCATAAGCCTGTACGCGGCCTAGCGTTGTTGCGCCAATGCCTCTTTTGGGCACATTTATAATCCGGCGGACTGCTAAATCATCCCGTCCATTATCTATGGTTTTCAAATATGCCAGCAAATCCTTGATTTCTTTTCTAGCATAGAAATTAATTCCGCCTACAATTTTATAGGGAATATCAGAAACCACAAATTTTTCTTCAAAGAGACGTGACTGGGCATTCGTCCTATAGAGAATTGCGCAGTCTCCAAAATGGCAGCCGCTCTCTTTCACTTTTTTTCTGATATCCGCTGCAATATAATCTGCCTCTTCATAGGCCGTCTCAAACTGCTGGAAATCTATTTTCTCCCCTTCGCCGTGATCCGTCCACAGAGCTTTTGCCTTTCTCCCCACATTATTGGCAATCACACTGTTTGCAGCATTTAAAATATTCTGCGTAGAGCGGTAATTCTGCTCCAATTTAATCACTTTTGCATCTGGATAAATCTCTTCAAAATTCAGAATATTCTTAATATTAGCGCCCCGGAATTTATAAATAGACTGATCATCATCCCCTACCACACAAAGATTCCGGTATTTATCTGCCAACAATTTAATCAAATAAAACTGCGCCGTATTAGTATCCTGATACTCGTCCACCATAATATAGCGGAAACGCTCCTGATAATAATCCAGAACTTCTGCATCGTTACTCAAAAGTTCCACGGTTTTTACAAGCAAATCATCAAAGTCCAGCGCATTGTTCTTCCGCAGCGCCGCCTGATATTCCCGATATACTGCAGCCTGTCTCTCTTTGGCAAAATCACCTGCTGCACGCAGCGTAAAATCTTCCGGAGAAATTAATTCATCTTTGGCTGATGAAATAACTCCCAAAAAACTTTTCTCTTTATAAATCTTCGTATCTATCTGCAGACGTTTACAAATGTCCTTCATCAATATCTTCTGATCATCCGCATCATAAATCGTAAAATTTGTGTCATACCCCAAGCGATCGATATAGCGCCTTAAAATTCTCACGCAGGTGGAATGGAACGTGGACACCCAGATGCTCTCTGAACCAAATCCCACCAGACTGTCAATACGTTCCCGCATTTCTCCTGCCGCTTTATTCGTAAAGGTAATCGCCATAATGTGCCAGGGATTCACCCCCTTCTCCTCGATCAGATAACATGCTCTGTGGGTCAGCACTCTGGTTTTCCCGGAACCTGCGCCAGCCAGAATCAGTACCGGGCCTTCTGTGTGAAATACCGCCTCCTGCTGCATGGAATTCAAATTATCATACATACTCATATTTTTTCCTCTCATATCTCAAACATATGTTTATTATAGTAAATAATTCGTCATTTTTCAACCTGTTTTCTACCATCTTCCAGAAAAAATAATAAAACACTTGTTATCCGGTTTTTATTACTATATAATATATCCTGAGGTGAAATAAATGACAATAGATGATAAAGATTTACTGAACAGTATTCTGGACAGCCTTGCCCGGATTGACTACATTAAGCCGGAAGAGCTTCCCAACATAGATTTGTACATGGATCAGGTTACCACCTTTATGGACGCTCAGCTCTCCGTATCCAAACGCCATCCGGATGACAAGGTACTCACAAAGACAATGATTAATAACTATGCAAAAAACAACCTGCTTCCGCCTCCGGTCAAGAAAAAATACTCCAAAGAGCATCTGCTGGCTCTGATCTTCATTTATTATTTTAAAAATATTTTAAGCATCGGAGACATACAGGGCATTCTGAATCCCATTACAGACCAGTATTTTGCTGCTGATTCAGACCTCAATCTGGAAAGTATCTACTCCGAGGTATTTCGCCTGGCAGAGTCCGAAATCCAAAATATGCAAAAAGACATTACCCGGAAATACCATACCAGCCAACAAACATTTTCTGAACTCTCCGGGGATGAACAGGAACGGCTGCAGCGCTTTTCCTTTTTGTGCATGCTAAGTTTTGATGTTTACATTAAAAAACAATTGATCGAAAAATTAATTGATGCAGAGGTCTTCGCAAATGACAAGCCTGCCGGAAAACACACAAAAACTTCCGCAGAAGACAAATCCGCCGCAAAACGGACAAAAAATCTTTCCGAAGACAAGCCTGCCGGAAAGCGCACAAAAAATCAAGAAAAATAATTTAATCTCTAAAAGCTGAAAATGTCCGGTTAATTATTAAAAACCGGACATTTCCGACTTATGTATTTTCCCAGCCTAAATCTTTCCTTTATCCAGCCCTGTAATGGCTGGACTGTCACATTCTGACGCTGACTGCCCCATTAGGCTAATTATCATTTTTTCCCATTCCCGTTCTGGCAAACACCATATCATATCCGTCATTTCCATAATTCAGGGAACGATTTACTCTGCTGATTGTGGCTGTAGAGGCTCCTGTTTTCTCTGCAATATCCAGGTATGTTTTCTGCGCCCTAAGCATTCTTGCCACCTCAAACCGCTGAGACAGTGACAATAATTCATTCACTGTACACACATCTTCAAAAAAAGTATAACACTCCTCTTTGTTTTCCAGACTCAATATTGCTTCAAACAAATGGTCTACGGCTTCTGTCCTTAATTTTTTGCTCATACGCCATTCTCCTTTATGTAGTACTCCTTTTATAATTCTGTCTTATAAATGCTTCTCTGGTGATTTTAACATACTAAAGTTATGAAGTAAATACATATTTTTATCTTTCCTGAAAACACTATCCTTGGACTGTATTTCTCATGTATACATATTCCTGGTTTGAATGCCGCGCACTATACCAAATCTCCTCTGTTGATATACTCTTTCAGCAGTTCACGGTGATAATTTACCACCATTTCTCCTGGAAATCCAACCATTTCCAGCATTTCCTTGGCAAATTCATGATTTCCCACCAGCACATCTGCATGGGCGTCAGAATCCATCACAACAGGAACTTTCCACTCCATGCACAATTCCAGCATTTCCCTGTACTTTTCCCTGGGATCTCCCCGAAAACTATTGGGAGACAGAGATGCATTATTCACCTCAAGAATCACGTGATACTCCCTGGCAGCCTTTACCAACCTTTCATAATCAATTGGAAAACGTGCATCATCAGGATGGGCAATAATATTGATATAAGGATTCTTCATAGCCGCCACATAGGTGTCTGTATTCTCTTTTGCCGTTCCTGGCGTATAACAGGGCAAATGAAGGCTGGCAAATGCCAAATCCATCTCTCTTAACAGCGATTCCGGCAAATCAACACGTCCTGCATCATCAAGAATATTCAGCTCTGCACCATATAATACGGTCATATCTTTATATTTTCTCGGCAGCACCCGAAAGTTTGCAAAATACATAGTATGGCAGCTGCCAGGCATGGCAGGCGCATGTTCGGTAATCCCGTAAATTTCAAGTCCTCTCTTTTCGGCTGCCTTTATCATCTCATTGCGGGTATTATAAGCATGTCCGCTCATCAGTGTATGTGTATGCAAATCCATTTTATCCAGCATATTTATCCTCTTTTCCTTTCTCACTCTGTTCTTACATTTTAGCTGTTTTATTCTGAAATTGCAAGATAATGACCATTCATTTCATCCACAAATCCAGAATAAGAAATTACATACATTTTTCACATACACATCTGGAATAACAAAAGGCACACATTTTTTCTTTTTTTCATACTCTAATAAAAATGAAGCAGAAAACATTATTTTTTTGCGCAAACGCCAAAACAGAATGGAGGAATTATGAAAAAGAATCTTTTACATGCTATTTCACTGGCATTATGCCTTACTGTGCTCTTTACGACTGTCTGTGGCTGTTCCCAAAAATCAAAAACGCCGTCGAAAGAAACTTCCAGCCAAGCTTCCGATACTGTAGACGAGGATTCCAAAAATACTCCTGTGGATATTACCTTAAATGAGGTCGCACATTCCATTTTTTATGCACCTATGTACGTTGCCATCGAACAGGGATATTTTGAAGAAGAAGGCATTAATCTGACGCTTGTCACTGGATTCGGTGCAGATAAGACCATGACTGCCGTTCTCTCCGGCGAAGCAGATATTGGATTTATGGGACCGGAAACTACCGTTTACACTTACAATGAAGGTTCAGCAGATTATGTAGTAAATTTCGCCCAGCTTACCCAGCGCGCCGGCAATTTCCTGGTAGCCCGGGAAGAAATGCCCGATTTTTCCTGGTCTGACCTGTGTGGAAAAGAAGTTCTTGGCGGAAGAAAAGGCGGCATGCCTGAAATGGTCTTTGAATACATCTTACGGCAAAATAAAATTGACCCTGCCGCAGATCTCTCCATTGATCAAAGCATTGATTTCGGCTCTACTGCAGCTGCATTTTCCGGCGGAAAAGGAGACTTCTCTGTTGAGTTCGAGCCAGGCGCTACTGCACTTGAGACAGAAGGAGCTGGATATGTGGTTGCTTCTCTGGGAATCGATTCCGGCTACGTTCCCTATACGGCCTTCAGCGCAAAGAGCAGCTATCTGGAAAAAAATCCGGATGTGATACAAAAATTCACCAATGCTCTTCAAAAAGGCATGGACTACACACTCTCCCACAGCCCGGAAGAAATTGCCGAAGTCATCGCTCCTCAATTCAAAGAAACAGATATGGAAACACTGACCTCCATTGTAGCCAGATACCACCAGCAGGACACATGGAAAGAGAACCTCATTTTTGAGGAATCCAGCTTTACTTTACTTCTGGATATTCTTTCAGAATCCGGAGAACTCACCAAACGTCCTGAATGGGAAAAATTAGTCGACACTTCCTTTGCAGAAAAAGCCGCAAAATAGACGGATTCTGCACGGTTCAGGCAAAGAACTGAATTCTGCACTGCCCAGGCAAAATCGGCGGATTCCTCACTGCCCTGACAAAGAACTGGATTAACAGTATTCTATTTTCTCCTGACAGAGAAGAAGGTTTTTCCGCCTTCTTCTCTGCTTCTTTTCCCAGCTCAGACCTTCGGCATTTGGATACCATAAGATTTTCAGGATTATTCTTCCTCAAACAAATCAAGCGGCAAATGCAACTTCAAATTTATTTTCTGCAGTGGGAAAATCTTGCCAGAAAATCCTGTCCATTCCCCTGCCTGTTCTCTGACATCCAATCCTGTACTGCCAGCACATCTTCATGGGTAAATTCCCAGGTTTCCGCCGCCGTTTCATTTTCGAGAATCCGCTTCAGATATGCATAATTTTCCGGCTCACGCCAAACAGAATTTTCTTCCAGCGTATCCAGATATTTCTTGGAAATATAGCGGACATAATATTTCGGCATTTCCGCTATCGCTGCCTCTTCATCCGTTACCACTAATTTCACAGTTTTATAAGAAGTTTTTTTGTATGCATCTGTCACCTGATAAGTAATCTCAAATTCCGTTGTGGATTCTGTCTGCATCTTAATCACCTGACTGTCAAAATCTTTCAGATTTAATTTATCTGTTATATTTCCATCCTCTGTATCCCTGGCTGCGGCACGTCCTGTCAGAACCTCTTCTGTAATTTCACCTTTGTTTGCCTCTTCTTTAAAATAATAAAAGACATCTTCACTGATAATTTCCGGATAATTGTTATACTTTACTTTTACCGGAAATTCCTCTTCTGTAGTATTCCCATTAGAATCTGTCACTGAAAATGTCACCATCACTTCCACTGTTTCTCCTTTTTCCAACTTCAAATAGTAGGTATCCAACAGAAAATCCTTGGGCACATCCGTTTTGTACACTTTCTCATAAGCAGGCTGGCTCCCATTGCGGGATTTCGGATAATTGATTTTGATAATCTTCACCTTATCATTCAAATCCGGTTGATAGGGTCTGTTTTCCTTATGATTATCTTCTTCATCATGCACTGTCAGACAATCTACCAGATTTTCCCTGGTAACTTCCTCTCCTTCATAAAATTCCAGACTCTTTCCTGGTGTTACGGCAATGGTGGGAAATGCATTCCACTTTGCCAGAAAATTAATATATTCCTCTGCGTGATTTTCCTTTTTTCCTGGATCTTCTACCTGATAAGAGTCAACTGCCTCTAGGGTTCTGTTTAAAAGCGCCTGTTCCTCTTGCGCCTGTCTGTAAATCTCCAATGCCAACTCCTGTTCCTGCTGCCGATAAGGTCTGCCGGTACTAAGCTGCCATCCTGCAAATGCATACCTGACCCTGCACTCATAAGGCCGTCCATCTTCTGTATGCTTGGTTTTCATTTCTTCTCTGACAAATCCATTTTGCCGGAACCGATACATATTTTCCAGTGGAACGTCATACTCTAGTATATTTTTACCAGAAGTCGCTCCATTTCCGCTGTATGCCATGTTCACGTCTCTATACTGAAAATACCGGTATACGCTCCCTGGAGACTGAATGTTTTTCAATTCACTGCACCCTATGTACCGATACAGAGGATATGCCGTATCCAGAGTTCCCCATAAACTTCCTGCAGCAGCTCCGCCCTGAGCGATTTCCTTTTTCTCTTTCGTTCCAAGCTTAATAAGAGTACGGAATCTACCGCCTTTATAATACACTGCCTGGTCAAAAAGAACCTTTCCTGCCCCCGACACTTTCAAATGATAAGCTGCACCTTCCTGGGGCGTCAACGGCAAAGTAACAGATTGTGTATTTCCTGCAGAACCAGAAGCAGAACCTCCTGCAGCAACAGAGCAGAACCGGCCAATCGCCGTCCCCGCCGGTTTCCCAGTAAGGGACACTGTAATTCCTGTTTGTCCCGCCTTAACTGTCACCTGATCTTTTTCCCCGGCAATCAGGATTCTTGTGCTTTCCCTGTTATCCCCTGCTGTCTTTTCAAAATCACAGGGAACATCTGCATAATCCTCGCAGGAAATCAGACAATGATAACGGGCATACCAGGTGGCGTTTCCAAGCTGCTTAAAATCTGAGATTCCTGCAGAAGTCATTTTCCCTGACGCATCAATCATCTGTACGCCACCTGCTTCAGCATCGTAATATCCCTGAAAAATGTATCCGCTTTTCTTTGGAACCACAATACTTCCTGTTCTTGTTTTGTCTTTTAAAATGGCAGTGCATCCCTTATCGAAATACCATCCATTCTCATACTTTTCATAAATAACATCTGTTCCACCTGCTTCTAATCCGGTCAGCTTCTTATCCAATGTAACTGAATAAAGATTGGGTTCCCACTGAGCGTACAGCAGCCGGCTTCTGTCTCCGCTTTTCAGATCAGCAGCATAGTCCAGCATTCCATAGACTTGATTCTCATCATAAGATACTCCCGTTCCATCTGCGGCAGTGTTCCATTCTGCCCCTGTCCGCTTGGAATAGCCCATTTTTGCCAGGCCAAAGGAAGCGAATTTTTCCGGCGGGCTGGCAGGCGTTTCATAACTCCAATGATTCACATAAGTTCCAATCTGATAGGGCTTTCCTGCAGATGTTCCACCGTTCGCATGATACGTTACCGCCAACTTGTTGGGCCGCCACTGGGCATACAGGGTAATAGTTTCCTTGTGGGCATCTGTCAGATTCTTTACACACTCTCCCCCTTCATATGCCGTTCCCTTTCCATTTGACGCCATATTCCATCCTGCAAAGGTATATCCCTCCCGAACAAAACTGTTTTTCCGTAATGTAAGGTTCTCGTCATAGACAGCCGGCTGCGACTTCATAGTTCCGATTCCACCGTTCGCATGATACGCCACCGTATACTGGTTGGGTTTCAGATAAAATCCGTACATGGAATGATGAAACTCTCCGGAAGCCCCATAATTGGTCATTCCCACATTATTGGTGTCAATGGCAAATTTAAAATATCCGTCGCCCGTCCAAGAGACTTCCCCTTCATCCAGTTTGGAATCCTTTTTCTGTATCTGGCTGTTTTCTTTTTCAATATCCATTCCTTTCATATCATGAAATACAGAATTATCAAAATACATACGATATCCTTTTACCGTAAACATAAGCTTTCCGCAAAGCATATAGTATCTTTCCTTGTAGGGATATCCCTGGGGCCTAAGTGACTCCAGATTGGGCGCAGGCTCTCCCATTACAGGTTTAATCCCCAGTCCATCCTGCCTTGTTTTCTCCCAGTTTTTACCTTTTTCAATTTCCAAAGAATAATTGTCTTTCTCACTGCTGGCTTTGTCTCCCCGCACTTTAATCCATTCCACCACATGATCAAGATCCTTTTTGGGCATTTTCCCTATATATGTCATTTCCCAGGCAATATCCTGTGACTTCTGTGCGGTAAGCTTGGGTACACTCATATTCAGCTTATACCAATGACCGTTTTCTGCACTTTCCCCCTGTTTTCGCACAAAAATATAAAAATATCCATTTCGCACCACATACTTTTCATTTTCCGCAGCTTTTGCTGCTGCAAATACCGGAAGATTCATTTCTTCGAAAAGCAGCGTGCCATCCGCTTCCTTCTGAAATGCATCTGGCTTCTTCATTCTCTCTTCTTCAGGACACAATTCCTGATCCTGAATTTTCTCTTCCTTTTTAGGCATATACCGCTTGCCGGTCTCCTCTTCCTTTTGTGACGTCTCCTCCTTGCTGGCTTCCTCTTCCTTCTGAGACATGTCCCGCTTGCTGCTTCCCTCTTCTTGAAACATGTCCTGTTCCTGAACTTCTGCCCTGCGGCAAGGGGTACCCCGTTCCTGAATCGTTCCTGAACTGGAAAGATTTATATTTCCCATCAGCAGCACAAAAGACAGCAGCACACTTACTATTTTTGTTTCCATATTTCCTCCTTGCATACAATATTGCTTTCTCTCCCGCCCGGTTAGGCAGCAAGATTCATAAAGCACACAATACTTTAAATTTCCCTTTCTTCTCATCGAAAAACAGCTTCCAGCACAAGATTATCCTCTGCTGTCATATGATCCAGCGCACATTCCTTCTGTTCTCCCTGCTTTGACCAGTAGCAAAAAACTTTTCCTTCTTTTCTGGGTGTTTCAGGCTGAATGATTCTTCCTCCTTCATATAGGGAATACCTGGAATAAGTTTCCCCATCCACCAAAAAAGTGACCGTATGATATCCCTTTTTTCCAGAATACTCTTCTAAAATCACAGATTTTCGGCATACTGCTTTCTTCTCCTTCCCCAGAATCGTCCGATACCTTTGCGTAACCCTCACATCCAGTATGCCTTTTTTTGTATCTGCCGTGAGAATGTCCACCTGAAGCTCAGAGTCTGACTCTATCTGGGCTAACAGGAGCCGATGGAAATCCGTTATCAGCTCCTGGTATGCTTCCGTTTCGTAAGAATAATAGGTTTTTTCCTGTCTCAACCGCTCCAGTGACTGTTCTATCGCTGTATTCAACGATGTTTCCATTTCATTTTTCCGCACATTTTTTCCACTGATCCCCAACACAATTGCAACCACCATAACTACAAGCAATGCCAGGAATATACCGTATACCGTATGTTTCATGTTCCTCCCTATCTGTCATCAATCAGCAGCATAAATTTTTTGACCGTTGGTTTCTTTTGCCCATCTGCCGTCCGAAGTTCCAGTACATAGGCACCCCGTCTCAAAAACACTGCCGTATGTCCTGCCTTGTCATACCATTCCATTCTGCTGATTCCGAATGCATCCTGAATATCCAATACCTGGACATCCAGGTGATTCCCTTCTTCATCCACTGCTTCAAATGCCTGATTGATCCGGACTTTTTCTCCTGTTTTCCAAATACTGGCGCCTTTTCTGACCAATTCCGGCGGTTTTCTGGCACAAATCCATTTTGTCTGTGCTATGTCCTGATACTCCGAATAATTCTCCTTTTCCGTTTTCATCTGCTCTCCTAACCGGGAAAGCAATGCCATCCCTGCCAGAATACCCAGCAGCATTGCGCACACAATTCCGGATAAAAGAAGATCAGACATCCCTTTGCTTATCTGTTTCATAGCTTTCCCCTTCAGCAAATGCTCTGGGAAAATCCCAGAATCACTCCGTACAATCCCGAACTTCCCAACACAAAATCTACTGCCATACCCAAAATCATCATTGCCGCTATTCCTCCTGCTGCCACTCCTGCATACTCATCTATGATTTCTCTCATAATTTTTCCTCCTGTTTCTGCTCATTTCCTGATATACTGCCGCATATTTCCATGCTTCCTGCGGGGATTCCTGTAAACAGGACAAAGCCACTCACAGCCTGAAAATTAGCATATTTCCATGTTTCCTACAGGAATTCCTGTGCCAATCCTTATATTGCAAGGCTCAGTATATAACCAAAGATACCAAGAACCCCTCCCCCTGCAATAACATATACAATTGTTCCGCCAAATTCCTCAAAAATGGTTTTCATATTTCCTCCTTATCTTGCAAACCCGCGCACTTCATGGGCTGACGCCAAATTTAAAATGGAAATGGTATAATCAAAAGACAAAATCACTTCCGCCATTCTCTGATTTCCTTCCGCATCATAGACCAGTTCCGCTATTTCCAACTGATATCCTCTCTCCTGAGCCTGGCTTTTGCAGGCGGAGATAACCTCTGCATTAAAATTGCTGCATTCTATCTCACTGATCACATCCGCGTGGTAATTTCTGGCGGCAGTCACTTCTATTCCGGCCGACACAACGCCAATACCCACCAGACCCATAATCAGCAGGAAAAACAGACCCAGATACGTTTTTAACACTTGTCCCATCTATTCTTCTCCTTTGCAATCAACTCTTTTCCCCTGCTGTCCCTTCGCTTTGCACAAAATCCTTTCGTCCTCTTAATTTCTAAACTTATATCTTTAACTGTCCTAAAAATACTACCATAAATACCACCATATTCACCATAGTCTGGAAAGACACGGTAATCTGAGGCAGATAGAAAATGCTGTTGATCCCGGCAAGGCTTTTCTCATTCGAAAGCTTTTCTGACTTGTCCAGCATTTTGCTGTTTCTCTGCACTAATATCTGAATCTGGCTCTGTGCATCTCCGCTTCCCGATTCCGAAATCGCATAAAGCATCTTCATAGAAGACTGCACGGAAGAAAGCTGGAACATTTTCAGAAAATCCAGATAAGGCTCAATAGCGTCCGGCCGGCTCTTCAGGCTGTCTGACAACCTCTGCAGTTCTTCTTTTAATACTGCCGGGGCATGTTCTATCGTTTTCTCAATGGAAACCTGAACATTGTTTCCCTGCATCAGCAATGCCATTTCCATCAGCCATGACGGGAATACCCGATTAATTTCCTTCACTACTCTGTCATAAGCAAGCCGGTATCCCATTTTATGCTGATTCAGCAGAATCCCGCCGGCTCCAGCTGCCAGCAAAGCTCCAAAAGGATGCCCAAGCCCCCAGACTCCTAAACCAAACAGACATAGGCTTCCGCCCAAAATCAGGCTCTTATTCCTCTCCTTTTTCTCATCAAATTCCATAACCATACGGTAATATCCGGACAATTTTTCTTGCTCTTTATTTTCCTGTATGAGCCAGCTTCTGGCAATTTCCTTGTTCGCTTTTCGAAAAATTAAAATATTCAGCAGAAGATACAGCACTGTGGCTGCCTGAGTCACCGGATGTTCCACAATCGTGTACTGAGCCGGCATAGAACGGTATACGCTGTGGAACACAACAGCCAGAATCATCGTGACCGCCAGAGAAAAAATTACTTTTGTCCGGGCCGCCTTCTTGTCCTCCTGCAGAAGCAGTACATTGTCTGCCCAAACTGCTTTATCCTGCAGCAAAAGATCGATTGCTTCTTTGCAGGAGCCTCCATTGCTTTCCACCATACGCAAATACTCATGAATGGACGGCAGACGGTTTGCCGGATACTCACGTTCTATGAGTTCCAATGCCTCTCCATACAAATCCCACTGATACTTTCCCTGTTCAATATAATCCACCGCCTCACAGATTGCATTATGCATGCGTCCGGTTTCAAACAGGGAACTGGTATCTTTCAATGCATTGACAATTTTAGGATTCATTCGAAAGGAATACAAAATCTGCTCCATATAATCCGAAACATCCAGAAAGCACTTGTGTTCATACATTTGCTTATATCCATCCAAAATCAAAAAGGGCAGATTCCCCAGACACACCACTGCCAAAATCAGTATAAAATACCAGTGCAGGGAAAACAAAATTCCGCACCCCACTGCCCCTGCCAGGGCAGTAAACAGAAACATCACATACCTTCCCATCGAAAAGCTGTAGCCGTAACTGTCAATCTTTTTCTGCAAATTCTCCGGATGAAGCAAATAACATATACTGGTTTGTTTTCTCTTATTTCCTCTTTTCATTCTTCCTCCCATTCTGACTTTGCCGCCTTCACCAGTTCCACATCCAGCGGCTCGTAGGGACAGGTCTCCACACATTGAAAAGGCCTGGATATTCCTGCTCTGTCCATACGCTTTAAAATATCCTTGGGTATATTCCTGGAGATCAGTTTTCCGTCCTCCACCAGCATGTAAATATCATTTTTCCCATCCAGGCGATCATAAAAACACATCTGATCAATATACCGCTCCAGCATTCCCTGCTCATTTTCATACTGGCGGATCAACACACCTACGCTGATAAATTCATAAATATAATTTTCCAGACGGTCTGCATCTCTGGATCTTCCTATCATGTTCATAATCCGATCCGGCAAATTCCGTAAATCATCCAGATGCAGTGTAGTAAATCCATATACTCCTGTAGACCACTGTTCCAGCAAATACTGCACTTCCGTAGATCTGGCTTCTGACAGGATAATCCATTTGGGATTCTGCCGCAGGCACAGCTTTATGGCGTCGGTATAACTCAGCTCCTTACTTACCTGCAGCTCTACACAGTCATTTTCCGGATTGATCTCATGAAAATGCATCTCCAGATTATCCTCAATGGTAATGGCTCTCTGGTTCGCGGGTATAAAACGTGAAAAAAATTTAGCGCATTCTGTTTTTCCCACTCCCGGCTCCCCACAGAAAGCAAAATTCATCTTTGCTTTCACACAATTAATCAGCAGACTCAGCACCTCCACGGAACAATACCTGCTGTCCAGCATACTTTCCACCGTATGCCGCACCTTAGGCAGCGATTTGCGGATGCATATGCTTCTGCCTGACACCGCCGCCGATTCATGGACAATACTGATACGCAGCTCATTGGTTTCTGCTTCCAGCACATTGCTTGCCCGGTTGAAAGGCTTATTCACCCGGTTGGCAATCCGGTGGGTAAACCGCTCTACAAATTCCTCTGTTACTTCCGCTTTGGCCCGGTATCTGCCCTTTTTCAAGTCTGCAATCCACAAGGTCTGCCCGTTAAAATCAATATCCGTTACATTTTTATCCTGAATATACGAATAAAACGGCCCAAATTCCGCCTCCGTTAATTCCCAGTTGTATTTCATAGTCCCTCCATTCTGCATCTTGCATCATCTGTACCAAAACATACCGATGAACGCAAAAACCTATTTTCGGATTACCAGGCTTTGGCCAGCTCCCGGCGGCTATCCGGCTTGCCGCTATGCAAAAATTGCATAAGCCTGCCCGCCTTGCCTTGCCGCCGGATCTCTGGCTTCCTGCTGGTTTAAGAAACGCTTGCTTTGTCAAATAATTCTTTAATCAGATTAACGAAAGCGCTGTGCACCGGCCCATCCGCAGCCAGCAACAGTCCCACAACGGCAATTAATGCAATAATTGCAACAGCCGTAATAATAATTCCGCTGTACTCCTCAAAAATGACTTTCATGCAATTCCTCCTTTCCGCGGACAGAATCATCCACTGTTTTGTTGTACATTTCATGCATTGGTAATTGGCGGAACAACCTGCCAATTGATTAAGGCTGAAAGTTCTTCATCCTTATGCAGAAATTAAAGATTGTGTGTGCCGGCCAAGAAATAGCCGGCGGTAAGATTAGCTGGAACATATACTCTGGATATATTCCGCTGTAATAAATCTGTAACCAGAATTGCTTCTGTGCTGGTATTGTAACTCCTGTTTCTGGAAAAAGCAATTATGCATATTCCACAAATTTTTTTCGCAAAAAACAGCCCTGGGAAAGCAAACTAGCTTTCCGCAAGGCTTTGGAATGTCAAAAGACTCTAAATATTTGTTATTTTTTTCACCGCTTCTTCCAGATAAGAATTTTCTAATTGATGGAACTTCCCTTCATCTGCCAGCCGGGCATACTCAGGATTCAGCGGCATTTTTCCAAGCACCGGAATATTCCGCTTAGCCGCCGCTTCCTCCAGATGGCTTTCCCCGAATATTTTAATCTCTTTTCCGCAATCAGGGCATTTCAGGTAACTGTAATTTTCCACAATGCCAAGCACCGGAATATTCATCATTCCGGCCATATTGATCGCTTTTTTTACAATTAAGTGCACCAGTTCCTGAGGAGATGTTACAATTATGATTCCATCCACCGGAAGGGATTGAAACACCGTCAAAGGCACATCACCGGTTCCAGGCGGCATGTCTACAAACAGATAATCCAAATCCCCCCAATAAACATCATGCCAGAACTGCTTTACAGTTGACGCAATTACAGGCCCCCGCCAAACGACCGGAGCTTCCTCATCATCCACCAACAAATTCAATGACATAATTTTCGTGCCGTCCTGGGCCGGAATCGGAAACAATCCCATATCATTTCCTTCTGCCGGACCATGAATCCCATACATTTTCGGAATAGAAGGACCTGTAATGTCTGCATCCAAAATTCCCGTCTCATACCCCTGTTTTCTCATAGCGGACGCCAGCGACGCCGTAACAAAAGACTTCCCCACGCCCCCTTTTCCGCTAACGATCCCAATGACTTTTTTCACGCTGGAAAAGGGATTCAATTCTTCTATAAAACTTTGAGGCCCGCCTCCATTACGGCTGGGACACCCTTCACAACTTTCTCTTGAACAGCTTGATGCACTGCTGCACTCCTGATTCTCTGCCATTTTGTTTCCTCCTGTTTGATAAATATTACTTTCACAGAATCTATTATAAGCATATCCGGCAGAGAAGTATATAACTTTTTGCAATTTCTTTTGTTATTTCTGATTTCCCGGGATTCCTGCCAATATCAGATATTGATTATCATTTTACAATTACTTGCATGCGGCTCTTTACTCCGTCTTCTTTAGCATAAATATAGGCTTTTCCTGCATCATTTGCTGATATGTTTCCCTGTTCGTCCACGGAAGCAATACTGGTGTTTGAGCTTGAAAATACCGGCTTATTTCCGGAAGAAACCGTTACGTTCACTTTTCTGGTCTCCCCTCTTGCCATGATGATTTCACTTTCTGCAAATTTAACCACAGGCTTTTTCACTGTAACTTCACAGCTTTTGCTTACGCCATCCACTGTTACGGTAATAACTGCGGAGCCATTTTTTACTGCTGTAACTACGCCGTTTTGTTCTATTGTTGCAACACTTTTCTTATTGCTTTTCCACTTGGGCGCGCTGTTTGAGGTTGATTTGACTGTTAAACGCACTTTCCTGTTCCGGTACAGAGAAACAGACCGTTTACTCAGACTGACCGTGGGCTTTTTCACCGTAACCCTGCAGCTTGCAGATATTTTATCCACAGTTGCCGTAATTGTGGCAGTTCCCGGCTTTTTGGCCGTGATCACTCCGTTTTCGTCTACCTCGGCAATGCTTTTTTTACTGGTTTTAAAGGTTACGGGATGCCCCGTGGAAGAATTGACTTTTAATCTGGCGCTCTGTCCATTTTCCAGAGAAATTTCCTTCGCGCTTAGCTGAATCTTTGTTTTCTGCACTGTAACTGTGCAGCTTGCCTCCCCATTCTTAATCTTTGCCGTGATTTTTACCGTTCCTGCTTTTTTCGCTGTAATTTTTCCATAGGTATTAACCGAGGCAATTTTGGAATCACTGGATGAAAAAGAGGGCTTTTTACCGTTCGTGGTAAGGGCAAGAAGATAACATTCGTCTCCGATTTTCACCGTTTTGGAATAAAAATTTAAGACCACGGCTTCCAGCCCGGAAGCCGCATAAGCTGTCATTGACTGACTTATGGAAAGAAACAGCACGGATATCATGCAGCATACTGCAAATGCTGTTCTCAAGACTTTTTTCTTCACTGATGTAACTTCTGACATAACATTCCTCCATTCCTTATGGCAGGAATCCCGGTTTATATCAGAAATCACAAACCTCTGGTCTGTGATTGTTCTAATATAACACGGAATGCTATGAATGTAAAGAGGTTTTACGGCAAAATTTTCCAGAAAAATTCCAACGTAACTATCCTTTTGTAATGCCAAAATCCCGAAACGCCGGCCCGGCAATAGAACGCACTGCCGGCTAATTCCCGCATTCAATACTGATTTCATTAAATGTCCTAAGAATATCCTCCACCTTCAGCTTTGCCTTTTCTTCTCCTGCAAAATCCATTACTGCAGTTCCCTGATGCATCATTAGGAGGCGATCCCCGTATTCCACCGCATACCGAAGATTATGGGTAACCATAATTGTAGTGACCTGCTTCTGTTTTACAATTTTCCCTGTCAATTCCATGACAAGCTCTGCGGTTCTGGGATCTAAAGCCGCCGTATGTTCATCCAGAATCAGGAATTCAATGGGCGTCATTGTTGCCATAAGCAATGCCAGAGTCTGCCGCTGTCCGCCGGAAAGAGCTCCTGCCTTTGTTTCCATTTTATCTTCCAGCCCCAAATTCAGGCTTTGCAGCATCTCCCGGTATTTCTCGGCTTTCTTCTTATTCTTTCCCTGCCCCAGCCCGTATCCTTTTCCCTTATGATCTGCAATGGACATATTTTCAAAAATCGTCATGGAAGGGCAGGTGCCCTTGGCCGGGTCCTGAAATACTCTTCCAATCTTCCTGTGGCGCTCAAAATCTTTTTTGCCGGTAATATCCTTTCCATTTACCAGAATCTGCCCTGCGTCCGCCTCTATGCTTCCGCAAATCAGATTCAGCATAGAGGTCTTTCCGGAACCATTGCTGCCTACCACAGACATAAACTGCCGATCCGGAATCACAAGGTTAAAATGCTCAAACAAACACAGCTCATTTACCGTTCCCGGATTGTAATGTTTCGTAATATTTTTCAATTCAAGCATTCTTTTTCACCTTCTTCCTTCTCTCATTTGCAATTACCAGAATCAGTAAAAACAGAACTGATGTTACCAGCTTTAAATCCTTGGACTGCAGATTAATTACCTTCATATAGCGGAGAGCCAAAGCCACGCAGGCTTTATAGAGTATGGAACCAATGATTACGCTGCTGGTCACCCGAAGCAGCGTCGCTTTTTTTAACAGGCTGGTTCCGATAATCACGCTGGCCAGCCCAATGACTACGGTCCCTGTTCCCATGGAAATATCAAAAAACCTCTGCTGCTGTGCAAACAGACAGCCTCCTAAAGCGGTAAGCCCGTTGGCAATGGCAAGGCCAATCATTTTTACCCTGCCTTTATCCACTCCCATAGATGTAACAAATACATCATTATCTCCCACGGCCTGCAGCAAATATCCGGAATGAGTGCTTAGATACCAGTCCAAAAGATATTTCACCAATATGGCAATCACTGCGATTCCCAGCAATGTGGCAGCAGGCGCCAATGCATTTCCTGCAATTCCCTCGGTAAACCGGTTGTCAAAAACAGTTGCTTTGTTGTACAGAGGGACATTTGCCTTACCAGTAATTCTCAAATTAACAGTATACAGTGCCGTCATCATGATTATGCCGGAAAGCAAATCCCGCACCTTCAATTTTACATGAATCAGCCCGGTTAATATCCCCACAAACGCTCCCGCTCCAAAACTAACCGGAAGGGTCAAAAGCGGATGGATTCCTTCTGTTATCATCACCGCTGCAATAGCAGCCCCCATAGGAAAGCTGCCATCCACGGTCAGGTCCGGAAAATCCAGGATTTTATAGGTAATATACACTCCTAATGCCATTACTCCATAAATAAGCCCCTGTTCCAGTACACTTAAAATCAGCATCATATTATCACTCCATCTGTCTTTTTCTTATTCTGCCGTTATTTCATTAAAAGTTTCTGCCGCATCCTTTACATCGTTTTCATCCAATGCCATTCCTATTTTATCTGCAGCGGCTGTATTGACATAAAGTTCTGCTTCTGTGGCTGAGATAAAGGGCGTTTCTTCTGCCTTTGCCTCTCCCTTGAGGATTTTTGCCGCCATCACTCCGGTCTGTCTGCCCAACTCCACATATTCAATTCCCATGGAAGCCACACAGCCGGATTTCACCTGCTCAATTTCGCTTCCGAATATCGGAATCTTCTTTTCATTGGCCGCAGCCAGCACCGTCTGCAGGGCGTCTACCACCGTATTGTCTGTCAGATTCGTCAGGCAGTCTACCCGGGTAACCAGATCTGCGGCTGCCATTTCCACCTCGGAAGGTGCGGTAATGCCGGAATCCACAATCTCAAATCCATAGTCTCCTGCCAGTTCTTTGTATGTGGCAATGGTGCTGAGGGAATTGGCCTCGCTGGTAGTGTAGATAATCCCGATTTTCTCTGCTTTAGGCAATAAGCTGCGAATCATTTCCAGCTGAGCTTTTACCGGAAGCACATCGGAGGAACCCGTAATATTTCCAACTGGATTGCCTTCTTCATCTGCAAGGCCTGCCTCTGCCGGATCTGAAACCGCCGTATACACCACCGGGATATCTGTCTCCATACATGCATTATATGCACTCATAGCGCAGGGCGTTGCAATGGCACAGATCAAATCTGTTTTCTGGGAAACAAACCCTTCCGCTATCGTACTGGCTGTTCCCGTATCCGTCTGGGCATTGTCGTAAATCACTTTCAGATTTTCCCCTTCCACAATGCCCTCTTCTGCCAATCCCTTTATAAATCCTTCCCGGCAGTTATCTAAAGAGCCGTGTTCCGCAAACTGGGAAATGCCGATGGTATAAAACTCTTCTTCGCCTTTTCCACTGTCGGCTTCTGCCGCTCCTTTTGCGCCGTTACTGCCGCAACCTGTAAATATGGCTGCCATCATTGTAATTGTGGTTAAAATTGCAAGTGTTTTTCTTTTCATAGTGTTTTCCTCATTTTCTTATTTTTTGAAAAACCAATGAAAAAGGGTTTTCATGAACAATGCACACAAGCCCACATCCTGCCCGGAGGACTTTTATCTTATAAGAAAGTCGCGAACTTTCATATTTTAGCCTTCTTAATAAAAGAAAACCGCCTCAAGCTAACGCTTGAGACGGTAATAAATTCTTATTATCGCGGTACCACTCAAATTGACAAATGTCCACTCTCTCATGTACTATCATACATGCCGGGTTGATAACGGGTCCGGTTCCCGGCGGCTCCTACTTCCATTACGAGTTCAGACCGCCCTCAAAAGTCCATTCCATTCAGGTCTCCATACTGTAATTCCACCCTATACAGCTCTCTGTAATTTCAACCAGAACTTACTACTCTTTTTCATCGGTTTCTCTATATGCGTTATACTTTACTACGATAGCGAAGTAATGTCAAGAGTTTTTATTGATTTTCCCATTTTTTTCGTTCCACAAATCGTCCCATAAGAAAAGCAATAATTCCTACGCCAATTCCTGTCTGAATACAAAACATCAGACTTTCTACTTCTCCCGGCAGCTCTCCTCCGATTAAAGTCTCCAAAACAGGCGTAAACCATGGCTCATAATCATCGGCAATGGCTTCAATGGCCTGACTTCCAGCATCATCGGAGCCGCCGAATTCCGCACCTCTTAGCAACAGCAAGGGAACTGCTATGATCAACAGTACTGCCACCAGAACTGCCGCTATTATTTTTTTATCCGAACTCTTCATACTGTATACCTCCTATGTATGACAATGGGTCTGCTTCACACAAATTATAATAATTCTCATCAATTTTCCAGATATCCAACATTTTTCAATTCAGACCTGGCGTAATTTTCCAGGGTAATCATAATAATCATTGTCAAAAGCCCCTCTACCACTGCAAGGGGAAGCTGCGTTGGTGCAAATACCGTCAAAAATTTTCCTGCTGACGCCAGAATCCCGCCATTCTCAGAGGGATAAGCAACTGCAAGCTGAATGCTGGTGACGCAGTAAGTAAAAAGATCTCCAAAAGCTGCCGCCAGAAATACACTGACCCTGCGGTTTACTCTGCATTTCCTGCAAAGCTTATATATGCCGTAAGACAAAAAAGGCCCTGCGACTGCCATGGAAAAGGTATTTGCTCCCAGGCTTGTCAAACCTCCATGCGCCAACAAAATAGCCTGAAAAATCAATACGATAACTCCAAGAATACTGACTGCGCCTGGCCCAAACAAAATTGCTCCCAAACCGGTTCCCGTCATGTGGGAACAGCTTCCCGTTACCGAAGGAATTTTCAAAGAAGAGATCACAAAAATAAACGCTCCGGACATGGCAAGTATGGTAATATTCTTTGGATTTTCCTGCAGCTTATTTCTGATTGAGAAAAATCCCATAATCAGAAACGGAACACATATGACTCCCCAAGCAATACAAAAACGTATCGGCAGATATCCCTCCATAATGTGCATGGCATTAGCAGCCGGCGCTATTGCAAAGGCTGCAAATACGGCAATGACTAAAACAAATCGTTTTTTCTGTTGGTTCTTCATAAATTTTCTCCTTTCCGGTTCGTAAACGCTTTTATACGGCATTATCAGTAAATATCAAAATACGGGCTTCCTATCATCAAATCCTCTGCAAGAATATCTGCAAATTCAGAAACCACACGTTTCTTTTCCTCCCAGAAAACTTTTGCCTTTTCCGTTACCATAGGATTAGGCTCCTTCTTATTAGAATTCTCCATAATGTGATAATAAGCCGCTGCATAACTGGACGCATGGATATTTCCCATACTCATACAATCCCACACAATTCCCATGGCCCCTTCCTCATCCAGCAAATCCGCTTCCATCAGCAAAATCAGTTCCAGGCTGACGTTTTTATTTTTCAGCAAAGCCTTGTTGGAATGGGCATAAATCAGCTTTTCCACTTTCTCCCGAAACTCTGCGTTCATCTGCCGATTCAGCGCATATTCATGAAACGCCTGTCCGCTGCGCAGGGCATGCCGGTCATTTTCTCCGTCGGAATAACCAATATCGTGAAAAATTGCCGCTGTATATAATACCTCTTCCTCCACCTGCTCCAGCCCTTCCGCAAGCCGAAAGCACCAGTGCAGAACACGAATCGTATGCTGAAACCGGCAGCGGAAAGGATGTCTCGGATTGGGAGAAACCATTCCGCCGTGTTTTGTAAGATATTCTTTCACATATTCCAAATATTCCGTATACCTTTCTCTCCTCATGCTGCAACTCCTCTCTGCCAAAATAAACAATCTTTATCACATCAATGTCTCTGCCAACTCCTTCGCCTGCCTGGGATAACTGTCCGGGCGTATCAGATTCTTACGCAGCAGGGTTTCATATACCGTAAGCATTTGCGGTTTCTTCAAATGCGCTCTTTTTAAAACTTCCTCCTGCCGGAAAACCTCTAAAGTATTGCTGTCTGCTATCAGTCCTCCTTTGTCAAAAACCAGAATCCGCTGCGCCCAGCGGTAAGCAAAATCCACATCATGGGTGGAAATCAGCAAAGTTTTCCCTTCCCCCGACAATTTATCCAGCACTTCCTCTAACATGTCTCCGCTCAAAGGATCCAGCGCTGCAGTAGGTTCATCAAACAATATTACCTCCGGCTTCATGGCAATGATATCGGCGATACTGACCCGTTTCTTCTCGCCGCCGCTTAAATAATGGGGCGGCCGCTCCCGATATTCCAAAAGATCCATATATTCCAAAGCCCGGGTAACTCTTTTTTCAATTTCTCCTTTCGGTAATTTCAGATTCACTGGACCAAAGGCCACTTCTGCCTGAACACTCGAAGCAATAATCTGATTGTCTGCATCCTGAAATACAAACCCCACATGCTTTCTCAAATCATTCAGGTCCTTTTTTCCAATCCGCTTCCCTCGATAAAAGATGGTTCCTTCTGTAGGCAGAAGCACGCCGTTCAAATTTAAAAAAAATGTGGATTTTCCTGCCCCATTGGAACCCATCACAGCAATTTTCTCTCCCTGACTGATAGAAATGCTCAGTTCCCGCAATGCCGGACTTCCCGGCTGATATTCATAAGTCAACCGCTCTGTCCGTAAAATTTCTTCTGTATTACTTTCCAAGCCTTCTCCCTTCCTCTGTCCCGCTTTTATGCTTATTTTACCCAGAAATACAGGAAAACCAATCCTGCTGCATACATAGCCAGAATTCCAACCTGCCACAGTTTTACCGGTTTCTCTTCTTCCCAGAAAACAAGTTCCCCTTCATATCCCCTGGAAACCATAGCGTCATAATATGTATTTGCCTTCCTCAGAGACAGCAAAAAAAGATTTCCTCCCGTCTGTCCAAACGAACGGCAGGAAGTTTTAAAATCCACATACCCAAGCCTGGATACGGCAGCTGCCTTCATATTTCCCTGTACCTTTGTAAGAATAAAAATAAAGCGATAAATCATATGCATTAATTCCACAACCACTTTGGGAACATGGGCTTTTCTCAATATGCCTGCCAACTCTCCTGCCGGAGTAGACAATGCCAGAAAATACATGGTGCTTACAGCGCCCATAGATTTAAAAAATAGTTCCAAAGCCTGTCTTATCCCTTCGTCTGAAATACAGAGATAACGCCAGTGCAGGGATATCCTGAAATCTCCTAACGGATATTTTGAAATTCCAAAAGCAATTACCCCGCTCCCCAGCAGCAGGAATGCCATGGGAATTTTCAAAAAGCCTGCATAGTCACGAAAAGATACCTGATTGCCCCATATATTTACAATTCCCATAGAAACAATTACTGTGACAGAAATTTCCAACTGGTTCAAAATAAGACACAGCAGCAAAACCATGCAGGCAGCGATTACCTTATAACTGCCATTCCAATTTCTTAGTTCCGACTGAGCAGCATAATAATCCATGCTGCCTGTTCCATGGAACTGGCGATGCCGTCTGGGCCTCCGAAAATTCTGCAATTTCATATCTGTTTTCCTTTCCTGTAACAATAGCGCAGTCTTTCTTATAAGATGAAAAAAAGAACTGCCTATCAACAGTTCTCTCTATTCTCACAACCTACGTCTCAATGCAGCTATTATAATTACTTCTATCAAAATAATTATAATACAAGAATAATTATTTTGATATGCTCTGCTCTTACCGTAAGTATTCGCTTCGCTTGCCTCATTCTGCGTATAACAATCAATCATGCATGCTTTTGTAGATACAGAATAATCATAAGAACCAGCGCCGTTGAAAAACCTTTCATTTTCAGCTATGTACAGTATAGCATCCCTATCCTGATTTGGCAATATTTTTCAGATATTTAACAAATATTTCTAGGATTCCTGTTAAATATTTTCAATCTGCCAGTCAATGGGCTCCACCCCATGAGTTTTTAAAAATTCATTGGCCTGGCTGAAATGCCTGCATCCGAAAAATCCCCGGTATGCCGACAAGGGGCTTGGATGGGGAGCTTTCAAAATCAAATGATTGGGATTGGTCAGCATAGCCCCCTTGCTTTGCGCCGGCCTGCCCCACAGCATAGAAACAATGGGCCTGTCCTGTGCATTAACTGCATGAATAATCGCATCTGTAAACTGTTCCCAGCCCTGCCCCTGATGAGAATTGGCCTGATGCGCCCGGACAGTAAGCACCGTATTCAGCATTAAAACTCCCTGCCTGGCCCATTTTACCAGATAACCGTTGTTCGGTATCTCACATCCCAGATCTTCATGCAGCTCTTTATAAATATTTTCCAAGGAGGGAGGCGGTTCCACTCCCGGCTTTACCGAAAAGCAAAGCCCGTGGGCCTGCCCTTCATTGTGATAGGGATCCTGCCCCAGAATCAGTACCTTAACATCCTTTAAAGCCGTTAAATGCAAGGCGTTAAAAATATCATCTGCAGGAGGATATATGACCCTCGTATTGTACTCCTCCTTTACAAATTTATAAAGCTTTGCGTAGTAAGGCTTCTTAAATTCCTCTCCGACAGCCTCCACCCAGTCATTTTCCAGCATTCCCATAGTATCCTGCTCCTTTTTATCCTCTCACCGGCATCATTTTCTGCATATGCGCTTCCTGCGGCAGAAAAACGCTGACTGCTATAATCTTACCGGTATCTGTTGTTCTGCCAGATATTCTTTCAGTTCCATAATTTCCAATTCTTTATAGTGAAACAGAGACGCTGCCAGGGCTGCATCTGCGCCTCCTTCTGTCAGCGCCTCCTTGAAATGTTCTTCGGTTCCTGCACCCCCTGACGCAATCACTGGTATGGTAACGCAATCCGCAATGGCTCTGGTCAGCTCCAGATCATACCCGGCCTTTGTTCCGTCACAATCCATGCTGGTCAGAAGAATCTCTCCGGCCCCCAGCATATTTGCTTTCTTTGCCCATTCCACCGCATCCAGGCCGGTATCTATCCGGCCGCCGTTTTTATATACATTCCAACCGCTGCCATCCTCTCGCCGCCTGGCGTCTATGGCTACCACTACGCACTGGCTGCCAAATTTATCGGCCGCATCCTGAATCAATTTCGGTGTGTTAATGGCAGAAGAATTAATGGAAATTTTATCTGCCCCTTCCCGAAGCAATACTTTAAAATCTTCCACCGTACGGATTCCTCCGCCGACTGTAAAAGGAATAAAAACTGTCTCAGCCACCCGTCGCACCATATCCACTACTGTATTTCTGGCGTCAGAAGAAGCGGTAATATCCAAAAACACCAATTCATCCGCCCCAGCTCTGTCATAAGCCGCCGCAATCTCTACCGGATCTCCGGCATCTTTAAGATTCACAAAATTAACGCCTTTTACCACGCGCCCGCCATGGACATCCAGGCAGGGGATAATTCTTTTTGTAAACACCCTTACACCTCCCCTGCTTTTGCAAAATTCTGCAGTACCTTAAGGCCCATGGAACTGCTTTTTTCCGGATGAAACTGGCAGGCAAATACCGTCCCCTGTTCCACAGAAGCGTGAATCGTCACACCGTAATCTGCAGAAGCCTTTACAATACTTTCTTCTTTTGCCTTTAAATAAAAGGAATGTACAAAATATACAAAGGTTCCTTCCGGTATTCCCTCAAACAGTCTGCCCTGATTCTGTAAATGCAGAGAATTCCAGCCTATATGAGGAATCTTCATCCCCGGTGCATCCGGTATCTTCAAAATCTGTCCTTCCAAAATATTCAGCCCTTCCACACCGCCGCTCTCTTCACTGCCCTCAAACAACAACTGCAATCCCAGGCAGATGCCGAGAAACGGCTTTTGTCTGTGAACTGCTTCCTGTATTACTTTATCCAATTCGTATTTTTTCAAATGATCCATGGCTTCCCCGAAAGCGCCCACTCCTGGAAGAATGATTTTGTCTGCTTCCAGAATCTCTCTCCTGTCTCTGGTAACGACACTTTCTTCCCCCAGAAATTTCAAAGCTTTTTCCACGCTTCTCAGGTTTCCTGCATCATAATCAATAATCGCTATCATCTCGCACACCTGTCCATCGTTATTTTAGAAGCCCCAGACTGTTAATGATATCATAAAGCATGTATGTATAATCTTCTTTATCATGAACGGCATACAATTCTCTTGCCTGATCCAGGGTCATGCCAAATTTCTCTGACAGTAATTTCTCCAGTTCCGCAAGCATATTGTCATATTCTGCGGCTGCTCCCGCCTTGGCAGCATCCGACGCATTTTTATCGTATCTTCCCACGCCGCAAATCAGAGCGTTTAAGGATTCCGTATACAGTTCCTGTTCCTGATACGTGTAATAACTCCGAAGCTGCTGCTGTACATAAGCGGTATACTTTGCCTTGTTATATAACTCTTCATCCACTGCCTTCACTTTTGCGCCCTGAGTAAAACAGGTGTATGCTTCCACATAATCCCCATTCTCATAATACTCCTTTGCATTGGCAATGTCCAAGGAATAACCAACCTGGGTGGTAACCAGATAAATCAAAACCACCAGGGAAGCTCCCACCAACATTATCATAAACACAGGCTTTTTCGGAAGAGGCTTTGATTTCTCCACGACCTTGGGTTTCTTTTCTTTTTTCGGTTTGGCCTGTTTTTCCTTTTCCTTTTGCGCCTTCTTCTCGGCCTTCGCCTGCTTCTTTTCGGCCTTCTTCTGGTCTTTCTGCGCCTTTTTCTCCTTTTTCTTCTGAGCTTTCAGGGCTTTCTCGTCTTTTTCCTTCTTCCCCTTCTTCCCATCCAACTCTCTCAGAATCTCCATATTTTCATCTGAAAGATTGTCTATATCAGCATTTTGGGGAACCTCGCCGGATTCCTCTTCTTCATCTTCTCCAAAAAGAGCCAATGATATCCGTTTCAATAATCCCGGCTTCTTTCCATTCGGATCTTCTTTCTTCTTTTTTCCCTTCTTGCCCTTTTCTGGTTCCTCTTCCAGCAAAACCTGCTCTAATTCTTTCTTATTATCTTTTTCGCTTTCGCTCTCGTCATTGCTTCCAATTCCCAGGTCTCCGATCTCTTTTGCAAGATCTCTGGCTATGGATTCCAGTTCATCTTCCGGCATATTATCTGCCTCTCCTTCTTCTCCCATATCAGAAAACATATCTTCCATTCCCTGTTCGGCGTCTTCTTCTCCAAATCCAAGCATATCCGCATCACCCATGGTATTTACCATAAATTCCTGATTCTCTGACTCAAATTCGGATTCTTGTGCCTCAAACTCCGGCTCTATCTGATCCAATACCGGATCCTCCTCCGGAAAATTCTGCAGGGTCTCGTCAATGGATAAATCCTCTTCTCCCAGGTTATCAATTTCACCGAACGTATCAATATCACCAATAGTATCTATCTCGTCAAGAGTATCTATCTCGTCAAGAGTATCTATCTGGTCCATATCATCCAGTGTTCCATTTTTTACATTACTTACGATATTATCAATATCTTCCAGATCAAAGTCCATATCCAAATCGGACTCTGAATCTGCTTTGTTCTTGCTTCTTTCGAATTCCTGCAGAAAATCATTTTCATCATCTTCAGAAAAAGAACTGTTAAACTCCTCTAAGAAATCTTCCTCTGACCCCTGGAATTCTTCTGGATCATCCTCTACTCCCCGTAACAGTCTATCCAGATAATCTTCTCTCTCGTTCAAAGATTCCACCTCCGGTGATTTATTCTTCCGGTCTCCTCGCAACTCCATCAGAGCCTCCAGGCAACCCTCAGGTCTCCTCCCAACTCTGTTGGAGCCCTGCAACTAACTCTCAGAGTAAATTATATCACATCTTTCGGCAATACACAAATCTAATTCTTAAAACTATGTATCGGCGCCGGTATCCTGCCTCCGCGGCTGATAAATGCTTCACAACCGTATTTATTTACGGGCATCACCGGAGCATGGCCTAAAAGACCTCCAAATTCAACCGTTTCTCCAATTCCCTTTCCAATCACTGGAATCAGCCGCACTGCTGTTGTTTTCTGGTTAATCATACCAATTGCCATTTCGTCTGCAATAATTCCAGAAATTGTAGAAGGCGGAAGATCTCCCGGAACGGCAATCATGTCAAGCCCTACAGAACAGACACAGGTCATGGCCTCTAATTTCTCCAAAGTCAGCGCTCCCGCTTCCACTGCATCTATCATGCCCTGATCTTCACTGACCGGAATAAATGCGCCGCTTAATCCGCCTACATAGGAAGACGCCATAATTCCGCCTTTTTTTACCTGATCATTCAACAGAGCCAAAGCTGCCGTGGTACCGGGAGCTCCAGCATATTCCAGGCCGATTTCCTCTAAAATCTCAGCTACAGAATCGCCTACTGCCGGCGTAGGAGCCAAAGACAAATCAATAATGCCGAAGGGAATCCCCATTCTCCTGCTGGCTTCCTGGGCTACAAGCTGCCCTACGCGGGTAATCTTAAAAGCCGTCTTCTTGATGGTTTCACAGAGCACTTCAAAATTCTCACCCCGCACCTGTTCCAGTGATTTTTTTACCACTCCCGGGCCGGAAACCCCTACATTGATAATCGCATCCGCCTCCGTTACGCCATGAAAGGCACCGGCCATAAAGGGATTGTCATCCGGCGCATTGCAAAAAATTACCAGCTTTGCACAGCCAAGGGAATCATTTTCTTTCGTATATTCAGCAGTCTGCAGTACAATTTCTCCCATTAATTTCACAGCATCCATATCAATCCCGGTTTTGGTGGAGCCCACATTGACGGAACTGCACACCCGCTCTGTGACGGAAAGGGCTTTGGGAATGGAACGAATCAGATTTTCATCTCCTTTTGTCATCCCTTTCGACACCAATGCAGAATATCCGCCAATAAAATTAACCCCCACTGTCTTTGCTGCGCGATCCAACGTTTTAGCAATGGTTACAAAATCTTCCGGCGTCCTGCAGGCGGCCTGCCCAATCAGCGCCGCAGGCGTTACGGAAATTCGCTTGTTTACCACAGGAATACAGTAATCACGTTCAATTTCTGTTCCTGTTTCCACCAGCTTCGCGGCAACTCTGGTAATTTTATTATAAATATTTTTGTTTAACTGCTCCAAGTCAGAATCAATACAATCCAACAAGCTGATTCCCAACGTAATGGTGCGGACATCCAGATTTTCCTGCTCAATCATTTTATTGGTTTCTTTTACTTCCCAGATATTTATCATCGCTCTGCTCCTTAAATTCTGTGCATTTTATTAAATATTTCTTCTCTTTGACACTTAATGGACACGCCGATTTTTTCCCCAACCTGCTCCAGTTCTTTGGCGCACTGTCCAAAGGGCTTCGATGCTTTTTTCATATCTACAATCATCATCATATTAAAAAATCCCTGCACGATTGTCTGACTGATATCCAGCACATTGATATCGTTTTCCGCAAGATATGTACATACGCCGGCAATAATTCCTACCGTGTCTTTTCCTACCACTGTGATAATTGTTCTGTCTGACTTCTGCTCCATTCTCTTTTCATCCTCCATTTCATGTGCGGGGCACATTCTGTTCTAAAATTCAATCACATCCGAAACCATATCGCGTTTTGCTACATAAATCGGGAAATCTTTGGCCCGGTAATGGTTTTCTGCCATATCAATTTCCAGCCGCACTGTTTCATAGGCCAGCTTTTCGTAATTATTTTCCTTGCTCAAGTGCCCCAAAATCACTGTTTTGAAGTTATCATGAAGCACTTCGCTTAACAGCCGGCCGGATAATTCATTGGATAAATGTCCCTTATCCCCTAAAATACGCTGCTTCAAATAGTAAGGATAGGTTCCTACCTGCAGCATATGCACATCATGATTTGCTTCCAGCAGCAGCACGTCCAGGTTCTGAAGCTTTTCTATGATATAGCTGTCATACATTCCAAGATCTGTCATGACAGCCATAGATTTTTCCCCCTGGCGCAAAAGAAAAGCTGTGGGCATGGCAGCGTCATGGGAGACGCCAATGGGGCTTACTGTAATATCCCCAATGGAAAACTCCCGATCCGGCTCAATTTCCCGAAACAATTCCTCCGGTATCTCACCAACGCTTTTACACTTTACAATTGCTTCCCTGGTTCCCTTCGTGGCATAAATGGGAATCCCAAACCTTCGGGACATAACGCCCAAGCCGCTGATATGATCTGCATGTTCATGGGTAACCAGAATTCCGTCTGCTTCCCTGGCAGTACAGCCAATCTCATTTAATCCCGCTTCTATGCGTTTTCCGCTGATCCCGGCGTCAATCAGAAGGCTTGTTGTCTCCGTTCCGGCAAAAATGCAGTTCCCGCTGCTGCCGCTTGCAATGCTGCACAACCTCATAGCCTTTAATCCTCCCAGTAAATTTCCACCACATCCCCATACTTAAGAGGAGCAGTATAAGAAGGCACTTCACCATTCAGCTTAGTAACAATCGCCCTTCCTTTTCCAGCATTCAAATCAAATGCTATGGCGTCAAATACGTCTACAAACACATAGGAAGCTTTTCCAGTCAAAGTAACTGCCGCATTATTTACAATTACCTGCAAGGAAACCCCTGCCGGTTTCTCCTTCACAATTTTGGCTTCCGGTTTCTTTCGGATGGTTGGACGGATATCACTTTCTACCGTTTGCTGAGACTGCAGATATTTTTCCTCTAACTCTTCCTGGGTCAACTCTTCCTCTTCCTGTTTCTTAAGCGTTTGAGAAGAATCCGGTTCTTTTTCTGTGGCTTCGCTGGTTTCTTCCGGTTCTCGTACCACCACTTCCCGGGAAGTCTCTGTTTCTCTTATCCGTACCTCTCTGGATGCTTCCGGCTCTTTGAGCAACACTTCTTTGGTACTTTCTGTCTCTTTTTCAGATTCTTCTTCCAGATTCTCCGGCTGTTTTTGGGAAACTTTCATTTCCTCTGTTTTCTCTGGCTGTTCTTCCATAACTTTCTGTTCTTTTGGAACCTCTGGCTGTTCTCCCATAATCTTCCGTTCTTTTGAAGTTCCTGCCCCTTCTTCCATAATATTCCGTTCTATTGGCGTTTCTGCCTGTTTAGTCATAACTTTCCCTGTTGGAGCTTGGGCTTTCTCTAAAACTTCTGGTTCTGCTACAGCTTTCGGCTCTTCTGGTATCTCTGTCTCCTCTGCCTTGAGCTCTTCTGCCAACTCATCTGCTGTCATCTCTGACTCCTCTAAGGGTCTGCCGTACACATTCTCAATCTCTGCCAAAGGCGTCCGATAGGTAATCACTTCCCATTCTACTGAGAAATTCTCATACACCTGGGTATCCAGATCTGCCGGCTTGTTATTTACAAGGATTTCGCCGTCCAAATCAATTTCCACATCCATAAACTCCATGATTTGGGCAACGGTATAAAATCCGCGCATTTCTACCCAGTCATTTTCCTGAATTTCGTAATAGGGCGGCTCCAGGCTGCCGTTTACCTCCGCAAATTTCGGACAAGTAATCATTCTGCCGTTTACTTCGAAGGTAATGACAACTCTGCCGTATTCTTCCAGCTCTTCTAACCGACACACGGCTGCTTCTCCCACAGTGGAAGGCTCAATTACAATATCACTGTTAGGTTCTAACGTGGCGTTGATGCTGGTTATCCTGCCATTCACCCGAACCACGGCAGATTCCCCAGGCTCTCCCCGGACAATCCGTTTCTTTCCATTTACATAGAAATTGATTTCCTTTCCTCTTCTGGGGAAAAGCTGATCATTGGGGAATCCTGCCCGCAGCGCTGCGTCTACTATGGTCAGTTTGTTGTTATCATATAATTTAATTCTCTCGCCGTTAAACCGCACAAAGACAAAATTATTCTTTTGATCATAATAGCTGATGCAAATGCCAATGGGCGTTACCAACAGAGGATCTTTCTTAATTTCTTCCTGCTCAAAATGGATTTCCTGCAGTACTTCTTCCCCTCTTAACGCCACACGCTCCAGCGGAAGCTCCAGCTCAGAAGCCAGGTGCTCCACGAATCCATGCACCTTGCCGCCGCCTCCTACCACAAAGGTAGCGCTTACGGTTTCCCCGCCGTTTAATTCCTTAATTTTCGCTGCGATATCTTCTGTCAGGCGGAATACCAGCGGCTGAATCAAATCCCATACTTCCTCTGCCGTTATGGTATGCTTAATCATCATAATATCCTGATATTCAATTTCTTTTTCCGTGGTGGAGCTTAACTTAATATGCTCTGCCGTCTTGAAATCCACCAGATAATGCTGCACCAAAAGTTCTGTAATCTCATCTCCTGCGCAGGGGATCATGCCATAGGCTATAATGCTGCCGTCTCTTGTTACAGAAATATCGCTGGTGCCTGCGCCTACGTCCACCAATGCAATATTCAGCATACGGAAGGTTTCTGGAATTGCCACATTGATGGCTGCAATCGGCTCCAGGGTAAGGCTTGCCACTTTCAGGCCTGCAAGCCCCACGGCAGAATACAGGCCGTCCACCACGTCTTCCGGCAGGAAGGTCACGATAATATCCGCACTGACCACCTCTGCTTTATGTCCCTCCAGGTTGGAAAAAATATCTCCGTTCAGGTAATATTTCACCACGGAATATCCCACGCAGTAAAATTTGAAATTCGTATCGTTGTTTTCATTTAAAATCTGCTGTGCTTTCTCAATTCCCAGCAAATCCAGGGTATGCACATCTTCCCCAGTCACTACCACTTCTTCCTCAAAGCTGTATTCCACTGTAGTTGTGACTGTTTTCAACACACGTCCTGCCGCTGCAATACACACTTCACTTAAAGAAAAATGGCTCTGCTCCTCCAGTGCTTGTTTCACCGTATTAATTGTCCGTCCCACTCGTCCAATATCATGAATCTGTCCGTCCAGCATGGAACGCGTCTCATGTTCCTTCATATATTGGGCAATCACATAGAAATCATCTTCGTCTTTATATCCAACCGTGCCTACTACATTTCTGGTGCCAATATCCAGCCCGAAGACCAGCGGAACCCCATTTAACTGCTGTTCCATCTTATTTAATTCCCCCTTCTGCTTAATTGCCTGGGCAACCTGATAGAATGTCTCTTCCCTGGTTCCGTCATTCTCAATCACCACCTGGCAGTGCTTTCGGTACTCACTGTCAGAAAGCTGGCTCTTAAACATACTCTCCACCTGCTCCTCGGAATACCCTCTGGAACGCATAATCCTCTTTTTCCTGATTTCTTCGGAAGTCCGCACATACCACAATTCATCGCAGATTTCCTCGTAATTTTCTTCAATCAAAAGAGCAGCTTCTATAATTACATAATCCAGGATTCCCATACGCTCCTGCTCTGCAATCTGCCCGATAATGTATTCTTTTACAGCAGGGTGCATTACCTCATTAACCCGGCTGCGCAGTTCATCGGAACTGAAAATTGCCGCTGACAAGGCTCCCCGGTTAATAGTCTCATCGTCATTATATACCTCTACCGGAAGGAATTTCAGCAATTTCCGGTAACACTCGCTTCCCGGTTCCATCAGCCTTTTGGCTATTTTGTCTGCGATGAGATTTTTCACTCTGTAATTTTGCTCCAAATACTCCAGAATGGCAGATTTTCCTGCTCCAACTCCACCAGTAATTCCTATTACCTGCATATGTCAAAACTCCTTTATCTATTTTTTAATGTGCTTCATACCAGTCTTTTCCATGTTTCATATCGATTTCCAACTGGACGGAAAGGACGGCGGCGTTTTCCATTTCCTGCTTTAAAATTTCTTCCACCTGTTCCATTTCCTCTTCCCATGCTTCAATCAGCAATTCATCATGGACCTGCAGAATCAGCCGGGAACGCAATCCCTTATCCTTAAGAGACTCATTGACCCGGATCATTGCTATCTTGATAATATCCGCGGCTGTTCCCTGAATAGGCGCATTCATTGCCACCCGCTCTCCGAAGGACCTCTGCATAAAATTGCCTGAGGACAGTTCCGGCACCGGCCTTCTCCTGCCAAATATGGTGGAAACGTATCCCTTTTCCTTCGCATCCTTCACCAGCTGATCCAAAAAGCGCTTCACTCCCGGATACGTCTCAAAATACGACTCAATATACCCGGCTGCTTCCTTTTTGGTAATGCTCAGATCCTGGCTTAACCCAAAAGAACTGATTCCATATACAATTCCGAAATTTACAGCCTTGGCGTTCCTCCGCTGCAGGGAGGTCACTTCTTCAAAGGGAACATGAAATACCTGGGATGCTGTAATTCTGTGAATATCCTGAGCTTTGCGGTAAGCGCCGATCAGGTTCTCATCGCCTGACATATGGGCAAGCACCCGCAGCTCAATCTGGGAATAATCTGCATCTATCAGCACGCACCCCTCTCTGGGAATAAATACCTTCCGGATCTGCCGTCCCAGTTCCATCCGAATGGGAATATTCTGCAGATTCGGTTCTGCACTGCTGAGCCTTCCGGTAGCTGTAATAGTCTGATGAAAGGTGGAACGTATCCTCCCATCCTCTTCAATATAATTGGCAAGGCCCTCTGCATAGGTGGATTTCAGCTTTGTGAGCTGGCGGTACTCTAAAATCTTTGACACCAGAGGGTAATCTCCCGCCAGCTTCTCCAATACATCTGCCGCAGTGGAATATCCTGTTTTTGTTTTCTTGCCATAGGGCATTTTCAATTTATCAAAGAGGATCACCCCAAGCTGTTTCGGAGAATTGATATTAAATTCCTCGCCTGCCTCCTGATAAATTTCCCGCTCCAGCTCTATAATTTTTTCAGAAAGATTCTCGCCGTAGGATTTCAATGCTTCCCCGTTTACCTGAACGCCTTCTTGCTCCATCTCATACAGGGTATAGGTCAGAGGCATTTCTATTTCCCAAAAAAGCTGCTGCATTCCTGTATCCTTCAGCTTCTGTTCCAGCTTCTCTGACGCCTGAAAGGGCACTGCCGCCAGAAAAGCCCCATACTGAAACAACTCTTTCCTTTTTTCCAGGGACGCCTGAAAAAGCGGCAGCTTTCCCAGCAAATCTATCCGTGACGGAATCATCAAATCCAGATACTCTTTGGCTATATCATCATAGGTATAGTCACTTTTCAGAGGATTTATCAGATAGGCGCTGATTAAAACATCTGAAATTTTATTTCTAAGTTCCCTCGGAATGGAAAGCCAGGACAGCTGGGATTTCAAATCAAAGGTAGCTGCCGACTTTACCTTCTGCAGCAGTGCGAGAAGCTGTTCCACAAGCCATTTGCCTGCCATATGTTCTCCCGCCCGCAGATAAAATATTTTCTCCTTTCCAAATGCAAGGGAAATTCCAAGAATTCCTTCGGCTTTTTTCTCTGCCGCTTCTCTGTCATTCTGAAGAAAACTATCCAATGTCATCTGACCTTCCGGCTCTGCGCCCTCTGCGTCCGCCAAAAGGGAAAATCCAATCCGTTCCGCCTCTCCCGCCTCCTGGAAGACCTGCTTCGCCTCTGACAACTCTGTTACTTCTATAAAATACTGTTCCATGGAAACAGCCGGAGTTTCCACCTGAAAACGGCTCAGCATGTTCTTAAATTCCAGCTTCTTCAGCCATACATAAGCCTCCGGCGTAAACAAATCCCCAAGCGCGGCCTCCTCCAGGTGATATTCGATGGGCGCATTCACTTCAATGGTTGCCAGAGTTTTGCTCATCTGCGCCTGTTCGTAATGCTCCCGCAGATTGTTCTGAGCCCTTGGAGGCTTAATCTCATCCACATGCGCATAGGCGTTTTCAATACTTCCATAGGAAACAATCAATGCCGTAGCCGTCTTTTCTCCTATGCCTGGCACCCCCGGAATATTGTCCGCAGTGTCCCCCATCAATGCCTTTACATCGATAAATTCTTTCGGGGTCACCTGATATTTTTCTTTCACATCCGCTGCATAATAATCTTCAATTTCCGTTCCGGTGCGTTTTGTTTTGGGAATGCGGATCTTGATACGCTCACTGGCAAGCTGCAGTAAATCCCGGTCTCCGGACACCAGGGATACCTGAAGCCCTTCTTCCTCACATTGCACTGCAAGGGTTCCTAAAATATCGTCTGCCTCATAACCCTCCTGCTCCACAATCACAACGCCCATGGCCTGCAGCACTTCCTTTATCACCGGAACCTGCTGCCGTAATTCCTCTGCCATGGGTTTTCTCGTGCCTTTATAGGCCTCATACATTTTATGCCGGAATGTGGGGGCGTGCACATCAAAGGCCACCGTCAAATAATCCGGTTTTTCCTCTTCCAGTATCCGAAACAAAATATTCAAAAACCCATACACAGCATTGGTATGGAGCCCTTCTCCATTGGTCAAATCCGGTATCCCGAAAAATGCCCGGTTGAGAATACTGTGTCCGTCAATCAAAACTATTTTCTTACTCATACACTGATTCCTTCTATTAAAAAATATTTCCGCTTTTACCCATAATCATTTCTATTTTACACCAAATGCCTCAGATTTAAAAGTTATTAATTCACGAAATAGCAAAAAATATAATTCTTTACGCTTTTTGGGGAAGTGTGATGTAGTTTTATATAATATTATCAGAGGTGTTTGCATTGAATAAATTAGCTGATATGATAAAACGGATTCTTGCCTGAGAACTGCCAATTGCAAATCATTTTAAGTACACGATTACATTTTACTCCCTTGTATCGGAAAACATAATAGAACAAATGCGGTGATTGTTTCGACGGTCTTCCAAAATATAAATTGCTGCTGCCTGAATTATAACGTGTGTTTAAAAACACTCAGCGCAGCAGCAATTCTATTACTCCGGCGGTTAAATGCCAACGAAATTCAGATAAGTAGAAACGCTGCTATTACACCGCTGAAATAATACCTATCATATAGCTCTGGTATAAACCTTCAGCCATTCCCGTTCTTCTTCTGTCAGAAACGGAGAAATCTTTTCATACACCATTTCATGGTAATGATTCAGTAAATTTCTCTCAGAAGCCGTCATTTCCTCCGGAAGAATTGCATCCAGATCAATGGGTGCATAAGTAACGGTTTCAAATTCCATAAACTGTCCGTATTCATTCTTCTCTGCTTTCTTGCAGATCAACTCATTTTCTGTCCGGATGCCATACTTTCCTTCCAGATAAACCCCCGGCTCATCGGTGGTAACCATGCCTTCCTCCAGCACGCAGCTGTCCCCCCGCTCTGGTACGATTTTCCAACGGAACCCATTCGGACCCTCATGGACATTCAAAAGATATCCGATTCCATGGCCTGTCCCGCATTTGTAATCCAGGCCCAGATTCCATAGCGGACCTCTGGACAAAATATCAAGATTCAGCCCCCGGCAGCCGTATAGGAATTTCGCCGAAGCAAGATTCAGATTGGAACGGCATACGGTGGTAAAGTGGAATTTCTCTTCTTCCGTTAAAGCTCCAAGGGCCATGGTTCTGGTAATATCCGTACTTCCATCCAGATAATGCCCGCCGGAATCCACCAGCAAGAATCCTTCTGGTTTCAGTTCCGCATCCGTCTTTGGCGTTGCCGTATAATGCATCATAGCTGCATTTGCTCCATATGCACTGATGGTATCAAAACTCAAATCCACAAACAATTCCTGTTCTTTTCTTCTCTCTTCCAGATAATCTGAAGCAGAAATCTCTGTAATTTTCTGCTTTCCAATATTCGTCTTTAACCAATACATGAATTTGGTAAAAGCAACTCCGTCTTTTACATGTGCATTCCGAATATTCGAAAGCTCAGTCTCATTTTTAATTGCTTTCATCAATTCTGTTGGGTTAGGCTCCTGCACCACCTTTACCCCGGATTTCAGATTATGAAAAATACGGTAATTTACAATATTCTTATCCAGCAAAACTGTTTCAGTCTCCGGAATTTGCTCTGCATAAGCATAAATTTCTTCATAAGGCTTGAGGATAATCTGATTATCCCTGCAATAGCTGCGCAGTTTTTCATCCAACGTCTCCTCATGAATGAACCAATAGCTTTCTTTCTCCGTCACCGCTGCAAAAGACAGCACTACCGGCACATGATCGATATCGCCGCCGCGAATGTTAAAGAGCCACGCAATATCATACAAGGAGGTAAGGATATGGATGCTGGCTTTTTTTTCCGTCATTTTTTCCCTCAGTCTCTTCAGCTTATCTGCCGTTCTTTCCCCCGCATAAATTTCCTCCAGCACGAACACCGGATTCTTAGGAAGCTGCGGCCGTTCTTTCCAGATAATGCCCACCAGATCCTCTGACACATAAACACTTCCCTGTTTATCTGATGCAGCTTTTTCATAATCTTCCCCGTCTTTGGCATTTATCACACGGCCATCAAAGCCAAGGCAGCCCTTCTCAGGAAGATTCTTCTCTACATATTCTTTCACGGTGGGAACGCCTTCTTCTCCCATCCGATACAGGATTACCGGACTTCCTGCCAGCTGGCGTTCTGCCTGAATAAAATATCTGCCGTCCGCCCACAGTCCTGCTTCCGTTTCCGTAATCACGGCAGTTCCTGCTGAACCGGTAAATCCTGTGATATATTTCCTGGCTTTAAAATAATCTCCCACGTATTCTGATTCATGAAAATCAGAGGTAGGCACAATATACATGTCAATTTTTCTCTTTCGCATCTCTGCTCTGAGCGCTTCAATTCTCTCTGCTGTCACCTGTATTCTCCTTTTTTCTGAAAATTTTTTACCGCTCTTATTCTACCACGTTCCTCAATTTCATTCAATGCAGAAACATTTAAAAAAGTACTTGCTTTTTTTTCCTATCTATGGTAATATATATTTTGTTCGGATGAACAATATGTCGGCGTGTCGGAATGGCAGACGAGGCAGACTCAAAATCTGTTGTGGGCAACCACGTGCGGGTTCAAGTCCCGCTGCCGGCAGTTCTTTTAGATGCTGAACTCCTTGGAAAATAAGAGGTTTGGCATTTTTTGTGTTCTGATTTTTTGAGAACTCTATTTCACCGCCTGCGTAATCTCCCTGTTGATGTTTGAAATTACATTAATTTTATACTGCTTGTCAGACACATCATAGGCATAATTCGAATTATTAACCTTTTCTGTATGTCCAAGGATAGAAGATGCAACAATAGAAGAAACTCCTTCACAACGCATCTTTGAATTAATTGTACGTCTTAACGCATGTATGCTTTTCGCCTGGATTCCTGCCTGAATGCATTTATTCCTCATACAATCGTATATCACTCTTGCATGAATCCGTCCATTTCCATTTGCAAAAACGTACTCACATAAATATCCATAACCTGTCTCAACCTTTTTAATCTGCTTTAGCAATATTTCTATTTCCTTGCCCAATAGAATAAACCGCGGTTTTGCGTTTTTGGTTGTATCTATAAAATACTCTTTCTTTTCCCTGTCATACTTTTCAGATCTAGCGACCAAAATGTATTTTTCTTTGAAATTAACGTTTTCCCAAATCAAACCTGCCAATTCGCCAGCTCTCATTCCAGCTTATGAGACTAATTCTATTGCATACGGCGGAATATAGTTTGGTTTATTCATATGATCCTGTGTGATAATATCGTACAATAACTTCATTTGTTCATCCGATACAACTCTTTCCTCTGCTGTTTTTCCTATCTGAACTTTACAATGCTCCTTTAATACCGGGAAATCTATACTTTCACACGGATTTACATGGATTATTTTGTCTTTCTGTGCCTTTTGAAAAATTCCATTCAATATCCCAAACATGGATTTCACTGCCCGATAGGACAATTCTTTTTGCTTAATCCTATTAATTCAGGAAACAATGTAAGATTTCATCATCGATTTTAGAAATGTCCATAAATTCAATTGTGCTATTTTCAAAAAATCTAACATAATCACAATTATATCTATTCATCGTATTATTTGAAACACCACAATCCAATTGTCTTTGAATCCATACATTATATCTTTCCTTAAATATGATAGGTTCCGTTTTTAGATTTTTGTAGTATTCCATAACTACATTCTCAATCTCTTTCTTTGAACTTTTTTCTTCTTCACTCTCCCTTTCTTATCATCCGGCAGATATGTATACCATTTTCCATCCTTGCCCTGCCAGATTTTGTATTGATGCTTCTTTAATAATTCATCTCTCTTCATAGCTTCCATGCTATCCTGTACATCGTGTAAGTCAAGCATACCACTTTTTATGATAAACTGCAAGATTTCCGTGCTCTGGCCATATTGCAGGGTTTCTTTTTTCATACTGTCTTCTATGTTTCGTCACCTCTGTTGTTCATTTTTTCTATTTTATATGGAACATGCAGCAGGATTCTTTTTCCTGCCGCATGTGAATTTATATTTCCTCAAAGTTCTATACTTTCATATGAATGCGTGATGCGTTTTTAGTTTCTGTTTCTTCAATAATATAATGTGTCCATCAAAATGTTTGGTTCAGTGACATTGCTGCATACTGCCCCATATTTATTCACAGTCTACAAATAATCTGCATTGCTTATATTCACTTACATTTGCGTTTCATCTTTTCTTTCATTTCTGTCATTTCCTTAATTAATTCCACGTATTCCTGTTTCATTTCGTTCAATTCTTCAATCAGCCCCGTGTATTCCCGATAGGCCTGCCCGGCAAGGATTTCCTTCCTATTCTGTCAAGCCTAAATCTATTGATTTTTCTAGCTTTGACGATTCTGCTTACCTCAAAAACAGAGCAGGAAGTGATGGATATCGCAGTATCATGTTCCGAATAGCTGATAAATGGGTATAGTTGTTAAAGCATCCCTTTTGTTTGCTTTGTGAAGGCTATTTTCCCTCTGTTCAACTATGATGATGAACCTTCCGCGTCTAAAGGGATCGTGTCCCAACTTCCTTTTTTATGTTTGATTGTTGCCGACCTGCTTTTACCTGCCATGGCGCTGATTTTACCAGTGGACGCTATGCCACTGCAGATTCCTGTCGGTCTTTTTGCTGATGCGGTTCATTTCAGACCCCATCGTTTACGGGTTTCTGTTCCAGAGCCCTGTCCAATCCCCAACACCTGACGCCAGCGTCTCGACAGAGTTCTGGATTATGTTTCTTATTTTGGTTTCCTATGCCGCTATCTGTGCCTGTCTGCTGACGTCTCCCATTTCCGCCAGCATTCCGGCCGGAATGTTCTCACCTGCGCCATTGATCTCCAGCATATTTTCTGCATAAGGCGTTTCCTTGCATTTCTTGCGTAAAGCGCCTTCAATTTCCGCAAGCCGCTCCTCCCG
>NZ_SRYA01000038.1 GCF_004793545.1 Petralouisia muris | reverse complement strand
GTTCGGTAAACTCTTGTTCTTTTTCTCTCCTCAAAAATCGCAATTTCCTATAAAGTAAAAAAAGAGCGGTGGCAAATTCCGCTCTCTCCTTCTTAGTAATATTTGATAATTTCTAAATCCTGTTTAGATTTCTCAATGGCAACTTTTTTCATTTCCTGCTCCATTTATTTAGAAGTAATATGACCCACATTTTTAATCAAAATTGAAATGCTTCCATCCGGATTGGTAATAAATTCAATACGCTCCCCATCCTGATACTGCTCCATGGGAATCTTAATTTCCACTCCGGTGTCTGTAGTCAGGTGCTGCTTCCCAAACTTTCTGGTTGTGCTTTCTGCCTGAGGTTCAATTCGAAGATCTGCTCCCATTTTGTATTTCTCCAGCTTTTCCTGAACTTCTTCCTTGTATTCTTCCTTCTCCTTAAAAACCTGATCCAGCACAAAAGGCACGTCCACTGCTCCTGTTTCCGCCAGCTGATCATGAATGATCTGCTTAGTTTCCATCTGCGCCTCAAACTGCTCCCCGTCGTTGAAATACTTCTTCTGTACTGTGTCGATGGCCCGGGTGACAATGGAAAGCTGGGATTTCGGGGACAGCGCTCCGCTGCAGTTTAAAAATAATTTTGAAAAATAATTTGTCTTTGTGCCGTTAACCTCATATTTTTTCTCCGTCAGAAAAACGGTAAAATCTGACAGGCTGATAAGAGCAGCCTCCGACAGTTTCTGGGTTTCTGTGGGAAGAATTGCCCGAAACTTAATAATTTCATTGGCGTTTCCAAATGCGTCGGACTGAGTCTGGTGAGTATAAGAAGTCCTGTAATCCATTTTCAGCAGCGCAAGATATTTTCCTGCATCTGCTTCAAACAAAACCACCACAAAATCCGCCTGAGGAATCTCAATATTCTGATTCATGATTTCGTACAGACGGGCTGCCATTTTCTGGCTGGTTTCTATAAATTTTCCCTCCTCCAGCCCTGCTTCTGCAAAGGCAGCTATCTGTTGATATACCTCCGATTCCTCTTTATGGAATTCACAGGTTTTCTTCTCATCTGTCGTTTCGATCCTGTAAATATGCTCTCGCAAAAAATCTCCAAAATCGGAACCGTAATCCAGCAGCGCATCCGAAAGTACCGGCGTTCCCACTGTGGAATCTAAAATATGCACGATGACCTTCCGAAGCCTGATTTCTCCTTTTTCCATTTCTATTCCTTTCTGGATGCTCATTGGTTACAAAAATTTAACGGTTTCCTTTTCTGACAAACCATACTGTTCCATAACAGCTTCTATTATTTTGTCTCTGCTCATCCCACGATTGCGCAATACATTTACGGTTCCGTAAATTCCCTTTCGAATCCCTTCCTGAATCCCTTTCTCTTTTCCTCTTTTCTCGTCCTCCCTCAATTCTGGTTCCATAATTTCCATCAAAACCGGACCCATATCATCCTCTCCTTTCTGCTGCTCCACCCATTTTCTATTCTCTTTCAAATACAAGATCCTTACGGTTTTCTGACAATTCCAGGTTTATAGCGGACACAAAGGCAGGACGCCATTGAATATCTTTTTCTTTTCTTCGCCCATTTTTTCCTTACTCTATCTCCAATTCCACCGGACAATGATCAGAACCAAGTATCTGCGTATGGATTTTCGCATCTTTCAGTCTGTCCTTTAAATCCTCCGACGCTACAAAATAGTCAATTCGCCACCCGGCATTTTTCTCTCTGGCTTTAAACCGGTAAGACCACCAGGAATATGTCTGTTCCAAATCAGGATAAAAATGCCTGAAGGTATCTATATAGCCATGGCTCAAAAGGTTCGAAAACTTCTCCCTTTCCTCATCGGTAAATCCGGCGTTTTTCCGATTGGTTTTAGGATTCTTCAAATCAATCTCCTGATGAGCCACATTCAAATCCCCGCAGAAAATAACAGATTTCTTCTTTTTCAGCCCATCCAGATATTGAATCATTGCCTCTTCCCATTCCATGCGGTAGGAAAGCCTGGCCAATTCATTCTGGGAATTGGGGGTATAACAGGTTACAAGGTAAAAGTCCTCATATTCCAGCGTAATGACACGGCCTTCGGAATCGTGTTCCTCTGCGCCTATTCCGTAAGCTGCTGACAACGGCTTATGTTTTGTGAAAATCGCCGTGCCGGAATAGCCTTTCTTCTGCGCATAATTCCAATAACTTTCATATTCTTTCGGCAAATCCAGGGAAATCTGCCCCTCCTGCAGCTTTGTTTCCTGAATGCAGAAAAAATCTGCATCGGCTTCCCTGAAAAAGTCCAGAAATCCTTTCTGAACACAGGCCCGCAGGCCGTTTACATTCCATGAGATAAACTTCATAAACGAAATGCTCCTTCTCTGATGATTATAATATATTTTGATTATATCATGTATCCCAGGATTTTGCAAAAACGGCCTGTAAATCTGACCGTTACGTTTCCTCTGCCGGATCGTTTCTTGAGAAAATGATTGTGAAAAATCACTTTTTTGTCCTGGCTTTTCACCGGTGTTCTCATTTCCCTTTGTGTATTCATGAACGGCCTTTTCCCATAGGCTGCAGCGTTTCTTGCCGGGTCTGTGCCGGAGCCCAGTTCATCCATAATGATAAAGCTTTCTTCGTCTGCTTCCTTGAGGATTTCCAAAACGTTTTTCCTATGAGCTGAAAAAGTAAAAGCACAGCCATACAGCTATGCTCCTAAGATCCAACAAAATACGGAAATGCCGCCTGGCATTCCCGCTGATAAATCACACATCATGATTCAGCAATTGTAAGGCGAATAAACGGCAATTGACGCTGTCTGAATATGAACAGACTTCCAGCCTGAACAAAAACAACATTTCTGTCTGGATTATCATTTATTTTTATGGTATCCTTATGGAAATCACACATTTTACCAATCAGAAAGGAACCAAAGCATGAGACGAAAAGACCGGGAAATCAAAAACACTGACGAAATTTTCTCTGTAATCAAGCAATGCAAGACCGTACACATCGCCATGGTGGATGATGGTAAGCCTTATGCCGTTGCCCTTAATTTCGGCTTTGACCGCACAGGAGACACGTTGGTTTTATATCTTCACAGCGCCATGGAAGGCCGAAAAACAGATATTTTAAAAAGAAACCCCAACATATATTTTCAGATGGACTGCAGCCATGGACTGGTTCCGGGAACCCCTGGCAATCCCTGCAGCTTTAGCTGGAATTATGACAGTGTAATGGGCTGTGGACAGGTCACCTTTCTCACCGAATCATCTCAGAAGGAACACGCCCTGAATCGAATCCTTCAATGCGCTGCCAACACGGAAGAAACATTCGAATTTCCAGAGCAAATGCTGGAAAACGTCTGTGTATGGCAAATCGCGTCAAATGATTTTACCGGTAAACGCCATAGATGAAACACCGCCATAAAATAAAGCCCGTCTCCGATCAGCCCACAACGGAAAAGATTTGTCAAATGCATTCTAAGGAACTGTCCCCTAAGGCAAATCCAAGCTTCCAATCACTTCCTTAAGGGTATCCGCCGAATGTTTCAGCAGTTCCATTTCTTCCTCATCCAAAGAAACAGGCACATGGGCTTCTACGCCGTTCATGCCCACCACTGCCGGCATACTGAGGGCGATGCCTTCCATTCCATAATTCCCATGCTGGATCGAGGATATGGGCAGGATGGATTTCTCATCCCTTACAATACATTCACAGATCCGTTTCACGGCCATGGCAATTCCGTAATAAGTGGCCCGCTTTTTGGAAATAATTTCATAGGCGCTGTCTTTTACCTTTTCAGCAATTTCATCCATTGCCTCTTCGTGGTTAAAATGGCCCCGCATTTCACAGAAATCATCCACTGGAACGCCAGACACATTTGCGCTGCTCCAGGCGGCAATTTCACTGTCTCCATGCTCGCCAATAATAAAGGCATGAACACTTCGGCTGTCCACCCGCAAATGCTCGCTGAGGACGCATTTCAGCCTTGCAGTATCAAGAACCGTTCCGGATCCCAGCACTCTCTGTTCCGGAAATCCTCCGATTTTTACCGCTGCATACGTCAAAATATCCACCGGATTGGATACCACCAGAAGAATTCCCTGAAATTCCCGTTGTGCAATTTCCGGTATAATGCTTTTATAGACGGCCACATTTTTATTTACCAGATCAAGCCTGGTTTCCTCCGGCTTCTGGTTTGCTCCCGCCGTCACAATGATAATGGCGGCGTCTGCAACATCATCATAAGTTCCGGCGTAAATTTTCATCTGCCCGGAAAAAGGAATTCCATGGGCAATATCCTTGGCCTCCCCGTCTGCCTTGTCAAAATTGGCGTCCAGAAGCACAAGTTCCGTAAAAAGCCTGCTCTGCATCAGGGTAAAGGCTATAGCAGAGCCTACGAATCCGCAGCCGATCACAGCCGCTTTTTTTGCGTTGATTTGTTTCTCCATTTTTGCTCTCGCTCCTTTTCGGGGACTGTTTCCATACTATGAAACGTTTTCATAGTATACCCTTTATGAGCGGCTGCTATTCTTTCCTGCTTTTCAATTTTTCAAACACGCTCTAATATCCTTGAGGAGGCCCGTTTCCAACGCACTTTTTCTAATTCTAGTATAAAATTCTTTTTCATCTTCGTGATGGATATACGTCCCATTTTACGACTTGTCATGAAATCGTATAAGTCATAAGAAAACTGCTCAATCGTAAAAGGTTTCGTATCTCGATCATATAAATCTATACTCATTTATGTCTCCTCACAAACCCCGTTTTTCCCCTTAAAAACTGTCCAAGTTCCATGCCGGCTCTCTACCAGTTTGTCTTTGCCGCCAGCCAGCGTTTTGGCTCCTTTTCCCACAATTCATTAAGCCAGTCAATCCCCTGTTGTATTCCTTCTTCCGAAAACTCTGTTTCTATCCTCTGCTTCTTCTCCTCCGGCGTGGCGTCGAACCCGTAAGGAGCTTCCCATGCTGTTATTTCCAACATCTGAACTCCTTTACCTTTTTCTTCCTTATCCCCTACGGGAAGCTCTTTCTTTGTAACGGCAAACCGGAAGCGAAGTCCTTCATAGCTTCCGGTAAACACCGCCTTTTTCAGATAAGGAATTGACAATACATCCTTGCGTTCTATCATGAAATTCCTCTTAATTCTATCTCTGCTTCATATCTTTTAAAATGTCAAAACAATCAAATGTGGCAAAATAGTCCTTCGGCGTTTCCGCCCGCCGGATTAACTGTATACTTCCGTCCTCTTTTAATAAAATTTCTGCTGACTTTAATTTGCCGTTATAATTGTATCCCATGGAAAATCCGTGAGCGCCGGTATCATGAATTACCAGCAAATCCCCCATATCAATCTTCGGAAGCATGCGGTCTATGGCAAACTTATCATTATTCTCACAAAGGGAACCTGTAATATCATATTTATGATCGCACACATGATTGTCTTTGCCCACTACCGTGATATGGTGATATGCCCCATACATAGCCGGCCGCATCAGATTCACAGCACAGGCGTCACAGCCTATGTACTCTTTGTGGGTATGCTTCTCATGGATGGCAGTTGTCACAAGACATCCATAAGGCCCCATCATAAAACGCCCCAGTTCTGTATAAATGGCCACATCTCCCATTCCTGCCGGTACAAGAACTTCTTCGTAAACCTTCCTTACCCCCTCACCGATGACATAAATATCATTGGGCTCCTGATCCGGACGATAGGGAATACCGATTCCACCAGACAAATTAATAAACCGAATATCCGCTCCTGTCTCTTCTTTTAACTGAACCGCCACCTTAAATAAGGTCTTTGCCAGAGTTGGGTAGTATTCATTTGTCACTGTATTGCTTGCCAGAAATGCATGGATTCCAAAATGCTTCGCACCCTTTTCCTTTAGTACTCTAAAGCCTTCAAACAACTGCTCCGTGGTAAACCCGTATTTTGCATCCCCTGGGTTGTCCATAATACTATTGCTGATTTTGAACACTCCGCCCGGATTGTAACGGCAGCTTATCGTTTCCGGAATATGCCCAATGGTTTTTTCCAGAAAATCAATATGGGTAAAATCATCTAAATTGATGATTGCTCCGATCTCATCTGCAAATTTGAATTCTGAAGCCGGCGTTGCATTGGAAGAAAACATAATATCCTTTCCACTAAAATGCAAAGCATCCGCCAGCATCAGCTCTGTCATGGAGGAACAGTCACAACCGCAGCCATATTCCTTTAAAATATTGATTAAAAATGGGTTCGGCGTTGCTTTCACTGCAAAATATTCCTTAAATCCTTGATTCCAGGAAAATGCCTCTTTTAAAGCCTTTGCATTGGCGCGTATCCCCTTTTCATCATACAAATGAAAGGGAGTGGGGTATTTCTGTACAATCTCTTTCAACTGTTCTTCTGTTACAAATGGTTCCTTTTTCATCTTACTATTTCCTTCCTTTTCTATTTTCCTTCTTTTTGCTCCAGCTCCAAAAGCTTAATTTCATTCTTCATGGAATCCTTAAACACCTGAACAAAATTAGGCTGCCCGGAATACAAGCACGTACTGTCCTTTCCCTTTCCGAACTCTCCCGTCAAAACCTGCCTGGAATCTGCAATCAAACCAATCTGATTTTTCTTATCAGCGGTACGATAAATTTTTACTCCTTTTTCTTCCAAAGAACGCTCCATTGCTGCTTCCTTCTCGTCTTTTACAAAAGAAGTCAGAATCACCGTTTTCATTCTCCGCATTGCCAGCCGCTCCAGTTCTTCCTGAAATTCCTCTAAAAACCTGTCAGACATGGATAAATAAACACGCTTTTTGGCTTTATTCAGCATATTTTTTATTTTATCCGCAATATTCTCATCCGAACTAATCGTAAAATATCCTTCATTTTCCTCCTTCTCTCCAGGAAGGTGAGCAATCAAAAGCTCCTTGCGCACATCCAGGCTGCGAATTTTATTCTGGCAGAATTCTTCGATATCCACCGGGGTATATTTTCTGGAATTTCCCTCTGTCACATAGGCGCCGCCTTTATCTGTCAATCCTTCCAATGCTTTATAAACATTCGAACGTGATATTCCGATACATTTTGCAATTTCATATCCATTGCTTGTTCCAGAACGAAACAATTCCAGATAAACCTGCGCTTCCTGCCCAGTCAGCCCAAAAGCAACCAAATGCTCCACCAGATTTCTCTCTTCCATTTTACTTGCCCTTTCTCTTACAATCCTGACACTTCGCTTGTAGTAGTATTGTTCAGGAATACTATACTGGTTTCACTGAGAAAAGTCAAGGGATTTTTTAGCATATCCAACTTATTGGCACAAATAACGCCGGACAGAAATATTGCATATTCCGATATTTCCATCCGACGCTCATATTTATTCACAATGCAGAATAACTTTTCCCTCTGTTCTGCTGGCAGGTACATTTATGACACGCTGATTTTCACTCCCCCGCCAATATAACTTTGTATTTTTCTGTTCCGCCAAGAATTCCCCATCCACCAACACATCCACATAATCCATAATTTCCAACGAAGAAATCGTCTCCCATATAAATCCGGTATACATCCAAATGGTTTTCCCCGGAAATCTTTCTTTCACTTCTTTGGCAAATTTCAGCACATCTATACGGTTGCCGAAATACAGAGGATCTCCGCCGCTGAATGTAATTCCTGACACATAATCTCTGGCAAGCTCTTCAAAAATTTCCTGTTTTGCACCATCATCAAAAAGAAGTCCGCCATTGGGATCCCAGGTAATGGGATTCTGACATTCTTTACAGCAATGAGAACAGCCGGACACCCATAAGACTACACGAAGCCCGTCACCGTTAAGCATATCGTCTTTTGTTATATTGTGGTATCTCATAATATCTCCTTACATACTTATGCGTTCTTTAATCTCTGCCATTTTCGCATCATTCAGCCTGGTATCGCCTTTTACTCTGGAATAAGACAAATATCCGTTCATCCGTTCAATCTTCGTCAGATTATGGCTGCCGCATTTGGGACATACATCCATCTCCAATTCCTGATGACCGCAATCGTCACAATAGGCAAGGGATAAATTCACCCCTTCATAAAATCCCATATCCATGGCCCGCCTTACCAATGTTTTCACTGCTTCTGTATTATAATCAATCGGATACTTCACATACTGAATCTTTCCTCCGTTGCTCAGTTCCCAGAAACGGTATTCCAAATCCTGTTTCTGGATCGGAGTAATATCCTCTGTCACATGGCAGTGGAACCCATTGCTCACATACTCTCTGTCAGACACATTTTCCACAATGCCATATTTCTTCCGAAACTGTTTTACCTGCAGTCCGCAGAGATTTTCTGCCGGCGTTGCATAAATAGCATAAAGATTTCCGTCAGCCTTTTTAAATTCCGTAATTTTTTCATTAATATGCTCTAGCACCTCAATGGCAAACTGTCCGTCCTCCACCAGGGATTTTCCATTGTATAGCTGCTGCAATTCATTAAAAGCCGTAATTCCAAAAGAGGCCGTTGCCGTCTTCAATAATGGTTTGATTTTATCATGAATCCCCAGATGGCCGCCGTAAAACCCGCCTTCACAATAGGCCAGCGGATTGGTGCTTGCCCGCATTTCTCCCAGATATGCGTAGGTACGGATGTGAAGCTGGCGGATTAACTCCAGATAATAGTCCAATACCTCATAAAAGTTCCTGCTTTCCTGCCTGGATTTGGCTAAAATCATCGGCAGATGAAGACTGACAACCCCAATATTAAACCTTCCTACAAATACCGGATGATCTGTTTCGTCCGCAGGATTCATTCCGCCTTTCACATACCAGGGAGACAAAAAGGCTCTGCATCCCATGGGACTGATAATCTCTCCATACTGCTTGTACATACTGGAGATATAACCTTTTCCTGTAAGGCTTAACCAGTCAGGATACATGGTTTTCCTGGAGCACTCAATGCCCGCCTCAAATACATCCTCCAGTTCTTTTCCTGGGCCATGGAGATTCTCATCATACAGAAAAACCAGCTTAGGAAACAGCACCGGCTTTTTGCAGCCTTCTTTTCCCTGGCCTTTTTTTCTCACATTCAGCATGGCAATTGAAGCCATTTTCGCAAATTTCCCTGTGCCTGTGCCAAACGTCATAGTAATAAACGGATAATCTCCCCTGCTGGAGGATACGGAATTAAATTTATATTCCCAGCCCTGGACTCCCTGCTCCAGATCCCTTGCTATCTCCTTCATGGTCTCTTCCTCTGCACGTTCCTCACTGAGTCCCAGACTGCAGTAATGGTTCTTATATTTGACATAGGATTTTTCTGCATAAGGCTCCAGAATTTTTTCCACACTCGGCACAGTAAACCCGCCATATTGCTGGCTTGCTGCACTTAATACAATATCCCCTATTACATCAAATGCCACATCCAGTGTCTTTGGCTCATTGTACCAGAGGTTTCCCATTTCGAATCCGCCCCGCAGCACATTTTCCACATCAAACAGACAGCAGTTCATGGTATCACGCCTGGCAGACATATCATGGACATAAATATAACCGTCCCGGCAAGCCTGGATTTCTTCTGTTGTCATAAAAAATTTCTGATACAACTCTTTATTTAACTGGTTAAATATCAGACTTCGCTTGGTGGAAACAAGAGCGCTGTCCGTATTGGAATTTTCTTTGTCACCAATGTACATAATAGACTGGCTCTTTTTGTAAACTTCATCCAGCATCTGCACAAAATCCTGTTTATAATTCCGGTAATCCCGATAGCTTTTTGCCACCACTGGATTTACTTTTTCCAATGCTCCTTCCACAATGTTGTGCATCTGAGCAATCTTCACTTCTTCTATCCCCATGGATTCCACTTTTTCCTCAACAAACTGGCAGATAAACTTTAATTCCTCCTCCGTAAATGTAATCAAAGCCCGGTAAGCGGACTTGTTTACCGCAACCACCACTTTCTGCACATTAAAGTCTTCTTTTGTCCCATCCTTTTTTACTACTTTAAAGGTTTTCACCATGCTGTTCCCTCCTGATTTATTCTTCTAATATATAGGTATATCTAGTGAATTTTTCTGAATTATCCCCCCTATTTATACTATATCTTGTGTTTTGGACTATATCTTATCATGGCAGCGTAAGGAAGTCAAGAGATTCCCGTAGACTTTTTAGGCCAAACATGTTACAATCAGGATATCTTATAGAAATGAGGAGGTGAGCACATGAGCGAAAATGATAAGCTTGATCTGATTCTTTTTAAACTGCAGGATATTCAAACGCACCTTCAAACTATCGACAAACGTCTCGACGGGATTGAAGAACGCCTTGACAGAGTGGAAGCGCGTCTTGACAGAGTAGAAGAACGTTTGGACAGAGTAGAAGAGCGTTTGGACAGAGTAGAAGAACGTTTGGACAGACTCGAGGATACTGTAAACAGAAATTATGCTATGACGGAAGAATTTTACGTTTCACAGAAAGAATCCAATGAAGAATTCCGGGCAGAATTCCGCGTCATACACGGAACCCTGGATATGCATGCAAGACAGATTGCACGCAATACGGCACTGCTCAAAGAGTATAAGATATCGTAACCCGTTCATTTCTTTATGCATTTGTTAGCATCCCCTTTGGGGCATTACTTACTTTATGGTCATTCGGCCGTCTCACAAAGCACAGCTGACTTTCAGAGTATTTTTTAAGAAAATAGCAATCCCTTTTACTTTTCGGCTCTGTGAAAAAAAGAGAACATCCCTGATAGAAGGGGCAGAATCGGCATTCATACTTTCTGTTTCTTCTATCAGGGATGTTCTTTGCAGCAAGAATCATTACATTCTTATCATCTCTGCTATGGCCTGCATCTGCTGCAGGGCTCATATCCCTGTTCTTTCAGCTCCTGTGAACTCAGGCTGCTGTATTCTTTATTCTCTTCCTGCATTTGTTCCACACTGCTGCAGGAATTCTTATGAAATTTTCCGGTATTGGTATTAATGACGTAGGTTCCTGTCTCCTTCTCCTGGCCTTTGATACTTTCTTCCGTCTCCTTATCCTGACTCCCTGTGGGTTCCCCTGCTTTCCAGCTCTCACTTGGAGAACAATTCCAGATAATTTTCTCTCCATCCGAAACCGCCACAATCGTTCCCTGTTCATCTGTCCGGTATATCTCTGTCCCGATACTGCGGAAATGATTCATCGCTTCCGCTCTTGGGTGTCCATAGCTGTTTCCTTCTCCGCAGCTTATCACCACTGCATCAGGATTCACCTCTTCCAGAAATTCCATAGTATTTGCTGTATCGCTGCCGTGGTGAGCCGCCTTTAGAACATCTGCAGATAAATCAACGCCTTCTGCAAGCATGTCCTGCTCTGCATCCTCTTCCGCATCTCCGGTAAACACAAAACGGTTCTCTCCAAACTGCAGCAGAATCCCAACAGAATAATCATTCCAGTTATCACCATAATCTTCCTTTACAGGTGCGATAATTGTAAATTCTGCATTTCCCAAAGCGTAGGATGTTCCGGCTTTGGGATAAGTAATCTCTTCCCTTTTGTCCTGAATTACCCGCAACACGTCCTGATATGTTTTTGTATCTTTCTCCAGATCAGGTAAAATCACTGTATCCCACGAAAATTTATACAGTATTACATCCAGTCCGCCTACGTGATCGGAATCCGGATGAGTGCCGATAGCATAGTCCAGATGATCCACTCCCTGATGCTGCAAATAAGACTGGACTGCCGTTCCTTTGTCGTTATCTCCAGCATCAATCAGCATGGCGTGATCTCCCTGCTTAATCAAAGTGGCGTCCCCCTGCCCCACATCTATAAAATGCACCTCCAGCGTTTCCCCGTTAAGCTCCGGACTTTCCCCGCCGGAATCCCCCTCTTTGGTCAACAGATTTCCGCAGCCTGCCGTCTGGATCCATAAAACTGACAGCGCCAGCAGAATTCCGCGCCATACGCTTTTCCTTTTGTTTCTCATAATTAAATATTAAAATCCACTACAATTCCTTTAATTTCTTCTGGCAGCAACGCCTGCTCTTCCAAGATCTGCTGCGTACTGTTTAGAATCTCCATTTGTCTGTTCTGAAGATCTTTTATAACATCAGCCTGAACTTGAGCCGATGGAGGGCTGACTCGGTTTTCTCTGGCTCTTTTTTTCTTCTCCAGTTCTTCCTCCAGTTCTTTTGCCTGCTTCTCCTGTTCTAACTGAGCTTCCTTCATTTCTTCTTTCTGCTCGTTCTTTTCCTCTTTAGCTTCCTCAGCCTTTTCCACAGTCTCTTCCAGATCCTGATCCACGGTTTCTTTTGCTTCGTCCATCAGCATTCCTATTATTTCTTTGCTGGCAGCATTCATCGTCTCTTCCGCAGCTTTAACAGCGTCTGTCATCCCATGATGCTTTAACGCTTCCTGCTTCACTGCTTTAATTGCCTTCGTGGAATCCGCAACCATGGACTGGCCTTTCTCAATTTCCCCACTCCAATGCTTCTCCATCTCATTCAGCTCTTTCATATAAGCTTCATAATCCTCGCCGCCGTCCGGGTATTCCTCCTTCAGCTGTTCCTTCTGCTCCCGGACTGCCTTCAGCTCTTTGGAGGCTGCCAACGCCTGTTCCTTGCCCTCTTCAATCTGTCCACGGCATTCGTCCATCACTTCATCCACCTGGGAATCCGATTCAAACTGTTGCTTTATAAAATCCATGGCATCCTGCATTGCCTTCTTCTTTTTCTCAGCAATACCATCCTGACACAGATTTAATCCAGAAGCATCAATACTTTTTTTCTGGCTTTTCTCCTGCTTTTCTTTCTCTGCGTTGTTCTCCAAACGATCTTTTCCATAGCTGTTTTTTACAATTGTTTCCTGCTCTGCTGCGTTTCCTATTTTCATGTCTCTTCCCCTTTCTGCATTCCTCTGAAATAGTAGCTGTTATATGTATCGGTATATTTTCACATTTCCTTAATTTTCCCATTTCATTTGCTGCAAAAGGGCATTTTCCTGTTGTAAACGTCAGAACATTAAATACTATAATCTGCCGTTCCCCTGATTTCTTTCTCCCATTCCACCAAATCTTCAAGAGTTACCTGATCCACCACCCCGTTAATGGCCTCGTAAAGCATCTGCCAAAACCGCAGGGTCACGCATTCTCTGCTGCGGCTGCAGGAATTCTCTTCATCCTCCAGACAAGCCACAGGCGCAAGACTCCCCTCAATCTGACGCAGAATCATTCCTACCGTATATTCCTTTGGCTTCTTTGCCAGCATATAACCGCCACCCGGCCCTCGCAGGCTTTTCACATACCCGCATTTCTGAAAAACGGAAATAATCTGCTCCAGATATTTCATAGAAATCTCCTGGCGCCTGGCCACATCTTTCAGCCTGACAATCTGATTCTCTTCCAGTGCCAAATCCAGCATCAGGCGCAGCGCATACCTGCCCTTTGTAGAAATTTTCATCCCTATCGCCCTCTCTAGTCCTTATCCTCTTCATTTTCCTGCTCTCCGGCACTCTTCTGGTAATTCATATTGGAAATCACCATCAGCGCAATCTTAAACAGCATGGCGTCCTCAAAGGTACGGATATCCAGACCCAACGCTTTTTCAATCCGCTCCAGCCGATACACCAGTGTATTCCTGTGCACATACAGCTGCCTGGCGGTTTCTGATATATTCAGATTATTTTCAAAGAACTTATTAATCGTTACCGTAGTTTCTTCATCAAACATATCCGGTATCTTTTCTCCAAACACCTCCTGCAAAAACATTTCACACAAGCTGATTGGAATCTGATAAATCAGTCTCCCAATGCCCAGGTTCGCATAGGAAATGGTATGGGCTTCCACATAAAAAATGCTTCCAACCTCCAGAGCCATCTTAGCCTCCTGATAAGAACGGGCAATATCCTGCAGCATTTCTACACGGTTGCCATAGCCCACCCGTACCTTTACCATCGCTTCTGTCTGAAGGTTATCTACAATCACCTCTGCCAGACTCGCCAGTTCTTCCTCTGTTCCAATCTCCCTGACATCTTTAACCAGAATCACTGATTTCTCATCTACTTCCGTTATAAAATCTACGGTAGATGAAGCAAACAGGTTCTTCACTGTCTCCATGACAATTCCATCTTTTTTCCCGGAAACTTCTATCACAAACACCACCCGCTGGGCAGTTTCAATATGCAGCTTCTTCGCCTTATTGTACATATCCACCACCAGCATGTTTCCCAGAACCACATTCTGCATAAAGCTGTTCCGGTCAAACTGCTCCCGAAACGCACTGACCATATTGCGAATCTGACACGCTGCCAGACGTCCTATCATATAGGCTTCTTCCCCGCCGGCCCGGGCAAGTAAAATATACTCCAGTTCATTTTCAATTAAAATCTTAAAAAAATGGCATCCGGACAGCATCTGGCTCTCTGCCATGGAATCTGCAAAAAATCGAATGGCGTCTCCCATTTCTTCCTCTATCTGGTAAGTGGACGCCAGCAAGTTTCCCTTATCACTGTAAAGCGCCAGATCAATCCTAGATATCTCTTTGATTTCTTCCAATGTCACCTGTAACTTATGATTTGATAGCATATTTATTCTCTCCGTAATATGAAAAACGGAAGCAACACATCGCTGCGTCGCTTCCGGACTTTTGTGTTATGAAATTATATTACCGAATTAGTGAGTAATTGTCAATTCAGTTTCTTTATCAAATACATGCATTGCATTGATATCCATTGCCAGCTTAATGGAATCGCCAAGGCGCGCTGATGTGCTGGAAGATACCTTTGCAGTCATGCTGGTTCCGTTGATGGTATAATACAGCAGCACTTCAGAACCAAGCAACTCATATCCGGTAACCTTGGTGTTGAAAACACTGTCCTTATGCGCCTCAAGGGCTGCCTGGGAATCGTCAACATCTTCCGGACGGATACCAATTACAACAGTTTTGCCATTATAACGGCCGTCAATCAATTTCTTTGCTTTTGCAGGCGGCAGTACAATGCTGTTTTCTCCAACCTTCAGAGATACCTTATCGCCTTCAATCTTGCAGACAGCATCCAGGAAGTTCATCTGCGGAGATCCGATAAATCCGGCTACAAATAAATTATTCGGCTCATTGTATAATTTCTGAGGAGAATCTACCTGCATGATAATTCCATCCTTCAATACAACGATTCTGGTTCCCAGCGTCATAGCTTCTGTCTGGTCATGGGTTACGTAAATGATGGTTGCGCCCAGTCTCTGATGCAGGGAAGCAATCTCAGCACGCATCTGCACACGAAGCTTTGCATCCAAGTTGGATAACGGTTCGTCCATCAGGAATACCTTCGGTTCACGGACAATTGCACGTCCCATAGCAACACGCTGTCTCTGTCCACCAGATAAAGCCTTAGGCTTACGATCTAATAATTTCTCCAGATCAAGGATTCTTGCCGCTTCCTCTACCTTCTGTTTGATTTCTTCCTTCGGAACTTTTCTTAACTTCAGACCAAACGCCATGTTATCAAATACAGTCATATGAGGATACAGAGCATAGTTCTGGAATACCATGGCAATATCTCTGTCCTTGGGCTCTACGTCATTCACTATTCTTCCGTCGATAGACAACTCACCGGAGGAAATCTCTTCCAAACCAGCTACCATACGGAGCGTTGTGGATTTACCGCATCCTGACGGTCCTACGAAAATAATAAATTCTTTGTCTTCAATCTCAAGGTTAAAATCCTTTACTGCTTCAAATCCATTGGGATATTTCTTACAAATGTTCTTTAATGATAAACTTGCCATTTTCTAATTTCCTCCTGTATTATGTTCTGTCTAAGCAGAATTCTTTATATCAAGTATACTACCAGACTTCTGCAGGAAATGCCATGCCCCAACTATACAAAAAGAACTGCCCTTTCTTGTCAGTTCTGACAGGAAAAAGCAGTCCTGTTGTATCTCTTCGTCACATTAACGAAATAATTTAAATAATTTATACAATTTGACGAATTCCCTACTTTACTCCCGTAGTTCCAAATCCGCCTCTGTCCTGATTGTTCAGCGAATCCACTTCTTCAAAGACTATAGCCGGCTGATTCTTCATAATTCGAAACTGACAGATTCTGTCACCCTTATGAATCACTGTATCCCGGATTGCATACGCCGGCATCTGCCACATATCCTGATCGCCACAATAACTTCCGTCAATGACGCCGCAGCTGTTGGTCTGCAAAATGCCGTAATTCTTAAAAGTGGAACTTCTGGGAACCACATGGGCTTCATATCCCGCCGGCAGCTCCATGGCAACTCCCAAAGGAATCAATCTGAATTCCCCTTTCTTCAATTCCGTCGTTTCGCTGGCCCGCAGATCAATCCAATCTGACTTTCCGTCTATGTAGGTAAGCTTATCCAACTCTGAATCAAAATATTTAATCTTAATGGTTTCCATTAAATTCCGCCTCCCAGCAAATTGACTGCCGAAGGACTGAACTTAAGATCCTGATAAGCGCGGTAAGAATCTGACTGCTCTTCCTGCTGCTGTTCCTCTTCTTCTTTTTCCTGCTGCGCTTCCTGAATCTTTGTATACAAGTCAATAAATCTGAGATAATCTTCATAAGAAAAAAGCTGCTCTAAAATACTTTCATAATAACTCTCTTCCGCTTCTTCCACAGTAGCCGCCGTAAGATTACCGCCATTTAACGTTCCTGTATTGCCGGCAGCGCCATTGACCGCATAAGAAGCATTGGGAGCTGCAACGCCGTCATTCATATATTGCGTAACCTTCACCACATAATTCTGCGTCTCTTTAAAAGGCGGAATTCCGCCGTATTTTGCCACATTATTACTTCCAGCGTTATAGGCAGCAAGCGCTAGGCTGATATCGCCGTCATATTTCTGGAGCATCTGGCTGATATATTTGGTGCCGCCCATTATATTCTGATAAGGATCATAAGAATCTGTCACTCCCAGTTCCCTTGCAGTAGCCGGCATCAGCTGCATAATGCCCTGGGCTCCGGCCTTAGAGGTTGCATCCGGCCGAAAGTCTGATTCCGCCTTGGCAATAGCCTTAATCAAATTCTTCGGCACATTGTAAGTCTGGGCCGCCTGTTCAAAAATTTCCTCCAGTGAAGCTGTCGTCTGCAAATAAGAAGAAAAATCTCCTCCCTGCCCTGTCACAGAAGTAACCGTCTGCATGCCTGTGGCGTCTGTACTCTGAATTCCATTTACTTTCATTTGCTGTGACTCCCTTCTATTCTTATAATTTAATTTTGGAAAGCAAATCTCCCAGATTCGTAGAAGCGCTTTCATGGGAAACGTATTCTTCTACCTCTTCTGGCTTATCTACATCCACCATTTCTTCTTCCAAAGCCTTCATGCTGAGGCTTACTTTATTATCATTCGTATTCAAAACCTTCACCTTCACCTGCTGCCCCACGCTCAGCACCTCGGAAGGTTTGCCAATCCGCCTCTGGGAAATCTGTGAAATATGAACCAATCCGCTGATTCCCTCTCCCAGATCCACAAAAGCCCCGTAAGGCATTAAAGATTCCACCACGCCTTCCATCACGCTTCCTGGAACCATTCTGGCAATCTTACGGTTGTGCTCCTCCTGCTGCCGTTCCTTCAAAATCACTTTAGCAGAAAGCACCAGCTTCTTTTTCGATTCATCTACTGTGATTACCCTTACCTTCACTTCTTTCCCAAGCCATTCTTCCGTAGCTTCCACATACGAAAGAGCCAGCTGGGACGCTGGAATAAATCCCCGGATTCCTTCCACATATGCCACAACGCCGCTGGGCACAATGCCTGCAACCTTGACCGACAGCTCCGTCTCATCTTCCATGCAGGTACGCAGCTTCTCCCATGCCAGGATATCATTTGCCTCTTTTTTAGACAACTGGATATTTCCTTCCCCATCATCGGTCTTAACTACTGTAGCTTCTATCACATCCCCTGGATGCACCTCCTCCATTACCTGAAAGTTCGGGTCATTGCTCAAATCCTCTACCCTGATAATTCCCTGGGCATAGTATTTTAAATCAAGGGTCACCTCTTCCTCGCTTACTCCAATCACGGTTCCAGAGATTATGTCTCCTTCATTGATTCTGCGGAAAGACGCTTCCAGTTCTTCTTTGTAATCTTCCATTGATTCTGCCATAATCAGCTCTCCTTCTCTCCATAAAAAATGCCTGTATTACATAATTAAATATATTCTAACAGAAAAAACAGAAAAATGCCAGAAAAATATTCTCTTTATTTCCCAGTAAATAAATGGTATAATAGGAGCATTCAGCAGCACATATTACGTGTCCCGCATACGTGATGTCAGACTGCTTCACGGATCGAATCAAACACAGGCGGCAATGTCCGCAGACATGGTCTAAACCACAGATTAAATTTTCAGGCTGGGCAGGTTTACAAAAGATAATGTTTATGTCCGGTTTCAGGAGGTATTCATGGATACACTTTTCATCATTATGCCTGCATACAATGAGGAGGAAAATATACATAATGCAATCGCCCAATGGCATCCAATTGCAGAAAGAATCAGTCCGGACAGCCGTCTGGTCGTAATAGACGACGGAAGCCGGGATCACACCTTACAAGCTGCGCAGAATTTAAAGAAAGCCTACCCGCAGCTAATCGTCCTTACCAAAGAAAATCAGGGGCATGGCGCAACTGTCCTTTACGGATACAAATATGCCATCTTAAAAGGCGCTGACTATGTATTCCAGACTGATTCTGACGGCCAGACCTTACCGTCAGAATTTTCTGTATTTTGGAAAAACCGCAGAAAATGCGGGCTTCTAATCGGCTGCCGTATCAGGCGGCAAGACGGACTTTTCAGAATATTCGTCACAAGGGTTCTGCAAATGGCGCTGCTTATCTCATTCAGAATTCCCGTAAGAGACGCCAATACTCCCTATCGCCTGATGCGCTGTGAAGAACTGCAAAAAGTTCTTTGCCTGGTGCCTAGAAATTTTTTTCTGTCCAATGTATTAATTACTGTAATTTATACCAAGCAGCATCTGGGGGTCCATTACTATCCCATTACTTTTCTGGAACGTCAGAATGGACGAAACTCTATTAATATGAAAAAAATTATTCAAATTGGCTCCAGAGCCTTTTGCCAGTTCTGGCGTCTCCGTAAAAAAATACAACCTGAACATTCAAAACAGAAATCGCTCCATGGAAGGAAGCTGTTATGAAGGGAGCTGTTATAATGAAAAAATCTATCCGAATACTGACTTTTGCTATCTTGTTTTGCCTGACATTCTTGTTACTGCAGAAGGACAGCGGCCCTTTTCTGATCTGGTGGCTGATGCTTTTTATTCTTGGATGTTCTTTCATGCCCCTCACCAGTATCTTATTTCCTGGTTTTCAGGACAAAGGCTGGATCTTTTCCAAAGTCATTGCCATTGCTGTTTCCGGATATATCACCTGGCTGCTGGTTTCCCTGCACATACTGCAATTCACTTCGGCAGCCTGCCTTTTGATTACCCTTGCATGCATCGCCCTGAATCTGACTGCAATGGCCCTGCATCGGAACAGCTTTTCCCGCTTTCCGGCTGCGGACATAAACCTGATTTTTCAGGAAGAGGTCATTCTTTTTCTTGCATTTTTGCTTTGGACTTATATCGCAGGATTTCGGCCTCAGGCTTTTGGGGAAGAGAAATTTATGGATTTTGGATTCATGGCCGCCATGATGCGCAGCGCCAGGCTTCCTGCCACTGATCTCTGGTACAGCCAGTCTCCCATCAATTATTATTACGGAGGCCAATACTATGCCGTATTTCTCACCAAGCTGACTGGAACCCAAATAGCTCTTACCTATCATCTGATGCGTACATTGGTTGCAGCTATGGCGTTTGCCCTGCCCTTTTCTCTGGTCCGCCAGATTTCTTTTGATTACTATCAAAGCACAGGCAGGATTTCTTCCTCAAAATACCGGGGATTTCTGCCCTGCTGTGCCGGGCTGCTGGCTGGAATGGCCGTTTCTCTGGCTGGAAATATGCATTATGTGATTTACGGCAAAATCCTGCCCCTGTTTACAGACTCCGATTATTGGTTCCCTAATTCCACCAGATACATCGGACATAACCCCGAAACCCTGGATCAGACCATCCACGAGTTTCCCTCCTATTCTTTTATTCAGGGGGATCTGCATGCCCATGTTGTAAACATCTATTTTGTTCTGACAGTAATAGGACTTCTGTATGCATGGATAAAAAAAGGAAACTATGAAAAAAAGAAAATATTGCTCCAAATGCCTTTATTGATGTGCGGTCTGTTTCTTGGAATTTTCCAATGGAGCAATGCCTGGGACTTTGCCATTTATTATGTGATACTCTGCGGTATCTGCCTGTTTGGCAATCTGAAATGGTTTGAAAACTGGAAACAGGGCATCCTTGCCAGCGCAGGACAATGGGGGGAAGTGCTGATTTTAAGCTTCCTGACCGCCCTTCCTTTTACGCTGCACTTTGACAGCAGCATGGCGCAGGGAATCCGGCTGGCGCAAAACCATTCCGCACTGTATCAGCTCTGCGTTCTTTGGGGGTTTCCAATTCTCATTGTCATCATTTATCTGACTGCACTGATTTTGGAACGGGGAAAATGCAGCCCTCTCCAATGGCTGTCAGACACTAATCCCACAGACATTTTTACCGCCGTTTTATGTCTGTGCGCCTCAGGGCTGATACTGATGCCGGAACTTATCTATCTGCGGGACATTTATGAAAAGACTGCCGCGCGATCCAACACCATGTTCAAGCTGACTTACCAGGCATTTATTTTGTTCGGCCTTTGTATCGGATTTATTTTGATACGTTTTCTATCCGACGCTTCCCGCAGATGGATAAAAACCGCAGGCGGACTTGGCATCGTCTGTCTGCTGCTGACTTCCGGCTACACCTCTACTGCCGTAAAGCAATGGAATGGAAATATCTGGAACAGAGCCGGATATCTGGGACTGGACGCCACTGCCTTTCTAGAAACCAGTTACCCCGAAGACGCCCCCGCAATTCGATGGCTGCAAGCGAATATAGAAGGATCTCCAGTAGTTCTGGAGGCAAACGGCAATAGTTACAGCAGTTATTGCCGGGTATCTGCCATGACCGGTCTTCCCACTATATTAGGCTGGTACACCCACCAACATCTCTGGCGAAACGATACGGATGATTTAAATGAGAAAAGCAGGGAAATCGAATTTATTTATACATCTGAAAACGAAGTTCAGGTGCGCAGCCTTCTGGAAAAATATCAGGTTTCCTACCTCTTTATCGGCCAGATGGAACGTGAAAAATATCCTTCTCTGAATGAACCGCTGCTGCGCAGCCTGGGAGAAGCTGTATATGATAATAAAACGGTAATTATCCGGCTTCCCTGGCATAAGACCCCATAAATAAGTTCATTCTGGCTTCAAACTGAAAAGTTTAGCCCCAATCCCATTACCAATCAGCATAACGATAAGATAACCAAATGCTTTTAAACTATATGTCCCAGCAAAATTAAAATAAAACATATTTGCAATGGAGTGTTCAAAACCAGACAATATAAATATCATTACAGGCGCTATGATAAATATTATATTTTTAGATTTATTATAATTATCGATTGCCAAATACATCATAACGCCACAGAATATTGATAAAATAAAAATATGTAGAATATCGTTACTTAACTTTTTATTGACCAACTCTGAACTATCAATATTAAGATGTGTAACTTTAATTAAAAATGCCGCAATATAAGTTCCGATAAAGTTTCCGATTATGATAAGCGGCATATTTAAAAGTTCTTTCAAATCTTTCACAAAACCTATTTTACCAGTGTATAAATAAAACCCTTGTGTTACGATTGTCAATAACCCAAAAGAAAATAACAATGAACTTATAAATCTATCTTCGACTGACAAATATACAATACCGCCTATCCCAATCATAAAACCAGCATAAATTGATTTTATAAACATTTTCTTCGTATCCATAAATGTAAAGCACCGCCTCTCTGATAAAAAACTACTATATAGATGGCGATTAATGATTGCCACCTATAAATTTCCCTATAAGATAAATCCCTCCGGCTAGGCCGGAGGGATTTTAACTCTATCTTAGTTTTCACCATATAAAGTGATTAACTTATTCAGATACTCATAACGCTCTTTTGCATGTTTCTCAGATACAGCAAACAATTCTTCTGCTCTTTCCGGATTGAATCTTGCAAGTGCATTATAACGAACTTCGCCGTTCAAGAATGCCTTGTAATCTCCAGTAGGAGCCTTGCTGTCTAAGGAGAATGCCGCCTTTCCTTCTTCCTTCAATGCAGGATTGAAGCGGAAGTTATGCCAGTAACCAGCTTCCACAGCGTTCTTCTCTTCGGTCTGAGCTTTGCTCATACCAACCTTGATACCATGGTTGATACAGGGAGCGTAAGCGATAATCAGGGATGGTCCCGGATATGCTTCTGCTTCTGCCAGAGCTTTGATACACTGATTATAGTCAGCGCCCATTGCGATCTGCGCAACGTATACATAGCCATAGCTCATTGCGATAGAAGCAAGGTCTTTCTTCTTCACTTCTTTACCGCCTGCTGCAAACTGCGCAATTGCGCCGGTTGGCGTAGCTTTGGAGGACTGTCCGCCTGTGTTGGAGTAAACTTCAGTATCGAATACCATTACGTTGATATCCTGTCCGCTTGCCAGAACATGGTCAACGCCGCCAAATCCGATATCGTATGCCCATCCGTCACCGCCGAAGATCCACTGGGACTTCTTAGCAAGGAAGTCTTTCTCTGCAAGGATTTCTTTGGAAGCGTCGCATCCGCAGGCTTCTAAAGCTGCTACTAATTTATCGGTAGCCGTTCCGTTCACAGCGCCGATTCCATAAGTGTCAAGCCACTCTTTTCCTGCTGCTGCAACGTCTGCATTCTTGCCTTCTGCTACTAATGCTTCAACTTTGGTTCTTAATTTCTCTCTGATTGCCTTCTGAGCCAACAGCATACCGTAGCCGAACTCTGCAGCATCTTCGAATAAGGAGTTAGACCATGCAGGGCCATGTCCTTTTTCATTAACAGTATAAGGCGTGGATGGTGAAGAGTTACCCCAAATAGAAGAACATCCGGTTGCATTTGCAATGTACATTCTATCACCAAACAACTGTGTAATTAATTTTGCGTAAGGCGTCTCGCCGCATCCGCCGCAGGCTCCCGAGAACTCAAGCAACGGCTGTTTGAACTGAGAACCTTTCACGGTTGTCTCTTTGAATTTCTCTACTACGTCTACTTTCTTCTCTGTGGTCAAACCATAATCAAAGAATGCCTGTTCTCCAACGTTAGCTTCACAGTTCTGCATCGTAAGAGCTTTTTCACCCTTCTTGCCCGGGCACACGTTTGCACAGGAGCCGCATCCGGTACAATCAAGTGCAGAAATGGTCATGCTGAACTTGTACTCCGGCATTCCAGTCATAGGAAGTGTCTGCATTCCTTCCGGAGCCTTAGAAGCTTCTGCTTCTGTCAATGCCACCGGACGGATAACTGCATGGGGGCAAACATAGGAACAAATATTACACTGGATACAGTTTTCCGGATTCCATACCGGAACGTCCACTGCGATGCCGCGTTTCTCATATGCAGCGGAACCGGAAGGAGTCTGTCCATTTTCATATTTCTTCACAACGGATACAGGAATCTTGTTACCTTCCTGTCCGTTTACAGGAATCTGGATATCGTTTACGAAATCTACTACGTCTTTTCTATCTCCTGTTGCAACCTTCGCAAAGCTTTCATCCTGAGCGTCTTTCCAGCTTGCAGGCACTTCAATCTTAACAACTCCGGTTGCTCCGGCGTCGATTGCATCATAGTTCATCTGTACAATCTTGTCGCCTTTCTTGCCGTAGGTTGCCTTAGCGGCAGCTTTCATCAGCTCGATGGCTCTCTCTTCCGGAATAATTGCTGCCAGCTTGAAGAATGCAGACTGAAGCACAGTATTGATACGTCCGCCAAGTCCGATTTCCTTACCAATCTTAATACCGTCAATCGTATAGAACTGAATATCATTTTCAGCGATATATCTCTTTACCTGTCCGGGAAGATGTGTTTCCAGTTCTTCCGGACTCCAGGAGCAGTTCAAAAGGAAGGTTCCTCCTGGCACTAATTCCTGAACCATGTTGTATTTGCGAACATAGGAAGGATTGTGGCATGCTACGAAATTCGCCTGTTTAATTAAGTAAGTGGACTTAATTGCCTTCTTACCGAAACGCAGGTGAGACATGGTAACGCCGCCGGATTTCTTGGAATCATAGTCAAAATATGCCTGAGCATACATATCTGTGTTATCACCAATAATCTTGATGGAGTTCTTATTTGCTCCAACGGTACCATCAGCGCCAAGTCCCCAGAACTTACAGTTAATGGTTCCCTCCGGAGTGGTTACCGGATCTTCTTTTACTTCCAGGGAAAGGTTGGTTACATCATCATAAATACCGATAGTGAATCTTTCTTTCTCTGTGTTGTTAAATACAGCGATAATCTGTCCCGGAGTGGTGTCCTTGGAGCCTAATCCATAACGGCCGCTGGTAATCTTAACAGCGTCAAATTTACTTCCCTTCAATGCTGCTACTACATCCAGGTATAAAGGCTCTCCAAGAGATCCGGGCTCTTTGGTTCTGTCTAATACAGCGATTGTCTTAACGGTGTCAGGAATTGCTGCAATTAATGCATCCTTGCTGAACGGACGGTACAGACGTACCTTCACAACGCCTACCTTCTCGCCCTTAGCCATTAAGTAGTCAATGGTCTCGTCAATGGTATCGCATACAGAACCCATAGCGATGATAATTCTGTCAGCATCAGCAGCTCCGTAATAATTAAACAGCTTATAGTCTGTGCCGATCTTCTCATTAACCTTGTCCATATATTTCTGAACAATTGCCGGAAGAGCGTCATAAGTGGAGTTGCAGGACTCTCTGGTCTGGAAGAAAATATCTGGGTTCTGTGCAGAACCGTCCTGACGGGGATGATTGGGATTCAGGGCATTCTTACGGAATGCTGCGATAGCATCCAGATCTACCATGTCTTTCAGGTCTTCATAATCCCATGTTTCAATTTTCTGAATCTCGTGGGAGGTACGGAATCCATCAAAGAAATTGATGAAAGGAAGATGTCCTTCCAATCCAGCGCAGTGAGCCACCGGCGTTAAGTCCATAACTTCCTGTACGGAAGATTCGCAGAGCATTGCCGCACCAGTCTGACGACAGGCATATACGTCGGAATGGTCGCCGAAAATGTTTAATGCATGGGTTGCAACGCAGCGCGCTGATACATTAAATACGCCCGGAAGGCCTTCACCAGCAATCTTGTACAGATTGGGGATCATCAGTAACAGACCCTGGGATGCAGTATAGGTAGTTGTCAAAGCGCCTGCTGCCAGGGAACCGTGCACTGTACCTGCTGCACCTGCCTCAGACTGCATCTCTGTTACCTGAACAGTCTGACCGAAAATATTCTTTCTTCCCTGTGTTGCCCATTCATCGGTTGCTTCTGCCATAACAGAAGATGGTGTGATGGGGTAGATGGCTGCAACATCGGTATATGCATAAGAAGCATGTGCTGCTGCATGATTGCCATCCATGGTTTTCATAGATCTTTTCATTACATTTTTCCTCCTGCCTGAATTTAATCTATTACTGCCTGGTATCTTCCCAATCCGGGAAAACAAACCCTGTGCCCTAAGGGGAAACAGTAACAAATTCTTCCTTTATACTATAATAATTATGGTCAAAAAAATCAATAGTTTTCAGCTTATTTCATGTATTTTTCTTGGAACACCTTAATGGGCAAAGGGCGATCAAACAAAAATCCCTGCCCAAACCGAAAGCCGCAGTCCACCAGAAATTCCCTCTGTTCTTCTGTCTCAATCCCTTCGAAAATCACTTCTTCCTTCACACTTTCAATCAGCCTGCCCATATGCTGGATAAACTCCTTCTCATTTTCACGGTTTTCACGGTTTAAAAAGCTTTTGTCGATCTTCACAATGTCGACCGGAATGTCAAGGAGCATTCCAAGGGAAGAATATCCGGTGCCGAAATCATCAATAGCTACACGGAATCCGGCCCGGCGAAGCTGCTTTACCTCCAACTTCACCAGCTCGTACCCTGTGGCAAACAGACTCTCCGTTATCTCTATTTCGATATATTTCGGTTCAATCCGGTAGGCTTTGTTCAAAGACATAATCCTCTGATAAATCCCTTCCCGTTCAAAATGGCTTCTGGAAAAATTCACGGAAATCACTGGAGGCTCTTTTCCTGCTTCCAGCCAGCTCTGCATATAGACCAGCACCTGTTCATACACATAAAAATCCAGTTCCACCACATAGCCGAAACGCTCCAAAATGGGAATAAACAATCCTGGGTTCTCTATTCTTCCGTCTCTCTTCTTCCAGCGCACCAGCGCCTCCCCGCCGGAAAGTTCGAATCTGGACAGGTAAAACTTAGGCTGCACATATACCTGAAATCCCCCTTTCTCCAGACTTCTCTGAAACTCAGCCAACACTTGTTTTTCCTCTTCCCGCCGGCTTCTCATCTTGCTTTCATACACCCGGCAGAAGGCACTGTTACTGCCCTTGATGCTCTTTCTGGTAAGATTGGCATTCTCTATGGCAATATCCAGATTCTCATCCTTTTTTTCCATAAAATAAATTCCGGTGGTAAGCCTGATACTGCAGGAAGGATAAATCTCTTTCTGCTTCCTGCTGAAGGCAAGACTGGTATTTACGATTTTATGCAGAATAGTATCCCGATCAGTATCCCAGTAAAATGTGATAAATAAATCAGAATACAGCCGGCAGGATATCCTGTTGTCATTTCTACGTATTAAATCTCCAAAAGCTTTTAATATCTCATTACCCGCTGCATGTCCAAAATTATCGTTGATATAGGAAAAATCATTGATATCCGTATAGATAATGGCATATTCCCTGTCTTCTCTCCAGTTCTTTAGTTCCTCCTTCACCTTACCCTTAAACGCCTCTTCAATATAGAGCCCCGTCAGCAGATCTCGCCGCTTCAAATGCATGATCTGCTTCTGATCCTCTCTCTTGTGTATCCGCAGCGCCACCAGAAAAGAAACCATACGGGCCAGCTCCTGCAAGGTCTCTTTCTCAAAATCCGTCCATTCCCTGGCTTCCTGCCTGCCGCAAAACAAGACGCTGCATTCCTCGGAACCTCTGAAAAGCCCCTCCCGATTCTGACAATAGAATTTCCCGCTTGTCCCTCTTTTGGACAAAGCAGTTTGTGAGAAAGCTTCGCAGTTCAACCGGCTTTCCTCCAGAATTCCTTGTTCCAGGTTCCAGCAGTTGGTCCAGACTTGCTCCTTATTCTCCTCTTCATATTCTAATACCGCTGCAAGCCTTAACTGATACTGCATTCCAATCCGCTCCAGAGTATAATTCAGGGAATCATTCACATCCCCGCCCTGTTGAAGCAGCTTCGCCAGTTCCTGATTAATTTCTTTCATTAATCTGTACCGCTCTGTCTGCTGGCACAGTTCTTCTTCTGTCTTTTTTCTCTTTAAAATATCTTTCTTCCGCGTTCCCATTCCGATCATAAAAACATACCCCACTTCAAGTTCCTGTATCGTTCCTATTTTTCGCCTGCAACTACTCCATTATTTTCTACTATACCAAACTATTAACTTAATTTCAATGGATTTTTGTTTCGAACCAAGATAACTTTTCCTTGAAAATACGGCAGTTTTATGTATAATAAATAGGCAAGGGCAACGGCCTGCAAAAAACAGGAAGAAAATTCAGAAAATATGAGGATTTTAATATGATTAGTGCAAACAATGTAACCTTAAGAATCGGAAAAAAAGCTTTATTTGAAGATGTTAACATCAAGTTTACGGAAGGAAACTGCTACGGGCTCATCGGAGCCAACGGAGCCGGCAAATCTACTTTTCTTAAAATTTTAAACGGACAGCTGGAGCCAACCAAGGGCGACGTGTTTATCACTCCGGGACAGCGTCTTTCCTTTTTACAGCAGGATCATTTTAAATATGATGAATTTTCCGCATTAGACACTGTCATTATGGGAAATCAGCGCCTGTATGACATAATGAAAGAAAAAGACGCTATTTATATGAAAGAAGATTTTACCGACGCAGACGGAATCCGTGCCAGCGAGCTGGAAGCAGAATTTGCAGAAATGGATGGCTGGAATGCGGAATCAGATGCGGCGCAGCTTTTAAACGGCCTTGGCATTGAGACGGAATTTCATTACTCTTTAATGAAAGACCTGACGGGAGAACAGAAGGTGAAAATACTTCTGGCCCAGGCGTTATTCGGCAATCCAGACATACTTCTCTTAGACGAACCTACCAACCACCTGGATCTGGACGCCATTGCATGGCTGGAAGAATTCCTGATTAACTTTGACAACACGGTAATTGTGGTATCCCACGACCGTTACTTTTTAAATAAGGTCTGCACCCATACCGCCGATATCGACTATGCCAAAATCCAGCTCTATGCCGGAAATTACGATTTCTGGTATGAATCCAGCCAGCTTTTGATCAAACAGATGAAAGAAGCCAATAAAAAGAAAGAAGAGAAAATCAAAGAGCTTCAGGAATTCATTTCCCGTTTCTCCGCAAATGCTTCCAAATCCAAACAGGCAACCTCCCGCAAGAAGGCTCTGGAGAAAATACAGTTAGATGAAATCAAGCCTTCCAGCCGAAAATATCCCTACATTGATTTCCGGCCCAACCGGGAAATTGGAAATGAAGTGCTTACAGTTGAAAATTTAAGCAAAACCGTCGACGGGGTAAAAGTTCTGGACAATGTATCCTTCATTGTAGGACATGATGATAAAATTGCTTTTGTGGGAAGCAACGAGATTGCAAAAACTACCTTGTTTAAAATCCTTGCCGGAGAACTGGAACCGGACGAGGGCAATTACAAATGGGGCATTACCACCAGTCAGTCTTATTTTCCCAAAGACAATACGGAAATCTTTGACAATGATTTACAGATTGTGGAATGGCTCACACAATTTTCTGAAATCAAAGACGCTACTTATGTCAGAGGCTTTCTGGGAAGAATGCTGTTTGCCGGGGATGACGGCGTTAAGAAAATGAAGGTGCTCTCCGGCGGGGAGAAAGTGCGCGTGCTTTTATCCCGTATGATGATTACCGGGGCAAATGTCCTGATTCTGGACGAACCTACCGACCACCTGGATATGGAATCCATCACTGCTTTAAACAATGGGCTGATGAAGTTTTCCGGCGTAATTCTGTTTGCTTCCCGGGATCACCAGGTGGTGCAGACTACTGCCAACCGGATTATTGAATTCTTGCCTAACGGAACTATGATTGATAAAATTACCACTTATGATGAATATCTGGAAAGTGATGAAATGGCAAGGAAAAGACAGGTCTACTCCACCAGCAATGCCCAGGAGGAGGATGACTGAGAACCCTGTTCCTCTCTTTTTCACCACAAACAGTACACACAGAATACCATCCTGCTGCAGAAGGAAGTGCTATTATGACTCTCCCACAATCTCAGCTTTACATGGAATCTGACTACTATAATTTACCGGAAGATGTCCGGGAATACTGGATTGTCAATCCCATGGCGCAGTCTGTTTATGTGTACTATCTGGATGAGGAACAGTTTGAGACAACGGCCTATACCTTTCAGGACCAAATTAAGACGATGATTTATGAAGATTTATATATTGATTTTAAGCAGTTGGAATTATAATTGTTTACGATAAAATGATCAAGAAGACGGGAGTTAATGCTCCCGTCTTCTCACGGCGCCATGTGTACCGTTCGGTACATGACGCCTTCAATAGTCAACCCGCAAAACTGATAAATAGTGGCCAAATCATTAAAGCCACTATTTATCAGTTTTTTTGATAATGCTCCTAACCCAGGCCTTCAAGAAACGTAAAATGGTTCCTATACATGTATTTCCCGCAAATTTTTATACCACTGATATTATGTCAAATAAATCATTAATCTCATAATGTCAGTTTTTCATTGACATGTGTAATGTACAGTGCTATACTGTTATTGTTTATATAATACACACAAATATAGTACAGAACGGTGGTGATTCATTTGGAAATAATAGTAAGTAATAAATCAAGCCACCCTCTCTATGAACAGATTGCAAACCAAATAAAAACAGCTATTATGAGCGGGGAATTGCAAGCAGGAGAAGCAATACCTTCTGTACGTTCTTTAGCAAAATCATTGCATATTAGCGTTTTAACCGTTCAAAAAGCCTATTCAACATTACAAGATGATGGTTTCATTGAGACTACTGCAGGGAAAGGGTGTTATGTATCTGTACAAAACCAGGATTTTTACCTTGAAGAACAGCAAAAAAGAATTGAGGAATATTTTCTCAAAGCAATAGAGATTGCTCACATCAGCGGAATAACCTTTGAGAGATTAGTTGATTTGCTCACACTTTTATATCAGGAGGATGAATAAATGGCAAATAATACTTTAGAAATCCAAAATTTATCAAAAAACTTCAAAGATTTTAGCCTGAACAATTTGAATCTTAAAATCCCTCGAGGTGTAATAATGGGATTAATCGGAGAAAACGGAGCAGGAAAATCCACAACCATTAATTGTATTCTTAATGAAATCGAAAAAACTGATGGTAAGATTTTAATATTCGGAAAAGATCACATCGCTGCTGAGACTGAGATTAAAGATAAGATTGGCATTGTATTTGATGAAAATCATTTCCCGGATATTTTTACTCCAAAAGAAATTGGTAAATATATGTCCGGAATTTATTCTAATTGGGAATGGTCTACTTATAATAAATACTTAAGGCAATTTGAATTGCCTGAAAATAAGAATATAAAAGATTTTTCTAAGGGGATGAAAGTAAAATTAGCTTTTTCCGTTGCGCTTTCTCACAGAGCCGAATTTTTAATTCTGGATGAAGCTACTAGCGGTCTTGATCCAATTGTGCGTGATGATATCCTTGATATTTTAATTGATTTTGTCCAAGATGAAAATCACTCTGTATTAGTATCATCCCACATTACAAGTGATTTAGAAAAAATTGCAGACTATATCACTTTTCTTCACAAAGGGAAAATAGTTTTTAGTCACATGAAAGATGAACTTATCGATAATTATGGTATCATTAGTTGTGGAACGTCTATATTTGATACACTTGACAAATCAGAAATTATTGCCTACCGTAAAGAAGATTATCAGTATAAAGTTCTCGTTAAAGACAGAAAAAGCGCCACACGAAAGTACCCAGAAGCAATTATCGAACCTGCAACCCTCGAAGAAATCATGCTATTTTATGTAAAGGGGGAATTACAATGAAAGGATTACTGACCAAAGATTTTTTAACACTCAAGAAAAAATATGGCATTACAAGAGTAATTATAGATCTTGCCATTATAATCGCACTCATGATTGTTCTAGAAAGCGCCGGCTCCATTTATATAAGTTTCCTTCCTCTTCCTCTTGAAATTACATCTATGATAATTTCACTAACCACATGTGATGAAGAATGGAAATGGAATAAATATGCAATATCATTACCAATTACTAAAACAAAAATTGTAAAAAGCAGGTATCTCTTGGCAGGAATTTTATCGCTTACTGGATTATTAATCGCTATTTTGGTAAATACAATTTCTTACTTTTGCTTTCCAAAATACAAATACGGATTTTATCTTTTCATAGCTTTTGCTTCTTTTGCTATTATGCTCCTATTTTTGGCTTTTATCTTACCGTCAACTTATTCTTTAGGAGTCAATGCAGGATTCGCTGTTATGATAGTACTATTGGCAATACTTTTAGTATTAGGATTTTGGTCTAGATTAACTAACAATTCGATAATGTGGTTTGTAGTTGACAACTTTGAATTCTGCATTGTTATTGGATTTATATTGGATATATCGATATGTATATTGTCATATATTCTTTCAAGAACTTTTTTCAAGAAAAAACATATTTGATTTTAGGGAAAATCAGATAGCACAACCATTTGTATTGCCACATCTATGATAAAAAATATAGATGTGGCATTCTCCTCAGTAACAGGGATGGGGTTCACCTTATAACGCTTTAAAACCTCCCATACATCTTTCTCAAAATACTCAATCACCGGCCGCCACTGGCACACAAGCCCCCACAGCTTTTTTCTGCAATGTTTCGGTGTATCTCCATTTCGTTGTATTTTTCCTGGCAGGAATGGATATTTCACCAATTCCTGCTGGGAGTTTTATTACGGCTGCAGCAAATAAGCCTTCAGCAATTCCAGCGTCGCCTTTACCCCGTCCACATGAGCCCTCTCATATCCATGGGAAGCATACACCCCAGGACCAATCAGCCCGTGCCGGCAGTCATATCCAGCTTTCAATGCAGCATCCGCATCGGAGCCGTAATGGGGATAAATATCCACTGCAAAATCAATCCCACGCTCCTTTGCAGCTTTCACAAGATCCGTGACTACCTGATAGTGGTAAGGCCCTACACTATCCTTGGCGCAGATGGACGCCTGATGCTCTGTACAGTCCAGTCCTTCTCCCACGCACCCCATATCCACAGAAAGAATCTCTGTTACGCCCTGGGGCACAGTACCGCAGGCTCCATGGCCTACCTCCTCAAATACTGTGGCATGCTGGTAAATTTTCCGCTTCAGGAGTATGTTTTCCTCTTTCAGATATTTTGCAAATCCAAGGAAAATTCCCACACTGAGCTTATCATCCAAAAAACGGCTCTTAATATATCCCCGCTTCGTAATCACTGTTCTCGGCTCAAAGGCTATAATGTCTCCCACCATAATCCCAAGCTTTTTCGCATCATCTTTAGAATTTACTTTTTCATCCAGCACCACTTCCATGGCGTCAAAGCTGCGTTTGATATCGTCATAATTATCGTTGACATGGATGGATGCATTTTCCAACTGGAACGTGCCCTCGTATGTTCCGTTTTGCCTGGTAATCACCCTGCAGTTTTCCGCCTCCGCATTGTTGGGATTTAAACCTCCCAGCGGCGACGCCTTCAGCCTTCCGTTTTCCTTAATCTCCCGTACCATGGCTCCCAGGGTGTCCAGATGGGCCTCTAGCAAAAGAGCATTGTCTTCTTTGGCCCCGCCTAAATCCACCAGCACTCCTCCTTTTACTGTTTTCACCGGCTCATAGCCCAGAGACTGATATTCTTGCATCAGATAATCCGACGCTTCCTTTGTGTATCCGGTGGGACTGTCAATTGCCAATAAATTTTTCGTTTGTTCTAAGATATATTCCATGATCTGATCCATCGCTATTTCTCCTCATCTATTAAATTAATTTAAACACAAAAACGCTCCCAGATTTCCCCGTTTTCCATGGCTGGCACGATGGGAAAACAGCAGTTTGGGATTGCAGCAGGTGCATAAATTTGTCACAGCCAGATGTTCCTGTTTCACTCCGGCTTCCATTAGGACAATCTCATTGGCACGCCATAGGTCAAGCTGATATTTTCCATTGCCCTTGTCCTGCAAAATCTTATCCTCATAGTATGAAAATTCCCTTTGAAATTCTGCTGCCACATCCTGGCTGATTTCATAACAGCTCTGGCAGATGGAAGGTCCAATGGCGCAGAGCACATCCTCCGGCTCTGTCTGAAATTCCCGTTTCATGGCAAGCATCGTCTCTCTTCCTATGCGCCCTGCTGTTCCCCGCCATCCAGAATGGGACAGCCCTATGGCCCGATGTCTGGGGTCTACAAAATAAAGAGGAACGCAATCCGCATAAAAAGCAGATAATATCAGCCCCGGTTCATCGGTGATCAATCCATCTATATTGAAATAATCTCTTTTCCCAGTAAGCCCTTTTCCGGCATCTTCCTTGCCTACCCGCTTCACATTGGCGGTATGGGTCTGATCGGTAAAGACAAACTTATCATACTCCGTCCCAAGGGCAAGGGATACTCTGCGGAAATTTTCTTTCACAGCCTCTTCATCATCCCCTCTGGCAAAACTCAGGTTCAGACTCTCCAAATATCCCTGGCTCACCCCGCCCATTCTGGTAGTAAAGCAATGCTTCACGATGCCCGTATTCTCCAAAATGGGATAATACAGATACGGAAATGTCCTTCCTTCTGCCTTCGCCTGCCCCAGCACCGGCATCGGCTCCCTTCCATCCTCTGTTTGAAACGCTATCATGGAATCCTCCATATTTGCTCCTTTCCGCTCTCACTGATTTCTTTCCCCCTCAATTAACTATTCCATACTCTGACTGTTCCCTGCAGACCGACCTTACTCCAGAAATGCAAAAGCATGCTCTACATGCATGATTTCTGTTCCTAAAATCCCAATCACATCAAACCGGCAGGGCGTATCTTCCCCATACCCATAACGCAGGCAATAGTATACTGCGGTTTTGCAGATGCGCCGCTGCTTTCTCCTGTCCACTGCTTCCAGGGGATGGCCGCCCTTTTCATCTTTGCGGTATTTTACTTCCAGAAATACCAGATATCGGCCCTGTCTGGCCACCAAATCAATTTCTCCGTAACGGCTGCAGAAATTCCTGTGCAAAATCTGATATCCCTTATTTTCCAGAAATTCCGCCGCCTGCCGCTCCCAATCCATGCCTCTGCTGCGGTTCTGATTACCTGCTTTCGCCAATCTGACGCTCCTTTACAATCCTGTTCCTGCATTGCTGTTTTTATTTCAGCTTTTCTCTCATCCGTTCCATATCGTCCACAAATACCAGGATTTCCGCCACCACCTCATACAGCTCCGGCGGTATCATATCCCCGATTTCCAGCTTGGAAAGAGTCTTAGCCAGCTTATCATCCCGGTAAAAGGGGATATTCTCTTCCTTTGCCTTTTCAATGATCTTCTCTGCCAGATGCCCCTTTCCGGTGGCAATAATTTTTGGCGCATTCTCTCCTGGGTTATATGCGATAGCCACAGCCGTTTTCTGTCTCCGCCCCAGTGGGGTTTCCATAGTTACCGGCTCATTTGTATTCTTATATCTTGTCTCTGCCATAGATTTCTTCACGCCCCCTGTGTCACTTTTATGCTTTCACATCAAAGGAATACCGGTGGAGCTTTCCTGCCGGCTTTTCCTGATCCAGAAAATCCTGAACAGAATTCTTCTGAGGCTTCCGGTTCTCCACCTTCACTTCACAGCTATAGCCTTTCTCTCTCAGGCGTTCCACCAATTGATCGGTAAAATTCCCAATCAAACGAAAAGACAATTCATCCGCCAGATAAAAATCTGTCTGTACGGATGAGCCATGCATTTTCACATAAATATCTGTAGAACCCAAATGCTCCAGATCCAAATGCAGCAGCGCGGAAAGATCGCCTTCTTTCTCTCTAAGGCTCTTCTTATTGGTATACACATACAAATCACTGTGGGCATTCTGCTGCTTTAATTTCAAAGGGAGCTGCACATAAGAGCAGACCTGGTTCAGCTGGTTCATAAAATCCAGATTACTCTGCACTGACTGGGCTGTTTTGGCAAGGGCTGTTCCTTCTTTTCCAACCTGAGACAGAGCCTGCTGCAATTCTGTCATCTGCCTGGTCAAACGCTGATACAGCTCCTTTACTGCCCCTTCCTCCTTTAATTGCTCCGGTGTCAGCATCCACTGCTCCGTCATTGCCTGTTTCATCAGTCCCTTAAATTCCTTAGAGGAAAACAGCTTCTTTACATCATTTCCGTTCAGATTCCCGCTGCTGTCCAAGAACTGCATGATCTGCTGCAGCATCTCTTGAGCAGATAGGCTGGCATTCAGCTGCCCCTGGGGCAAAAGCTGTTCATTTCCCGCAGCACCAGGAAATCCCTTAAGGATATTTGCCAGGTTTTCCTGCTGCCCTTTGTCCAAAATCTGATCCATGGGATTAAGCGATTCCTGACCGCTGCCGGAAATGGCTTCTGGACTCTGCTGCGCCTGATTGGACACCGCCTGGCCCTGTCCAGTATTCCCTTCCTTCTGTATCGCCTGGTTTGGAATTTCCTGGGCAGATGGTTCCCCGTTTTGAACTGCCTGAGCAAGCTGCGCTCCATCCTGCAGAATCTGAGCTCCGCTTTGATTTGAGACCTCTCCATTCTGCACAGGCTGCTCCTGCAGGAGCTGTCCAGATGGTTCCCCATTTGAAATCGCCTGGGCTCCATTTGGATTTACTGGTTCAACGCCTTTTTGATTCAGGGCTTCTCCATTCTGAATCGCTCCAGCCTCCTGCCCGCCCAAAAGGATACTCAGTATCTGCCGCTGCAGTCCCAGTATCTGTCCTGTTTCCTGATTCTGCGCACCTGCCGCTGCAGATGAATCTCCCAGATTGAAATTTTCAGAAAACGCTGGGCCGGGGCCGATCCCCTCTTTTCCAAATAATTGCTGGGGAAGGTCTGCAATCCCATCCATAAGCTCCTGCATCTGAGGCAAAATTGCCTGCTGGCCGTTCTGATAATTCTGAAACTGATTTAAAGAATTCTCTGTAATCACAATTCCCAGCTTCTGCATCTGCACCAGCGTCTGCATATTCGCCTCAGGAAAATTCGCCGCTGCCCGAGCCATCTGCATTAGACTTCCCTTATCAATGGGAAGCTGCTCCATCATCATCTCATTGACCATAGACAGATTCCGCGGCGTAACCTTTAACCCTGCCGCCTCCAATGCTTTCATCAGCGTTGGATTCTGCGCGCTTTCCAAAGTAACCGGACGAATGGAAATCTGCTCTCCCGTATTTGCTTTGACTTCAAACAGCATGGGCTGACCTTTTTCCAGGTTCACCCCGGCTTCCATTCTGGCCGATATGGTTCTTCCGTCGCTTAATCCCAGAGTTACCTGGCCGTTCTTTATCTCTGTCACCATTCCTTCAAAAACTTTTCCCGGCATCAGCTCCTGGGCCTGGGCCACTGGCCTTGCCCCTATCGTTTCTTTCACGTTTCCCAGAGTCTGTGTATTTGACGCCGTATTGGTCTGATATTGTAACACGCCTCCTAATGACATTCTATCACTGCCTTCCTTCCCTGCCGGTTCTACAGAAAAGAATTCCGGTGTATCGGCGACGGGCCATATATCCGTATCGCCTCCATATGCTCCTTTGTGCCATATCCTTTGTTTCTGGCAAATCCATATTCCGGCATAATCTTATCATATTCCATCATCAGCCTGTCTCTGGTAACTTTTGCAATGATACTTGCTGCGCCGATGGAAATACTTTTTGCATCCCCCTTGATAATGGGAACCTGCGGGATATCCACATTAGGAATCGTCACCGCATCATTTAATAATATATCGGGCGTTAGGGACAGATTTTGAATAGCCTGACCCATGGCCTCATAAGTTGCCTGTAAAATATTAATTTGATCAATTCTCCCGGGACCAGCCATTCCCACTCCTACTGCCAATGCCTGAGCCATAATCACATCATACAATTCCTCTCTCTTCTTCTGGCTGAGCTTCTTGGAATCATTAATGTACAAAATATTGCAGTCTTTCGGCAATATCACGGCTCCTGCAACCACCGGCCCTGCCAGCGGCCCCCTCCCTGCCTCATCTATTCCGCACACATAACCTGCGCTTTCATATTTTCTTTCGTATTCTTTTAATTTCTCAATCCGCTGTTTCTCTTGAGCCAGAGCTTCTAACTGTTTTTTCGCCTGCTGCACCAATTTTCTGGCGCCTGCTCTCTCATCTTTCTCATATTTAGATATAAAAGAAGGCAGCATCGTCTCCTCTGCCGCCTGTAATTCTTCTTTCATCAGACTGATTTTCTTTCGTTCTTCCACCTTGTTCTCCTCTATTGATGCTTGATAAAGCCTATGCTGTCAAAAGGATATATCCGAAGCCAGGCTCTGCCGATAATATCTTTTCCATGCACCACGCCAACCCTGGGATCTCTGCTGTCTGAGCTTGCATTCCGGTTATCTCCCAGCACAAAATATTCATCTTCCCCCAGCTCTATCGGCTCTGCCGCCTGTCCCTGATCCAGCATAACCTCTCTGCCGTAAGATTCCTCTAACACTTCGCCGTCAATGTAAATATTGCCTGCTTCGTCAATCTGCACGGTTTCTCCCGGAAGCCCGATAATCCTCTTAATATAGTAGGTATCCTCTTCATACTGAAACGGAAATACAATGATATCAAAACGCTCCGGCGCATGAAACCGGTAGCTAATCTTATCCACAATCAGATTATCCCCATCACTGAGGGTATATTCCATAGAGGTTCCGCTTACCTGGGTTCGCTGTCCTACATAGTGAATCACCAGATAAGTAGCCAAAAACACGATCGCTATATACAGGATAAAGCTGATTGTTTCTTTCATAACGCCCGATTTTCCCTCTGAAGAGCCCTTCCTGGCCTCCTGCTTTTCTTCCATCTTATCGCCATCTTCCCTTTTACTCATATCTATAATTTCTCTTCCCGCCATCTGCTAAAATTAATAGTATTTTGCTTATCCGCCACCTGCAGCATTCAGACTTTCCCAACGTTTTTCCCTGATTTTGGCTCCTTTCAAGCTTCGATTCCGCCTTTGCCTGGCCGCTGAACAAAACTGCCTGGGCACTTTTTATTTTACTGCGGCTCCTTGGGAAATTCAAGAGTTATTTTCCCCAAACGTCCGCTGCGAAATTCATCCAGCGTCAGGGACGCCGCCTTGCTGTAATCCAGTTCATTTCCCTTTTTCACGCAGTTTCTGTTCTCAGCAATCTGCATTAAAATTTCCGGCGGCTCAGCCGTTTCCGCTGCGCCATAACGCTCTTCCAGAATCCCGGGATAATTTTCCTTCAAAATCTTAATCAATTCCAGAGAAAGCTCGTCAATGTTCAGTATTTCATCCTTCATAGAGCCAATCAATGCCAAATGCAGACCTACGCGCTGATCTTCAAATCTGGGCCATAAGATTCCAGGCGTATCCAAAAGCTCCACATTTTTGTTCAGGCGTATCCACTGCTTTCCCTTGGTTACTCCCGGCTTATTGCCGGTTTTGGTGCAGGCTTTGCCGGCAAAGGTATTGATAAACGTAGACTTTCCCACATTGGGAATCCCAACCACCATGGCGCGCACCGGGCGGTTCTTAATGCCCCGTTTTCTGTCCCTCTCCATTTTTTCCCGGCAGGCCTCCATAATCACATCATTGACGTCTTTCATGCCTGCCCTCGCTCTGGCATCTAATCTGACTACATAATATCCTTTATTTTGAAAAAAATCAGACCAGCGTTTCGTCTGCTTTTCACTGGCAAGATCCGCCTTATTCATCAGAATCAGCCTGGCTTTCTGCCTTCCCAGCTCATCAATATCAGGATTACGGCTGCTTAAGGGAATTCTGGCGTCTACCAGTTCAATTACCAAATCTATTAATTTCATATCTTCCTGCATCTGACGTCTGGCTTTCGTCATATGCCCGGGATACCACTGAAAATTCATGTTTTCTCCTTCTTATTCTGCCCTTCGGACATAAAAACGCGCCCTTGGGCTCTTCCTTTATTTCAACAACCCGAACCGATTCCAGGGATATACAATACACCATGCCTTCCCTACAATATATTCTTTCTTCACATTGCCGATACTGGCGTACCGGCTGTCTTCGCTGTTATTGCGGTTGTCTCCCAATACGAAATATTCATCTTCCTCTACTACAATTTCCTCCTCCGCCAGCAGCGGATTCTCAATTGCAGAAACTTCTACTTTTTCCTCAAAAGGTTCACCGTTGATATAGACAATTCCGTCCTTAATCTGAATCCGATCTCCCGGAAGTCCAATAACGCGCTTGATATAATAATGGGATTTCTCATTTCCGTTGGGCAAAAATACAATCAGATCATTCCGGCCGGGACCGAACAGCTTACAGCCTACACGGTTTACCAGAATCTTTTCCCCGTTTTCTAAGGTAGGCGACATGGAAGGCCCCACCACGGAAACACGAAATCCCACAGACAGCACAAAAAGCATTGCCAATGCGATGGTTAAAAGAATCTCCCCGATCCAGACAATCACTTCCTGCACCAGTCCGGTATTTATTTTCTTCTTTTTCCGATTAAAATTCAATCCCGATGTTCTTCTCATAGTTCCCTCTGTTCGCTGCGCCAAAAGCCGACAATTCCTTACTGGGTGCATAGAAAGCAAGGGACAACTACCATCGTATTTGTCCCTTGCTTCCTTCCTGCAAAATCAGCCCCGGGGTTATACCCGTGAGCCAAATGATTTGCCAGCCGATTCCCGCTATTTCAAGAAAAACAGAAATTATTTGACAAATAAGTATGCGCTCGCGTATATCTCCCGCAGGTATTCGCTTTTGCCTGAATTATTTAACCAGTTCTTTTACCTTCGCTCTCTTACCTACGCGTCCTCTCAGGTAATTCAGCTTCGCACGTCTTACTTTACCGCGGCGAACAACCTCAATCTTCTCCACATTCGGAGAATGCAGCGGCCATGTCTTCTCTACGCCGATGCCGTTGGAGAACTTCCTTACGGTAAAAGTCTCTCTGTTGCTTCCGCCCTGTCTCTTTAATACAATTCCTTCAAAAACCTGAATTCTCTCACGGTTTCCTTCTTTGATCTTACCATATACTTTCACGGTATCGCCAACACGGAATTCGTCTACTTCTGCCTTTAACTGTTCCTGTTCAATGCTCTTGATAATATCTGTTGCGTTCATTTGTGACCTCCTGATTATTTAGATGTTCTTAATACACTTTGTAACAGAGGACCATCATTTTCTTCTCACAGATTTGTATTATATCACAGTCATAAGGGAAATGCAAGGAATTTTTGCTGCCCTGTGGCCGCTTCATCTGCGCTGCTTTTCCCCCTGCTCCGTCTCTTCCAGCCACTTCCTCTCTTCCTCTGTCAGTTCTGCCTTCTCCAGCAAATCCGGCCTTCTCCTTTTCGTCAGAAGAATGGCCTGCTGTCTGCGCCACTGTTCTATATTTTTGTGATGGCCGGACAAAAGAATCGGCGGAACCTTCCTGCCGTTCCATTCCTCCGGCCTGGAATACTGAGGATACTCCAGCAGATTTCCTTCAAAAGATTCCGACGAACCGGACTCCTCATTGCCCAGCACTCCCGGCACCATCCGGGAGATGGCGTCCACCATCACCATGGCCGGCAGCTCCCCTCCGGTCAGCACATAATCCCCAATTGACATATAATCCGTCACAATTTCTTCCAGTACCCGTTCGTCAATGCCTTCATAATGACCGCACAAGAGAATCAGTTCCTCCTCTTTAGCAAAAGTTTTGGCGTCCTGCTGGGTAAAGGTTTTCCCCTGGGGCGTCACATAGACACAGCGGGGTTTTTTCCCAATCCGCTCCACCACAGACTGCCAGGCGTCATACACCGGCTGAGCCTGCATCAGCATTCCCGCTCCTCCGCCATAGGGGTAATCATCTACCTTCTGGTGCTTATTTGTCGAATAGTCACGGATATTTACCGTCTCTATACGCAGAAACCCTGCTTCTGCCGCCCGGCCGATAATACTGGTATTCAGCCCTCTTGCAACCATTTCCGGAAACAATGTTAAAATATAAAAATTCATACTCATTCCTAACCTTCTTCCAGCAATCCCGCCATCAAATGCACCTGCATCCTTCTCTGTTCCAAATCAATTTGCAGAATACACTCCTGAATGGCCGGCAGCAAGAGTTCTTTCTTCTTATCCGATACCCTGGATGCATAAGGAGAATCCCCGTCTACCTGAATGACATACACATCATTTGCGCCCGTCTGCAGCACATCTTTGACTTCTCCCAGAAACTGTCCCTCCTCTGTTGTCACCTTTAGGCCAATCAAATCAGCAATGAAATATTCCCCTTCTTCGCATGTTACAGCCTGTTCCCTAGATATCAGAAGACTTTTTCCCTTATATTTTTCAACGTCATTTATATTATCAATGCCCCGGAACTTCAGAATTACCAGGTTTTTAAAAAACTTTACCTGGCAGATTTCCAGCGCAAGCTTTTCTTTTCCTGTGTCCAGCAATACTCTTTTCAGCTTTTTAAACCGTGCAGGATCGTCGGTTGTGGGAAATACCTTCACCTCTCCCCGCACTCCGTGGGTGGTTGTAATTATGCCCACCTGAAACAAATCTTCCATAAATATTCCTTTCTCAAAATATCAAAAACCCAGACAGCTTCTCTTTCTCAGGCAGAAAAATCGCAATGAGCCAGAACTCACTGCGATTCTCCTGCCTGAAGCTGCTTCCTATCTTACTGCATGATATCCACAACTACTTTTTTATCACTCTTAGCCGCTGCTGCTTTTACAACGGAACGAATTGCCTTAGCAATCCGCCCCTGCTTTCCGATTACCTTTCCCATATCTGCCTGGGCAACACGTAACTCTATCACAATGGATTTGTCGTTCTCAGTCTCTGTAACTGCAACTTCTTCCGGATAATCCACAAGCGCTCTCGCAATTACTTCTACTAATTCTTTCATTACGTCACCTCACGAAGATTATTTTTCGATACCGGCTGCTTTAAAGATCTTACCTACCATTTCTGTAGGCTGCGCACCATTTGATAACCATTTTTTAGCTAATTCTTCATTTACATGAAATTCACTTGGATCTTTAGTTGGATCATAAGTTCCGATTTCCTCGATAAACTTGCCGTCTCTCGGAGATCTGGAATCAGCTACAACGATTCTATAGAAAGGAGCTTTCTTCTGGCCCATTCTCTTTAATCTGATCTTTACCATCGCATATCACCTCCTGATTGATATCTTTGTATTTATTTTGTAATCAGGACATACGGTCCTGTTACTGACTGTTTCAAAACACTCTAAAAACCAAAAGGCAGCTTAAATCCGCCCCGGCGCTTCCCTTTGCCGCCCATCAGCCCCGGCATCTGCTTCATCATCTTCCGACTCTGTTCAAACTGCTTCACCAGCCTGTTTACCTCACTGATGTCCACGCCGGCGCCTTTGGCAATCCTGCGCTTTCTGCTGGGATTCAGGATAGAGGGATTGGCTCTCTCCTTAGGGGTCATGGAATAAATAATTCCTTCAATCCGCGCCATCTTCTTTTCATCCATGGCGTTCTCAATCTCGGCAATCTGGGAACCTCCGATTCCAGGCATCATACTGAGCAGACTGGAAATTCCGCCCATCTTCTTCATCTGGCTCATGGATTCCAGATAATCATCAAAGCCAAATTCCGCCTTCTTCATCTTCTGTTCCAGTTCTCTTGCCTTCTCTTCGTCAATGGTCTCCTGAGCCTTCTCAATCAAGGTCAGGACATCTCCCATTCCAAGAATCCGGTTGGCCATACGGTCTGGATAAAACTGCTCCAGATCGGATAGCTTCTCTCCCATACCTACATATAACAGAGGCTTCCCGGTTACTGCCCGGATCGATAATGCTGCTCCGCCTCTGGTATCGCCGTCCAGCTTGGTAAGTATTACGCCGTCAACGCCTATCTTGTCATTAAAGGTAACCGCCACATTCACGGCGTCCTGTCCCGTCATGGCGTCTACCACCAGAATCGTCTGATGCACTTCCACCTGCTCTTTGATTTCCTGCAGCTCCTGCATCATCTCTTCATCCACATGAAGACGTCCGGCTGTATCCAGTATTACTGTATTAAATCCTTTTGCCTTGGCATGTTCTATAGCAGCTCTGGCAATATTGGCCGGCTTATGGCCGTCTCCCATGGAAAACACTTCCACTCCCTGCTTCTCGCCATTAATCTGCAGCTGCTGAATTGCCGCAGGACGATAAATATCACAGGCGGCCAGCAAAGGTTTCCTGCCCTTTTGCTTCAGCTTCCCTGCAATCTTAGCGGTAGTGGTAGTCTTACCGGCTCCCTGCAGCCCTGCCATCATAATCACCGTAATCTCACTGCCGGGTCTTAGGGCAATCTCTGTTGTCTCAGCGCCCATTAAAGCAACCAGTTCTTCATTTACAATCTTAATCACCATCTGCCCTGGATTCAGACCGTTCATCACATCCTGTCCAACTGCCCGCTCCTGCACAGATTTTACAAACTGTTTTACCACTTTAAAGTTGACATCCGCTTCCAACAACGCAAGCTTTACTTCCTTCAGCGCTGTCTTCACATCCTCTTCCGTCAGCAGTCCCTTGCTGCGCAAAGATTTGAATACGTTCTGTAATTTCTCTGATAAGCTGTCAAATGCCATCTTATAACTCCTCTAATATCTCATTGGAAATAGCTTCAATCTCAGCCATCACCACCGCTTCCTTCTGTTCCTGATAATTCCGGCTAAGCGACTGAATACGGGTTACCTTTTCCTTCGTGCTTAAAAAGCGTTCCAGAAGATGCAGCTTCTCTTCATATTCACCTAATATCCTGTCACAGCGCTTCACCAGATCATGAACACCCTGACGGCTGATCCCCTCTTCCTGGGCAATCTCACTGAGGGATAAATCATTCAGCACAAAATCTTCATAAACCTCTCTTTGGTGATCCGTGAGCAGCTCGCCATAAAAATCATACAGATACGTCTGCATCAATTTTCTTTCCATTTTTATCACCTTGGGTATCATACTATAAAAAAAAGACGGCGTCAAGTATTATTTCTTGACAAACTATTGTTTGTGTTTCTCCGTCTTTCTTCTCAAATTTGTCACAGAATTGTCACAGCAATTATGATATTCTGACCGGCTGTGCCACTGCTTCCTGCTCTTTCTTTTTATCCTCTGTCAGATGCGTATATGTGTCCAGTGTCACGAATGCAGAAGCGTGTCCAAGGTTCTGGCTCACGATTTTACATCAGCCCCGGCAGAATAGGCAAGGCTTGTATAAGTATGCCTAACCATGTGCAGACAAAAATTTTCAATTTTTTCTGTATGGTTTTCTTCTTCCTTGTTGTGCCGCTCGCTATTCTTTACATAACCCATAAATAAATCAATCTGCTGCGAAGCATAAGCTATATTGTAAATCAAACTATAAAGGAATTTATCAAGGAAAATACGCCTGATAATCAATGACATTTATATTTTGCCTTTATACCCCCTCTATCTGCCGCATATTGAGCTTTTACTGCATAACTCCAATAAAACTACCGTCTATGCCGTTGCAATCCAAAATAGGGGCTTGTGTTGCGTGTATTGGGTAATGGTTCATGGAATCACCTGATAGGAAAATGGAATAACAGAAGAAACGTGCGTTTTGTTCTTGTGCTCTGCTGCCGGATATGCTATATTATAGACAAAAAAGGGAAAGCCATAGAAGCGGCTCTACCCCTTAAATGAATAAGCTAAAACCTCATATGAGGTAAGCCGTCACTATTGGCAGTAGTGGCGGCTATTTCTTTTTTCCCTTGTAAATCTGATAAATCAAATTAGCAAGGGCAACAATGAGTATTCCAATCTGGATTAAGTATGAAACCAGATAAGGACAAAACTCAAACATTGTGTTTAAGACAGCAGACACAAATATGTGGAGTGAATATCTTATGTGGTGGAAATAGAAAATGGCAAAATCATTATTTGAACAGTTAGGCGGTGCATATCACGAAGAAAATGGGTATATTATCCAAGATTTAAGATTACTTGCCGAAGAAAAACAGCCAATAGGCATCTGGGGACAAAAGCACTTGGAATATCTGAAACATTGCCGTAAGGTTACATACGGCAATCTTCTCACAAGCGGCAAACTCAATGATTGCCTTGCCGACATTGACAGACAGGCACAGGAACGCTCTGAAAAGCTCATAGAGAGCATGAAAGAGGCACAGGGCGTTAAACAGCCAAAGGAGGAAAATGCCTTAGAATGGATAAAGTTCATATGTAATTTATTGATATGGTTTGTTTAAACAGCTATACTATATACAGAGCGTGGGATATTAAAAAATTATGTTTTGTGAGGTTTCTGCGACATTTGGGTGATAGAATGACTAAAAACAAGGAGTGGTTTTATGCGGATACTTGTTGTTGAAGATGACAAACTTTTGAATAGCACATTGTGTTACAACCTGTCCATGTCAGGTTATGATGTGGACAGCGCTTTGTCAAAAGGAGCAGCGATGAGGTTTTTTACAGAAGAAAAATATGGGCTTGCTGTGCTTGATGTAAATCTGCCAGATGGAAATGGTTTTGATTTATGCAGTGAGATAAAAAAGTGTCTTCGACACTTCAGCCCCCTAGCCCCCATTCATGGGGGAATTA
>NZ_SRYA01000037.1 GCF_004793545.1 Petralouisia muris | reverse complement strand
TACAACAGAAAGTCCTGTGCGGCATTTTTTTATTAAAAAAGTTGTAAACTGGTGTAAGAGAAATGTTCTGCCTTTAAAATAGAAACCTTAATAAATTAAAAAAAGAGGTCTGCAGATAAAATGCGGAAGATTTACAAAAAGATAAGAGGTAATGAATGTCAGGCAGGAAGCCGATATGATATTCAACAAAGGGTGGAGTCAATCACAGGGGCGCCATTCTTATTTTTTAGGAGGATCAAAATGACAGGAACAGTGAAGAAGCAAAAGAAACATAAGTGGATGCTGTTTGTCCTTATTGTGCTGGCTGCTGCTGCAGTCACCGTCTTTTTTGGATACAGCAGAGGCAGCAAAGCGTCCGCTGCGGAAATTTCATTTACAAATATGGAACTGACAGATACAGGCTTTACTGCGGAAGCAGAGTTTATTTCCAGCGGCAAAACCTTCCGAACATATCATTACACAATAGAAGGAAGCGTTTTATATCTCACTGTTTACGGAGGACTGGCAGGCGGCGGATATTCGGATGGGAATTTTACAGTTGACATTCAGGAGGATATGCAGGAAGTAGCCACGGTTTGTCTGAAAGGCTGTGATGATGTTGCAGTTTTGTATACGCGCTAAAATTAACAAAAATTTAACAAAATCTGACTTGATTTGTCATATACCGTAAGTAAAATTATCCTGTATAAAAAGAAAAATCCTTATTGGTATGAAATTATTTTCGTGTGCTCTGTGATAAAAGACACTCAGAATGGATGGTTCATGGCTAAGATACGGAACCGCGAAAATCAGAAAGGAAATTTTTTATTAGGAGGGAGTAAGCGGTTATGAAGAAAGAGTCAGAAATCAAAAAGGGAAAGTCCCTAAATCGGAATATTGCGAAAGGAAAGAAAAAGCGTGCGTTCAGTATTATTTTCTCCATAGCGCTTCTGTGTTTTCTTTTTACAGAGGGTTACAGGCTGTCGGTACAGGCGGCAGAGGATGGAAAGGTTCATGTGCAGGATGGCTTGCATCATAAGGAAAGAACAAAATCTGAGACGGATGCCAGTGAAAATATAGAAACTGTATCAGACGATACTATAAATTTTTCCAGAAAGAAAGAGTCGGCAGAGGAATGTGAAGAATTGCTCACGCCGGCGCTGGAATTACAGGATTATCTGGAAGGCGGTCAAGCAGAACCACAGGAGCTGCCGGAGCCTGAGGTGAATTACACTCCTGTGGACGACTATCCCTGGGGAAAAGCGATGAGTGCCAGTGAGATTACTCTGGTTGCTCCTGACAGTGAAGCTTCACAATATCAGTGGCAGAAGGCTGAACTAGAAGAAGGGGAATTTGAAGATATCGACAGCGCCGAAAGTCGGGAATGCACTTTTACTCCGGAAAACGGAAAGTGGTACCGGGTTGTAATGGACAATTCTGTGTCCAGGGCGGTACAGGCGTTCCAGACGCCGGGAAACGGACAGATAATTTCCGGTACAGGAGCGCAGAATTTAGAGGGGACAAAGATGCTGAAAGTATACAAGGAAAATCAGTGGCATCTTACCAATGGTTTTGTTGCCTATACTTCTGTTTCAAGTGGATCGACTTATCAGTGTTTTGATGTGCTGGGTAAGTATACAAAGAATGGAATTACTTATTGGATGAATACCGCCTATAGCGCTGGCTGGCAGCTTTTTACCAACGATTCGGCAAAACCTGCTGCCAGTTCAGGCACTCTTCCTGGCAATGCCGTTTTAAGTGAGCTTCGCTTTCAGTTTGGGAAGGAAAATAAAACGGAACTTCATATTGAGGCTGTTATGGGAAATAGCATGCATGCCTTTTGTTTCGGTTCGGACGTGATGCTGGGAACAAGTGAGATTACTCGCGGTTCCTTTAACCCTGATCATGCGGCGCTGACCTTGGCTCAAAGAGGGAATGGAATGAAATTGGTGCAGATGGTCGGTGCAAAGAACAATTACGAGAATAGTGACCCAGCAGTTGTTTTGAATTATACGGGCGCCGCTCCGGATAAGGTCTGGCTGGGAAACTTCAGCGAGCGTAAGAGATGGACAGACAATGAAAATCAGGCAAACAGCAATAATGTAAAGACGGACGGGAAAAAAGTCATTCAATATTCTAACGCTGACTCCGGTATGACTTCTTCCTGGCTGAATCTTTCGGAAGGCGCGGCTGTGCAATTCAGTTTTAATCTAGGAAATGTGCAGGAGAATGATGTGGTGGATCTTGCTATTGTGCAGGTGAATGCAAGTCCGGCGGAAGGAGGAAGTGTGACCGGAAGCGGCAGTTATTATAAAAATGCATCCGCCACCGTAACCGCAGAGGCAAAAAAAGGCTATGAGTTTGTAAAATGGACGGAGAATGGAAGGGAAGTCAGTACAGAAGCAAGCTGCAATTTTACAGTGACAGAGGACAGGAACCTGGTGGCGGAGTTTAAGGAATCCGAACCGGAAGTGAAGCCAGAAGTAAAACCAGAAGTGAAGCCAGAAGTAAAACCAGAAGTGAAACCAGTGGTTTATACCATACAGGTAAGCGCAGAACCGGAAGAAGGAGGAAGGGTAACAGGAGAAGGAAGCTATGATGAGAATGCTTTCGCAGAAGTGACCGCAGAAGCCAGGGAAGGTTATGAGTTTGTAAAATGGACGGAAAATGGAGAGGAAGTCAGTACGGAAGCAAGCTACAATTTTACAGTGACAGAGGACAGGAACCTGGTGGTAGAGTTTAAGGAATCCGAACCGGAAGTGAAGCCAGAAGTAAAACCAGAAGTGAAACCAGAAGTGAAACCAGTGGTTTATACTATACAGGTAAGCGCAGAACCGGAAGAAGGAGGAAGGGTAACCGGAGACGGAAGTTACATCGAGCATGCATCTGTTACCGTAACCGCAGAGGCAAAGGAAGGCTATGAATTTGTGGGATGGACGGAACATGGAAGGGAAGTCAGTGCAAAAGCAGCTTACCGTTTTCAGGCGACGGCTGACAGAAGCCTTACCGCATGCTTTTCGCCGGTAGCTACAGTGGAAGCAGAATATACTATTACTTTTGACGCAAATGGCGGAGAGACAAGTATAGTAAATGCAAAGACGGTAAACAGGAAGCTGCCTGAATTGCCCCAAGCCATTCGAATCGGCTATACCCTTGACGGCTGGTATACTAATGCAAGCGGCGGTGTGAAAGTCACAACGGATACAGAATTTGACAGCGACACAACCATTTATGCACAATGGAAGAAAGAGGAAACCAGCGGGGAAGAAATCATGCTCCGAAGAAGAAACAGCGCTGGAAATCAAGAGGAAGAAAGCATGCTGCAAAACAAGAACAGCAGTCAGGTTAAGAAGGAAAATCAAAGCAGCGGTGACGGCAATGAGCTGGATGATGTGCCGAAGACCGGTGAAAGTTCAGAACTGGGCTTCTGGTTTTTTGCTGCTTTCCTCAGTGGATTGGGCGCATGGCATTTCTGGCATAAAAATAATATTTAGATTTAATAAATGAAAAATACAAAGGAAAAAAGAGCTTTTTAAACAGGATCTGAGAAAGCGTCACATGATGAAAAAGGATAAGGCAAGGAAATGCATGATAGGGCTGTGTCTGTGCGGATTCTGTATTTCAGCAGGGAAAATTGTATTTACCTGTTATGGGAGTTGGGAGGACAGCCAGAGGCTGGACAGGCAGCAGGCACAGCTTATGGAACAGAGAGCAGAGGGAACCAGTGGGGACACAGATAAAGGTATACTGGCGGCAGGGATGTCAGAGGCAATTTCTGCCCCTGCAGATGCGCCAGGGGAAAAAGAGCCGGAAATTCTGCCGGAATACCGCTCCATGTACGAACAGAATCATGATTTGATCGGCTGGCTTTCCATTGAGGGAACGGGGATCAATTATCCCGTTATGCAGACGCCGGAGGATGAAAATTATTATTTATACCGGGATTTTTACGGAGAGGACAATCACAATGGATGCCTGATTATGGATACAGATTCTACGGTGGGGAGCGGCGCCAAGGCAGAGGGATATTTTGACGGCGCAGAGCCTTCCGCGAATTTAATCGTTCATGGACATAATATGAAATCGGGAGAAATGTTTGGAAATCTGGATTTGTATCAGGAAGAAAGCTATGGGAAAGAGCATTCTATCATTTGCTTTGACTCCCTTTACGAGCACCGGAAATATGAGTTGATTGCTGTTTTTTATTCTCAGGTGTATCGTGTAAAAGATAAGGAATTCAAGTATTATAAGTTTTTTGAGGCGGGCACTCAGGAGGAATTTGACAATTGGTATACAAATATAAAAAAGTTGTCGCTCTATGACACAGGCGCCAAGGCGGAGCCCGGAGATGAATTTATTACGCTGAATTGCTGTGCCTATCATGTGGAAAACGGAAGGTTCGTTGTGGTTGGCAGGAGAATCGAATAGCATGAATGGAATCACATAAGCCCGGGGAATTGCCGGAATTTCTGAAAAACAAAAATAGCAGGGACGCATATATTAATAGAAAAAGAGAATCATATGGACAGAGTAAGAAAAATTATCAATGTCGGGCGGGCCCATGAAAAAGGCTATTTTGGGGAAGAAATCGGCGTGGCAGTGCTGGATACAGGCATTTCTCCCCACCCGGATTTTGAACATAGGATTGTCTGCTTTCAGGATTATGTAAGAGGGAGGATGTCTCCCTATGACGATAACGGACACGGAACTCATATAGCCGGAATTATCGGCGGCAGCGGCGGGGCTTCCAATGGAAAATATATGGGAATTGCGCCCCGCTGTCATTTGATTATCATAAAAATATTGGATTATAAAGGAAACGGCAACACGGAACAGGTGGTACAGGCAATTGACTGGCTGGTGCGGCAAAGGAATGTTTACCGGATACGGGTTGTAAATATTTCTATAGGTATGGTTCTTCATGCAGGGAGCAGAGAGCGGGCCATGCTGTTGCAGGCAGTGGAATACGCTTGGGATAATGATTTGGTGGTGGTAGCGGCGGCAGGGAATAACGGCCCTGGGGAAAACAGCATTACTGTTCCGGGAATCTGCCGGAAAATTATTACAGTGGGCTGTTTTGACGATACCAAAGAGCAAATTGGGAGATCTATGCTAAAGCCCAATTATTCCGGCCAGGGGCCTACGGAGCATTGTGTGGTAAAGCCGGAGCTGGTGCTGCCGGGAACCAATGTTACAAGCTGCGGCATATATCCCACACTGTATACGCAAAAAAGCGGCACTTCCATGGCGGCACCCATGGTGAGCGGAAGTATAGCCCTTTTGTTAAGTAAATATCCGCATTTTTTACCTGCGGATGTGAAGCTTCGTTTCTATCGGCGGACGGTGGATTTGGGTCTGCCCTTGTCAAAACAGGGCTGGGGAATGGTAGACATTGGAAGATTATTGTGATAAAATGTCACCAGTGCATAAAGGCGTCAGGAAATGCTTCAGCCGGCCAGGGGGGGCGGCGCATTGCATTGCCTGGGAATGCATTTTGCGCAAGAGGTGATTAGATGAAAAAAATAAAGAAATTTCTGTCGGGAAGGGCCACCATTGTAGCCCTTGCGATTCTGGTTCAACTGTGTTGGCTGCTGTCATTTCTGTATGGTTTTCAGGCGCGCTACACTTTTTTTAATACAGCGATTGGTATTGTGGCAATTTTTGTCGTACTGCTGATTGTGAATAAGAGAAGCAATCTGTCTTATAAACTGGCCTGGACTGTGGTAATACTGGCGGTTCCCATTGTGGGGCTTTTAGTTTATTTTATTTTCGGACGGTCAGAGCTTACCAGGCCCACCAGAAAACGGATGGAAGCCATTAACTTTGAAATGCAGCAGGAGCTTCCGAAGCATCAGGAGCTTCAAGCGGAATTGATGGGAAATGATATGTCTGTTTACCGTCAGTCAAAGTATGTCATGGACTGGGCAGGCTTTCCGGTATATAAGAATACAGAAACCAAATATTATCCCTGTGGAGAAAATATGTTTCCGGATATGCTGGCAGCGCTGGAGGAGGCGGAGCATTTTATTTTTATGGAATATTTTATTGTGGAAGAAGGGTATATGTTTGGAAAAATCCTGGAGATTTTAAAGCGCAAAGCCGCTGCGGGCGTGGATGTGCGTTTTATTTATGATGATTTCGGGTGCGTAACCACCCTTCCGACAAAATATGATCAGCAGATGCGGGAATGGGGCATTCAGTGCGTTCGGTTTAATCCCCTGTATCCTGTGATGTCCGTGATTATGAATAACCGGGATCACAGGAAAATTCTGGTGGCTGACGGCAAGGTTGCTTTTACAGGGGGAATTAATCTGGCAGATGAATATGTAAACAAGGTGACCCGGTTCGGATACTGGAAAGATACCGGCATCCGTCTGGAAGGGGAGGCAGTCTGGAGTTTTACCATTATGTTTCTGGAAATGTGGGATTATATTGCAAAAACTCAGGAAAAGGATTTGGAAAAGTTTCGGCCTTCCTGCCATCAGACCAGGCAGTTTCAGACAGATGGATATGTACAGCCTTATACAGACAGTCCCCTGGATCATGAGACGGTAGGGGAAAATATTTATATGAACATCATTAATCGCGCCCGAAAATATGTGTATATTTTCACTCCTTACCTGATACCGGATGATGAGATTCTGAAAGCTTTGCAGAATACGGCTAAGAGCGGAGTGGATGTGAGAATTATTATGCCGGGAATTCCAGATAAAAAGATTATTTATTGGATTTCCCAGTCCTACTATGAACCGCTGTTGGAGTGCGGGGTAAGGATCTATCAGTATAATCCGGGGTTTCTTCATGCAAAATGTTTTGTGTCGGATGATGAGGTGGCTGTTGTGGGGAGCGTGAACCTGGATTACCGCAGCCTGTATCTGCATTTTGAATGTGGCGTCTGGATGTACCGCTCCAGGGCTGTAATGCAGGTCAAGGAGGATGTGCTGGACACCATGGAGCGGTCAGAAGAAATTAATATTGAATTTTGCAAGAAACGTCCGGCGGCAATCCGCACTTTGCAGAGCGTGATGCGCCTGTTTACCCCGCTGCTGTAAAAGGGATGATGCTGTTTTCAACAGAGCAGAAGCTGTTCTAGGGTTTTCAGAAAGTAATCCTTAAATAAAGCTTTTTTTACGTCCTTTTGAAACAGGATATCCACCGACCCAATTTCTTTTCCGTTTAATTTGTAAACGGCTTTTCCTGCAGTCTGGCCTTTTTTTACAGGCGCGTCAGCAGATTCAGGGAGTTCTAGTTCCTTGGTTACAGAAGATAAATCAGAGCCCGCCACATCCAGATAGGAGAAATCAGATTTGTAGGCCAGAGGCGAGTTGTCTTCCACTCCGCCTGTTACAGTCAGGCTGGGGAGTCTATCTGTATTTTCATCCCGATAGACCTGGCATTTTCCAAAGCCGTAATTCAGCAGTGTTGTGGCGTCTGAGAAACGGATTTTATGATCCGGAGCGGCCATAATTACGGCAATCAGTTCCAGGCCGTCCTTTTCAGCAGTGGCGGAAACGCAAAATTTTGCCTGGGAGGTGGAGCCGGTTTTTAATCCGGTGGCATAGGGATACTGCCGGATTAATTTGTTGGTGTTGGTTAGGCCGAATTCTGAAGAGCCCTTTCTGGTCACATGGGTGATATTTTCCATCCAAATTGTGCAGTAATCATGAATTTGAGGATATTTAGTAATCAGTTCCCGGGACATCAGCGCAACATCATAGGCGGTGGTCATGTGTCCATCCACGTCAAGGCCGCAGCAGTTTACAAAATTGGTGTCATTCATGCCAAGGTCTTTGGCGCGCTGGTTCATGCGGCTGACAAATTCCTGTTCGCTGCCCCAGATGTGTTCTGCCATGGCTACACATGTAGCATAAATGCATAGTAGACAAGCAGGAATCCTTGTAGAATGTACGCTTAGAAAACAATTGAATATTTGGACATTACCATAAGTCCATGATCAATTATAGAAATATGATTGATGGTGGGCTTATTTTAATGCCTGAAACCACAAACCAATATTCACCGCATTCAGCATGAAAATGCCCTTATGAGCCACATAGAGCTTCACAGGGGCATTCTAACAGCCAATTCTACAGTAACTTGAAACTACGATTTCATTGTAACAATCAAAACAGAACCCAAAATCAAAACAGAATTCCAAAAACAAAACCAAAAAATCTAAAACCCAAGGAGGACAACTTATATTGGCAAAACACATAAAGAACATGAACCAATTACAGAAAGCATTGCAGCCCATCATGATAAAAATGGTGGATCAGTTGGCAAAGAGAGTGTATGAGACATTGAATTATTTTCTGAATGATTATTACACAGGCTGGACACCGGACAGCTACCGCAGGACAGAAGCGTTCCTCCGGTCAGCAGTGAAAGTGGACGCATATCCAGATAAAGGCGGTGTAAGGGCATGTGTGTATATTGATTATGATTCCATGGACGATTATGTAAATGCAACCGGATACCAGGTGGCGCAATGGGCAAACAGTGAATTGCATGGGGGACTGTCCGTAAACCATAAGCCCCGTGTGTGGGATAATGCCATGGACGAAACCATCAACAATGGGAGCCTGCTTCAATTGGCGATCCAATATTTACGCAGCCAGGGAATATCAGTAAGAAACTAAGCAAGAACATGGAAAAGGAGATAAAGCATTATGGATACAGTGAACAAAAAGGAATTCGCATATAAAATCGCGGAGAAAGGCGGTTTTTATAAAAAGGATGCAGTGAAGATGACGGAATTATTCTGGGAAACGCTTCTGGATTATCTGTCAGAGGGCAAAAAAGTTAATTTCTATGGAACTGGACATTTTGAATTGAAAACCGTAAAAGAGAAGGGAGCAAGGAATCCAAAAACCGGAGAAGCGTGTATTGTGCCGGAGCATAAGAAAGTGAAGTTCTATTCCAGTGAGACATTGGCGGATAAAATAGAGGATGAATAAACCAAAAACGGAATAGATTCAGAGAATGAATGACGGGAGAGCGTTTCATGAAAATCCATATGGACAGGAAACCAGAGAATTGCAACCATTGCATCTACAGGGAAGAATTGAGCAGATATTTAGATTTGGATGACTATTGTGCAAAAAATATGAAAAGAACAGGCAGGATTAACATGGATATTGATTGTCCATTAGGAGAATTGGAGGAAAAGATACATATTGAAATTAAATGAACGAGTAGCAATTATTACAGAAGAAAATATAAGCAGGCTGTCACATTTATATGGGGAAATAAGTATTGGCGATTTATCAAGGATTGTAAATAATCATTTGGAAGTTGCGATTGATGAAATCGAGGAAGATTGTATACGAAAGGGGCAGTGTCTTGAAAGAAATTAAGAATCTACAAGAAAAAAGACTGATTGTCGCAAGGCATATTATGTTGGAGCGAATTGAGCCTACTAATGGGAATATTATCAATGCATGGTGTAATCCGTTTTCTGCTGATAAATATAAGTTAGACCATGCAGAAGGTACGGAATTATTTGACTGGATGTGTAAATTTATCAGCAGTAACGATGTGAAATCATGTAATGAACAATTGGAACGATTGAGGAGAAAAGGCGAGAGGAATTTAAAATCAAAAGGTGAACGTGTTGGATATGGTGCAAAATTGGTAAAGGAGCCTAAAGATGCGTTGGCAACATACAATATATTTACAAAAGGCAAGAAGTATTCTGGTAATTATTCCTCTTTGTGTATAAGGATGGGAAGATTACCAAAGAAAGGTTAAAGGTGAATGCATATGAATAAAGTGCCAGAATGTAAAGAGTGTGAATATGTGAAGATGTATAATTACAGGAAAAGGATTTATTATTGCGACAATGAAGACAGGACAGACGATATGGGGAAATTGAGTGTAGGTGATATTCCAAGGGTATGTCCTGAGTGGTGTCCGTTGAGAGAAAAGATAAATGAGTGAGAGTATGAGTTGCGAATAGGTTTAATCATACTGGGCCATTTTTATGATAAAAAACGCTCAAAACCCTTGATTTATAAGGGATTAAGCCAGACCACATATAATTAAAGGAGAGTGCCATATGCAGTTCAAAGATTTAGAGTGGAAAGATATCATATCAGATAATGTGGTTGTGTGCAGCCATTGTGAAATCAATTTATGCGGATGGATTAAAATAGAATTCCGCATTAATCATGAAGCAGAAGAAAATAAGCATTATCTGCATGCTTTTGGCAAAGGAAGCATCAGGAGATTAAAGCCTGAAAAGTATGATTCCATAGAATCAGCAAAGAATGCGGCATATAGGATATACAATAATGAAATGGCAAAGATTAAGAAAGCGGTTGATTATTTGGTGGCTACTTAGAAAAAGTAGGGAGAAGATTGAATCAATATATGAATTTCTAAAAACAATTCCAATGTGTGTATCTGCAAAGAAAATCCAGTAAAAGAGAAATTGAATATTTAGCATGAGAAATACATAAAGGGTTGAATGAAATGTTCAGTCCTAATTACCATGCAAAAATCCAACATTTTGATTTGAGGGCTAAACAAGTTAAGCATGAAAAATTTTGTTAAGTCTTTGAAAAATGAATTTGTAGAAGTATATAGGGGTGTTGAAGTTCAACATACCTTACAGATAAACTACTAAAATTTGATAGGAATGATAAGGATGTTAAAACTTTTAACAGGTTTACAGGAGACAACCTTTTGGTTGTGAGTAAAGTTACTTGAGCAAAAATTCGATTTAGTATATTTTTATCTATCAGTAAATCAAAAGAGAATATATGGATATGATTTCGGATGTGAAAAATATTCACAGCAGAAAAGTATATATCAGATGAAGAAATTATTTATGTAACAGCAAATGAGAAATTGCACACCAACAGAAAAAATAGAATCAAAAAGGAGAATATTTATAATGAAGGATTTTGTAACAGTATTTACGGCTCAGAAAGCAAGGCAGCTACTCAAAGAGGGATTTGTTATTACTGATATCAAACCTGATAAAACAGATGATGATCACAAGCGGAGTATTTTTATTTTCAGAAATGAAGAAGGATTATTGGAAAGATTAAAAGAATGAACATTGAAGATTACATATAGAGATTTCCCCGCAAGCGGTGAAATTTTGTCGGTTTTGTGTTTCGATTTCCATTTTTGAACATCAAGAAGTACATATAAAGTAAATATCTTATATGTGTATCCTGATGTTCAAATTTGGAAAGTAAAAATATGTGAATGAAGAAGTTCAAAATGTAATATCAAAAATCAGAGACTTTTTGAGCGTAGCGAAAAACTCAATATGTAATACATAATGTACAAAAAATCAAAAAGGAGAAAATGATGTATATACAAAAAGGAAAGAAATATATCTATTCAGTCATTCAGGCAAATGAATTTATCCAAAGGGGATATAGATGCTTGGAGACAGGATTTAATTCAAAACGAAGGAAATATTATTGGGTATTCGATTATGAAGAAGTACAGCCATACTATGAGACAAGTCATAGGTATAAATAATATGTAACAGCAAATGAAATATTGCACACCAACAGAAAGAAAAGATTTTAAAAGGAGAATATTGGAACATGGGAAAGAAAGCAATTACGATTTTTACGGCTAAAACAGCAAGGGAATTATTGAAAGGTGGATTTACCTTGATTGATATTAAACCAGACAAGAATGATCCTGATGGTAAAAGAAGTGTATTCATCTTTAGGAATGATGAAAATTTATTGGAGAAAATTAAAGAGTATAAAGAGAAGTAAAATGTATAAACTGAGATGTGCAACTCGTTGTAAACGAGTGCCATTATCTAGTTTTCTTACTTACTAATATCTCTTACTTATAAGTGTGCCAACTATACCTATTTTATCTGTCTTGTTGTCACTATGTTTTGGACAACAACAGTCATTTTACGGTGGTTGTTGTCACCCTAGAAAAACACAACAAAAAATACGCAAAAAGGAGTACAAAAAATGGATAAAATATTTTTAAACAAAGGGCTGGTTACAGGAACAGCACTAACACAAGACGGTGTATTGGCTTATATGGCACTGAGGACAATTATTGATGAAAGCATACCACTATACAATAAAACTTCATCAGTAGATTGTGTGTCTTTGAACAGAATGGCATTTGCGCTTGTAGGTTCTCAGGAGAAATATGAGAAGGTCTTACTTGATTCATTGCAAAGAGGTATCTATGAGTTGAAATTTGCGAATGTACTTGACATATTAAAAGATTTCAGCACTAAAAATTCATATGAGTATCTTCTTGATATGGCGAATATGCGTCTGGACACAGAAAAAGATAATTTCATGTTCGTATATCCAGAGGAAGTGCATAAAATTCTTACCTGTAATGAAATTATGAAGAAAAAGATTTCGATGCTGAGATATTTTGTCGCTCTTATCAGCACATTTAACTGGTCTAAAAGCATGAGATATTGCATGGAAAATCTACAAGGGAAGATCAGCACTATGTCAATAGAGTATATTTCCACACAAGCGGGGATGATGTCGCAGAGGACTTGTATCAGATATAATGAGATTTTGTCTGAATTGAAGATGATTTATGTTTACAAGAGCAATGATAAGGAGCGTGTTGGAGATAAATTAAAACAGATTAAGAATTGTTACAGTAGGTATGCTGATAAAGACGCTTGTGAGGAATATGCATCTAATTATGAAAACTGGTATGGTTCGCAGCACATTATTGTGCGTACTCAAAAGAATAAAGAACAGGCAGACAATAACAGACGCTTGGCACAGATTTACAATCGTATCTGTGATGGATATGGTGATGCATATGATGAAGAAACGATTAGAAAAGTGCAAAAGTATATTGTAAATAAGAACAAAACTCTACAAGAGGAAATTGATTCTAAACACGCACAAGAGTATATGACAGATAGTGATAGAAGATGGGTTGAAAAACTGGAATCTCAAATTAAAGATGAAAGTGTCTTTGAACAGTTTGATTTCTTGAAAGATGATGATAACTGGGGAGAACCTATTGACTTTTCTGTAGAGGAAATATTGGATATGCCTATAATGGGCGAGGGTTCAAATGAACCTGACAAATACGAATTGTGTGGGACAGAATGAACTTTATAAAGTGGTGTCCACTCCGACTGGAGTGCAGTCCCAAACAGGTGATTTCAGAGAACCTGATTATATAGAGACAAATAATAAATCTCATGGTGAATACAATCATGGGATATTTTGCGTTACTGGGAATGATTTAGATTATATTGATATAGATGACTTGCTTTGATGGTATAATCATTTATGTAATGAGCTTCACAAAAGTTTTGTGTAGCTTTATTGTTAGAAATGTGCTTGTGGGATTACGCAAGTGGGGTATGTTTTGTACCCCCTCCTGAAAATATAAAAGATGCGTCAAATTTGACGCTGCTATTAGAAGGGGGTTACACTCCAATTGGAGTGTGAGCGTGATACACTTTCAAAGGACACTGTAAATTCAGTACTCAACATGTATAGAAAAGTACGGCTTCGTCAGAATTGACGGAGCAAATTTTTCGCTGAGTGAGTATAAGGGGGCGGCCAAACACAGATGCCTTTTAGTTGTAATATATGGGGTATCAAAATGCCACCCCATATTCAAGATGAGTGCGATTTTACACTTATTGCATTAGGGCTATAGCATTTCACGATATCCCTTTAAAGGGAAGCTGTATTGTGTCCATTGTGGACATTCTTGAAACAGGGTATCCCTGTACGTTATTTCAGGGCAGAGGGTTTCTCCATTTGGAGAAAGGCTCATTATAAGCGTATCCTTTGAAGAATACGGTTATTCGCCGATTAGTCCGATTGGACAAATCTGACCATTTGGGCGAAAGTCACTGTTAGTTACCTTCAAAATAAAAAAACAAATTTAAAAGTTGCGAAATACGACTTTAGAAAATCAAGCGATAAAATTTGTCGTTTGAATCATTCAAGTAATTAGAACCTATATCATTTTAGATGTTGGTTTCCCCCCATTCTAGGAGTGTGATCGTAATCCCAAAATGGGAAGCTCACCACGATTTCGTGGTCAGTGATTATAATTCACGATTTCGGTTCAAACAGATTCCGTAAAATTGGAAAGTGTGTCCGCCGTGGACAACGTTGCGACTTCCTGGAATGGTTGTGACACTATGACACAACGACTGCTGCATATTTGGATTATTATAGGTGGGTGGTGTTTCACCATATACCGTAGCCCCGTGAGACGGTGGTTCCCCGCGAGGAACTGTGTGTACTTGTAGGTATGGTGGTTATCAGGTTTTGAACCATCTTGCTCTAAAAGCAATGTGGTAGATTTAATCTATATCGCAATAAGTGGTCGAAAGAGGAAAAGCCCAAATGGGGGTGTCCTAATTCTGGACATTCGAAAGTGCAGAGTATACACTTTAGAAAATTGAAAAAGCGAACGGTTTAAAAGGTTCGCTAAAATCAATCCTGTTATTCATCAATGACGAACGAAACGATTGTACCGTTTGAGTTTTCAACGGTTAGCCCAAATGGGCGAACGAAAATTATTGCTATCGTGGGAAAAACCTTTTCCTTCACGAGAATAGACTATTTCATTTCAAAGTGAAAAACCTATAGCGATGGGTTTAAACCCAACACCTATAGGGGGATGAGTTTTTCACAGAATTGTGAAAAAGTTGTCCCATGGTGACAACTGCAATCATATGAATTAGTCCGTGATGGATTATCACCAGGTTGTTGTCGAAGGATGCGTCCATTTGGACGCAAGCAAACACTTTAAAAGGTTTGAATCACATAGATTCCCCACAAGTGGGGGGGAAAGTCAGTGTTTCCCGTTTTGGTGCCGCTATACAACGGTTTCGCAGAATTGAGTAATCGTCTTCAAGGACGAAACCTACAACTGAATATTGCATTACATCAGGGTGTCCATTCTGGATGCTCTTTTTAGCGTTCCCCAAAATGGGAGAGCGTATCTATTAACATATCGAAAGGAAGTATCAGAACTAAAATGAGTTATAAAAAGAAAGCAGAACAGAGAAAAGAATTTAGAGAGTATTTGTCTATATCAGATAAATTAGTTTTGGATATTAAGAAATCAGGAATAGAGCTTGTAGCTGATGATGAAGTGTTCGTACTGGTAAACGGCACAAACAATTACTGGATCAGCAACCATGGAAGGTTAGTAAACAATCTGCGTGGTAATTTCCGTATGAATAAAACAGGGTATGCACATTTTACACTCAGCGGGGTAGATAAGAAGATTGAAACATATACAGATAAATTAGTGGCAGAGCATTTCCTTGAAAATACTGATAAATGTAACAAGGTATGGCATATAGACAGGGATATGGATAACTGCTATTATAGGAACCTTGTGTGGGTAAATAATAAAGAATACCGTAACTTGAATTGTGGCAATCTGCCATTAGAGGAATTAGGAAGGCAACAGGAATATGTACCATACATAACATTGAAATCAACTGCTGCATATTCCATCTGGAATGGAATTTATATTCGCTGTTACAGGAATGATAATGTATATGATGGATCATTCATGTGCGATTTATGGAGATATGACAAGGATTCTTTTGCCGAGTGGTGGAGTGCAGAATATTATGAGTGTGACGGGGAATCCATGGCTGTTGATAAGGATCTCCTGTTTCCTGGCAATAAAGAGTATGCGCCTGATAAATGTTGTATTCTTCCCCAGACATTGAACACCATGTTATCCAACTGCAAGAAGCACAGGTCGAAATCAAAGAATGCAAGGAATGATTTGCCTCTTGGTGTAAGGTATGACAGCAGAATGAAGATGTATTATGGGGAAATAAAACCATATGGGCATGATGAAGTAATCAGGCTGTCTCATTGGGATACACCAAAGGAAGCGTTTGAGGAATATAAGAAGCATAAACAGGCTGATATATTGATTATGGCTGATAAGTATAAGAATAAGGTGCCAAAGAAGGTATATGATGCACTGTTACGGTTTGAAGTGAAGCCATATGTGGAAGACTGGGGTTGATGGATAAATGTATGACAATGCAGCATAATATGTAAAAATGATTGATTTTTTGGGCTTGGGACATGTTTATAAGGTAAGAGAAGACACAGAAAAACAAAGAAAGTTTCTGCATTTTACATGTCCCTAATTGAAAATGATTAGGTGTGGTGGTATAATATGAATGAAAATATACAATTGATAAGCACTAATGAAAGAGGGGATAGTATGTATACTGTGTATGATATCGCAAATTGGTTTTTAAGCAACTTAGAAAACGTTACAAATAAAAAACTCCAAAAATTGGTATATTATGCATATTCTGGTATCTTGTTTTTAATAATGAAAGTGCAGAAGATATAGAATGGAGATTCTTTGAAAATAAATTTGAAGCATGGGTACATGGCGCTGTATACCCAGAATTGTATACAATGTATAAGAAGTATGGTTCTGGTGTCATTCCATTATATGAAGGTAGTTTGCAAGAGTTTTCAGAAGATGATTTAGATGTATTAAACCAGGTTTTAGAGGTTTATGGTGGATTTACTGGAAATGAGTTGGAAAGTATTTGCCATCAAGAAAGTCCATGGAAAAATGCACGAAAAGGTTTATCAACATATGAACCATCCCATGAGCTTATAAGTGATAAAGCAATATTTGATTGTTACTCGGCGAGGTTATAATGGGCAAAAAGATAAAAAATACAATTAGCCCAAGTAAGAAGGTTAATAACATTATAGATTTAGAAAAATTAGATTCTCATTTATATAATAATTGTAATATAGTAATAGATTTTTCGTTTGAAGGGGATTTTGTTTCCTGTAAACAAGGTGAATTTAGCAATTATCTGCAAAGTGAGAAAGAATTTATACAAAAATTTCGAGATATGATGGCTGATGTTCAAAAACTATCTCAAAAAACACCAAATAAAATATTTAATGGTGGTGAATACAAGCATTGTCATAAGACAAAGAATGAAAAATTTGCAATAGATATTATTAAAAATATATTCGGCAAAATAGGGAAAGGAGATAGTAATTTTGAACAAGAAATTGGTGGTGAATCAATATACCAAATTGGGTTACAATCAGAAATAAGATTATTTGGAGTAATTAAAGGAAATTTATTTAGGGTATATTTCATAGATCATTACCATGACTTTGAATATAACCAAACAAAAAATGAAAGAAATAAAAAGAATTGTAAGTTTTGCATAATAAATTCAATTCTGAAATAATTACAAGGCATATCGGATGTGGAAGTCTGGTGTGCCTATTTTTTTGCGGTTTTAGGGGATTTTCAGAAATGTGGACACGAAAAAAATTTTTGGCATATTAGACATACCAGTAAGCAATTTTCGACATTATTTGACATTATTCATGTAGGGTATTTGGTATATTTAAAAATATATTTTGTATGCAAAGAAAATAAATATGATTGGAGATAAAAACATGGCTTTTAATATGTATGGTGGGCAGTTCATTAATGCGAAGGACAGTGCAACAGTAAATGCCACACAGAATAATGGCATAAGTGCAGATGGATTGGATGGCATTATAAAAGGGATTATGGATAACTTATCTGACTTGAACGAAGAGGATGCAGACAGTATCAGGGATATTGTGGACATGGCGAAAGATGAATTAGAAAAGCCAGAACCCGGAGTAAGTAGGTTGAAAAATTGTTTGGCTTTGATTGCTCCAATGTTTACAATTGCGAATGGAATACCAACTTTAGCAGATAATTTACAGAAATTAGTGGATTATATTGCACCATTTATCAAGTGAGGGGTTACATATGGGATGGGATAAGGAAAACAAAGTAGAAATTAATGCACATAATGGAGCACAGGTGGTTATTGCAGATGGTAGTGCAACTGTTTATGCCACTCAAAATAATAGTAATGAGAATAGTAGCATAAAGGAAGAGAAATTTCAAAATAATAAGAAACAGGATTATATTAAAAATTGGAACAGTAGATTATTTCTACATCAAGATAATGACGAAAATCCTATAAGTTTGGCAGATGCTTTTATTATGCCTGATTATAGGATATGTGCTTATATAAGAAAAATAGGAATTTTTATTAATAATACGTTGGAACAGACAATAGAAAAATTTATTAATTATAATGAAACTTCAACTATGTTAATTATTGGTGTGCCAGGGATGGGAAAAACGACAATAGCATCTTGGTTGGCTAATAAATATAAAATGGATAATAATGTTATAATATTAAGGTTCCGTGATTGGGAATCTGATATTTTGGATAAGGGAATATTAAAAGCAATTTGTAAAACATTGGCATGTAAAAAAGAAGATTTAGAAAATAGGGTGTTGATTTTAGATGGATTTGATGAAATGAAATCTTTGTATATCAGAGAAAAATTATTGGATGATCTTTTACATAATTTATTAGATTATGAGAATATGAAATGCATAATAACATCCAGACCAAATTATATCGTTACAGATGGTTTTCAAAATAGCCTTGAGATTAAAGCTTTTGATGTAGATAAAATAGAGTTGTTTTGTAAAAAAGTAGCAGGAATTAGTATTGATTTAAGTGAAAAAATAGAGGAAAATTTGGATGTTTTAGGAATACCAGTAATTTTATATATGGCAATTATGAGTAGTATAGATATTGCTCAGAAGGCAACTAAACCAGAGTTATATACTCATATATTTGCGAAGAAAGGAGGGATTTTTGACAGATTTTCTCATGATGGTGTTGCATATAGTAAAGGTGCACATATTATGAGGAATGGTGAAAATATAAAAAAATATTTGGCATTTTTGCAGGATGTGGCATTTAAAATGTTTGAAAAAAATGATTTATCTTTATCAAAATCCGAGTATAAAATACCAGAATTAGCATATGAAGGAAATTTGGTAAGTGTTTTAGAATTTCCAATTAAATATCTATTTGAAAACACATCGACTACTATAGAGTTTATACATAAATCTTTATATGAATATTTTGTGTCTGAGTATATTTATAACTCAATTGCTGATATTTTAAATGAAGATGAAAACATAGGAATTGAGTTAGCGGGAGTTTTTGGAAGTTTGCTAAAGAGCAATCCACTAACGCCTGAAATACTTGAATTTTTAAAATATAGAATAAGGTGTAGTAGATTAAACAGAAAATATGATGTAATATATATAGCATTTAAAAAAATGTTAGAAAATGGAATGACATATTATATGAAAGAAAAATGTAAGAATATACTTAAATGTGAAATGAGCATATTTAAAAATATGTTAGAAGTTATACATTGTTGGGAATCTTGCATTTTAAGTTTAGATGAATTGATTTATTATATAAATAAAATCAATGTGGATGGATTGAATTTAAATGGGGCAGATTTAAGAGGAAACAAAGGAAGCAAAATAACAATAGAGGAAGATATAATAAAATCAAATTTAGTGGAAATGAATAAAAAAGGGGCAAATTTTATAAGAATAAGTTTAACAGAAGCAAAATTAGTAGGAGCAGACTTAAAGTATGCAGATTTAAGAGAGGCAAATTTAATTAGTGTAGATGTAAGAGGAGCAGATTTAGAAGATGCAAACTTAGAAGGGGCAAATATAGACGGTTCTATTTGGTATAAAAATGATATAAAAAAAATACTTCCACAATTAAAAGAAAGCAAATTTACATATATTATAGTAGAAGAACAGGGAGAACGAAAGAAAGTATATAGAAACGAATTATTTTCTGATGAAAGTTAATTATTTTAGAGGTTATATTTTTCCGATTTTTAAAAAGCTATGTCCCATATGGTAGATGCCTAAATCTACAGAATTGAAACCTACCCCCATATACCACACTAATCTTACCATAATATAAGCTACCTTTCATCATGTATTATTACACTGGTTTATCAAAAAATAATCCAAATCCTAATCAGAATCAATCATGTGGTAAATTGTCAGGGTAAAAGTATTTTACATGATAATAGCCGTAAAATTCATAATAGAAACAAAAGATACATCAAATTTTATATGGGTATAGGGGATATATGGAATTTCGGATTTTTGGATTGATACCTACCCCTTACCCTAGGAAGCATCCTTTCATAGGGAAATGCCATTATAACTCTGTATTCAATGGTGTATATTAGATTTTCGAATGGAATGGCTGTTAGCAGTAAATTGGTAGGGTAGATAAAGTTGTGTTTGAAATTCTAAGATGTACGTTTAATTACTGGCAAAATAAGGGCATATTTTATATAAGGTATACCCCTATATATAGCGAATTATATACAAGAATTGAAAACTACCCCTCCCCCATATCTATATGGAATATTATTTTTGCGGTATAGCCAATGGTGTATCTTTGATTTTTAGATGAAATGTCTATAGGTGATAAGTTGGTAAGGCAATAATGGTTTATTCTGTAAATCTAATGTGTATCTTTAATTACGGATGATATTTAAGAGACTATATTTTACAGAGGGCATACCGTATATAGGGGACTTTATATTTTCAGATTTTTACATACCCCCTCTCTGCTGTTTGGGTAGTATTTAATATAATGCAATTTTAGAGGTGCGTCAAATTCAACGCACCTTAATATTTTTTATTTAAAATCATCTGTTAGGATTTATAATTTTATGAAAATGCATATTTAGGTTTTTGTTATAGTTGCACATATTAAATTTATTGCCAAGACGTAATTTTGCCTGTATGGATTGCATTGGTTCCTGTAATTTTATTTGTATTTCTTCTATATTACATCCTTGGTTCCATAATTCACATTCTTTTAGTATACTTTTATAGTTTGCAAATTTTTCACATTCTGTCTCTGAAACATTTGTGAAATTTATAAAGGTTAAAACATTTTTAGCCGTTTGGAACAATTGCTTTGGATCTGTTGCATTAATAATGTAATAAGATACACCGTTTTTGATGGCAGCATCATATTTAATTTGATCTGATATTTTCGTAATTTTATAGGTATCCTCTGGTGTTTGTTGTCTATTTAGTTTTATAGGTTTATAATGTTGTTCGCCATGAATTTCAACAATAGCATTATAATCAGGAAGATAAGTATTATAAAATCTATTATGTAACCATTCAAATTCATATTGTGGAATAAAGTTAATTTTTGTTTGTTTAAAAATTGAATATATATATCGTTCTGAATAACTTGACCTTTTACCACAAATAGGACAGGTAGAAAATCTTTGTTCGGTTGTTTCGTATATATAATTACAATCTAAACATTCTACTCTATATCCGCGATTGGATGCGTTGTTATATTTAATTCTTGTTTGCTCTAATATTTTTAGTGAATTATTATATTTATTAATTATATCACCGACATTGTATTTATAGTGTTTGGATAGTTTTTCTTTATTAAAAAGCGTTGGAATCTGCAAATGAATCAAATTAGATGTAGTGGTAATCATAATATTATTTTTGTATTTAAGCGTTATATGTCCTTGGGGTTTTGCTTTTGCATAATCTAATATTTCAATATATCCAGAAATATCATCATATTCAAAATATAATTTTTTCCCAATATTGTTACTCCAATCATATTTTCCTTGATATTTTCCTGATTGATATGTTACCAAGCTTGATGTGTCTAAAAATTTTCTCAATATAAATCCTCCATAATTTTGAAATAGTAAATGTCTTGTTACACTTATTACTTCTACTTTTATTTTGAATTTATTATTATTCTGTTGATGTTGAAATAAGTGAGGTTATAAAATCTATTTAGTTCGGAAGTATGAATTTTGATTCAAAATGTGTGAGAGCAATAGATAACCCCTTTCCCGCGTTAAAGTCAGAAAAATAAAATGTAAACCCGCCCTAGTACCACTGCACCCACTTCCCTCCAAACTGCTGCATAAACCACATCACACAACGCAATAATCCACCCAAACAGCCACTTTCCACCAAAACCCTATAAGGTTACACCCAAACCATTAAAGCCCGAATTTGCCCCTTAGAAACGCACACAGAGCCATTAAATACACCAAAAGAAAGAAGCGAAAACCAGAAAGAAAAGACTATGAAAGCATGAAGCCCATAGTCCCAATCTATTGCCATATTCCAGGTATGTTTCTTACTGCATCCAGATTTATTCCAGATGAAGCCCATAGAAGCTGAATAATTTCAATCCGCATTCCTGCATCCTTCATTCATCTTTTCTGCATTATTCTCACATGGTTCTAATGAAATCCGCACTGTACAACACTTCCCTTTGTGCATCCTTGATCGTGTCAAAGTACAACAGTTTATAAAACATATCGTAGCATAATTTATACACACCGTTTACTTTGACGGTCAAAATATATTTCCCTTTATGCGTGTCTGCCTTGTGTGCGTTTTGTACGAAATAGCTGTTCCCATCATTTCCCCTGAATTGTCTTGCGCCGTTGATTCTCATAATTCTGTCCCCGCCTTTCTATAAATTTTCAATTTGTTTTTCTGTTATGGTTCCGTCATAGTAAGACTGTAAAAGTCTTAAAGCATACCAGTCCAGATTGATAGCGTTTCCGTTCTCACCCTTTAATCTGACTTTGTAATATTCATCTGCTACCATTTCCGCAAACTGATCCTGAATCGTGTTTGACTTATATGTATCTTTCATATCCTTATACCGTCCTTTCTTTTATATGCCAGGGTGCAGCCGTTCCATTTGGTTACACCCATTTTTTACTTGTGGTTACGCAAACGCTTGTTTCAGTCTCTTTGTTCCGTCCGTCTCAATTTCTGTGCTGCCGTAGTAGTTCCGTATATCCTCCATACTTAATTTTTTATGGCTACGCTTTCTAAATGCTTCTGTGTGAAAATACCATTTCTTTTTCTCTCTAGCCCATTTAAAGCCGATTTTCTTTAATGTGTCCTTATGTAGGTATGTGTTGCCGTCAATCCATATCCAACAGCCTACAATCTCAATGTTGATACCTTCAAAAGTAATGATCTGCTGCAATACTTCCCTTAACTTTGCATCCTCTGAAAAGTCATACTTCATATTATTAAAGTCTGTCTTTGCGTTGTTCTCTTTGCTGTCTGCCGTTCTGTCCGCTGACTTGTTTTCATGTCTATCCTTTAATAATTTAAACAGCTTATCATATTCTGCATTGATTTCCTGCATGTCTGATACGTTGCCGCCATTATCCGGGTGGTGAATCTTGAGTAAGTCACGATATTGCTTCCTTAATTGTTCCAGTGTATTGATATTATTGAAATATGCCATGCTCATATCCTCCTAAACAAAAAAGTGCAAAGCCTTTGGCAATTCAATAGGCTTTACACTCTGTTTGGTGTGGTTATTCTGTTGTTTGTTATGCTGCTATTCTTTGATATAATCTAACTCGGTGAGATTAACACCAAAAGTGGTAAGTATAACTTTTAATTCAATATAGCGTTTTTTCATTTTTTTGTATGCAGTAGATTCTTTATCTGAATCTACCATATAATCTTGTAGCCTTGAAAACTCTTCAACATTCTTTTGTATTTGTTCCTTTTCAGTCATTTCCATTACCTCCATATCATCACCGCCTTTTTGATTGATGCAGTTTGTAAGCTACAATCATTATAACGGATTTATCAGAGAGTGTAAAGTCTATTGAATTGTCAAGGTGCTTTGTGCTTGATTTATTTGATATGATAATATTAACACGATATCGTGTTAAACACAATACCGGAAAAGTTAACAAAAATAACACGATATCGTATATTGAATATTAGTAATAATATACATAACGATACCGTGTTATTTTTAAGATTTTATAATATATTTCTATTTATTATTTAACTTTTCTTTTACAGCTTCAACAATAAAGCCATTTACACTTTTTGCACCAGAACTTGTTATTTGCTCTTTGGTTCCTTTAGGAAATCTTACTAAAACTTTATCATAGTTTTCTTTTTCCCATTTTGTAGTTGCTCTAATATGAGCGGCAGATGCTTTCTTTTTTTCTTCCATATATATACCTCATTTTTTATGATTTGTTATAGTTTTATTTCTATATAACACGATATCATATAAACACTTTTTTGTCAATAATACCGATATCGTGTTAAAATTTGCACAAAAATATAAAACGATATCGGTATAAAATTAGTAAAAATTACGTCTTGAATAACACGATATCGTGTTATATAATAAACTCAACAAATCAAACAGAGCAACAACGAAAGGCAGGTACACAATATGACCGTTAAATTGTTAAAACCATACAAGGGATTTGAAATTGAAAAATCTTATGAAGAAAAAGCGGATGGAACAATCAAAAAAGATACTATAGTATATACCGCTTATGCGGATGATGAGGACAACTCTTTATTTGATGCAGCAACAACACTTTCAGAACTGAAAAAGAAAATTGATATTTATACAAAATAAATCCCCTGAAGAGCAACGGAGAGAGCCGGCGAAACTGCCCAAACAAGGGCAGTCGGGATAGCAACACAATTCCAAACAGTACCTTGACAACTTAATACAACACACAAAACGGTATTTAGAAAGAAGAAAAGCCCTGCACTTGTGACTGCGCAAGGCTCTGGATAAAGGTATTTACTGATTGTCTGGATTACCGGGCGGATCTGGTATGTATTCCATGATGTCGCCTGGCTGGCAGTCTAAGGCATCACATAAGTTTGCGATTGCATCCGTAGTTATCCGTTTATTATTTCTGATATTTTGTAATGTACTTTCAGAAATGATTTTTTCTTTTCTTATTCTATAGGTGGAAAGCCCTTTTTCTTCCATTAGTTTCAAAAGTTTATCGTATATGATAGTGCCTGCCATATAAAAATACCTCTCTTTCTAATTCTGAATATAATATATGAATTTATTATAACATAACATACACGTTTTGCAATGTATAAAATATACATTTTTTAAAGTGTATATTTGTGAAAATTGTCAATAGACTATACACGGTTTAGAGAGTACAATAATCACATAAGATAAACCAAAGCAAACAACTGAAATCTGATAAACAAAGCATCCGGGAAGGCCGAAAGCACCCGAAACTGCAAGCCATATCCCTGTGAGGACGTGCCCGCCAAGAGGCGAACAACATTCAGGAAGATGCTTGCAGGGATGCAAAAACCGTAAAAAAGAAAGGAAGGATTCAATATGTGTATCACAACAGCGGAAATGAACAAAAAAATGGAAAAAAGAAAAAGCCTGCAAATGCAGCTTAAAAAGATGGAAGACGATATCAAGGCATTGGATGTGGATATTATTGAGTATCTTATGGAGAACTTGAATGACTGCCTGGCCACAAACAGCAAGGGCAAAGAGATCCTCCGGTTCATCGGGGACATGTGCAAGGCAACCTATTCCCCACAGGAACGTGAAACTGTTGACAAGGAGGAAGTGAAAAAGCTGCTCAGCGAGAAAGATTACCAGAAAGTGAGGAAGGTAAGCTATTACAGCGTATTGAGGATCAGTTAAAGGATCAAAATATCGGCGGAGGGGGATTGGTTTCCCCCAAAAAGCCACATTCAGGAGGTAATGAAGATGCATACACAGGAAATTAAGTTTGCCGTCCAAAAGGAAAACGGCATTGTCACAAAAGTAGGGAAAACAGCCGTATACCAGCCAGAGACAGGTTTTAAAGGCCACATGGGACGGCTTCAGGACGCGCCCGCAATGGGCATGCGGGGCAAAAATAAGAAGGGATGGGGTACAGCAAAATGGAACAGATATTGATTACATATTATGCCGATAACGCAAGGAAGCTCCATCGGACAGTTGACCGCATACTATTAAGATTCGGCGGTTTGTCTAATAAGGATGTGGATGATTTCTATTCCCTTGCGAATGAAACGTTCGTATATGCAATGAAGAGATATGACGGAGAACAGTCCTTTGACGGGTTCCTGTATTCCTGCTTATCCAACAAAATTAAGTCAGAGATCACCAGACGGAACCGTGAGAAGCGGAAATCTGACCGGATGGCATTGTCGTTAGACGCGCCTGTGGGAGACAGTGAAAATTATACGTTGGGCGAAGCAATCGCGGACAGCTTTGACATGGAAGGGGAAGCGTTCAGGGAACTGGATGCAGTGGCCTACAAACTGGAGAGGTATCTTGCCATGCTGTCCAGGAAACAGAAGGAAGTGTTGGAACTGCTGTCTTTCTGTTACAAAGCGGCAGAGATACAGGAAGCGCTGCATATGACGAAGAAAGAGTATGCGGACGCGCTGGAAAACATGCGGTCATATGAAAAAATCAGGATATTGTTATAGATGGAGGCAAGGGAAAATGGCGAAAGTGAAAAGGCAGACATACACGTTAAATATGTACTTGGAAAAAATGCGCGATCTTGACATCCGTTCCGACGCGGATGTGCAGCGCCTGAGCGGGCAGTGGAACAATGCAATGACAAATGAGCTGATTGTCTCCGTCCTGAATGGCGATTACATCCCGCCGGTTATTCTTGGGCAGGAAGAAAATTCGCAAATGTGGATTATAGACGGGCTTCAGCGTTCGACAGCCTTTATCATGTTCCGGTATGGGAATTATAAGGTGACGTCCAGCGTTGAGGAGCCGATCATTTCCTACCGGGCGAAAGTGCGGGACGCGGACGGGGAAGTGAAGATTGACGGGGCGGGGGACATTGTCTGGGAAGGCCGGGAGTTTGACATTAGAAGGAAGGGTTTTGGCCAGCTGCCGGAAGAATTGCAGAAAACATTCAATGAATACCAGCTTGACTGCATTATCCACGAAAATTACAGCATGGAGCGGATTTCAAGGCTTGTGCGCCGCTTTAATTTCAGCAAGGCGATGAACGTCAGCCAGAAAGCGTTCACATTCGTTGACAGGTACGCAAGGAAAATCCGGGAGATATTAAAAAGGGGATTCTTCATTGAAGCGAAATACACAAAGGCTGATCGGAAGAACGGCTCACTGGAACGCGTAATTATGGAATCCGTCATGTGCATGTTCCATCTGGACAACTGGAAGAAATCAAGCCAGATCGGCGCATACCTGAATGAAAATGCATCCATGGAAGAGTTTGACGCATTGGAAGATTGCATAGCGCGGCTGGAGAATGTTGTGACAGAGGGCTTGTACAGCGCATTTACCGCTAAAAATTCATTCTTATGGTTTGCCCTGTTCCATAAATTTACAAAATTGGGAATGGATGATCGCAGGTTCGCGGATTTCCTGTGCGCTTTTCAAAATGGCCTGGATGAAAAAGAAATCAATGGAAAGGCTTTTGATGAAATTGACCAGGAACGTTCCACAAAAGACAAAACGGTAATCATGGAAAAACTGGATTTCCTGGAAACGTTGATGCTTGAATATCTCGGAATCCCAAAACCAGAACCGGAAATAGATTTGGAAGATGCGCTTGGATTTGTGCGGGAAAATATAGACCCTTTCGCCGCAAAGGAAGACATTGAGCAGTATGCGGAAGTCCTGGATTCCCTGTTGGAAAAGTCCGATTGCGGCGAAAAACTTTTGAAAGCGGAAAACAAACTTTCACTTGTGGGGATTGTGGCTTATTCGTTTAAAAATGACATTGATCTGGATGATTGGATTGTGGATTATTGCAGTAGGAATGACGGCTATATCAGCGGCCAGAAAGAGAATTATGAACATATGAAGAAGGATTTGCAGCAGTTCATAAAAGGGGCAGATGCTGCGCATACGGATGCGGCATAAGTGCATTTATTGACAGAAGATTCGGGGGGATTGCATGGACGAGCGGTCTTCCCGATACAATGGAAATTAGGAAGGATGGGAAAAGCTATGGAAGCGAATTTATTTGAATTCAGAATCATCAATTTATCAGATGGGAACCAGGTTATTGATCCAACTTTAAAGACACCATATAATTCACTCACACCTTTACAATTTTTTGAGTATGTGGAAATGGATGTGCAGCTTGCTTATATGGACAGGATGGAGCGAATGAAGCGAAAAAAAGAAAAAAATCGTAGGCTGGCAAAGAATCCATTATATAGATTAGCTTGTTTTTGCGGGCTGGTGTAAAGAAAGGAATGTGGAAATAATGAAATGGAGATTTAGAAAAGATATGCTTTTACATGAGATTAATGCATGCAGTACACTAACTTTTCAAGATGCGGAAAACCGTTTGAATTATTTAGAAAGCAAATTAGATTCAGGGGAAGAAAAAGAAGTCAAACCGTATGTTATTCAAATGGAAAATATTATAAATAAAATGTTAGAGCGTATCAATTTTAAAATCAGATATGCACAGGAAAATTTTACAGAGTGGAACGCTGCACACGATAGACGGATGGCAGAAATTGATGGTATGATTGATATGTTATCAATCGTTACCGGGAAAGAATATGTCATAACAGAAAATGGATTAGAAGAACGCTGAAAAGGCCGTGTGTGACTGGAACAATGGAATCTTTGACACACAGACAAGATTGCTGCATATGACGGAGCATGAAAAGATATTGTGGTATACAGCGGACTTACTAAAAGTTGCATGGTATGGTGTAAATGTTTTGGTGGGATCGCTGCGGTGGGAAACAGCGTGGAAATTAAGGAAAATTGCGGAAGAAAAGAAATTGTTAAGACTGGACAGCGGAAAAGATTATGATATGGAAGTGGTTGCGGATGAATTGTTGCATGATGATACGGTGAGATGTATTGTAAGCGGTTATATTAAGGAAAGTAACAATAATGGATTTTGCAGACAGGATATTAGTTCGCCCAGCGGAAATAATTAAGTGGTTGTTTTTGCGTGGAAAAGTTAAACACTTGGATTTGGAAATTGGATTTTATGATATGAAAGAATTTGCTGATGGATATGGATTTATATGTGAGAGGGAAGCGGTAGGCAAAGATGAATGATTTTTATTATTGGTTACAACGAGAATTAGAGCAGGAATTAAATAAAGTCTACAAGAAGATACATAGAATAGGTATTTTCAGTAATAGATTTTACATATGGTTTATGAATAATGATGATTCAATAAGTATTCCATTAAATGTCATGGAAGATATTTATAGTAGCGGAAAATCTATAAAAGAATTGATCACTATTATTGATTCTAAATATATTGCAAGGATTAAAAAATATACGGAGGATTCAGCTAATGGCAACAGATAGACAAACACCATGCTTATATTATGTATGTGCTGGATTATGTAAGAAGGGCAGGAAAGCGGATCATGCTCATTACTGCCAGCATTGTAATAAGTATAAACCGAGGGAAAGGGCAAGATATAAAAATCAGAAGAAAGAGAAATTGGATAAAATAAGAAAAGAAGAGAGGTATTAGAGAATGGATATACATAATTTTCAGTTGAACGATATATTTCAACAGAACGCAAGAGAATTTTGCACAAGACCAGTAATGGCTATGAAGTATCAACCTGGACTTGGTATTGAAAATGGATTCTGTGTGCATTATAGCAGTGCAGAGACATACACCAGAGAGTATATGATGTATGAAGGGATCAGATTCTTTCCAAGTGAAGCGGATGCATGGGAATTTATCAATAGGAATGAAAAGCAGTATGTCAAAGTAAATGGCATACTTACTGAAATAGAAGCGGTTTATGATATGCCGGAACCTGTATTATATAGGAAAGATGCTAATGCGGAGGAATTGGATGGACTTCATTTCTGCTTCGGAGAACACGCTTTCCTTTCGGATGAATCAGAAGATTATGAATTTTACATATTAAACAGTAATTGTGATAATGATGTATGGATTATACAGGATATGAACGGCAATATCCGTGTTTGGGATAATACTTCAGATGAATTATTCTTTGGTAAAGAATCGGAATATGTGTTTGAGAAGAATGATAAAGGGGAATATAGGCAGGCGGCAGTGTAATAAATGGGAAAGAAAGCAGCCGCCTGAAGGAAAAAGCGTGTGAGAACTGCATGGAAAGGCTAAACGGGGCGCTTTCAGAGGAACAGATGCAGCAGTTCAGGGAAGCGTTCTATACGGCTTCTGAGGGGTATTTGTTCCGGGAGAGCATCCCAGGGCAGAAGTAGGGATATTCTGCCAGTATGGATTGAATATGGTTGGAATGGATGCTATAATGTGTATAACGTATAAGAATTAACTTAGGAGCCGTATTACCAAATGGTGGGATGGAGGGATATATTATGTTGGCAGCATTGAAAGGGTATTATGATGGGACGCAGATTGTTTTAAATGAGGATGACCGAAAAAACCTCAATATGGGTGACGAAGTGATCGTTACTATTTTAGATAAAATCAGTAGGCAGAAAGATGGGGCAAGAGCGGAAAAAAGAAGACGTTTCATAGATTCAAATGCTTTTGTTATCCCTACTGGAAGAACTGTAGAAGAGATAGACGGATATATAAAGGAGATGCGTTCCAATGACAGATTTTAAAAAAGTGTTTTTAGATACATCTCCGGTTGTGTATTACCTGGAGTGCAATGAGTTATATTATCTGAATATGAAAAAGTTTTGGAAAGAATATGGGGAATGTGATTATGTTACATCGGCTGTCACCGTAACAGAGTATTTGACATTTCCATATCAGCAGAACAATTTACAGTTGATAAATGCCTTTTACGCTTTTATCAATGGGATGGATATAGAGATAAAAAGTATTGATAAAACAATAGCTGATAAAGCAGCACAAATCAGAGCGGAATATAAAGGGTTTAAAGCTATGGATGCATTGCAGTTGGCAACAGCGTGTTTGACGGGATGCGATTTGTTTTTGACGAATGATAAGCAGTTAAGGCAGTTCAGGGAAATCAAATGCATTACGGTGGATGAATTGGAATGAGGGATGGATCATTGAAATAAAAGTTACATGCATGAAAAAGAGCCACTTGAAAATCAAGCAGCCCTAATGTATAATCTAGTCAGGAAGTGAACCGGATGCAAGATCCGATTTGCCCTCAGTAAAAAGCAAAAATTACAAGAATTTAAGCATCCTCACTTTTGGACGGGTAGGGATGCTATTTCTTTTATATAAAATTGCAGCAGTTTATAGAAGCGTTTTAGTTGATTACAAATGGAAAGCGTAAATTTTCTTCTGGTGCTGATTGTATATGGCACGGGAAAGTGCTATATTATAGATGTAAATGGATGAAGCAGTTATGATATCAGGAAATGGGAGGTGTATTTGCCTATGACAGCAATCAGACAGGAAGCAATCAGGATGCTGGAAAAGGTGCCGGAAGATAAATTGGGCTTTGTGATCCAGATTATGCAGGGTGTGAATGGGCTTTTAGGAATGCCTGAAACGGAAACGAAAAGAGATATAAACCTTGAGCAGTTTGTTATGCAAGCGACAGAACGGGGACAGGATGCAGATAGCTATATAAGGGAGTTGAGAGATAATGACAGGATTTAAGCGAGTATTTGTTGATACAGCACCGATTATTTATTATCTGGAAAATAGTGCTTTATATATGGATTCGGTAAAGAAATTTTTCGAAAAGTGTATTAAGGAGAATATTCAGGTTGTAACATCTGCTATTACAATTGAGGAATATCTTGTGTTCCCATATAGTAGCGGTAAGATGGAATTTGCAGGTAATTTCAAAAGATTTATTGAATATATGAATATAATGGTTGTTGATATTGATTCTAATATTGCAGAGCAAGGAGCAAAGATAAGAGGGAAATATAAAAATTTTAAAGCTATGGATGCCTTACAGATTGCTACAGCCATTGTTAGCGGATGTGATATGTTTTTTACAAATGATAAGCAGCTAAGACAAGAAAAGGAACTTCCATGTATGACTATGGATGATTTAGTGTGAGGATGGTTATAGGAAAAACCCGTCATCAGTCCTGATTTCACTATTGAAGATATCCATAAGATTCTGGAATGCCATTATGAACTTGCCAAAGATATGACGGCATAGGAAAAGATTGATTTCTATCATGAGGATGGAAGAGCATTTTTAAAGAGATGGAAAAGTGAAAGTTACAGAAAGCACAGCTTTAAATTAAATATGGAGAAGCGCCAAAGGATGAATTGATTATCTGGCGGTGCTTTCTTTATATCCTGTTATTGGTGATGGATGGTTATTTGTGGAGAAGATGCAGAGCAGCATAAGGGATAAAATGAATCACCATGCAGAAGTTTATATTTTGAAAAAAGTTCGGTATATGGTTCGACATTTTGTATGTTGGATATTATTTTTTATAATAACCTAGTAAACACATGTGAAATATATATTATCATGGAAATAAATGAGATTAGAAGTTATTCTAAAATAAGGACGTTCGGTAGGCAGGTTTATTCTCTGGCGGGAGAGTGTCAGGAATCCTATGTTTTATAAGGGAATTTTGAATTATTAGCATGGTTTATGAAAGTGAAATAAATATAAGTATAACTTATTAAAAGGTGGTTATTTATAAGCAATTCGGACTTTTGCTTGTAAAATAAAGGAATGTGGGAGTTTTCAGGATGGTTATTGGACTGCTGCATATTTGGTAAGGAATGGTGGAAATTGGTTGTGGAATAAGGAATTGTTGGGTATTTGGGTAAGGAGTTTGGGATGTTCGAGAGAGGTGTAATATAGTTTGATTATCAAAATAAATATTATGTAAACTAAATGAATGGATGCAGAATGATATGGTGCTGATTGTTTAAATTTTATACTTTTGTCAATTCTTGTCATTATTTGTCGATTCATTTTTGTAGAAATATAGCTGTTGATGTTGTAAAATTTACTATATATAGTGGAGAAAGATTTATTAAATCGCTGATTTATAAAGCAATTTTGAAATAATAGATTTATGGAGGGATTATGTCTATGGAGATTTTGAACATTGATATTTTGAATTTGATAATTGCCATTTTGGCATTTGTTATTAGCATAATATCCTTATATAAATCATATATATCAGGAAGACCATATATAAATTTAATGGATATGTTTTTTGAACCATCTAAATTCCATTGTTATTCTTTGGAGGATTATGACGGACATAAAAAACTTACTGATAATCACAAAACGATCATTAATGATACTTTGGGAAGAGTTTCTTATCAAATAATAGATGGGGAAAGTTACTTATTAGTAAATATGCTCAGTGGTCATTTTGAATATAGAGATGTTAGATTGGTTTTGGCTCCGTATCAATTTACATATGTTAATACTGGTAAATTTGTTTCTGAAATACAATTAATAAAAGGTATGTTTAAATTAAAAGATAGAGATGTTTTTGAAAAAAATATTGATTGTATGATAAGGCCAGAAGGTAGAGATGGTGAAAAAATTAATATACAGGTAGCATATGTTTGCGAAGAGGGATATGATACTAGTGTGATTTATAATAGGCTTTTGGAAGAAACCCAGAGATTTAGTTATATAGATGACATTGAGAAAGCAAGAAGAATAATAAATTTTGAAAAAGAAGAATTTGTGCTTAAATGTAAAAATAATGCAAAAAGTAAATATTTAATAAAGGTTATTTATACATGGGATGGCACAAGATTAAAATTTGTTTTTAAATAGTTATAGTATTGAAGATAAAAGGAATAAAATCTAAGTTTGAAAGATGTTTGGAGGAATAAGTAATGAATTTTATATGGCTGATTCAATACATATTGTTTCCTGTGATAATTATTATATATTATGTTACTGATATGAAGAAACATGAAAAATCATATCAAATGGTAAAATCAGTGTGGTATTTTTATTATGCTATATTTACAATATTCAATTACATAGGAGAAAAATCAGTTACATCTGATAATTTAGTGGGATTTACAGTAGCATTGGCACTATTTGAAGGTTTGCCTGGTTTTATAAAACTGACGATATGGAAATTTAAGAGTTGAGTCAATAATTGGAATGAAATTAGATATTGATGTAATATAGCAATAAATCATAGCAACAATAAATTTTTATAAACCAACCGCCACAAAGTCCTTCAAAAGCCACTGTACCTGCAATACCAGTAGAGCAATGGGTTTAAACCCTTCGTACAGAAAATACGAACGGTATATCCAGTAATAGCAAACACTTTAAAAGGTTTGATTTGGACAAGCTGTCCAAGCCAATAAAAAGAAATATCCCGTTCATTTAGACATCTGCTGTCACTGAAATAAATGAATACCTGGCAAGGAAAACTACCTACTCAGCTCCATGTAGGCTAATCTGTCTAAATGGATCAGCTATTATATAGGAGATAGGAAATGAGTTTAATTATAGGAATAGTGTTCACAAATAGGGCAATTGTAATCAGTGATGGCCGTGTTAAAAATGCCAGTACAGATTTAGTGGTTGATGAAAAATTTGATAAAACAAGAAAGATAAATGATAATGTGATTTTAGGGTTTAGCGGTGATCGGGAATTCTCTTTATGGCTTTTAGAACAATTTGGAAATTTTTGTAAGCAAGATATTTCTAAATTAAAAGCGGATCATGCTGCAAATATTCTTTGTAAGATTGCTCAAGAAGGAGTAGATTATAGAAAGAATTTGAAAGAATCTGTTTCTACTGATTTTCAGATGGTTGTGGCGGGAAAAAACAGTAAAGGAATAATGTTATTGTATAATTTTGGAGTGCCTACAAATTTTGAGATTAAAGAATGTACTCCTACTGCAAAAAGTTTTGTATACAGTGTATTATCTCCAGGCACTAAAGATATTGATTCTATTTTTGAGAAAGTAATGACAAATTACCCAGGTAGAGAATTGGAAGATTATATTAATTTACTATTTTCTAAAGCCTCCGATATGGATGACAGTATAAATACGAATTTGTTTATGAAAGAAATATAATAAAAGGTATTTTGCCATTTAAAAATCCTGTGTGACCGAACTTACCAAAAACAGCCTATTTTCCACCTGCATATCAGCGGAAACCATTGAAAATAGGTGTTTTCTGATAGGAACCATATGGAAAACCATTAATTTTACTGGATTTCTTACAATAGTCATGCTGAAAATAGGTGACTTAGTGACCACGTAAATATATGCTCACGAAAAAATGAGGATGCCGAAACATCCCTATTTCCTAAACTACCACTTGAAAAATCCATGCAGGTAGTTTATAATCAGTGTAGAAGGTAACGGAGATATTGGCTTGTCCCCATTACCCTAGACGGAAACTTATGCAAAATGATTTACAAGTTACACAGGCTATCCCCTAGTGCGAGTAGAGGATAGCTTTTTTCTGCCTATTTACGGTTGTTGTGATTATCTATGTATGTCAAGGCGGCGAAAACCACCAGGAGCAGCGTTAAAATTTCTAACGTATTCATAGAACCCCCTTTCCGTTCCCGAAAAGGGCAACCGAGGAACTATCCCCATACTGTCTACACTGACTGTAAGCATTCTACCACATCCGGCAGAATAAGACAATCTTCACTTTTCCACGCAAAGGATATCCTCTACCCCACAGTCCAAGTAAATACAAATCTTTTCCAATATATCAAAACTGATCCGGGTAGTCCTGTTGTGATTCAGGTTCCGAAGTGTGGTTGTGGAGATTCCGGTATCCTTTGCCATTTTATTTTGTGATATTCCTTTATCCTTTAAAACTTGATTTGGCATAATCTTCATTCATAATCACTCCGTATCTGCATATAGGATAGAGTTTGTCCAGGAATCATAGGAATATGCATATTGAATTCTCCTGTATGAAGTTTTCAGTTCGCCAACATGCAATCTTGCATCCAGCTTCCATAACAACGTCATACAGGGTATTTGTGATTCTATAAGATAAAGAGCATTAACAGGCTGATTCAGCCTTGTTTCCAATAAATGCAGGAATCTACCCTAAAACCATTTTAACCCGTATCTGAGCCAAATACCGCGTTACAGGCATAGTTATTCACCTATGAAATAAAACAGCGATTTCATGGCAAGATTTCTCGCATGCAGCAGAATATCATAATATGACCGGAAACTGCCAAGGTGCATAATTGTGCCAAGGTAGTTTTTTAATTTCCACAATTGGAATAAAACTACAAACATTAGTTCTAAAAATCCTATTGACAAATACGAACATATATTCTATACTTATCACCAACGGGATACAAAAAGACCCATCCAATCATGCAAACGGTGTTGGCGCACCTCTGAATGGACAGGTCTACATATAACAAAGCGCAGAAACGCTTCCTTTTGTATTTTATATATAAAAGCGATTTAGGTCAAGTGGTAATTTCAGGGCGATTCTGCGTATATCCAATTATTTTGACAATTAAAGAGAATAATTTGCTGATCCTTACTATTTCCATGATGTAAGGGCTTATTAAATGTACCCTGAAAGCAAAATATTAAAAACCATAAACTATATTACTTCTACTTTTAGAATGAAAAACTCTGTAATTTTCTATTTCTAAATGTAGAAGTAAATAGAAGAACGAATAAAAGCAATGAGGACGGCTTAAAAATTCGCTGTCTATTCATTGTAACAAACAAAACTAATTATAAGCGAAAGATTCTTTTCCAAAAGGAGAAGTTTCTATACAGATGGAAGTCCTGATAGGGTATGCTCCTGTCCCATCAACAACTATTAATTGAGGGCTGGCGAAATGCTGGCTCCCAAAAATAAAAATATATGGAGGATAAAAAACTATGACAAATTTAAGTTTAGAAAGATTACGGGAAGCATCAGGCGCATTCATTTCAGAATCAGATTTCCAGGTGATAGAGCTGCAATATTTGGATGCTTTGGAAAACCATAACCTGACAGATTCAGAGGAATTAGCGGAACAATTCATTGAAGAATGGATTGAGGAACAGGAGATATTATGCACATTCGCAGAAACAGAAGACGGTTCCATTATATATTTCTGCCCAGAAGGAGCGGAAGAAGTAAAGAAAACTGCAATGGAGCTTATGGTTGAGAAGGATATGGCTTCCTACCACTGGGAAAATATGTGCCGTAGCTATTGGAGGATATTTGAAGAAATCTACAATACAGGAAATGTTAATCGGGAACTGCTGAAAAATATTCTGTCAGAAAGGACTATATCACATGAGCAGATTTACGAACTGCAAAAAGCTGTAAAAAACAGGATACATGAACTTTTAGGGTAGAAAGTGATGATTACAAGGCGGTATATCCAAATATGCCGCCTGTAACGAGAAAAGGAGCATATAAAACAATGAGACGGAGAACAACAACAAAACAATTGCTTGAAGCAATTACAAACAATTTATTGCAAATTACTAAGGCAGAGACACATTATAAATCGTCAGATAAAATAGACGTTCTTACTGAGGACAGTTTCAAAGAATCTTTAGAATTTTTAGCTGAGACGATATTTGCCGATATGGTTGACTGGCATTTTCAGGAAAACGTCAATGCAGATAAAGAGTATATACTTGATTCAGGACGCATGAATCCATATTCAGATAATGTTGTAACTGTTTATTTGCGTGTTTGTGATGGCGAAAATGTAGAAGATGTAGAGAGAATATTAAAAATTGAGGAGGAATGAGGCTATGCCAAAAAATGATTTTCATGATAAAAACATATTTGAACTGATGGAAGTACCCATAGAAGGACTAAAGGAACTTTCGATAGAGGATTTTGCAGAAAATATTAATGGTAAAAAGGTAAATATTCATCCATTTACAGGCAACGAACGTTTAGATGCAAATGGGAATATCTATATTTCCGCTACAAATGTAAATGTCCTTGTACAAAATGATTCTGACGGATATAGGATCAGCATATGGGGAGAATCAACCGCAAATTCACAGTTATATGTCAATTTATCGGAGAGTTTTATATTTGGGATATATTCATATGAAAATGGCAAAAGTTACAGAATTGCTTTTGAAGGGAATAGTCCTGATTTGCTGATTACCGCCATTGGTGGGAGAGTGAATGAGAAAAAAGATGAATAATTTTTGAATACTACTATAGGAAGGTTGGAGGAATGAAGCTATGAAAAAGAGTGGCATTAGAGATTATATGATAGTGGAGACAGGGTTTGATGATAAAAAATATCTTGTTATAAAAGGAAAATTAATTGATGACAATTTAGAAGGCTTTTCACTTGAAACTGATTTTAATGAAAATTTGGTTAATGATAAAAATAAACCATATAGCATCTCAAAAATATATGAGCCAGTAAAATTAGATCTTCCTTTTGAACTGGATATTGAGAAAATTGTTAAGAACCAAAATCCTAAAGTCATATGGGAAAGAAAACCGACACCGTTAAGTAAAGCAGTTTTAAGTAGGATGAAGAAATCAGAAGTACAGAAATATGTTATGAATTTGGTATATCCATGTGTAATCGTAAAGTGATTTGAATGGGAAATGGCTATTATAAGCAGAAAACGGGAGGAATGAATCAATGACAATGAAAGAAAAAGCAGAAAGTATTTTAGGTGGATTTTTAGAAAGAAACAAGGAATATGCAGTTGAACTATACATAAACAATGCAGTTGCCAACAGCAATATAGGAAAAATTTTTATTGCATCAGATAGGATATACAGTGCAGATGATAAAAAATTCACATTAAAATGGAACAAGGATGAAAATTACGATGTGAGATGCAATGTGTTTTCAATTCCATATGATGAAATCGTGAAATGTTATGAGGAAGTTGATAAAGAAGTAAAGAAGATAAACTCAAAATAACAGAAACAGTAGTAGTGATTTTGAAAAATGGTATGGAATTTAATTTTTGTTGTAGCGGAATGAGGATATAAATACAGTCATTACAATCTAAATATGCAATAAATAGAAAAGCAATATATAGAGAAAATTTTATTTTTTAGATACTGATATATAGTAGGAGAAAATTGTAATACAACAACCGTAAACAATCAAAAAAATAATTATGGAGTGACTTATGTAGCGTAGCGGAATATGTCACGGAATATGTCTGTCTTTATAAATAGGTTATATAATAGGTTATATCTTTATTCAGTTCAGCAAGTGGGGGTAAAAACCTACTTTGCTGAACGACCCTATTGAATCAGGTAGGGGTTGAAACCTACTTTACTGAACGCTCGTAAACGAAAGAAGGAGGAATTAACATCAAAAAAACAGAGTATTTTACACGGTTCCCGAATGAGTATATACAGGGAAATATTAAAACAAAATTTGGAGTAAGCAGAAAATTTTATATTATGTATATCCTGATTGACAAATATCGTTCCTATGAGGACTATAGTTGGATCACTATTCGCAAAGTGCTAAATTTTTACGGATATAAAACCCATAAGAGAAAACCGAAAGCAGTTGGTGAGATACGAGATATCCTTGAATATATGACAAACAACAAAATGATTGAAATAGCACAGGATTTAGATGCAGCGTCTTATGATACGGCTATTGAAATCAAAATAATTTCAGAAAATTTCGACTCAACTGAAAAATTCGGTAAACTTACATCCTCTCAGTTTGACACAATTATGATGGCGGATAGTTCTTTGAATAGAGAAAGTATTCTAATGGCATTTTTGTATATCAACTCTTACATAGGATGCCGTAGTAGAAATAAGGATGGATCAGAAATATCGAATGCCAAAGATCATCCAGAGGCATTCTGGAGAAGCATAGAAAATATGGCTAAAGAACTTTCAATGTCGAAGGATACAATCAATAAGTGCATTGATTATCTGACCACATCTTCTAATGATATACCGGCTCTTTTGGTGAAAAAAGAAGTAGGCAGCATACAGAAAGACGCAAACAAGCCACCGCAAAATGTTCCTAATATCTACGTGCTGAATAAAGAAGGATATAAGCAAGAGATTAAATGGGCAATGGATAAAATGTTAGAAATATATGGAGTTAAAGAATTTTGTCCTATGAAAAGTGGAAATTATAGGTTTACCAGTTGAAAATGATAAGGGAGCAACGACGATCATGGATAAACAAACGATTATAAAAAATATTTTGACTATTTATAGTAAATTTGGCATTACGCAAGAAGACATAGAACCATTGATAGATGAAAGCGTAAAAGAAGGCCGTTCATATGACAGCATATATTTCTTTCTGCAATTAGCACTAACAGATGTGTGCGGACTGGATTTCTTTTGGTGTACATCACGTCAAATGGGAAGGGCGCTTGGAAGAACAGATGAAGAAATGCTTGAAATTATGAAACAAGTTGATGAACAAGTGGTAAGGGAGGAAGAACTGGACAAACCTTTCAGAGTACCAGTAGAAGTAGGTGAAAAATTTTTTATGGATAAAGGAGAATGATTATGACTGAATTACAGAAGTTAATTGATATAGCAAATAAAGAATATGACGGACATTTTACTCTGATGAAGTTTACAACTGATTGGAGATGTTGTTTTGGTACGATTCATGATAACATGGAATCTTACTATATGGCTCATGGTGAAACAATGGACGAAGCAATTGACAACTGTATTAAAAATAAGGTTGATATTTATAAGATTGACATAAGCATTAAGGTTCATGATATTTTGAGTGCTGATCTTGAAACGAGGATACACCATGGAACAAAATATTTGGATTGCATTAAACCAACAGAATATAACCATTGTTCTAAAAGGTTGTATAGGTTTTTAGCAGGATATCCAGATTATAGGTTCGTACAAATATTTGCAAATGCAAAATCTGTGAAGAATGCAATATTTACAATAGACCCCATGTTTCTGTTTAAAGGTTCAGCTTCAAGTAACGGTGAAAATGAATTAAAGAAGGGTGAATATATAGAGGGTTATAGTCTGGAAACAGTTATAACACCTAAAAAGCAATTTACAAAGAAAAAATTCAAGATAGATTCAGAACATTGTGTTGTGAAAAATATTTCTTTTGAGTTTTGGGAGAATTACATTTTATATGGAGAAGATTATATTAGCAAGGGATATATTAACCAGTAATCATTTTGCCAGTTGAAAAAAGGTGTTGCTAAAATGGCAATACCTATTAATTCAACTGTTCAATAAGAACAATTCAAAGTGCTTATGGGACAAGCGCGTTGGAATGATATTCCTTTGACGTGCAGCAATCAGAGTGATCGTCCCACCGATAACAATTCATATACCCTGCTGCATATCTGGCATTTATGGAACGGGGAAGGTTGCAGGAATATATTTTATATGGATAGAAGGAGAAACATTATATATGGCAAATAAACAAACAGAAATATGTTTCCTATGTGGAAAAACAAAATCAGAAGTAAATCAGTTATTAAAAGGTAAATTCGGATATGTATGTGATTCATGTATTCATGAAGCAAACGAAGTATTGAAAGAACAGGAAGAGGAAGAAATCTCTGAAAATGTGCAGTTGGCTACACCATCACAGATAAAAGCGCATCTGGATCAGTATGTTGTTGGTCAGAATGAAGCAAAAAAGACTTTATCTGTTGCAGTCTATAATCACTACAAAAGGCTTAGGCGGAATAAAAAGTCAGATGTAGAGATTCAAAAATCAAATATATTAATGATTGGTTCTACTGGTAGTGGAAAGACATATTTAGCTCAGAGTTTGGCTAAATTTTTGGGAGTTCCGTTTGCTATTGCGGATGCAACCACGCTCACGGAGGCTGGTTATGTTGGTGACGATGTTGAAAGCATACTTCTTACATTATTACAGAATGCAGATTATGACAACAAGTTAGCTGAAAAAGGGATTATCTATATTGATGAAATAGATAAAATCACAAGAAAAAGTGATAATGTATCAACTACTCGGGATGTAGGCGGTGAAGGAGTTCAACAGGCATTACTGAAGATTATAGAGGGTACTATATCAAGAGTTCCTTTGTCTGGCGGTCGTAAGCATCCACAAGCTGATTGTGTAAATCTTGATACATCAAATATTTTGTTCATTTGTGGCGGTGCTTTTGATGGATTAGAGAAGATAGTACATAAGGGAGCAGATAGTAAACCTATTGGATTTAATGCTGATATTAAAGGTGTTCCTGCCAGGGATACCTTGGATTTATCAGGTGTACAGCAAAAAGATTTGGTCAAATACGGTTTAATGCCTGAATTAATCGGTAGATTACCAGTTGTAACAACATTGCAGCCATTATCTGAAGATGATCTTGTTAAGATACTTACAGAGCCGAAAAACGCACTCACAAAGCAATATAAAGAGTTACTTGCGATGGATGGCATGAAGTTAGAATTTGAAGATGATGCACTGAAAAGGATTGCTGAACTGGCAATTAAGAAGGAAATAGGTGCAAGAGGATTGAGAAGTATCATTGAAAAGGCAATGCAGAATGTTATGTTCTCCATACCAGATAGAACAGATGTGAAAAAAGTAGTTGTGACTTCTGGTGTTATTGAGGGTACAGAAGAGGCGATTATTTATGGTGGTAAGAATAAGAAAATAGCGTGAGGATGGCATTATCCGAAAGTTTCGGATTTTGCTAATTATAGGACATGAGGTAATGGATATGATAACAAGAAAAAAAGTATATGAGGTTCCTGATATTTTAGACGATTATGCAGGATTGTCAGGTTTATTTAGTACACCAGTAGGAATCTGGTGTACAGATAATCTTGATTGTGAAAATATGAGTATAAAAGATGCACAGAGTAACAGCGTGTGTCTTAGTGGGAATATATTTGACGAGAGTATAAAGGATTGTCTTATATTTACATTTTTAGATGCAATAAACTATGGCTTGGAGAAAGACAAATTTGTAAAAATTGAATATGAAGAGTTAATTGCTGAATGTAAGATTATTAATTTAGTGGTTTGCGAATAGGATTGGTGATTCAAATAGATATAGAGACAATAAAAAATGCTTTTTGCATATACATATCTTCTTTAGAATATGACAGTTTCTATTATGGAAAAGATGAAAAACAAAGAAGATTAGGGTGGATTGAAAAAGCGGATAGATTTTCTCAATGCTTGAGTGCCGTTAATAAAGGGAATCGTTTTGATTATTTGAATTGGCTGCATAAGTTGGAGATAATAACCGATCAGGAATGTGCAGATGCAGTGTATTCTATCTGGACTATGCAAGAAAGATTCTATCGTTGTGGTATGAGTAAAGCAAAAATGATTAAATTTATTAAAATGGCTGAGAAATCGCCATTACTTCAATCAGATATTGATGATTTATCAGACGAAAAAACAGTTACTATTTATCGTGGAGTAAAAATAAATAATTATCGTGGGTTATCATGGACTATTGATAAAAGTGTTGCTGATTGGTTTGCAAGACGTTTTGGACATAATGGCGATAAGTGTTATGTATTTATTGGAACAATTAATAAAAAAGATATACTTGCACTATTTAGCAGTAGAAACGAAAAAGAAGTGGTTTGTGATTATCGAAAAATTAAAAATATTCAATGTGAAGAAATTATAATTTATGATAATCCTCAAAGTCAATTTGATAAGCATATAAAAATGTGTATTACAGGAGAATAAAAAGTATGAGCAATAAATTTACAGTAATCAATTCAACAAATGAAGATAAAATCAAAGAAATGGATCGAATCAGTAAAATTGCCCAAATAAATGAGATATGGGAAAGGTATTTCTTTGATATGGTTATGAGATACACAGAAGAGTATGGAACCTTATACAAGCTGCCACAAGACAAACTGGCAAAAGTCGGATTTGTTGGCATTAAATATATTTGTTCATGCCGTGATGTTTCAAGAGAGAATATGAAATTAGGAATAGATGAGCCTAAAACACTGGAGCAAAACCAATATCGTTTTCAACTGATAGACAGTATCTTTGGTGTTTTAGGGTGCCTGACACTGAGGAATTTTGTAAATACATTTCCAATAGAAAAGTATTACAAAGGTGCAAAATGGGAAGAGAAAGACTATTTCTCTACAATGGAAGTTCTGTCTAAAATGGATTGGGATAAGCCAATAGGCAGGAATGAGTTATCAGAATTGCTATGGGATTATATGAATGCAGATTTAAGACATGCTTATATTGAATTTACTACTGCCATGAGTGCGATTTATCGGTCACAGACTGGAAAAGGTATAGCAGAAACATGGCTTGATGATTTGGGGATTCCTACATATAAAATGGATAAGGAAACCGGGATCATGATTAATAAGCAGACAGGCGATATTATGAAGCCGAAAAGAGTAAGTCATTTGCAGATTGTGAAGTGAATTGAGTATTATATGGTCTGTCAGTTAGACAGGTAAAGAGAATTATGAGGATATTCCTTATCTCTGCCATTGGATATAGGAGCGGTTGGTTTAAACCAAGTGGTGAAAAAGGAGAGATATTAGTATGGCATATGTAAATATCAAAGATTTAACAGTTGATAAAGAATTTGAGGAATTATTACCTGTTTTGACACCAGAAGAATCAGAGAAACTTGAAAACAGTATTTTACAGTATGGAATGTTAGATCCTATCAAAATATGGCAGGAACCAAGTTCAGGTGACTGGATAATTATAGATGGACATAACCGTTATAACATATTGAAAAAGCATGACATTGAATGGCACTATTGGCAGGATTATAAAATTATGGGTGAGTTGGAGTCAAGAGAAGATGTTAAACAGTGGATGCTTGAACAACAATTAGGACGTAGGAATTTAACTGAAACAGAAAGATATGAGATAGTACAGAAGTTTAAAAGTGTGTTTCAGAAAAAAGCAAAAGAGAACCAATCTTTAGGTGGTAAAGGTTTACCAAATTTGGTAAAAGTTAATGTTCAAGAGGAAATGGCAAAATCTGTAGGTGTTTCAAAGGGTACATATAGTAAATTGGATAAGGTTATGCAGTCTGACAATGAAGAAGTAAAGCAAAAACTACGAGAAAAGAAAATATCTGTTGACAAGGCATATCAGGAAATAAAGAATCCGAAACCAAAAGAAAAAGAGTCAATCACACCAGAACAGAAAATCATAGAATTTGACAACCGTATGAATGAGATTGATAAAGAAATATCTTCTTTGAGGACTGAAAGAGAATCACTGATGCGTAGGCGCAGTTCCTTATTTGAATCGTTGGATATTCCATGTGAATTAAAATATGAGTTTGTGGAATGTAAATATGAGTATCTGGAAGTTAGGCATTGCATATTTTATATTGAAGTTAGTGGGAAGAAACAAATATTGCTTGAATGTGGTGTTTATAGTGATGAAACACCTAGTAGTACATGGATAAGACATATTCCTGAAAAGTATAAGAATGATTTTATTATGTTATGGAAGAAAGCCCATAAAGAAGATGTTGAATGGAATCACAAGAAAACAGAGGAACGTAGTAAAAAGTTTGAAAAAGAATATAAAGATGCACTTATAAATGATACTAACAAATGTAAAGATTTCTACAAACAATGTTATAAAACATTAGCAAAGAGTGTACATCCAGACGAAGGTGGAGATGTAGAAGCCATGCAATGTTTAAACCAGTTGAAAGTTATGTGGGGGATTTAATATCCCCTATGATAGATTGTTTGTTAATAGAAAATGCGTACAAGGAGGAACCAGGCAATTAACGATACGAAAATCAAGTATATATCAGTAGGAAATAAGGTTTATGAAGTGACAGGCATCCAATGGCTGCACTCATATATAGAGGCCAAAGAGACGGATCTGAATATTGATGATGTTCCAGAAAGTGAAATTTGGAATATTGAAGAATTTAAAAATTACAAAGTGAAGCTTATAAATAATGGTGGACAAGCGGAAGTGATTGATTTTAATGAATGGAAGGATAAAAAAGATGGAAGATAGTTATGATTCCTGGTTGGAATATAGTAGGAAATTCCAATCAAAAGAAGAAATGAATAATCATTTAAGGGACAGGATGAAAAAATTTATAAAAGAGACGAAAACAACGCAAAGAGAAATTGCAAGAAAAACGAAGATTCATGAAAGTGCATTGTCACAATGGAAGCATAATAAAGATATAGGAACTTCTGACAACAATAAGAATCTTTTTTGCCTGGAAGTAGGAAGTTTAAATACATATCTGTCTAATATGGGATATTAAAAACAAAATATGGTCAGATGGATAAATCGGTAAAAAGTGAAAGCAGGATGATTGGTATTATATGTCTCTGCTATTGGTTTATGCCAATGAGAAGTATATAAAGAATATTATTGAGGTGGAATGTGTGCGGAAAGGATTTTATAAGCAGTTATCGTATGAGGATAAGTTTGCCAGGAAATATTCTTGCTGGGCTTATAACCATAAAGGATGGAGAAAGCATAAAAGAAACAATCGGAAAACAGCCAGGCGGAGACTGAAAAGAATGGATATAGAATGTCAATGAAATTACTCTTTCAATAGTTAGATGATTTGGATGCATATTTAGTTCTGATTATAACGTGTGTAAAGGATTTCGGGGCTAATTTCGCGTTTTTGGAGTGTGGATGGGAATTGGTAGGGGAGAGGGAAATAAAGCCGAATTTGGGTGAAATAATATGTTTAGAGACAGGTTATGGAATAGATGATTAATACACAGTTAGGTAGGCGAAATTTACCACCCGCCCAAAGATTAGCTGTTATGGACAAGTTTAAAAAGAAAATACAAGAATAAGCAAAGTCAACACAAGGCACTCGCACAGATTTAACTTCTTCTCCAAATGGAGAAAAAGTTAAAAGCACTCACACAGACAAAGAACTTGCAAAAATGGCTGGTGTTGGAACTGGTACTGTTGCTTATGATACAAAGGAAGAAGTAATGGAGTGGATGCTTGATATTCAGTTGGGAAGACGTAACCTCTCTCCAATCCAGAGAATTGCTGTTGCCGAAAAATATAGACCTATTTATGAAAAACAGGCATTAGCAAATAAACAAGTTGCTATGCAAGAAGCCAGAAAAAGCAACGAAAAGAATAAATCGGAACAGATTTCGGCAAATTTACCAAAAACAGAACCTATAAATACATCTGAAAAACTTGCAAATATTGCTGGTGTATCAGGAAAAACATACTCAATGGGCAAGAAAATCCTTGATTCCGATAATGAAACATTAAAACAAGAAGTATTATCTGGTGAGAAAAGTATAAATGCTGGCTATAAAGAACTTACACAAAATAAAAAAGAGAAATACTTCTTATGAATTGGCATATACAGTGGCCTGTAGAGCCGTTATTTCGGCTATATTCGGGTTTTTGTGTGCAGGTTAGAGTTGTTGGGATGATGGATTTTGAGGGGAATTTGGCAGGATAATTGAGTGTGGTTATAAAAGATGGTTCCTGGATTGATGCTAGGATATTACATAAGGAATTGGGAGTTGGCAAAAAATTTACAGATTGGATTAAAGGGAAAATCAAGAAATATGAATTTATCAATGGTGAAGATTATAAATTAACGTTCACCAAAACGGGGGAACGTAAAAATGTAAAAGTAAACTGCTATTCTCTCACTCTTGATATGGCCAAGGAATTGTCTATGGTGGAGAATGAATTTTTGGACATTGATAATTGAATAATTTTGGTTGGTGTGGTATGATTTGTTCATATTATTTGGGGAGGGATATTATATGGACAAGCGTTACCAGGTATTTGTAAGCTCTACATTTACAGATTTGAAAGAAGAAAGAAAAGCGATTATTGAAGGCTTATTGAATGCTAAGTATATACCAGCAGGGATGGAAATGTTTGCTGCATCTAATGATGAGCAGTTTAAATATATCAAGAAAATTATTGATACTTGTGATTATTATATACTTATTGTAGGTGCGAGATATGGTTCAATTAATCCAAGTGCAGGTAAGAGCTTTACAGAACAGGAATATGATTATGCGGTTGAAAAGGGTATTCCTGTTTTAGCATTTCTCCATGATGATCCTTATAATTTGCCAGTTGAAAAAAGAGATGATGAAAACCGTGAGTTGTTAGAAAAATTCAGGAATAAGGTATCAGATGGGAGGCTTTGTAAAATGTGGCATACATCGTCTGAACTAACATCATCAGTTATAATTAGTTTAGTTGAAGAAGTTGCTGATAATCCACAAATGGGGTGGACAAGGGGAAATATTGAAGATAGTGTTGATTTGCTATCACAGATCAATGAACTGCATAAAGAGAAGGAAAAGATTGAAAAGGAATATAGAGAGTTAAAGGGAAAGTATGATGAATTAACAAAACAAAGAGAGGATATTGCTTGTGGAAGTGAAAAGTATATTATTCAAGGAAAGAAATTTATTAGTAAGTCAGGAGAATTTAAATTAACAAGATATACCGAAAAAAGACAGATTACTTTGACTTGGGATGAAATTTTTTCATCTATTGCACCATATCTTACTGCACCAATAGATTTTAATGGATTTGAATCAAAACTTGCAAAAGCGATTAATTCAGTTTATAATGCAGATGTTTCTTACATAAATGATGATTGTGCTCAAACAATAAAAATTCAATTATTCGCACTTGGTTTGATTAAATGTTACCAGAAAAAATTGATTAATGGAGGACTGGTAGAAGCGATAGAAATCACCGAAAAGGGAAGTAGATATTTGGTAGAATTAAAAACAGTAAAAAGGTGAGAAATTTTACCAGCCCCCAAAATTAAAAACGGTGGCTGGTAAAATTTTATCTTGACAAGGGAACATACATTCGGTATACTTATAAAAGCAACATAGAACAAACGTTTGTGATTTATAATATTAGCACAAAAACCTCTCATATAAATAGTGTACTCTCGGAAACTCGAATCCCTTGTTTTATAAGGCTTCAGAAATTTCCG
>NZ_SRYA01000036.1 GCF_004793545.1 Petralouisia muris | reverse complement strand
GGTTTAGAGCGGGGGAAAATCCGGAGATAACATCAAAGGATTACCTATCGCTATTGCTTTTAAAAGAAGAACAGACGGCGGCTTATTCAGTGGAGATCTGGAAGCGTTTTAGGAAATGGGGCGGCATTCCGACGGGAATAACGCAGAATATTAAAGATTTGCTGTCAAGCCGGGAAATTGAGAACATTTTTGAAAACTCGGACTTTATTTATATGTTGAACCAGGCGGCGGGGGACAGGCAGATACTGGCGAAGCAGCTCAATATTTCCCCACATCAGTTATCTTATGTGACGAACAGTGGAGAAGGTGAAGGACTGATTTTTTACGGGAGTACCATAATCCCTTTTAAAGATAAATTCGATAAGTCGTTACGCCTCTATGCTTTGATGACAACAAAATTGTCGGATTTGGAGGAAAGCCGGGAAAAACGGCCTGCCAGAGATCAGAAAGGCGAAGCATGAAACAATGGATTGCAAGAAAAATATTGCTCTGCTCCCTGCTCCTTCTAAGCATCAGTGGGTATTTTCTCGCAGATATGCTTATGCAGGAGAGGAAGGATGATGCATTGCAAGAGCAGTTGAAAGAAATTTATGAAAAGTCTGGCAATGGGGAGACGGAAGGGTTATCAGAGGAAGAAACAAATGATGGAGGTAGGGATACCGGGGGAGATTCTTCTCCGGTTCATCCGGGCCTGCTTGCGCTGCACAGGGAAAATCCAGATTGTATCGGATGGATTCAGATAGAGGGTACAGTGATTGATTATCCGGTTATGTACCGTCCATCGGAAGAAAACTATTATCTCCATCGGGATTTTAATGGGGAGTATTCTGCAAACGGCTGTCTGTTTCTTTCCGAGCTGTGCAATCCAGCTACAAGTGATAACTTGATTATCTACGGACACCATATGAACAGCGGGAAGATGTTTGCGGCACTGGAACAGTACAAGGACAGCGCATTTTATCTGGAACATCCATTGATTTCCTATGACACATTGCATGGCAGTGAAACGTATCAGGTTTTCGCCGTATTCTGTACGCCGGTATATACAGGAAATGATTTTCCCTATTATACATTTACAAAGGCGGAGGATGCGGCAGATTATCGGGAATATATCAAAGAAGTTAAGGAACGTGCGTTGTACGATACAGGAATTTCAGCAGTTTTCGGGGATAAGCTGTTGACGTTATCCACCTGTGAGTATTCCCAGAGGAACGGAAGGGTTGTGGTAATGGCGAAAAAAATCAGCCAGTAAGAAACAGATTGGTAGATCCTGATACTTTGCGACACCGTGTCGCAAACTTGGATGGTGAAAGGAACAGCGATATGCGGGAACAAGAGTTTAAAGCAAGAGATAAGACAGTCAATAAAATGAGCCGTGACGGTTTGGTTGAGGAAAATCTGCAGAAGAAAGATTCTGTCCGGATAAGCCAGAGGGAATTGGATAATCTGACACTGCCGGGGCAGGCGGCAGATTCTGTCAATTTCCAAAGGGAAAAAGCGTATTCTATTGGACGGGGGCAGAAGGACAGCATTTCTTCCAGTGCGGAAAATCCCTCAAAGGCAAGCAGGCAGCAAAGGCAGTCCGCAAAAAAGCGGCGGCTGTATGAAGCACATACAAAGAATCCTTTGTCTGAGCAGGCAGGCGATCCGTTATCCGGATTGCCCGTGCAGCCGGAAAACCATACATATTTCGCACAGGAGCCGGACGGCAACGGAGATACAGAACCGGAAATCCCGGAGACAGAATCAGCCAGGGGATTATCGGGACATTCCTCACGCATGGAGAGTATCCGGGGGCATCCGTCCAGCGGAAGGAACTATGTGGAAGCTGTGGCAGAGACAAGCCACAGCCGGAAGAAAAAGCAGGTGCAGGCGCAGTTCCGTAAAGGGGATGGACAGCAGGCAGGCGGCGAAGCAGGCAGTAAGGATTCTCGGAAAAATGATGCCCATTACAGGGAGACGCCGGAAGATGCAGGGAAAACCTTAGAGTCTGTCCGTGAAAATATTAAGAAAAAGCAGAAGCGGGAGCGGCTGCATAATGAGCAGAAAAAGCAGGAATCCAGGATTTCCTTCGGTGACGATGAAAGTGTTATGGTGCATGGTGCAGGTATGGGGATCGGTAGAAAAGCTGCGTCTGCGGCGTCACATTCCATGTCAGCCTATGCACACGGGAAGGTGCATGAAGCGGAGCAGGATAATTCTGCGGCAGAGGGGGCACACCGGGCAGAGGTCATGGCGGAACATTCTTTGCGGAATGCCATGCGTACCTCCCGCCGGATGGTGCAGCGGAAGCTCTCCCGTTGGAGGGAATCCCCGGAAGGGGAAGGGGTGAAAATCCGCCTGCAGTTTGAAGCTTCACAGGAAACGGCAGAATCGGCGGGGAAGCAGTTGGCAGAAACGGGGCAGGCAGAGAAAACAATCCGAAAAAAATTCTGGCAGAAACAGCGGATTAAAAAATCCTACCAGGCGGCAAAGAGGGGTGAGAAAACAACAGCGGAGGCGGCAAAAGCCACACAATCCGTATTTGACAAAATAAAAAGTAAGGCGGCGTCCGTCTTAAAAAATAATAAAGGGATATTTGGGGCAGCGGCAGTCTTAGGGCTGCTTTTTTTGATGCTTTCTGCAGGCTTGTCAAGCTGCAGCGCTATGATTGAGGGAACATCTTCCAGTATTATTGGCTCTACCTATCCAAGCACGGATGAAGATATTTATGAGACGGAAAATGCGTATGCGGCATTGGAAGCTGGCTTAAACAGACAGATTAACAACATGGAATCCACACATCCGGGATATGACGAATACTGGTATCAGGTAGACGAAATTTCCCACAATCCCTACCATCTGATCTCCTATTTCACTGCGAAATACGGGGAGTTTACTTATGAACAGGTAAAAGACGAGGTGGAAGATATTTTCCGGGAACAGTACAGCCTGTATGTGGACGAAGTCAACGATACGGTGACGGAGACAAAAACCGTGCGTGTCGGGGAATCCCTGGGACAGGTGGTGACGAGTGGGTATTGTAACTGTTCCATCTGCTGCGGTGTATGGTCAGGAGGGCCGACGGCCAGCGGCGTATATCCAACGGCAAACCATACGATAGCGGTGGATGCCGCCAGTCCCTTTGTGCCGATGGGTACGAAGGTCGTGATGAACGGCGTGGAGTATGTGGTGGAGGACACAGGGGCGTTTGCCCGGTATGGGGTGCAGTTTGATGTTTATTATGACAGCCATTCCGCTGCGTCCGCACATGGGCATCAGACCTGGGAAGCGTTTATTGCGGACGATAACGGCAATCAGGAAGTGGAAGTGACCACGACGGAAGTAATCAACCGCCTGGAAGTGACGCTTATGAACCACAATCTGGATGCCGTCCTGCGGAGCCGTATGGATGAAAATGAGGAAAAGCGGTATAACCTTTACAACGGGACTTACGGCAACCGGGATTACTTATTTGACGTGGGGAGCCTGCCCGGTGGCGGCGGTGCGGATGGATATGGGTATGAAATCCCGTCCGAGGCATTGTCGGATGAAAAGTTTGCAAGGATGATCCATGAGGCGGAAAAATATTTAGGCCGTCCTTATGTTTGGGGCGGAGCTTCGCCAAGTACCGGGTTTGACTGTTCCGGGTTTGTCAGTTGGGTCATCAATAACTGCGGGAATGGATGGAACGTAGGGAGGCAGACGGCAGAAGGATTGCGAGGGTGCTGTGCCCATGTACCATCTTCACAGGCAAAGCCGGGTGATCTGATATTTTTCCAGAACACCTACCCGACATCTGGAGCAAGCCATGTGGGGATTTATGTTGGCAACAACATGATGATCCACTGCGGCGACCCAATCCAATATACAAACATAAGTTCTGCATACTGGCAGCAACATCTACTCGGATTTGGAAGGCTGCCTTAAAAATACAGTTTTGGAGAGACAATAAAGTTTGATAAAAACGCATGAACAATGACAATTATATTTGATAAAGAAAATGGGGTGGCGATATGAACAAAAAGCTGCGGCGTGTCCTGGACGAAATCCAGAAAACGGAAAAGAAGATTGCCGCATGGCAGGAGCATTTGGGAGAGCTGAACGTCCAGAGGGAAATGCTGGAGGATGCGGAGATATTAAAGAGCGTCCATTCCATGCGGCTTGGAAGCTGGGAACTGCTGTCTGTCCTGGAGGGCATACAGCAGGGGACGGTGGTATTTTCCGAGAAGCCGGGAACAGATATGGATTCTGGCAGCGAAGAAAGCATGGAATCGGAGAAACTGGCCGGATCAGCAGAAAGCATGACGGAAACAACGGAGAATGCGGCAGAAACAACAGAAAACATAGCAGGGGAGTTATCTGCAGGACAGGGACTGCCGGAGGATGCGGCAACGGAGGGAGGATTTATATAATGAAAGATAAGATTAAAAAATATCTGATGGTAATTACGATGGTCGTGGGGATGATGTTCTCTGCGGCCATGCCTGCATTTGCCTATACGGACAGTGCAGGGCAGACGGAAGCCGACACCGCAAATGTTGGGACAGCGACAGGAAATAGCAGTGTGGAAAACGAAGATCCGGAGGATGCGCCGATTGCAGAGGAACCGTCAGACACAGAAGAACCAGAAGAGGGAGAATCACAGGGCAGGGTGCAGGGGGCGCCGTTTTCTGTGCCTGGGAACGGGCAGTTGGTGGACGATATGGCAGACGATGAAAGCAAGCAGTTTTTAACTGTGCAGACTAAGAACGGCAATACCTTTTTCATGGTGTTAGACCGCTCCAACAATACGGAGAATGTCTATATGCTGTCCATGATTGATGAAAATGACCTGGCAGAATTTATTGGGGAAACAAAGGAAGACCCAAAGCAGGAGCAGCCTTCCGTAATCATCCCGGAAACAGAAAAGCCGTCTGTACCGGAAGAACCAGAAACGGAGACAGAGCCGGAAGAAAAGAAAGGCGGCACGAATACGGGCGCCCTGCTTGCGGTGATTGTGCTTCTGGCTGGCGGCATCGGCGGATATTATTATTTTAAAGTGGTGAAACCAAGGCAGGAAGAGGATGGAGAAGACAATGAGGATTTGGAATTTTACGGCGGTGCATATGTCAATGAGGAGCAGGACGATTCTGAGGAAGAAGAGGAGGAGGATGAATAATGTTTTTGGTCATTGCCGAAAAACCGAGCGTATCACAGAGCCTGGCCAGGATTCTTTCCGTTACGGAACGGGAGGACGGCTATCTGTCAGGGGAAGACTGTATTGTAAGCTGGTGCCTGGGGCATCTGGCCGAATATGCTTCCCCTGATTATTATGATTCCAGATATGGGAAATGGGAGTTTACAGACCTCCCCATTGTGCCAGGGAAATGGGAGTTAGACGTTGCAAAAGATAAGAAAAAACAGTTTGCGGTCTTAAAAAAACTGTTGAACCGGAATGACCTGGATTACGTTGTCAATGCCTGTGACGCAGGCCGGGAAGGGGAACTGATTTTCAAGCGTGTCTATGACCTGTCGGGCAGCAAAATCCCGGTCAGGCGGCTGTGGATCAGCTCTATGGAGGACAGCGCAATTCAGGAAGGATTTGCCAATCTGAAAGATGGGGAGGAATACAAGAACCTTTGCGAAGCCTCCATATGCAGGGCAAAAGCGGACTGGCTGATCGGAATGAACGCAACCAGGGCATTTACCACAAAATATTATAAGCGATTGACGGTGGGGCGTGTCCAGACACCCACGCTGGCAATGCTGGTGGAGCGGCAGGATGCCATTGACGGGTTTGTGAAGGAAGCCTATTACAAGGTGGCGGTTGAGGGGGATGGGATTCGTGTCATATCAGAATCTATTAAGGATGAAGCGGAAAGCATTGCCCTGGCTGAAAAATGCAATGGGAAATCCGCAGTTATCCGCAAAGTGGAGAAAATCCAGAAGAAGAACCAGCCGCCGAAACTCTATGATCTTACCACGCTGCAGAGGGAGGCAAACCGTTTCTTTGGATATACGGCGCAGGAAACATTAAGGGAGCTGCAGGAACTGTATGAAGCAAAGTTAGTCACCTATCCCCGGACAGACAGCCAGTACATTACAGCAGATATGGAGCAGACAGCTTTAGAATTGTTAGAGCTGTTACCTGAGTTACTGCCTTTCCTACAGGGAGAATCTATCGGGGAGAATATAGGGCGCATTATCAATAATGACAAAGTTTCCGACCACCATGCACTGTTACTGACAAAAGAGGCGCTGGGGCAGGATTTTGAAGAATTATCAGAACGGCAGCGGAATATCTTCCGTCTGATCGGGCAGCGTCTGGCACAGGCAGTATCCGAAGAATGCATTTATGAGGAAACAACAGTCACAGCATTGTGTGAGGGGCATGAATTCTCCGCAAAAGGGAAGGCAACAGTCCAGCCAGGGTTTAAAGGCATTGAAGAAGCCTTCCGTAATGCTGTGCAAAAAGGAAAGCCAGCGGATAAAGGCAAAACAGATGACACATTCTCCATTCCGGGAGGATTGCGGGAAGGGATGGAGATTGCAGAAGTCCGGGCAGAGAAGAGCAGGCATTTCACATCAGCTCCGAAGCCGTACAGCGAGGACACACTGCTTTTAGCGATGGAACGGGCCGGGAATCAGGATTTTGATGAAGATACAGAGAAAAAGGGACTTGGCACGCCTGCAACCAGGGCATCCATTCTGGAAAAGCTGGTTTCCTCCGGCTATGCAAAGCGGAACGGGAAGCAGATCCTCCCGACTGCAGACGGGAAGGAACTGATTGCGGTGCTGCCGGATTATCTAAAGTCTGCAGCTATGACTGCGGAATGGGAAAATAAACTGCTCCTGATGGAGAATGGGCAGATGGACAGCCGGGAGTTTTTGCGGGAGATTACAGATTTGATTGATACGATGATTGCAGGCTGCAGCGCCATATCCGGGGAAGAACAGGGTCGTTTCCATCAGAGGGAAAGTGTTGGAATCTGTCCGGTATGCGGGAATCCTGTGTATGAGGGAAAGAAGAACTTTTACTGCAGTAACCGGGAATGTGCTTTCTCCTTGTGGAAGGAGAACCGCTATCTATCCGGTATGAAAAAACTGGTGGATAAGAAGATGGCGGCAGAGCTGCTGGAGAAGGGGCGTACCCATGTGAAGGATCTCTATTCACAGAAAACAGGGAGAACCTTTGCGGCAGACCTGTTGATGACGGCAGAGGATGGACGTGCGAATTTCAGCCTGGAATTTCCGAAGAAAAAGGGAAGCGGGAAATCCGGCAAAGGCAGTGTAAAACAGAAATAAAAAGCAGAATAAGGGTACATGCCGCTTTTGTGTCTGGAAAAGTATTGTTGGATAAAAAACTTTCAGGCACAGGGGCGGTATTTTATGGAGGGTTTATATGGCAATGTTAAATGAAATCCGTGGGCTTGCGGAGTATGAGGCAAAGGCTGTCACCAGTTCCCCACGGGACTGGATGGGATATCTGGACACGGCGGCGAAGCTGTACCGTTATTCCTTCCCAGATACGCTTTTGATCCATGCACAGCGCCCGGATGCGACGGCCTGTGCGTCGCTGGAGCTGTGGAATGGGAAGATGAACCGGTGGGTGAACCGTGGGGCAAAGGGGATTGCACTGATTGACGATACCGGGCCGACACGGAGGCTGCGGTATGTATTCGATATTTCCGACACGCATATGGTGCGTGGCGGCAGGACGCCAAACCTGTGGAAGATTGAGGATGCACAGAAAAAGGATATCCTTGACCATCTGGCGGACGCTTATGGACTGTCAGAGACAGACAGCGCAGACCTGCCGTCTGCCTTATCCGAAATTTCCCACCAGTTGACGGAAGAAAACTTAGAGGAAGTGATGGACGGCCTTCTGTATGAAACAGAGGGGACATTTTTAGAGGGGCTGGACGAGGACACGATCCGTGTGGAGTTCCGGCGGCTTTTGATGAACAGCGCTTTTTATACGCTGGCTGTCCGCTGCGGCCTTGACCCGATGGAGTATCTGGAGGAAGAAGATTTTTCGGCAATCACCGATTACAATGCGCTGCCTGTGCTTACCTTCCTGGGAAATGCCACAAGCCAGCTTGTGGAGCCTGTCCTTGTGGATATTGGACGGACGGTGCGGAGGATTCTGATAGAAGAATATCAGAAAACGGTTGCAAAAGAGAATGGAATCGGCTATAATGAATTTAGCACTTTAAAGCGTGAAAGCGAAAACAAAAAAGGAGGAAATGAGCATGGAACTGACTTACCACCGCAAAGGGGATTACCTGTTCCCGAACCTGACGATAGAGGAACCGAAAGTGGCCATCGGGAAGTACGGGATGCTGCGCCGGACATACCTGAAAGAGAACCGGAAAGGATGGTACCAGAGCATGATGCTGTCGGGGAAACTGGACAGGCACTTACTGGAGATCGAGAGATCGGCGACGGAGAGGATGGAAACACTGATGAAAGGATTATTGGAGAAATACCCGGCTCCAGACAAGGAGAAAGACCAGATGGCGTGGGCAGCGCATATGAATGGACTGACGGCAATGGCGGAAGAGAGCATCTTGAAGGAATTGGTATACAGTTAAATGAGGAAACAACAGAACAGGATTTGAGCGAAGCAGAGGAGAAACAAGCCTCTGCTTTATCTTTGCCCGATTTTCCGACTGTGGAACAGCAGAAGAGGGAGATTGAGGGACGGATGCAGGCGCTCTATGCCGGGGAGGTTGCGATTTCTCCAGAGGTGATAGATGAAGTCCTGCGCAGCGGCGGCAACCGGAATGGGAGCCAGCTCCGGATCATCTATAATTTTATGATAGACCAGATGCCGGAGGAATATACGGAATTTGTCCAGAGGGAGTATGGCAAAGGCGGCATCGGGCTTATCATAGACGGCAAGGAATATTCTGTCTGGTATGATGAGCTGGGGATGCAGATTGCCGTAGGACATACGGTGACAGACCGGATTCTGGATAAGGTATTTTTATCCTGGGAAGATGTGTGCGGACGTATCCACCAGCTTTTAAAACAGGGGGAGTATGCGCCGCAGGTGGTATTGGATGCCGCAAGGGATAACGCTTTGAAGGAACACGCCAACGCACTTGCCTATATGTATCAGGATATGGCAGAGGGTGTTGCGGAGCTTGTATTTGAAGATGTGGAGGTATTCTATGGCGGATTCCCTGATAAAGTGGAACGGCTGTCGGAGCTGATCGCACAGCCGGAATATCTCTATGACCTGATAGAACGACTGGAAGGCCTTGCGGAGGCGTATGAAGAAGATCATGGGGTCATGCGATTCCAATTATATAATCCTACACGGATTCTTGCACAGTTCCAGAAGTTTGCAAAGGAGGCTGTACCTTACCAGGCAAGAGAAGGGTTTGCATGGGAAGAACACCCGGTTTTCATCACAGAGGATGAGATTGACGCTTTTCTGCAGGGAGGGGGCGCATATTCGGACGGGCGGCTTTCCACTTACGCATTTTTTATACAGGATAAGACTGATAAGGAAAAAACGGATTTTATTAAGGAAAGCTATGGGATAGGCGGACGGAGCCATGCGCTGTCCGGCGCTGACAATTCCCATGCGGATTACAGCGGGAAGGGGTTGAAGCTGGCGAGAGGCTCTTATAGTGAGCCGGATGTGGAAATCTTATTGAGATGGCCGAAAGTGGCAAAACGGGTAGCGGCTTTGATTGAAAACGGCAATTACCTGAAACCGTCCGATTATTCCCGTATGCCTGTTTATGAACGGGAAAGGATGGCGGGGCGTGTTGTCAATTTCTATCACCATCTTCCAGACCATATGATACGTCCCTGGGCGGGAAATCCGGATATGTTTACCCACCGGGACGATGTGGTGAGTCTTCTGAACAATCCAGAAGGGCAGGAAGGCTTATTGCGGCATATGGATGAAGCAATAGCGGAATTGCCATTAGATTTTGAAGATTATGAGAAAAAGGTACAAATCCTTACTGATCTTCACGGATATGTGGAAGGGACATATACGATTTTCCCGGAAAGGAAAAGAGAAGAAGTACAGATTGAAAATGGAGGACAGTTATCCCTCTTTGATTTCATGGCCCCAGAAAAGACGCCAGGAAAGCAGGAAGAAACAAAAGAACCGCAAAAAAACGAAGAATCAGAAATTAAAAGTGCGGAACCGATAGAAGATAGCAGCGGCTCCGGCGAAACCGGGAAGTACACTTACGCAGTAGGGAACTTTATATATCTGGATACGGATAAGTTACACCGTATTACAGAAATTAAGAATCAGCACATATCGGTAAAGGATATGGAACATCCAGACCATCAAGAAAGTATAATCTTTCTTGATTCGTATGATGGGAGATTAGATGTCTGCCCGGAACTGAACCGGCATCTGCTGATTGGCGGAAATGCATTAGGGAGGGACAGCCGGGCTATTTACAAAGAATGTCTGTATACTGCCCTTGCCGCCATTAAAAGCAGCGCAGCCTATGATGTCATCCGTTCCAGGGACGTAGATGAAGATATGGCGTATGATATTGTCCAGGAAGAATTGGACAATTTAATGGTGCGCAACAGGGAAAACGCCCCCGTTATGGCAGAAGCCTATGGGAACTGGGATAACTTCCGGGACTGGATGGCGGAAGATATTTTCCAGAGGACGTACCAGGATTACCTTGTGGACAGCCGGGACGCCATTGCCTTGCATGAAAATGACCCGGATGCGCCGGAGTGGGCAAAAGGCATGGCGGTGGATGCAGAGTTACAGGAGATTGCGGCATTTCCAGAAGGAGCAAAGGAAAATATGCGGGAAGCGGAAACGGCGGCAGAAGCAGAAACCGCAGATTCCGCAAAATCCGCAGAACCGGATCTTATGCAAAGAGAACCCGGCATATTTGAGTATGGGGGATTCCATTTTGAAGCTGTTGGGAAACTGCAGGAAAACTTCAACGCACAGGACATTATCCTGAATACCAGATCGCATAACGAACTTGGCATATCTGATTATGAAGATGGGCAGCATCCGTATTCGCACAGCAGCTTTTATGAAGCAAGCACAGACAAAACCGCAGATGTTTTCCGGTGCGTGGAAACGGGGAAGAACTATCTCCCAGGGGAGCATGAGCTGTTTGAGTATGTGGGGGAATTTATCCCTTTTATACAGCAGGAGACGCAGGAAGAAGAAGCGGAGCTGCCTCAGACGGGCGCAGCGGCTCCTAATCTGGAAGAATTGCAGGAGGAACCGGACACTGAGGAATACGGTCTGATTGAAAACAGGCTGTTCCTTGCAATGGAGGAAGCGGACGTATATCTGGATGATTTTTCACCGGAGCAGGTGGATGTTATCTATGAAGCTGCTGAAAAAGGTTTGAACCTTGTGCCTATGCTGAACCCGGAGTTCCCTCCGGAGCAGATGCAGCTGATTGCTGACGTGATGGAGCGGATGGTAGCCAATGAACAGGCTGCATTTGGGAATGAGATCAATCCATTGACAAGCCACGTGATGAATCCGGAGGAAATCAACCATATCCGCAAAGACCGCAGGCTCCCCTTAGAGCCTGTTGCCGCAGATGGGATAGAGGGAGCTGGAGGGATCGGAAACGGCAGTACCCGGCAGGCTTCCGGGCAGTCCAGAAGGGATAACGGGACAGGAGAACCGTCACCGGGGCTGGAACGCCGGGAGAAGATAAATTTTCATATCACCGACGATGACCTGGGCGCAGGAGGCCCAAAGCAGAAGTTCCGTGCCAACATGGACGCAATCCTTATCCTGAAAGCATTGGAGTATGAAAACCGCCTTGCCACGCCGGAGGAACAGGAAACCTTATCACATTTCGTCGGGTGGGGCGGCATCCCGGCGGCGTTTGACGATAAGAATGAAGCGTGGGCGGCAGAATATGCGGAACTGAAAGCGGCGCTGACGCCGGAGGAATACCGGGAGGCAAGGGCATCTACCTTAAATGCGTTCTATACTTCCCCTACGGTAATTAAAGCGATGTATGAAGCCCTGGGAAACATGGGGTTACAGCGGGGGAATGTGCTGGAGCCGTCCTGCGGAATCGGAAATTTTATGGGATTAGTGCCGGAGCCTATGGACGGGCTGAATATGTACGGCGTGGAGCTTGACAGCATTTCCGGGAAGATAGCGAAACAGCTTTACCAGAAAAATAATATCTCCGTGCAGGGGTTTGAAACCGCTGCATACCCGGACAGCTTCTTTGACTGCGTAATCGGCAATGTGCCGTTCGGCGCTTATAAGGTGGCAGACCGCAGGTATGACCGCCATAACTTTATGATACATGATTATTTCATCGCAAAATCCTTAGACCTGGTGCGTCCAGGCGGTGTGGTGGCGGTGGTGACGTCAAGCGGCACGATGGATAAGCAAAGCGCATCCGTGCGCCAGTACATCGCCAACCGTGCAGACCTGATTGGGGCGATCCGTCTCCCCAATAATGCGTTCCAAAGAAATGCCGGGACGGGCGTTGTTGCGGATATTCTGTTTTTTCAGAAGCGTGACCGGGCGTCTTTGGAGCAGCCGGATTGGGTGGAACTTGGCACAACGCCAGAAGGCCATACGGTCAATTCCTATTTTGCAAACCACCCTGAGATGGTGCTTGGGGAGTTTACCACGGAAAGTACACAGTATGGCAAGCAGGAAACCACGGTGAAGCCGATAGAGGGAGCAGTCCTTTCGGAGCAGCTGAAAGAAGCGGTGAAGCACATCCAGGGGACGATTACGGAAATGGAGCTGGAAGATTCAGAACTAGAGGAAACGGCATCATCCATCCCGGCAGACCCTTCCATCAAGAATTTCAGTTTTGCAAATGTGGATGGGAAAGTGTATTACCGGGAAAATTCCGTTATGAATTTGATGGAGCTTCCCGCTTTAACAACAGAGCGTGTGCTGGGGATGATTGAACTGCGGAATTTGACGCAGACACTTCTGCAGTGCCAGATGGAGGACGGCAGCGATGCGGAAGTTGCCGTGCTGCAGAAGGAATTGAACACGCAGTATGACCGTTTTACCGCACAGTATGGACTGATCAGCAGCAATGCCAACCGGAGGGCATTTTCCCAGGACAGCAGCTATTGCCTGTTATCGTCGTTGGAATTGGTGGACGAGGAAGGGAAGCTGAAACGGAAGGCGGATATTTTTACGAAACGTACCATCCGAAAGGCTGTGCCGGTGACAAGCGTGGATACCGCCAGTGAAGCCCTGGCCGTTTCCATCGGGGAGCGGGCAAAGGTGGACGTGCCGTTTATGGCAGAGTTATCCGGCAGGGCAGAATCCGAAGTTACGGAGGAACTGGCGGGGGTGATCTTTAAAAATCCTTTGACAGACCAGTGGGAATCTTCGGATGAGTATTTATCCGGCAATGTCCGGGAGAAACTTACGGTCGCAAAACAATTTGCAGAAAATAATCCGGAATACGGGATCAATGTGCAGGCATTGGAGCGTGTGCAGCCGAAAGACCTGGAGGCATCGGAGATTGAGGTGCGTCTTGGGGCAACCTGGGTAGACCCGGCTTATATCACAGAGTTCATGGGGGAGCTGTTCCATACGCCGGGCCATTTATTGGGGAACCAGATTGACGTGAAGTATGCGAAAGTCAACGGCCAGTGGAACATTTCCGGGAAAGGTGCGGATTCCCGTGGAAATTCCCTTGTCACAGCCACTTACGGGACACCAAGGGCAAGCGGCTACCGTCTGTTAGAAGATGCGCTGAATCTCAAAGACACAAAAATCTTTGATACGGTTGTGGAGGACGGCAAGGAAAAGCGTGTCCTGAACAAAAAAGAAACCATGATCGCACAACAAAAGCAGGAGATGATAAAGGAAGCCTTCAAGGAGTGGATCTTCCGGGACATTGACCGCAGGGAGGATTTGTGCAGGAAATATAACGATTTATTTAACAGCATCCGTCCCCGTGAATATGATGGGAGCCATATCCAGTTTGCAGGCATGACGCCAGAAATTACCCTGATGCCACACCAGAAAAATGCGGTGGCGCATATATTATATGGAAACAACACGCTGCTTGCGCATTGTGTGGGGGCCGGCAAGACCTTCCAGATGATTGCGGCCGGGATGGAGAGCCGGAGGCTTGGGCTGGCACAGAAGAACCTCTATGTCGTGCCGAACCATCTGACCGAACAGTGGGGCAGCGATTTCCTGCGCCTGTATCCATGCGCAAATGTCTTAGTCGCAACGAAGAAGGATTTTGAGCCTGCCAACCGGAAGAAGTTCTGCTCCCGTATCGCAACCGGGGATTATGACGCCATCATTATCGGGCACAGCCAGTTTGAGCGCATTCCCCTTTCCAGGGAACGGCAGATTGCAGCCATAGAGCGGCAGATGAACGACATCACGTCAGCCATTGAAGAGCTTGCGGCGGAAGATGGCACACGCTACACCATTAAACAGATGGAAAAGACGAGGAAAACACTGGAAACAAGGCTTGCAAAGCTGAATGACCAGAGCCGGAAGGATGATGTTGTGACGTTCGAGCAGTTAGGCGTGGATCGGCTGTTCGTAGATGAGAGCCACAACTATAAAAATATGTTTTTATACACAAAGATGCGCAATGTTGCCGGGATTTCCCAGACGGACGCACAGAAAAGCTCCGATATGTTCATGAAGTGCCAGTACCTGGACGAGATTACCGGAGGGAAGGGCGTCACTTTTGCAACCGGGACTCCCGTATCGAATAGCATGGTAGAGCTATATACGATCATGCGCTATCTGCAGTATGACACCATACAGAGGATGGGTCTGGGGCATTTTGATTCCTGGGCGGCAGCTTTTGGCGAGACTGTCACAAGTATAGAGTTAAGTCCTGAAGGCACAGGATACCGGGCAAAGACAAGGTTTGCCCGGTTTTTTAATCTCCCAGAACTGATCGCATTATTTAAGGAGAGCGCCGACATCCAGACAGCGGATATGCTTGACCTTCCAGTTCCCGAAGCGGAATATATCAACGAAGTGCTGAAACCGAGCGAGGAACAGCAGGATTTGGTCAGCTCCTTTGCGGAACGGGCAGAGGCTGTCCGTTCCGGGAATGTAGACCCGTCAAGGGATAACATGCTGAAAATCACCAACGACGGGAGGAAATGCGCCCTGGATCAGCGTCTGATTAACGATATGCTGCCGGATGCGGAGGAAAGCAAGGTCAACCGCTGTGTGGATAATGCGTTTGGCATTTGGGAAAAGACTTCTGCAGACAAAGGGACACAATTAATTTTTTGCGACCTGTCTACGCCGAAAAACGACGGCACGTTCAATGTCTATGACGATGTGCGGGAAAAGCTGGTGGCAAAAGGAATCCCCAGAGAGGAAGTGGCGTTTATCCATGAAGCCGGGACGGAAACGAAAAAAGCGGAATTATTTTCAAAGGTGCGCTCCGGGCAGGTGCGTATTCTGCTCGGTTCTACACCGAAGTTAGGCGCAGGGACAAATATCCAAGACAGGCTTGTTGCCCTACACCACCTGGATGCGCCTTGGAAACCGGCCGATTTGGAGCAGCAGGAGGGCCGTATTCTTAGGCAGGGGAACCAGAATGACAAGGTACAGATCTACCGGTACGTTACCGAAAATACATTCGATGCGTACATGTGGGTGCGACACGAAGTCGCTTAATTTAACTGTTTGGCGGTAATACCGACCAAACCATCCATTCCGTTGGATGAAGCCGTTGCCCCCGGCTCTGCCAGTAATGGCACTGTTCGGAAGCGGGTATAAACGTAGCCCTATTTAGAATCCAAACCGTGAGGGGAGGATGAAGCTGCCAGCTACAAGGCGGTTAGGGTGCAGGCTTTTTATTGATAGCATGGTTAATTAACTGAATCACCGTAAGCTTCGTTAAGGCTGAACAAGCCAAAGTAGCTGACAGGCTTGAACCAAAAAGGTGTGCAGTTGGATATTCCTTTCCACATTGGGAATACACGGACATAGAACTGCCGGAGTAGAGGTGGGACCTAAACTATCAGATAATTGTTGATTAAGTGGAACGTGTCAAGCCCGTATTCTCGCCTGCAAAGGCAAGCCGACCGTAAGGAAAGCCGTTGGGAATGCGGGTATAGGATTGCGGAAGAAGCGAATGCCGGCTTTGTAATGAAGCCGGATAGGGGTTCAAGATTTGCCCTGCCCGAAAGGGTGCCCAATTCCGCGTGGTGCTTGATTACGAGAGAATTTATAGAATTTTTGAAAGGAGTAAAGCAAATGAACGGTAAAACGTGTGCGACTTCTGACGTTGCAAAGGCTTGGAACAGGATTGACTGGAACAAAGCCGAAGCATACGTTAAAAAACTGCAAATGCGTATCGTAAAGGCTCATCAGCAGGGCAGGACAGGCAAGGTAAAATCCTTGCAGTGGCTGCTCACACATTCTTTTTACGGACGTGCTTTAGCCGTAAAGAGGGTGACAAGTAATAAAGGCAAGAAAACAGCAGGAGTAGATAAAATATTATGGTCTACCCCAAAATTGAAATACGAAGCGATTCTCAGCTTGAAGCGCAGGGGATATAAGCCCCTGCCACTAAAGAGGGTGTATATACCGAAGAAAAACGGAAAAATGCGCCCATTAAGTATTCCATGCATGAAGGACAGGGCAATGCAGACATTATATAAATTTGCATTGGAGCCGATTGCAGAAATCACCGCCGACCCGAATTCTTACGGATTCCGGGCAAAACGGTGTGTGCAGGACGCCATTGAACAATGTTTCACCTGTCTGAATAAAAGGAAATCCCCAAAGTGGGTGTTAGAAGGAGATATCAAAGGCTGTTTCGATAATATCAGCCATGAATGGATTCTGGATAACATCCCAATGGACAAGGATATCCTGCGTAAATGGCTAAAAAGCGGTTACATTGAAACCGGGCGGTTATTCCCGACAGACTTGGGAAGCCCGCAAGGTTCATCTATCTCACCAACTATCTGTAACATGGTTTTAGATGGCCTGGAAGTAAAATTGAAAGAGAAATACTACAAGAGAACCATCGGGGGGAAGCCATATTCACCAAAAGTAAATTTTATTCGCTATGCTGATGATTTTATTGTTACAGGCGAAAGCAAGGAATTGTTGGAGAATGGTGTGCTTCCAATCATCCGGGATTTTCTATCAGAGAGAGGATTAGAATTGTCAGAAGAAAAGACAGTCATTACCCATATCGAAGATGGATTTGATTTTCTCGGAAGCAACATAAGGTGGTACAAAGACAAACTTCTTACAAAACCATCTAAAAAGAATTATAAAGCCATAATAAGCAAGATAAGGGAGATAATCAAGAAAAATCCGTCTATGAAGCAGGAGGATTTGATACGCAAGCTGAACCCGGTCATTCGTGGCTGGGTGAATTTCCAGAAATATAATGTTTCCTCACAGGCATTTGAACGGTTTGATTTTGATGTCTGGAGATGCCTGTGGCAATGGTGTAAGCGCAGGCATCCGAAAAAGAGCCATAAATGGATTGCAAAGAAATATTTCAGACAGGTTGGCAAGAGAAGTTGGACATTCAGCGTTAAAACGTTAGATTCGTTCGAACTGCATTTGATTTATGCTACGGACACCAATATCATACGGTGGCTGAAAACAAAATCGGAAGCGACACCATTTGATGAAAAGTTTACAGAATATTTCGAGGATAGGGATACAGAGAGGATGTTTCGGGAAATCAACGGGAGAAAGAAGCTGAATGCTCTTTATAAAGCGCAGAAGGGAATATGCCCTCACTGTGGAGAAGTAATCACGGTAGAGAGGGGCTTCAGAATCCATTCAGAGATAGGGGCGGACTTCAAAGAAAAGAAAATGTTGTTACATGCCGAATGCCATAGGGCATTATATTACTTGAAAAACACTGATGAACCGGCTCTGGTGACACAGGGCTTATAAGTGCTTGAGCCGTGTGAGGGGAAACTTTCATGCACGGTTCTTAGGGGGGAAGGCGGTAGTAATACCGCTGACCTACCCGACCAGATTTTGGAGAACAAGCAGAAGTTCATCAGCCAGATCATGACCAGTAAATCCCCGGTACGAGCCTGTGAGGACGTGGACGATACGGCGTTAAGTTATGCAGAGATCAAAGCCCTGGCTACGGGCAATCCCTACATCAAAGAGAAGATGGATCTCGACATCCAGGTGAGCAAGCTGAAACTTTTGAAGGCAAACCATACCAGCCAAAAGTACCGCCTGGAAACGGAGATCGCAAGGAATTACCCAGTGAAGATCACAGCGCTGAAAGAGCGGATTGCAGGCTTAAAAGCAGATGCGGAGGCAGTGAAGCCACTTTTGGAGAAAGATAAGGAAAAAGATGATTTTTCTATGGTCATCGGCGGGAAAGCGTACACAGACCGGAAAGAAGCAGGAACGGCGCTGATTGCCGCCTGCGCCGGATTGAAAGCAGTGAAAACAGCCGGTCAGATTGGGGAGTTCCACGGCTTTACCCTTTCCGCTAATTTTGACAGCTTTAATCAGACCTACCAGCTTACCATCAAACGGCAGTGCAGCTACCAGATTGAAGTGGGGAAAGACCCGTTAGGGAACCTGCAGCGTATCAGCAATGCACTTTCCGGGATTGAGAAAAAACTGACGGAATCGGAAGTGAAACTGGAAACCGTGCAACAGCAGCTTGCCACGGCAAGGGAGGAAGTGGAGAAGCCGTTTGCAAAGGAGGACGAACTTGCAGAGAAGATTGAACGGCTGTCAGAATTAAATGCTTTGCTTAACATGGACGACAAAGGGCCGTCAGAGGCGCTTGGCATGGAGGAAGATGTACAGGAAGTGGCAGACCGTCCGAGGAAAGCTGTCAGCTATGCAGGCCGGGTGTCGGATGCTTCCCGGATTGCAGATGGGGCAAGAAAGCCTTCCGTGCTTGGAAAGTTGAAAGAGGCAAAAGACAGGCTTGCCGGAAACCATAAGGGCAGTCAGAAATTAGCAAAGAAAAAAGAACAGGAATTATAAGCAGGAGGCCATACTGTCAGCAGATGATGGGATGGCGTTTTCTATTTATATCTTATCTGCCGGGATTCCACATAGGTGTCCCGGCAGGGAATGGAGGAAATTTATGGCCGGAAAACGGGAAGAACAGTTAAAGGAGATTACGGAACGGCTGGAACAGGGCGTGAAGGATTTATTTACTTCGGAAAAATACACGGAATACCTGAAAACGATGTCGCAGTTCCATAATTACAGCTTTAACAACACGCTTTTGATAGCGATGCAAAAGCCGGAGTCAACCTTGGTGGCAGGCTACGGCACATGGAGCAAAAAATTTCACCGTCAGGTGAAGCGTGGGGAGAAGGGGATCAAGATTATTGCCCCTGTGCCGATCAGGGAAAAAGAAGAAGTGGAGAAATTTGACCCGGAGACAAACGAGCCAGTGCTGCGCCCGGACGGACAGCCGGAAACGGAGGAAGTGGAGCATATCATCCCACGGTTCCGTGTATCTACGGTATTTGACATTTCGCAAACGCAAGGTGATCCGCTCCCGGAGCTGGATGCGCCGGAACTGATGGGGAGTGTGGAGAACTTTGACATTTTCATGGAGGCGATCCGGATGGTGTCCCCGGCCCCTATGCGCTATGCAAAGATTGAAGGGGATACTAAAGGGTATTACAGCAATGTGAATAAAGAAATCGTAATCCGGGATGGCATGAGCGAGAAGCAGACCATGAAAACAGCCATCCATGAAGTGACACATGCCATGTGCCATGACCGGGACGTGATGGAGGAACTTGGGGAGAAGAAAAACAAGATGACCATAGAAACGGAGGCCGAGAGCGTGGCTTTTACGGTCTGTAGTTTCTTCGGTTTAGATGATGTGTCAGACTACTCCTTTCCGTATCTGGCGGGATGGGCCAGCAGCATGGAGATGAAAGAGCTGCGCAGCTCTATGGATTTTATCCGGAAAACGGCAGGCTCTTTCATTGACAGCATGGTAGAGAATATCCAGAAGCTGCAGAAAGAAAAAGAGGCTGAGAGGGAGCTGGGGGAGGATGATCTGGTATTCCAGGTTGCCCTTTCCGGTGAGGACGCAAAGCGCTTTTACCTTGTAGACAATGTAGGCAGGGTGGATTTTCTAAGGCTGTTACAGACATTTGCAGAGCAAAAGGGAGAAAACGGAAGCCCGGAACAGTTCTTAAAAGAGCATGGCGTGCATCTGGATTTATGGAAGGATTCTGAAAATCCGGAAAGGAATGAAAATATGCCGGATTTCTATGATGTCCTGTATATAGATGCAGGGCATATCATAGATGCGTCAAAATCTCCCACACTGATACAAGTGGAGCTTATCATCAGCCGTGCGGAGTATGGGCGTGAGGCATTGGGAAGGGAGGGACATAACCTGGCTGTCCGCTATGCTTATAAACTGGATGATCTGAGGGAAACAAAAAGGTTGGTCGGGGAAATGATAGAAGCGGCAGAAAATCCGGGAAGCCGGGACATCGGGCGGATTATGGAGGAGGCACAGGCGGAGATTGACTTCCTGCCGGATAACCAGATCGGTCTTTTGCAGATGCATGACTTTGGCTATCGGAATGATTCGGTACTGCCGCTTACGGTAGAACGGGCGGCTGCCTTACACAATGCCGGGCTTCCTATATATAGTCTGCATGAAGATGGGAGTTCCACATTAATGAATACGGAACAGGACATTTTAGAGACTGGCGGGATATTCGGCGTTGACGCCAGGGCATGGGAAAGCCACCTGGTGATGGAATCTGTGCATAAGGAGAAGGAAGAAAGGGAAATGGACGAGGAATATCAGGAAGTAGAAGTATTTGAAGTACCGGCTTTGTTTTCTAACGGACGGATAGCGGAGGGGGACGTGCCGAAGGGATTTTACCGCTATGACCTGCGGGGGTCTGGCGATGATCCCGGAGATCCGGCCGTGCTGGAGAATCACGTAGTCGTGAACCATGCAGGAACCGTCCTTGCCATACAGCCAATCCCAATCCCGGAAAGGGGATTTTTAAATTTGGGAGAGGAGCTGAATTTTGTGGGAGGGATGTCTACGCCGGGGCAATTCCGGCAATCCCTCACAGGCTTAGATGTTTCTGTATTGGAAGGACAGATGCACGATGCGGTGATCCGTTCCAATGAAGAACTGCTCTATACGGATACCAATGACTGGTATGGCATTTTTCAGATTGATGAAAAGGGGAAAGGCAGGGAATACCTGTTTTTCAATATGGATTTTATAAAGAAAAGCGGGATGGAAGTGGAGGGAGGCGATTATGCGCTGCTCTATGGCGGAAGGCTGGGGCAACAGGACGACCTGGACACTATTTATGAGAAATTCAATCTCAATCATCCCAAAGGATATACAGGGCATTCCCTTTCGGTGAGTGATATTGTGGTCCTGAACCGTGGAGGGCATGTGTCGGCGCACTTTGTAGACAGCTTTGGATTTACGGAACTGCCGGATTTTGTAAGCCAGAGGGAACAGAGGATAAGGAAAGAGGCAGCGCAGTATTTTGAGGAAGAAGCCTACCCGCCGCTTTATACGCATACGCTTCCCTATGCAATGGAGCATGGCCGGGCGGATGATTACCTGGAATCAAGAAAACGGAACCTGGACTGCAAAAATGCCATTGAGGACGCGATCCGGAAGAACTTTGACGGGCTGCATCTGGCGTATGACGCCGCTAAGGAGATCATTGAAGAATACGGTGCGGAACGTGTGGTATTCATCCTTGCGAATACCGTACAACATTTGGAATATGACGGGCGGTTTTCTATTGGGAATAAGGCATGGGCAAAGGGATATGGGATACCGGAAAACATAAACCGGGGGATGGACATGAACGCTGACTATGTGGTAAACAGCCACCCGGCGGTACTGGACGGGTTTATCGGGCTGGCAAGGGATGCGATAAGGGAACAGGAATTAGTGATGGAAGAAAACGTGCAGATTAATGAGGAAACGAAAGGGTTTATTGCAACCGGGCATTTCGGCACATGGCATACGGTAGAAGCAAAGGAGATCAGCGGCGAGCTGTTTTACCGGATGGAGCATGAGGAATATGGGGATTCCGTTGCCTCTATTATCGTCAATCAGAATGGGGAGCTGGTGGCAGAGGACTTGGAGCATGGATTTGACCAGGGGGCAATGGAAGCCATTGGCGAGTATTTTTCGGAAAAAGGAATAGAGATGAAGCCGGAACCGCCATTCATTGCACAATACTATGTCATACAGAATGCCGAGGGCGGCAAAGCGGAAAGGGCATATCAGTATTTTTCAGATATGGATACGGCAGTTACTGCTTATCATGAGATTCCAAACCATGTGGACAAGCGGCTTGGCATGGAGAGCAGCGAGCAGCCGCCCTCCAGGATGTCCCTGATTGAGTGCAGGAATGGAATCGAAACACTCACAGACATAGAAAAATATTCCCTGAGTGGAAAATGGGTGCGTGAGGAAACGATGTCGGCATTACAGAAAGCAAAAGAATATCTCGACAATTATGATGCTGAAATTGCATACCAGACAGGAAAAGGCTATTTTTCCATCCAGACGGTTTCAGACGGCTATGATTATACGATTTATGGCAAAGATTTCCGGGAGATTGACGGAGGCGTGTATGATAACCCAGATATATCCATCGGTGAAGCGATGGAAGCAATCCTTTCTGATGAAGGAATCTCCATGACGGCATGTAAGGTTATGGATTATGAGGAATTGCAGGAGAAGGCAGAAGCAGTCGCACAGGAAGATCTGCAGAAGGCACAGGCGAAAGAAACGGAGAAGGGGAAGCTGCCGCTGGTTTCTGATATGACAGAGCCGGAGCCTGCATTAAACAGTCAGAGCCGGGCAGGGACTGAGGAAACCGTACTCTGTTATGCCCAGGCGCAGATTGATGAAATGGGGCTGTCGGAGGAAGTGGAGCTGCTTGGTGCAAGGGTATATGGGAGCCGAACCAGAGAAGGGCTGTACCATGAAGGCTCGGATATAGATGTTGTGGTGTCTTACAGCGGCAATCTGAAGGAGGATGCTTTTTTCAGTGCGCTCCATGAGGATGGATTAAAGATAGCAGGAATCCCGGTTGACATCAATCCAATCTCTACGGAAAAGACGGGGACATTGGAGGAATATCTGGAAAATGCGGAGAAATATCTGGATGAAAAGCAAGGCTATATGGAGATTCCTGAAAGTAATGGGCGGGCAGACCGGAAACAGTCTATAACATTTTATGTGGCAGAGTGTTCAGAATTTCATATATTGGGGGAATTTCATGAGCGTCTGGAGACATTGCAGGAAGCAATGGAATTATATGAAAAAATCCCTGCGGACAGGCTAAATGGCATAAAAAGTATTGGTATTCAATTAGAAGATGACAGCATTTATGATGGTACGACTTATGACCTTATGGTAGCGGGTGAAATTCAGACAGAGTTTATCAATGAAATTCCTCATTACAGAGAAAGCCCGCTGGTGCAGAAAGCGATTGCGGATATGGAAGCAATGCTTTTGGAACAAAGGACGGGGCAGGAAGTATCAGCTCCGGAAGAGAAAGCAGCGCTTCCGCAACAGACAATGCCAGAGGTAAAGGAAGGAAAAGCTGTTCAGATGGAAGAAAACAGGAATCCAGCCACAGAGGTACGGAAATCTGTTGGAGATACAGAGGTATCGGAAAAGCAGCCTGCAGAACTGAAAAAAGCGGCTGAAAATGCCCCCAGAACAGACAGAGCCATATCCGGCGGCAGCAAGAAGCAGTCTGTCTTAAATGCCCTCCGGGAACGGCAGGCAAGAATGAAAGCGCAGGAGAAGGAAAAACCGGGACAGGAAAAACAGGGGCAGAAGGCACAGGCAAAGAAGAAAGGAGAACCGGAATTATGATGGTGAGGTTTGAGGAAAATGAATATTTCCTGATGGCAATGTTCCAGAAGGAAAGCAGGCAGGCAACCATAGAGGAAATATATAATGTGATCCCCTACATAGGCAGGGATGAAGAAATGCTTGCACTTATTAACAGCACACTGGAAAAGCTGTGGTTCCTTACGGATGAAGCATTTTTAAACATGGATTTGGAACCGTACAAAGAGGAACCGGTGGAGGACGAATGATGGATGTGAACCAATTTGCTGTTTACCAGCTTAAAAATATCCCGGAAAACAGGCAGATACGGTTCCGGCCTTACCGTGCGCTGCAGGAGAAGGGAATCCAGATACAGTATGAGGATTATGAGCAGGTGTATTTGGCACGGATGCAGCCGGAGGACGAGCCAGGAGAAATTCGCAAGCGTTTCAATGAGAAGCTGCCAAGGACATTCCACGGGCATTCGATCAGCGTCAGCGATGTGCTTGTGCTGAATAAGGGCGGTGTCGTGACTTCTTACTATGTTGAAAAAGATGGGTTTACTGTCATAGCTGGGTTTATCCGGATAAGTTCGTCCGGCACACTTGTGTCTCTTGATACAACAGATTTCCACATCAAGGGGAAGGAGGGGAAATGGCTTGCCTTTGACAGTATTATCATAGAAGGCAGGCAGTTCTTTCTGATGGAGCATGAAACTTATGGGAAGGAAGTGGCATGGGTTGTGCTGGATGAAGAAGGGAAGCTGGTTGTAGACCATGCATATCATGGATTTGACCAGTCGGTGCAGCAGCAGATCAAGGATTACCTTAATCCGCCACAGCTTACCGCAGAGCCGCAAAATCAGGAAATATCCGGTGGGCATATCCAGATGCAGTCCAGCAATGCTATGGATAAGCCGCCTCTTGAAAACTGGCAGAAATATATGGAGAATGGGGAGTATCTTCGAAGTTCCGAGATAGATGAAGAACAGAATTACAACATGATCGACGGCAGGCGGAATAATATGTCCCCAAAAGGGAAAAATGGCAGGGTATCCGTCCTGGCAAAGCTGCGCCGCAAACAGGCAGAGATTGCAAAGCGGAGTGTAAAACCGGCACAGCAGATGGAAATGGCAGAGGATATGGAGCGCAGACGGAAGTAAGAAAAGGAGAAGTGTCTGGCGAATGCTGCCGGATGCTTCTCCCTTTTTATGTCTTGAACAATCGGGAGTTTCTCTGTATAATAAAACTATAAGGCAGGGCATAGCCGATTTGCCGGACTGATTGGCAAAATCTGGAACCGAGGTGATATGATGCAGGGTGAAACATTACAGGAAGAACCAAAAGAGAAAACAGCGGAGAAAAAGAATGCGTTTGCAAAATATACGGCGAAAGACAGTGTTTTTTCAACGCTCTTTCAGGATAAGAAATATCTGATACAGTTATACCGTGCGCTCCATCCGGAGGATACGGAGACGACGGAAGATGCGCTTATGGATATTACCATAAGGAACGTCCTCACGAATGGAATTTATAACGATCTAGCTTTCAGGGTTGGGGATAAAGTCATGTTTCTGGTCGAGCATCAATCTTCATGGACGATGAATATTATTATACGTGTGCTGATGTATTTAGTGCAGATTTACCATGACTATTTTGAGGAACAGGATGCAGATTTATATGGGAGCAAGAAGGTTCATGTTCCAGAACCAGAATTATACATGATTTTTACAGGAGAGCGTGCCAGCAGACCGGAAACAATCTCACTTTCCAAAGAATTTTTCGGCGGGAAAGAATGTGCTATTGAAGTAAAGGTTAAAGTGCTTTACGGAGATAAAGGGAATGACATTATCAGCCAGTATGTTGCGTTTACAAAAGTATATAATGAACAGGTGAAACAGTATGGAAGGAGCCGGGAGGCTGTCACGGAAACCATCCGTATCTGTAAAGACAGGGATGTGCTTCGGAAGTTTTTGGCAGGCAGAGAAAAGGAGGTTATATCTATTATGATGGCTTTGTTTGATGAAGAGAAGATCATGCGTACCCATATAGCAAGTGAAAGACGTGAGGCTGCAAAGGAGGCAGTAAGGGGTGGAGTAGAAAATATGTTAAAGTTGGGGAAAATGTCGGCAGAAGAAATTGCAGGCTGTTTTCCTGAATTGTCTGTGGAAGACATTCGAGAAATTGAAAAAGGGCTGCTCCAAACGATATAATACTTGGTGGCAGGCAGATACAAAAAGAAAAGTATATAGAATCCCCGGCTGCAAATGAATACAGCCGGGGTTATTCACATGGAGGATAAAGTGAAGGAATCAGAACTGATAGGGAAAGTACATTCTGCTGTCTACCACCAGTGCCAGCAAAGGGGATATGCCGCCCCTGCTGATGTGCTGGTTGATATAGGTGTCCTGCCTAAGCAGAAGTATGAGGACTGGAGATTCGGGAAAGTACGGTATCTGGAAGCGGTGTGTACGTGTAATTTAAAGAAGCTCTCCTTTATTATGAAACAGATCCGGTCCTATGCAAAGAAAACGAACCTGAAACCGTCTTTCTGTTATTACAAGCGGTGGGGTGTGAAGAAAAGGCATGGACATAAGCCGGTAATCCCCCTGCGGTTCAGCAAAAGCGGAAATCCGGAGATTGAAAAAGCATATGCGACACACTATGTGGATTTAGGACGGACAGAGCAGTTGAAGAAAGAAAAGATGGAGAAAGCGGCAGCTGCAAACCAGGCTGAAATATCGGATAAGACACAAGATATGCCAGTAAATATTTCTGACAGCAGAAGCGGAGCGTAAAATGGGGAGAAGGAATGGAAAAAGAATCTGAAAAAAAGTATGAAACCATGAAGAAAATCATGGACGCATTAGAGGATATTCTATGCTCTTATCAGGGCAGGGGACATCAATCAGTATATGTTGACCTGGATTCCCTTGCGCTTTTCACAAGCCTGATTGCATACGGGCAGATACAGGTAGAAAATTACAGGTATGACTATGACGATAATATCCGGAAGGATGAAGAAGCTGAACGGATTTACAGGGAGCTTGCCCCACAGACAAGATGGCGTGTGGGGCAAGGAACCCAGATAGAACCGATACGGATGAATGCTTTGAAGCAGCTTGCGGCTCAAGGTATGCCGACGTACCAGGGACAGGTTTATTATGTAGATACAGGCTCCATCCTGGTATGCGGGGAAATCCTGCCCTATGAGATTTTCCAGTTGTTCACGGATATGCCGGAAGTGAAGAAATTATATGTTTTCCCCTACCCGTTCCAAGCGGAATGGGAGAAGCCGCTCTATTTTTCCTTTGAACCAACAGAAGCGGCACGGGAGGAAATGCAGAAATATGTGGAGAGAAAACTGGATGAAATGTGTCGTATCATGAGAGAGAAAAGCGAAGGCATTAGCGGAATAATCCCTAAAGTGGAAGATATTTTTTAAACATATTTGTTTCATTGGAATCATAACAGCCGCAAAGATTTGATAAAGGAATCATGCGGCTGTTTTTCTGCCAGTAAGATTAAGAAATATCGGTGCTTTTCTGTTTTTCCGGCTGTCGGGTGTGCGTCTGTCCTAAAATCTTATCGACATTGAAGCAGACGGTATTTAATTCTTTTTGGTAATCCCGGAAGTAATGGTAAGTTTTCTGTGCCTCTTTTTTCTGTTGGAGCAGCTTTTCCTTTTCTGCTTTCAATAACTTCATGGAGGGGAGCTTCCCATTTTCGGACTGCTCTTTCAGAAATTTCCGTGCGGCTTCATAGAGTGCGATTTCCATCGGATGCTCCTGCCGGAACTGCCCTTTATTCTTTGCTTTCACAAACTTTTGGTAGACAGATTTATTGGCAAGATACTGACCTGTATAGTGGATCTGCTCATTTACCTTCCGGAGATTATCTTCTACAGACTTCAATTCTTTTCTGGAAATGGAAGCATGGCTCTTAATCTCTGAAAAAGAATCTTCCAGGGAATCCCTTGTATTATATCCATGCTCTTGTATATAAGCAACTGTTTTAGCCATTTCTTTCAGGTTGGAAAGTTTTACTTTGTTAGCGTAAGCGGCATTCTGCTGTGCCTTTACGCAAGCTTGCAGATCGACCACCAGACGCAGATCTGATTTGATAAACAGGACTGATACAGTTTCCTCTTGCAGTAGATTGGATGGGCTGGTTGCAGATTTCTTCGATTCCATATTATATTTCCCCATATCAACTGTTTGCTTTTTGTTTTCCTTATGCTCTGCATTTTCCTTAAACAGCTCCAGAAGATAATCTTCTACATAATGTGTGCCGAGCATCCTTCCGGTGATATATTTGTTTCGTTCCGGGTGGAGGTAGCTGAACCTGCCCCGGCTGACCTTCAATTTGACATTGTATTTTTCCAAAAGCAAGTTCTGAAAATCTTCCTGGCTGCAGGAAACGGCTGCGGCATCTTCGATTGCAGACCGTAGAAATTCTTTCTGTGTCTGAAATTCTGTTTTACGTGGTGTCAGCCCGTCTGCACGGAGCTGTCTGTTACGTTCATCCAATTTCTTCTGCCCTCTGCGCTTCGCATGGTATTCCCGGTCTGTGATTTTCTTTTCTGCAGGAGCAAGGAGGTCTACCTGGTGCAGATGCTCCCGGCGGCATATATCCATAAGTGACTGCTTTAAGTGAATCAGATAATCTTTAGATACATGATGCTTATACCCGGCACGGGAATCGCAGGCCCGTTCCATAAAGTCCTGACGTTCCACATCATATTTCCGTAAGCTGTTGATTACGATATGCACATGGATGTTGCCGCTTTCATTATGCCCATCCATGTGGGTACAGACAAGAGCCTGATGGCCGGGAAAGTTTTTCTTTGCATATTCCATTCCAATCTGCTGTGCCCATTCCCCGGTCAATCCATTTTCTATTGCGTCCTTTGGATCGAAGCTGATGATGTAATGGTGGGATTTGATTTCATCATAGGATTCATTTTTGTGGTATAGGGCATTTAGTTCCCTGCACTCCATGTCGAACGTGAACGGATCACAGTTTATGCCGTCCATGATATATTCCTTTCGTGGGATCAATTCACCATTTTCATCAAGTATCGGTTTGTTCGTACTTTCATCATACTGGAATAAGAGATACCGTTGTGCTTCCCCATAGTCGGCATTTTTACTTGCTATATGTTTCAGTATTGCCATCCAAACTACCTCCGGCGGCAGAGTGGAAATCTCCCGCCATCTTTAAGACTTCATACTTCATTTCATAAATTCTGGCCACGCTCTGGTCGATTGCCTTACGCATTTCTTGTGAGTGGATGCCGCCGCTGTTAAAATGCCTTGCAATTTGGTTTAAGTTGCTCCCGATTTTCCCAAACTCTGCAACCAGCTTTTTCAACTCCGGCAGGTCTGCAACAATCTCATAATTCGCTGTGACCTTCTGCTTCATAATCTGTTTCCGAACATATTCAGCCGTTGGAAGATGTGTAGCCTTTGCGTTTTCAGAAACGATTTCATATTCCGTATCAGTAAGGCGGAGCATAATTTGGTGTTTGTGTCGTAGTTCCCTGTCCTTCTTTGGTCTTGCCATTGTATAGTTCCTTTCTGTTAAAAGTGTAAAAGTGAACTTCCCTTATTATAAGGATAAAAAAGAGTTCTTATAATAAAGCCGATTAGGGAACGTCAATGGGAAACGAAAGAGAGATTTTTATAGAAATATTTAGGTTTCTCCGTGATTGGGATAATCACGCTGCGACTATTTTCAATAGGAGCCAACCTGCATATTGGGGAAATATGCCAGAACCGAGGGTATGGGGAGCGGAATCCTCCATCAAGTTTGTCAGGTAAGCAAAATCCACGAAGTGGGTTTGGAGTTACTCTGGCGAAACTTGCCCTTTATGTCAGAACTGAAATAAAGGGCAAGTTTCGTTATTCCAAAAAATTTATAGAAATATGATCTATTAACGGTTTCTAAGAAAAACTTCTCGAATAATGTTTGGCAGTTATAAAAAATCAAGCATAGAAATTAAGGATTTAACAAATTTTTTCTATATAACTTTTAAGGAAAAATTATATAAAACGAAAAAAATGTTGTTGACAGGAAAAGACTATTATGATAGTATAAGCAACAGAAGACTACTACAGAAGTCTAAACGTTATCTTGCATTATAAAATTAAAAATATACGGAGACAGCAAAATGGTAAAATTATTTGAGTCTGAAATTAAAATAATGGAAGTTTTGTGGGAAAAAGGAAATTTAAAAGCCACGGACATTGTTCGTGAAATGGTTAAAAGAACAAACTGGAATAAAAATACAACATATACTGTTATAAAAAAATGTATTTCTAAAGGTGCAATCAGAAGAGATGAGCCAGGATTTGTATGTGTACCACTTGTTAAAAAAGCAGAAATACAAGAATATGAAACTAATGAATTGATAGGAAGAATGTTTGGAGGATCAATTTCAAATTTTATTTCAAGTTTTTTTGTACACAGTCATTTATCTGATAAAGAAATTGAAGAAATTGAAGCAATGATAAAACAGCACAAGTCAGAGGAAACAAAATGAATTTATTCTTTTTGAATATTTCAATCAGCATAGTTATATTGGCAGTTTTGTTTGTTAGGCGCTATGCTTATAACTATGTTGCAGTAAACTTTTATTGCAGTCTTTGGAAAGTAGTTTTATTAAAGTTGTTAGCATCGTTTGTAACTCCTTTTTTAGTACTAATTTTTCGATTTTTCCTTAGTCCTAAAGTTCTTGCAAGAGAGAATATCGGTTTGGGAATATTTGAAAATTTTAATAAAGTATATATATATATATGGCTATTAGTAAGTAGTGTTTTATTGATTCTATTTATAGGAAACTATTGCTTGTATTTAAAAAAAATACATTTTGCACGAGAGCTGAGTAAAACTGATATTAAAGATAATATTGTAATGAAAATAGAAAAGAAGATTAAATTTAAAAGTTCAGATATTTTACAATCACCAGTTACGGTAGGAGTGACGAAAAGTCAAATTATAATACCAGAGTTTGTAAAGGAAATGACAAAAAAAGAACAAAATTATCTTTTGTATCATGAAATATGTCATGCAAAGCATAAAGATTGCTTGTGGAAAATTTTAGTGATATGTGTTGTCGCAATTTATTGGTTCAATCCTATGATATGGATAATGACAATCTGTTTAAATAGAGATATCGAATTAAGATGCGATTACGAAGTTATTTCACGCTTGGGCGGAGAAAAAGAGTATGCAGAGCTTTTGCTGAAATTTGCTCGGTATGAAAATGAACCAGTATATTTAATGAATGGATTTGGCGAATCTAACATTAAAAAAAGAATCTCTGCTATTTTAAATTTTGATTATGAAAAGAAAAAATTTAGATTTTCTTTAGGCATGTTAATTTTGTTTGCCACAATGTTGATGTTTGTTAGAATGGATTCCTTGGATGCAATTTTTAAAAGCTTGAAAGTTCCGGATGCAGTTGAAGGAAGTGATATTTCAGTTGATGATCATCCTTTAACTAAATATAAAGAGCTTGACATTGAATTTGTAAATGGAAAATGGAAAATTGGAGAGGAGGAAATAGAGGGTTTAATTGATGTAGGGCATTGCTTTTTTGTCGATGAAATGGTCGAAAATGGAATTTGGTTGGAAATTATCCGTTCTAATTCAGGAGAAATAGAAGATAAAAAGATAATTTTAGAAAGTCAGGCATGGAAACGTGCAGAAGAGTAAAAATAGCTGTTAGGAGGCATGTTATGTATAAAAGGAGAGAGCGTCCTTATCAAAAGATTAAAAACGATACAAGGACATTGGTGCTTGCAGGAGACCAAAAATCTATTATAATATTAAATGAAACGGCATTTGTTATATGGGAAACATGTGATGGTTTGAATTTACGTGAATTGGTCAAAAAAATACTCGAATTATATAAACTTCCTGAAGAAGAATATCAAGCAACAATCGAAAATGATTGTCAGAACATACTTACATATTTAGCTGAAAATGGATTGATAAAAGAGTATCATTAGGAGGAATAGAAATATGATTAATGAGAACTTAGCAGAAAATTATAAATTGCAGGGTGTATATATTGAACTTACATCTAAATGCAATTTGCGATGTCTGCACTGTTATAATGAATCGGGTAGTTTACGAGGGATGTTAGGGATTGCAGAATTTAACAATATTTTAGATAGCCTCCAAGAGGGTGAAGATACTGCGGTTACTTTATCTGGTGGAGAACCACTGTTACATCCATCCATTTGGACATTTATAGAAGAACTGGATAAGAAAAACTTTGGAAAGAAATTAATGATTACAAATGCAACATTGATAACACCTCAGATTGCAAAACAGTTAAAAAACCACCAAATTTCAATTCAAATTAGCTTGAATGGCTCATGTGCTGAAACACATGATAAATTATGTGGAAAAGGAAATTTTGAACGAACAATACGAGGGATTAATAATCTGCTTCAAGAGGAGATTCAAGAGCGCATTTTAATAAGATGTATGGTTTCAGCATTTAATTTAAATGACATCGAAAAAATGATTGATATGCTAGTTCAAAAAGGGATTCGACAAATTGATTTAGCAACTTTGACTTTATTGGGGAGAGGAAAGGAGAATAAAGCAGAAATGTATTTGTCTCCACAACAGAAGAAAAAATTTTTAAAGGATATAAATTCTAATGAGCATTTAAAATCTTTAATAGAATCAGGACTAAAAATATCGTTTCCAGACGAGTTTACAGGGGTATGTCCTTTGATTTTGAATGAAATTGATGGTGGAAAAATACCATTAACGCCTAGAATAGACTCCTACGGCCATGTATATTTATGTCAATTATTTTCAGGTGAGAATTATTCTATTGGAAATGTATATGATAATATATTAACAAAAATCTGTGAAAGTGATCGGTTATCACACTTGGTATGGTTTATGAGATATGGAATGAAATATATGCATGAGTGTGAAAAATGCGTTTGGCAATCGGCATGTGGAAAAGGATGCCTTGCATTAGCCTTGAGCAACGGATCAATACAAGAAACCGATGGTGAATGCGAACTTAGAAGAGAACAATTAACAGAAGATTTTTTACAGTGTCAATAAGGTAACAGGCTATTAAAGGTCAATTATAGAATAAAATTTTATTACATATGGAGGTATTTAACATGACTTATACAAAACCAGTAGCAACAAAAGCCGAAGTAGCAGCTATCGAACCCAGAGCTTGTACATCAAATTTTACTTGTAAATCAGGTTTCTCTTGTAATGGATATACCTGCAAGAAAAAATTCAAATGTACATCTTGGTAAGTAAAAGGGGTATAAAATACCCGGCGATAAGTCCAACTACCGCAATTAGTCATACTTTCGCCAACTGAAAACTAAATACAAAGTTACCTTATTGTTGACTCTTTAATAGCCCAATTAAATGTAAAATGGAACTTTCACATGGGAGTTCCATTTTCTTTTTAGATAATGAAAAATATCACTATAATTATAATATATGAGAAAAAGAATGTAAATAGTAGAAAATGGCCTATAAAATGCAAGAAAATTGGTTATTATCTTCGAAAGGCATAAAAAGTATATGCTTTATTGAATATTCTTGCCAGAAGAAACTACAATTCCGACAAATTGAATATTCCAGAGGAGTTTCCATCAGCTGTCCGGCGATATGGAAATCACTTTTTAGATTCGCTTTTGTGCATACCGAATGATAATTTCTACAGAAATATTCGTAAAGGCTGCTACGCACCGCAGATGCGGCAAGGCCTTGACTAATATTCCTATAGAAATGAACACTTAATCAAGCACAAAAAAGGCGATTTCCGAGTACCGGAACTCCGATTTCCAAATTTCTGGATTCGTGATTTCGAGCCACAAGAATATTCACAAATTGGAAACCAGCTTAATTTTGCCTAAATGGTCTATGCTTGCACCAATGAGATTTATCACGGCCTTGTCACATAAACAATGCAAGGCAGGCTTGATTAGTGTCATTGGTACAACAAGTAGAATCTTCAAAGCAGACATAAGCGATTCAAGTTCCTCTGACCGGACAGACAATGTAATACTATCTGTATTATTCTTTATTCCTTCGAAGGTCTAATTCCCCGCTACTCGCAGCGTTCTAAAAAGGAAAGTTAGGGCAGGATACCACACATACTTGCATCGGGGTGGATTATTCGAAAAATGTTTGGTTAGTTAAACCTAAAGTGAATGTATTACTTAAAAAGTAGGAAGGAGGCTTAGAGAAATATGTTTGCAAGAAACGATTCAATTAAAAAAAGAAAGCAAGCAGGCTGGTGTATTAGGATGCTATTAAAGAGTAATTTGTTTGTTATTGTAGGAATATTTTTATTTCAATCGATTTTGGGAATATTACAAACGGCAAATGTAGTTATTACTCAAAAGATAGTGAAGCTTGTGCAACAGCCTGATAGCGAACGATTAATTTTTTTCATTTGTATTTGGGGAGTTATAGAGATACTAAAAAAAACAGCCCCCTCTTTAACAGAAATTCTAGGACTTAGATTACAGGCACAAATATTTTTAACATTCTATAAACAGGTTTGTGATAAATTGCATAGGCTTTCCATTTTAAAATATGACGAGTCAGAGTTTTTAGTTCGATTAGAACGTACTAGAAGGGCTATTGACGAAAAAATAGCAGATTATATTAGACAAATATTTTCCTTAATTTCTTTATTAATAACAATTGGAAGTTTAGGTGTGGTTCTTTCTGGCATTAGTCCATTCTATTTAATTTATTTTATAATAATGAGTGTTTTGCAAAATACAATATTAATTTTAAATTCCAGAGATACGGTAAATTTATTTGCGAATCAAGATAAAAAACAACATAAAGAAAGATATTATAAGGAATTATTACAAAATAGAACATATGCTAAAGAAATAAGGAGTTATGATTGTTATAAATGGCTTATTGGTAAGAGGCTAAAAAATTATAGAAGTATAATTCACGAGCACCTGCAATTCAGTAAGAAATGGTCGATAATCAATATCTTCACTGGGATGCTTCTATATTTTTTAGAAGGATCAATTTTAGTTATATTGTTTTTGCAACTGTACAATCAAACAATCACAGCTGATATTGTAATTTTAGTAATACAAGCACAAGAATTATTTTGTGGCACTATTTTCTCTTGTGTTGGACATATTACTTCCTTACGAGAAGATTTTTCTTATATAATCTCGTTGTTACAGATTATGAATGAAAAGGAGATGGAAGAAGTAAAGCATTGTATAACAGATAATGGATTCAGAATGCAAAATATCTGTTACAGCTATAATTCTGATAAATGTGTTTTGAAAAATATAGATTTGACTATACATGATAAAGAAAAAATTGCAATAGTAGGCAGAAATGGTTCTGGGAAAAGTACATTGGCTAAAATTGTAATGGGCTTATTAGAACCAACAAGTGGAAAAATAATAGTTAATACAAACAAAAAGATGGCAATATTTCAAGATTTTAGTAAGTTCTATCTAACAGTAAAAGAGAATATTTTACCCGGTGTTATTAATATAGAAAACAATAAAATAGAAGATTTTTGTAAAAATAATAGAGGACTTGATTTTCTATTTGAGTTGCCTGCTGGCCTTGACACTCATCTGGGGCCTGATTTATATGAAGATGGAATAGATTTATCAGGAGGAGAATGGCAAAAAATATCTATATTACGAGCATTGTTAATGGAAGCGGATTTAGTGGTGTTTGATGAACCCACAGCTGCATTGGATCCCTTATCCGAAAGAGCAGTTTTTCAAGAAATACAAGAATTACTAAAAGACAAAACAGTAATTATAATTACACATAGAATCGGTCTTACAAAATTTGCAGACAATATAGTGTTTTTAGAAAAAGGAGAGATTGTTGAAAATGGCACTTATGAAAAACTTTTAACTAATAGTCATGGATGGTTCAAAAGATATTGTTATGAACAAGGAAAATGGTATGTGTGAGGCAGAGTATGGGAAAATATATAAAATTGCTGAATAAAATTGTTGATAAAAAAAGTATTAAAATTTTGTGTGTAATTGTAGGAATAATTTTATGCATCGGTATTATTGAGCCACTTGTTGCATGGCTATATAAAATATTTGGTGACTATGCAGGACATTTTTCCCACCATAAATTAGATAAAATAATTGTTGTAGTAATTCTATATGAGCTATTACAAAGCATACTTCAGATTGTATCTACACTGAAGGATCATTGGTTATTAAAAATTAGTTATAAACTTAGTGAAAATGTATTTGAACATATTCACCAAAAAGTAAAGAAACTTAAAATAGAAGAGTTTGAAAATGAAACCGTATTCAATTTGCTTGAAAGAATAGATACAAAGTTAGGGGATGAAACAGTTATTGCAATAACTACACTATTTGAAGTAGTTGCAAATATAATTTCTATATCCATATACTCAATTATGCTTGGACAAATGAAAGTTTATTTTCCGTTTGTTGTGATAGTATCAGCGATTCCTGGAATATACCTTGGAAGTAAAAAGAACAAATGTAAATTTAATACTGCAAAAGAATTTTTCACAGAAGAACGAAAAAAGGAATATTTTTTAAATGTTGTGTTTGGACGGGAAAATGTAAAGGACGTAAAATTGCTTGAGTTAGAAAAGTTTTTTTATGAAAAGGCCAAATCTCTTAATAATTTACTTACAAACAAATATTTAAAGATAAATAAAAAATATGGCTATTATGAAATAGTAACCAATGTTTTAAAATATATAGTTTTTGGATGGTGTATGTATGAGACATTTTGGATGGTATATAATCAAAGCATAGGTTTAGGCAGTATTCTGTTATTAGTTAATGTATTTCAGTTACTTACACAGGAACTTGAAAATTTAACAAATATTATTAAGGAGATAATGAATGTGACCTGGTTAATAGATGAATGGGAAGGCTTTCTGCAATTACCAGAAAAAATTTGGGGCAACAAATTGTTAGAAAATTACAGTATTTCGTTTGAAAATGTTACATACAAATATCCTGCATCCTTAAATTATGCATTGAAAAATATATCTGTTAAAATTAGAGATGGAGAGAAAATTGCTATTGTTGGGGAGAATGGCAGTGGCAAATCTACATTTATTAATATACTTTTAGGCTTATATACTGTATCGGACGGAAAGATAAGAATAGGCAATGTGGATATTAATGAAATTAGCAAAGAGTCCATGAAAAAAATAGTATGTGTTTTTCAAAATTATATTAAATATCAAACTTCGATAGAGGAAAATATAACTTTAGGAGAGAAAAAAATAAATTTTCATAATCCATTTATAAAAGCCTTGGAGCTAAATGAACTTTTAAATTCATTTGAAAAAGGAGAAAAAACTAAATTAGGACAACTTGAGGAAAATGGAACAGAAATATCAGGTGGTCAATGGCAAAAATTAGCAATTAGCAGAGGGGTTAACAGGGAATCAAAAATTCTTATTCTTGATGAACCTACTGCAAGTTTAGATCCTTTAATCGAAAACAAATTATATGAAAATATTGCTGAGTTATGTAAGGATAAAACATTACTACTAATATCTCATAGAATGAGCGCTTGCCGAGTATGTGATAGGATTTTAACTTTTTCAAATGGGCAAATTGTTGAAAATGGTTCTTTTGACGAACTAATAGAAAGGAAAGGAAAATTTTATGAGATGTATATGGCTCAAAAAGAATGTTATTAAAACTAAATAAAAAAGATATTGCATATTAAATAGAAATATGTTATTCTTTAATCAGGCAGACTATTGCAGTAGTCTTTTGTGAACAAAATAAAGAATACTGTCAGGTGAGTTTTTTGTACAAAATAATAAAATAACAGGAGGAATTGATATATGAGAAAACTAGTATATAGTGTTTGCTTAACTTTGGCATTTGGTTTGTTAATGTTAGGCTGTGGCAAAGCAGAAACAATGGAAGAAAAAACAACTATTTCGAAGTCCGAAAAGACAACTGATGATCAAAGTAAAGCAGTAGAGTTTGACGAAAGTGTATCGGATGATGAAAAAAATAATTTTGATATTAGTGAGTATAGGCAATACGAGGATTATGGTCTTAATTACGATAAAGATAAAGAAAGATTCTATTATAATGGGAAACTGGTACGCAGGTTTAAAGATGTCAAAGATAGAGAAGGCAACATAAATGGATTTTCGTTTGAAAATGGCGAGATAGATTTGAAAGTGGATCGTGATACGTCATATAAACTAATAGGAATCAGTGTATTGAGTCAGGAAGAATTTGACAAAAATACTGAGGAAATGAAACTAGTAAAATCTTTGGACGCAACTGCTCATGAAGAAGGCGATGACAAAGTGGGCGATGACACACTAAACGAATATCAAAATTATGGGGTTTCATATGATGAAAAGCAAGGAATTTGGAAATATAATGAAACTGCTATCTATGTCTTTTATGATGAAAATGGATCGAAAATGATTCAAGGAGATGTAGATGATAAGAAAAATGTTTCACTAATTGTTGAACGGGATGCACAGGATAAAATTGTCAGAATATCTGAAATAGATTCAAATGATATATCAACATATGTAAAGAAACTATTAGACACAAAATAATATGCAAAAGCATAATAATATTTAGAAAAAACTATTATGCTTTTGCAACAAATTAGTATTTTGTTTGACTTTCTAAAGCAGCTTCTATGGTGGCTTTGATTATTAATAAAGAACGTTTATCGCAAACCAACAATTTACGCATAATTGATTCATATTCATCGGTTTGTAAATTTTTTTCAGGATAAAAGATGGTATTAGAATCAAGACCAAGTTCCCGAATTAATTTGAACAAAACATCATAACTTGGTTTTTTATGCTCATTTTCAATACGATACAAATATCGTTCAGTAACACCAATTTTTTCAGCTAAAGATTCAACGGTAATCAATCCACCTTCACGAGCCGCTTTAATAAGTTCACTTAATTTATCAGGTATTTTGCGCACACAAAATTCACCACCTTTCTTAATATATTAGACGATTTAGGTTTAAAATATAATGGCTTGATAGTACAGTTTATTGTGACCTGACAGTTCTGTACTGTATAAATAGACATTGCATTATGTCTGCTGAGGGGGCAAGGAAAAATCTTTGTCCCCATAAATAATTTACAGATAAAGAAAAATATTCAAATCCTCTGCAAAAATATTGAAACCTGCAAATAAATTAATTTACAGTTAATAACGTCCAATGGGTTTTGCCTCATATGGACGTATTTTATATATGTAGAAATTTTTTGAAAATTTTCTTCCAGACCCCAACATCGGGCATCACCCATACGGGATAGTAGTGAAAGGGAAAAAGGACCTTAGCTCTGATCCTGTTTGTCGGGAAGGAGGTGAATTCTATGAAGCAACCTTCTTCCTTAGACGAGGAAACTGTCAGACACCAGTTTGACCGGAAATGCAAGCTGGCATTAAAAGGTGAACTGATAGATTATACAAGGCATATAGATTATATCAGTAAACATGAAGTGGTTCTTTCTGAACTAACAGAACAGAAGTTAGAAAGTCTTTCTGTTATTGATGAGTATGATGCGGAATATTTCGATTTTCAAGCATTAGGCTATGACATCCGGCTAAAAGACATGCTGCTTGCAGAAGCGTTAAATGCGCTGACGGAAAGAAAACGTGAAGTAATCATGCTGTCGTATTTCCAGGGGCTAAGCGATGCCGATATTGCAAGGAAGCTGAACCTGGACAGGAGTACGGTAAATGAGCATAGGAAACGCTCGCTCGAATTGTTAAAACAAATGATGGAGGAACGTAGCAATGAAAACAAAAAGAAAAAACAATGAAGATACAAGATTGCTGCCTTTTTGTGTCATTAAGGCAGCTGCGGAAGGCGATATTCTGGCAATTCACAAAGTTTTGAACCACTATGAAGGATATATAACAAGTTTATCTGTCCGGAAGATGAAAGACAAATTCGGAAATGTTCATTATTGTGTGGATGAAACGCTGCGCCAGCGTTTACAGTCAAAACTGCTCATGACAATATTGAATTTTAAGCTGATACGATAAACGAAACAAGCAGTCATCCCTTTCTGTCGGCTTGATATTCGCTTTTTATACGCACCTTGACAATTTCATATGGTGAATCCTGCAGGATGTATGAAGCAGTTGAGCTATTTAATGAATACGCCATGACTATCTGTATCCGCCGCTTTGCGACACGATGTCGCAAAGTGGCAGGTATTAAGAAATATCCGGTAAAATACCCCAGTGTAGTATTTTTTGGATTAAAACGATGGAATGTTGATTCGGGCATTGAAGTAAAGGTACGAGCGATAACTATTTGATTACTGGCAAAGAGACAGGGACTTTGCGGCGATGATGCTGTTTCTGATAATGATACTTCCGGATATAAGCTGATCCGGTCTGAAAAGATTGCAATTTCTACGGAAGACCTGCCGCTGGCTGTCTGTTTCGTATGTTATGGCAAATGGCGCTGTTTCCTGACAGCCGCCTGCAGGATGTTTCTATGTATTTAACGAATATTGGACATGTCATTTATAATATATTGAAAAGAGCATGGAAAGGGAAAAACATATGGATATACACACATTACGAAATATGGCGGAAACTGATATTAGCACGATTTCCAAAGAATCATTGATTGATATAAAAGACGTTACCATAGATATGGAGAAAGGAAAGCAGGAAAGAATCTCAGAATTTTTCCAGCAGATCAGAAACCCATACTGTTTTGTATGCAATGGAATCATTGTCAAAATGAAATATAATAAAAACGAAAAAACATTGGAAGAGAAACTGGACAGTTATTTTCTTTCATTATAAATATCAAAGGAAAGGGGAAATTATGGTATCGGATTATGATTATTTAAGAAAATGTAGATTTGTTTATTCCAATGTGCTATACTATAAGCGGACTAAATAAAGCCCAAATAGTTTAAGAAGTCAATTTAAACTATTTGAGGTGATGATATGGATACAATTCTAAACGGCATCTATACTGCTGACGCTTATTACCGTTTGTCAAAAGAAGATGGGGATAAGGCGGAAAGCGACAGCATTGTAAATCAAAAAGCTCTCGTGAGGGAGTTTCTTAAAGTGCATTCCGATATTCAAATTTATAAAGAACGGGTGGATGACGGCTATACAGGCGTGAATTTTGAGCGTCCCTCTTTTCAAGCTATGCTGGAGGATATAAAGTCTGGCAAGGTGAACTGTGTAATTGTCAAGGATCTCTCCAGATTTGGCCGAAACTATATCGAAGCAGGGCGGTATATCGAAAAGATATTCCCTTATCTTGGAGTCCGGTTTATAGCGATTAACGATAACATTGATACAGCATCTGCAGCGAGTGCGTCAGATGAATTACTGATTCCCTTTAAAAATTTGATCAATGATGCATATTGCAAGGATATTTCCATTAAAGTACGCAGCCATCTGAATATGAAGCGGGAGAACGGGCAATATATCAGCCCATTTGCCCCTTACGGATATAAGAAGTCCGAACAGAATAAAAATCAGCTTGTCATTGATGAAAAAGCTGCTTCCGTGGTACGCCAGATTTTCAAATGGAAGATTGATGGCATGAGCAGTGCCAGGATTGCAGATAAATTGAATGAATTAGGAATACCAACGCCGATTGAGTACAAGCATATGAATGGTGAACCGCTTCATTGTGAATTTCAGAAACGGTCAGATTCAAAATGGATGGCAAACAGCGTAAACCGTATACTTGGAAACGAGATATATACAGGAGTGCTTGTGCAGGGCAAGACATCATCTCCCAGCTATAAAGTCAGGAAACGCATCAAAAAAGCGGAAAAGGATTGGGTTCGGTGTGAGAACTGCCATGAAGCGATCATTTCTGCAGAGGATTTTGGTATGGTAAGAAGAACATCCGAAGAGGATACAAGGGTTGCCCCGGACGAGGAAACACTATATCTATTTTCGGGAATCGCCAAATGTGGGCATTGCGGGGGTAATATGACCAGAAAAACAGTGCCTTCAAATGGGAAAAACTATGTATATCTTGTATGTGTTGAAAATAAAAATAACAAAAGCTGTACCTTTCATAAGGGACTGTCTTTAAAAAAGTTTGAAAAGACGATTTTAGAGATTATCAACCTCCACATTGAGCATATATTTGAACTAAGTAAAATGCTAGATACAGCGCAAAAAACCCCCTATACCGGGTATCTCGCCGAAAAATTGCAGGATCATATCCTGGAAAAGGAACGGCAGATTGAAAAAAAACGTCATTATACTACGGAAGTCTATACAGATTTCAAAGATGGCGTTATAACGAAAGGAGAATATCGGGAATTAAAAGAATCCTTCCGCGATGAAATTCATATTTTAGAAAAAGAAATTGAAACTCTTCAGGAAGAGATTGAAGAGTTGGCCAAAACAAAAAGGGATAAAGTGCAGTGGGTAAACCAGTTTATAGAGTGTAGAGGCTTTCCAAAACTGACCAGGAAGATTCTCCTGAAAATTGTAGAAGAGATTCGGATATACGATAAGGATAGGATAGAGGTTATTTTTAAATTTCAGTCAGAGTACGAAGAAGTATGCAGATACTTGGAAAGCACGGAAAACTTTGAGCCGCATACAGATATTGGAGGTGGGGCAGATGGCAAGAAAAAGTAGAAAAAAGATGCAGAATACATTTCCTGTTATGCCAGAGGTATCAGCTTCCAAAAGTAAAACGGGCATTTATGTGAGATTATCTGTAGAGGATAATGGAAATGCTGAAAGAGATTCCATACAAAACCAGATTTCTTATTTAGAAGAGTATGTAAAAAAGAATGAAAGTGATTTCCAATTGGTGAATATCTATGTGGACAATGGCACAACAGGGACTAATTTTGACAGGGTAGGATGGAAAGAACTGATTGAAGATGTAAAAACAGGGGCGGTTGACTGTCTGGTTTTTAAGGATTTCTCCCGTATCGGGAGAGATTATATTGAAGTCGGAAATTATCTCGAAAAAATATTTCCGTTCTTAGGGGTAAGGATTATTTCGGTGAATGATAATTTTGACAGCAGAAAGCAGCCGTTTGAGAGCAATATGCTGATGAATTCTTTGACTAATATTGTAAATGACTATTATGCAAAAGACATTTCCCGGAAGATTTTACAGGCAAAAAAGGTAATGCAGGAAAATGGAGAATATACCAGTGGGGTATATCCCTATGGATATAAAGGAGATGACGCCAATAAAAGGAAACTGACAGTAGATCCAGAAGCGGCTGATGTAGTGAAAAAAATATTTGAATGGCGCATCCAGGGAAATGGGTGTACGAGAATTGCCAATTATCTCAATGAGCTTGCGATACCCTCACCAGGATTATATCGTTTTATGAATGGATTCCAGTCTTTTAAGCGGAGCGGTCATTCAAAGTGGCGGGCGGAGCATGTATCTGGAATTTTAACCAATCCCGTATATTTGGGGCATTTGGTTCAGGGCAAATCACAGGGGAGCCATTTCAGAAATAATGGGAAAAAACAGCGTCTGCCGAAAGCAGATTGGATCATTTCAGAAAATACGCATATTCCGCTTATAACACAGAGAGAATTTGACGTTGCGGCAGCTATGGCAGAAAAAAGTCATAAAATGTATTGTGAGCGAATGAACGCAAATGCAGATATCCCACAGGAGGAAAATTGTCTCCGGAAAAAAGTTTATTGCGGACAGTGCGGACAAAAGATGTTCCGAAGAAGCAGGGTTACAGACGGAGTGAGAAGATATTACTATTATTGTGATTCAAGGAGAAGGTTTTTGGATACAGAATGTGTACAGGCTTCTATATACGAAATACCATTAATGGAAACAGTGAATGAAGTAATCAATCAGCAGATGCAATTATATGGAATCCTGTCTGATCAATGGGCCGGACGAGAAAAAAGCATGACAGGCACTATACATGGTGTTGAGGCCGATAAACAGAATAGGGATATGCATAAACAAGAGTTAATGCAAAAAATCCAGAGTATAAAAAGAAAACGCCGGGAGCTTTATGTGGATATGAAAGAAGGGTCGCTTGAACCGGAAGATTTTGAATATGAAAAGAAACAGCTTGCCCAAAAACAGCTATCCTATGAAATAGAAATAAAAAATATAGGAGGAAAAAATGAAGCAGAAGAAAAAGCTATAGAAACTTTAAATATCTGCCTGAAAGAAAATTTACAGGCAGAAGATAAAAAGATTCCTTTAGAAATTTTAAATATTCTGATCGAAAAAATAATCGTTGAATCCCCGGAACAGATAGTAATAAAATGTACTTATGCTGATCTGTTAGAAAAATGGTGTAGAGAGATGCAGATTTCAGATCGGGAAGAAGGTGGAATCCGTGGATGACAGATACATAGCTGGGTACATGAGAATATCTGATGATGATGAAGATTTGGGAGAAGGAAAAAAGGAAAGCAACAGCATTGAAAATCAAAGGAAATTAATTGAATCTTATGTAGAAAAACACGAGGAACTATCCATACATCTGCTGAAAGAATTTGCAGACGACGGCGTTTCCGGGGTGAGCTTCAACCGTCCCGGAGTACAGATGCTTTTAAAAGAGATAAGGGAAAACAGGATTCAATGTGTTGTCGTGAAAGATCTGTCCAGATTTGGAAGAAATTATATCGAAACAGGGGACTATATCGAGCAGATTTTTCCGTTCCTGGGAGTCCGGTTTATTTCCATTGTTGACAATTTTGACAGTTTCAAAAATCCTGCCGGGATTGAGATAGGGCTTAAAAATCTTATACATGATTTATATAGCCGGGATCTATCGAAAAAAATAAAATCTACAAAAGAATTGATGCAGAAACAAGGTGATTATAGTGGAGGCGGTGTTCCATTTGGCTATATAAGGGGTAATGGAAACAGCAAAAAAACAGATTTTATCCCTGATCCAGAGGCCGCACAGGTTGTAAGACAGATTTTCACTCTTGCCGTGGATGGAAACACAACGACTAAGATTGCGGATATACTAAATGAAAGAGACATACCTACGCCGGGGGCATATAAAAGAAAACATGAAAAAATTCGATACCAGATGAAAAATGATAAGAGAAATCTATGGACTTCATCCCAGATTGCTCTTATTATTCAAAACGAAGTTTATATAGGGACATTTGTGAGTCATAAATTATTCACGGTTAAGCCGGGAGTTGTAAAAAAGGTACATGAATCTGAATATGTGAAATTAGAAAACCATCATGAAAAATTAATTGAAAAGGATGTATTTCAAAAAGCTCAAAAAGCAATCTCTACAAGAAAAAAACGGAAAGGCCGTAAGGAAAACAAAAATCCTTCCCCATTAAGGGGGAAAATAAAATGCGGATGCTGTGGATACGGAATGTGCTTTAAAGCATCCATAAAGAAGCCGTACTATTATTGCAGGATGGGAGATAGCTGCGGCTCACATATACGAATCGAATCTGAGCTGTTGGAACATATTGTCTGGGATATACTGCAGAAGATGATAGTGGTATGCTGTGAGAAAGAAAAAGCGATGCAGGGTGAGCGGATAGAGATACTGTCAGCCATTTCAGGTATACAAGAAAAAAAACGTATTTTAGAGATAAAGACAAAACATTGCAGAATTAGCCGTTTAGAGCTATACCATCAATGGAAAGATGGAAAAATCACGAAAGAGGAATACATTAAGGGGAAGGAGGAAAGGAATTCAGAAGAGTCAGAATATCAGAAAGAATTGGAACAGTTAAGCCGATGTTTGTCTGATAGAGTTTCTGTCCAAAAGCAGATGGAACAAAAGAGTGGATTGACGATGCTTGCAGGAGTACAGAACTTGACAAAAGAACTGGCAGACGAACTGATTGAACGGATTGAGGTGTATGATGACGGCAGGGTTGAAATAAAATGGAAGATAAAAGACATTATGGAATAGCAGATGGCAAAAAAGATAAGGAATTTTTTAGTCTTAACTTGACACAACCGTACCGCAGCCAGTACGGTTCTGCCAATCCTGCAGCCATTCTGGGACCGGCCATGATTGCCACCTTTTTTTCCACACTGGCCGGCATTGTATTTGCTAAATTTATGTATGCCCTGCCGGAAAAAAGGCAAGGGCTCTATAACAAGAATCTTTCTCGCCGCGAAGCATCTCAGACTGGTTTGCCGAAAAAGAAAAAAGGAGGTATTTTTCATTGAAAATCCTCCTCTTTTTATCAGATGCCATGATCCCACTTTTAATTTTTTCTATTGTGGGATATGGACTTTTAAGCCATCACAATGTATATGATGATTTTATCAAAGGCGCCAAAGACGGATTCCAGACAGTCATTGGCATCATGCCTACCCTCATTGGACTGATGGTAGGAGTAGGCATCCTGCGGGCTTCCGGTTTTCTGGATCTGCTCTCCTCAGCCCTTGGAATACTCACCGAACCTCTGCATTTTCCGGCGGAGCTGGTGCCGGTTTCCATTGTAAAAATGTTTTCCTCTTCCGCAGCCACAGGGCTGGTGCTGGATATTTTCAAGGAATTTGGGCCGGATTCCTATTTCGGAACCATAACTTCCATTATGATGAGCTGTACAGAAACCATTTTCTATACCATGAGTATTTATTTTATGACCGCCAAGGTACAGAAAACCCGATATACCCTGGCCGGTGCGCTTTTTACCACATTAGTCGGAACTATTGCCAGCGTTATTCTTGCGCAAATTATGTAGAATTATCTCTGCTGCAGTGAACTTTCTTTGGATACGGGCTCAAATACAGGGTTGCCCTTCCCAACACAAGCTATATAAGAATCTCACTGGCATAATAGGACAATTTATGCTTTGCCATCAATTTTTTTCAAATATTGCTTTGTTTCCGCAGCAACCACACCGCTCAAAGCAATAATCGCAATCAGATTAGGAATTGCCATCAATCCGTTAAAAATATCTGCAATGGTCCATACCGCAGAAACAGTCATAAAGGGCGCTGCCAAAATACATAAAATATAAATCCGGCGGTATATTTTCACTGCCTTTTGATTTCCATTGGTAAGGTATTCCAGACATTTTTCGCTGTAGTAATCCCAGCCAAGGATTGTTGTAAATGCAAAGCATACCAGACAGCACATCAGAATAAAGGAAGAAACCGCCGGAGCAAAAGGCAGCCCAATCTGAAATGCTTTCGTAGTTACATTCACACCCTCCAGGCCTATATTCCAGGTACCGGTAATTACAATGGTAAGCCCTGTCATGGTACAAATAATCACAGTATCAATGACTGTTCCCAGCATGGATACCAAGCCCTGGGAGGCAGGTTCATCCGTTTGAACTGCAGCGGCAGCAATAGGCGCGCTTCCTAAACCCGCTTCATTGGAAAAAATTCCTCTTGCCACGCCTTTTTGCATAGCAAGCAGCATAGCTCCCAGTGCACCTCCCGCTGCTGCCCTCAACCCAAATGCACTCTGTACAATGGTAACAAAAGCTGCCGGAATTTCTTTGAAATGAAAGATAAGAATCAATGCAGCCGCTGTAATATAAGTAGCAGCCATAAAAGGAACCAGCACCTGGGCCACGCCCGCAATCCTCTGAAGTCCTCCGATCAGCACCAGGGCTACACAGAGTGTCAGAATAATGCCTGCAATGATCACTGTCCAGGAATACTCTCTTCCCAGCAGATTTATACTCCACTGGTTCTCCGGATCAAAGAAGTTGTTTACTGCACTGGTAATTCCATTAATTTGAGTAAAAGTACCGATTCCAAGAACTCCTGCTCCGATTCCAAAGAAAGCAAACAGCTTTCCAAGCCATTTCCAGTTCTTTCCCATTCCCCGTTCTATGTAATAAAAAGGTCCTCCCAAAATATGCCCGTCCTCTGCCACGACACGGAATTTAATAGCCAGCAGGCATTCAGCATATTTTGTAACCGTACCCAATACTGCTGCCATTACCATCCAAAACAAAGCCCCTGGCCCGCCGGCAACAATAGCTGTGGCAACGCCTACAATATTTCCGGTTCCAATGGTAGCGGACAATGCAGTGCAAAGAGCTCCGAATCCGGACACTTCTCCCTCTTCCCCGGCAGATTCATCTGAAATTAAATTGCGGATTGCCAGTGGAAGACGGCGGATCTGAAGTCCCCGCAGCCGTACCGTCAAAAAAAAGCCTACTAAAAGAATCAGTACAATCAGCGGAAGTCCCCACACCAGATCATCCACTGTCTTTAATAATGAATTAATATTCATAAACAATCTCCCTTTTTCTTAAAATATTCTCCTGTATGCAGCCTCCTGCCTTGCAATATTGTATTTTTCATTTCCTCTTGTTTAATCTAAGTACCTTCCAATCTGCGGCATCCAGTCTCCGATAAATAATTCATTTCTCAAAACCATATCAAATATCGGAGTAAAAAACCTCACAAGAAGCTCTATTACCTGGCTCCATTCAGGACAATCACTTTCATCCTCGCGGATCTCCTCCTGCAGGTTACCGTCGATTTCTTCTTTTTCTAACATATGGAGATCCATTGGATTTTCTGATAAAGGCTCCAAGACAGACTGCGGTTTATCCTGCGTCCGCGTCTGTTCTGGGAAAAACCGGCTCATGTAATTTTTCCATCTTTTCTCCATATACCTGTAATTTTTGAAACTGTCAACAATTTCCAAACGTTCTTTCAGCAGAGGAATATTATTATCCAAAAGAAGCTGTCCGAAACTCTCAGATACCCTTCTTCCACTTACCATCTGCCCCGTCAGAATATCATAACTTTCTTTGTACCAGGACATGAGATTAATTAATTCCAGATGTTCCAACATTTTATAAAAACTTCTGGACAGGTATTCTTCTTCGGAAAACATGCAATAAGTAATATTTTCTTCGGAAAATCTGCTTTCCAGCTCTTTTTCTTTCACCTGAACTGCCTTTCCCGCATAGGGGATCAATTCCAGTTCAAAGGGAATCTGAAAAGGCCATTCCATGATTTTCAAATGAACCCTGGGATTTTTGTCCCCTATCTGCCATATTGTTTCCTGTTTCTGATACAGTACTACCTGCAGTTCTCCTTGTTTCTGATTCAGATCAGACTGTAATTCTTCTTGCCTCTGCCCCAGATCAGACTGTAATTCTTCTTGCTTCTTCTCCAGATCAGACTGCAGTTTCTCTTGGCTCTTCTCAGGATCATTTTCCTGCTCCCATTCAGAAGCCTCCATAAAAAAAAGTCCCTCCAGTTCCTTGACGGTATCTGCAAATCCTTCTTCCGGAGAAAAAAATTCGAGATAATTCACTAAATTTTCCCGATACCATTCCTTATTCAAATATTTATCATTTTTGAGGAGCAATCTGCTGCCTAAAGAAGAATTGTAAATCTTTTGAATTATTTTTTCCGCTCCGCATCCTGCAATCAGGTTCATTTCCGGAAACTGATATACTTCGCTCTCTTTTTCCATTCTATTTTCCCTGCAATATGTTTTACCTTTTCTTCCGTTCTTATGAAACATGCATTTTTATTATATTCTTATCCACTTTCTCTGTCAATTATGAATAAAAAAAGACAGCTCTGACGCTTAAATTTATACTTATACTCTCAGAGTACATTGGATTCTATT
>NZ_SRYA01000035.1 GCF_004793545.1 Petralouisia muris | reverse complement strand
TTCTTTTTTTATAAACCCGTGAAGTGGAAGTGTCAAGTATTATGATACAACATCATTTCGGGGATATAAAGGAAAACGAGGACTTTCGGAGGTTCAACTACCGTTCGGCAGAAAAAGTATATAAAGAGTTTATGCTGTATGCGATCGGCCGGAATATCATGAAATACCACCGGTTTCTACATCATGAAATCGAAAAATATGAAGGAAAAAAAGAGCAGAAAGCAGCTTAGGACAAAGGAGCGCATCTCAAAATCCAAACAAGGGGATTTTGCGCCCTAAAATAGATACTGCAAAAGGAAGGAGACAGTCCGGTAGAAATCCAGGTCCTTGAAAAAAGCCTGAGTATTTACCGGACTGTCTCCTTCTTACTTATCAGGGGCAAAATCGCTATTTCCCGACAGCCCCTTGCTGACTTAGCACAGAGGGTAAAGCAGTGAACACGATTTTCAATCAAGAAAACGATTCGCTGCTTTTTCTGTAACTTGATTCCCGGCTTTCCAGCTGTATATGGAATCTTTTATACAACCGCTTCAATGATTAATTTATCACCAAAGACAATTTCTTTTATGCCAATATCTTTTTTCTTATTGAAATTGAAGCTGAGCAGATACCCTTTTTTCAAATGATAATAATCAAGATAGGCGGCAAGCTGCTCTTCTCCCCGTTCAAGATAAGCATTTCCATGCCAAACCTTCATTTCGATAATACTTTGTTCTCCCAGGTAATCAATCACTAGATCCATCCGTTCTTGGTTTCTTGTCCGGGCCTCTACGTAGCAATTCCCAGTGCCATTAATAATAGGGCGCAAAAATAGCATAAAATATTTCCTGCCTGTATCTTCCAGAAATGATTCATGTTCATCACCGAATAAATAGTCAAAAACTTCAACGAATTTTTCGAGTATTCTTCTGACATCTAAATGCCCATCTATTACAAACTGATTTTTGTGCCGCATGCTTTCTGTAAAAATCTCGTTGTTCTGTTCCTTAAAATCCAGAAGAAGCTTATTGTACAGGCGCATTTCAAAAATCCTGTTTGCAAGCAGGACGTTGGAATTGATTATTTTTACAAACCCAAACATTTTTGCATTCTGAACCGCAGGATCATCTGCGTTATATGCAATGCTTTTCCCCTGGAACAGAAGCTGTGAAATTACATGGTTCAGTTCAGGAAAGTCATTTAATTTATTCATTAGGGACTGAAATAGGGGGTTATCATCTTCCAGGAGCATTTTCACGGCAGATAGAAAGCCTTCTTTTGTCCATGCATGTTCTGCGACTCTCTCATCCATAAACATACAGAGCCTGGATACCAGATAGGGATATCCGGAGGTATAGTCATATAGGAGCTGGGCCATTTGGCAGAGATCCATTTCAGTATGATGGTCGGATTGATAATCCTGAAGCATATCCGCTATTTCTTCAGAAGAGAAGCTCATATCCACCAGGAAATCAGCTGCAATATTCCAGGGACTGTTTTCTTTGTGTTTTTCTTCAGGGCGGATCTTTCGGGGAATATTCCTTATATCATAAACGCCGGCCAGAATGACAGACTGGAAAACAGATATTTTCATCCGTTTCAGATAATATGCCCGAAGCTGTGCAAGGAAATCAATAAATACTTGATTGTTGGCGGTGGAATCGGCTTCATCAATGATCAGGACAATTTTTTTATCGGATATCCGGCACATCTGAGAGAGAGTTCGGAATAATACAGACAGAGTTGCCCGTTGAGATGGATCCGATGTATATCGTTCCAGATTTTCCTGTATTTCTGGATGCATGTGTTTGGCGGAAAACAGAAATTCGTTTGAAAAAGCGGCCACAAATCGCTGCTCAGACTCAAAATCGGCAGAACTGATTGCCTGGAAATCCAGGCTGATTACTTCGTAATCTTCTGATAAAAAGTCTGCAAGAGCAGTCAGGATGGTCGTCTTACCGAACTGCCTGGCTCTGGTTATGGTGAAATATTTCCCATCATCAATCATGGATTTTATATCATTCAGACGGCTGGATAGATCCACCATATAATGCAGCTTTGGATTACAGTATCCATTGGTATTGAATGTTCTGTACATGGATGTCGATGCCCCTTCCCGATTGAATTGAATGTTTTGAACTAATATTTGCGGATAGAATGTCATTTTTATAGAAATATCTTAGCATAAGCCAGAAGGGATTTCAAGAAGTATGAATGTATGGGGAAAGAACGGAAACGTATGTGCTGGGCGGTCAGGGGAGCGAAAGGTTCAAAAGTCTCGGAACCAGGCGCGCTTGCATGCTCATCCAGAAATATTTTCCAAAGGGCTATGGTTTGTTCTCTGAATACAGATAATCAATATATTTTATTGCCATATCTGTACGCGGCGAATTTTTGATTATGCCAAGATATACGTCATCTTCAAAACCAGCCTGTTTGAAGATGCCTTTTTGTGACACATTGAGCCCCATAGGATATTCTTCCGTAACAGCCTGATAAGACAGGGAACTATCCAAAGACAGATCATCAGCATTATCCTCCAGGATAGATATGTTGGTGACAAGATATGGCTCTATTTCATGAAGAGTATCAGGGGCAGATTCCTGAAACAGTTTTTCCAGGTTGCATAGATATCCGTTCTGTGAGAATGCATCGAACGCTTCTTTGTTCATCAGAACTACATCCAGCTGCTCGCCGTCTATCGAGGCGAGTATTTTTATGCGGGAGGCATAGGTATATTCGTGGTGGGGGTTATTCTGGTCATTGGTCAGGTACAGCCCGGTATATAATGGAACCTCTTTTTTGCCAGCATCTTCATCTGCAAAATCCAGAAAGCCATCGCTTAGCTGGGCGTTTAACTGCCCATCGACAGACACATTGATGAGACCGGTATAGAGCACCGCAGTTTTCTTGCTGAAATGCCCATAAACCGTGTATATGATGATATAGAAGAAGAGCAGGCAGATGAAAATTGGAAATTTATAATAGTCCCAGATATAGCATACTTTCTGCATTCCGTGAAGTTGTTTCCATTTTTCCTTTTTGGTGGATGAAGTTTCTCTAAGTCTCATAAGTATATTCCTTTGGCTTAATTTATAACAATTCGGAAGTGGACTCTTGGTTGACTTCCGTCTTTTCCTGGCAGAGCAGCAGAATATTGGATAGCAGGTGAGAGCAGAGCAATGCGCACAGCCCTTCCCCAAAAATGACAGCCGGGGTAAAGAAACGAATCACAACCAGCAGCATCATAAAATAAATGGCAGCCATTGATATGGTGCAGAATAAAAAGCGGATACCCATAAAAAGCGCGTTTTTAAACATGGCGCCAATTGTATTGTCAAATCTTGCCAAAAGGGGGAAGATATACATCAGGACAACGGCATAGGCAATAGCAGCTACAATAAGAAACGCAGTGCAAAGAGTCCAGAGTGCATTTTCAAACCGCATATGATATACGACATACCCATCAATGCCGAGGATTATCCCAAGAATGAGAAGGATAAGCCAGATGATGGTGCCCTGCTTGAAGTTCTCTTTAAAAGAGTGGAAGAAAGCTTTCGTGAGATTGCCTTCTTCATTTTTAGATATTTTTAATGTAACATAGAAAAGCGCAGTGGTTGATGCGCCGATGGTTACGATGGGAATGCAGCAGATGAACCACAGAATGTTCAGATAAACACTGTAAACAATTTTGTTGATAAGGCGCATAATCGGCCCATCCAGATTCAATAAATTATTCATGTTTTCCTCCTTGTTTTTTGTAAAATGTTTTTAGTTTTCCGTAGATTCTCTGTAAATCAGAGTCGTTTCTGTGTGTACCGTACAATAATTCAAGGAAGGTTCATTGATACGGGACATCAGAAGGTTTATGGCGTAGTACCCCATAATCTGGCTATGTATATGGATAGAAGTAAGCGCAGGCGTAACAATCTTTGCGTCCGGCGAATCGTCAAATCCACACAAATAGATATCCTGCGGAACAGAATACCCCAGTTTTTTCAGTGCCTGCATTGTGTCAATTGCAACAAAATCATTGGCGCATAGTAATACGTCTGGGATGCGTCTTATTTTTTGCAGGCATTCTGCCAGATAATCCTGATAAACTGCGGAATCAAAATCCTGGTTTTCTGCCGAATTGCCTGTGATGCAATACTTGTCGGGGCAGGGAAGTCCTGACAGGTACAGTGCCTGCCGGTAGGCGGCGTACCGTTCAAAAAAGGACTGGCAATGCAGATGGTTGCCGACGAATCCAATGTTTGTCTTCCCACGTCGGATCATTTCCTGAATGAACAGATAGATGTTGGACTGATTATCCATGAGTAAGATATCTGCTTCCAATGGTTCTTTGAAGCAAGGCGCCGGAGCGTCTATAAGTAAAACCGGAAGGCCTAGATTACAAATCATTTTGTCGTATTCATAATTAAACATTTCAATACAAATAATACCAGCAGTTCGATCTCTGGAAAAGGATGCAGGAAGTGTCAGGGAATCAATTTCTTCAGAAAGGATACGATGCATGGTAAGGGTATATCCCAGCCCGGAAAGCTCTTTCTGAAATTTATCCAGCATAACGGTTGCAAAATGGGAGTTTCCCAGTAAATTAGTTATGAATAAGGCAATCTCAGTGTTTTCTTTCGGCGTTGAGAGGGTCAATACAGGCATGCCAGAATCGACTACTTTTACATATGAAAATTGTTTGTAACCCATTTCTGCCGCTTTTTTTAATACTTTTTCCCGTGTTGCATCGGCTAAAATGCCAGTATTATTAATAGCTTTCGAGACGGTATTGCGGGAAATGCCAAGTTCGTCTGCGATATCTTGAATGGTAACTCTAGCGCTCATACAGACCTCCTTATGTTGAAAATACATGATGTCAATTGATTTATGGTTTGTAATATTGGTTATATTATAATGTACAAATGTAAATGTGTCAAATGTAAAAATAGAAAATTTATAATAAAATGTTTTAATGAATAATGCAACATAATTTACGTCAATTTGCACAGATAAATGAAAATGTAAAAAATAATTTAGTCAAATACAATATAATTTATTGACTAAATGTAAAATTAATGTTATAAAATTTGTATACAAATCTCAATAAGGTTTTTACAAATGCACAAATCTAACCTGCGGAAGGGAGAAAGGAGAAATAGGAGTAGGAGGATGCAAAATGGAGGGATTTGGAAGAAAGGAGGAAATTATGAGAACTACTACGAAAACGGTTTCAAATGGAAAACAGAGTAACACAGATACCGGATTGCACAATACGCTGGTATATATCAGGCAGCACTGGCAGCTTTATTTGATTTTCTTAATGCCGGCATTATTGCTGACATTGATTTTTAAGTATGCGCCTATGAGCGGGATTTTGATTGCATTTCAGGATTATAATCCATTTAAAGGGGTCTCAGGCAGCGCATGGGTAGGTTTTAAGCATTTTACAAGGTTTTTGTCATCGCCTGATTTTATGGGCTATCTGGCAAATACATTAAAGCTGAGTGTGTACAGTTTATTATGGGGATTCCCAGTTCCGATTATATTGGCGCTTCTGTTAAACAGAATTCAGAGCACTGCCATTAAGAAAAAGATACAGCTGGTGCTTTATCTTCCAAATTTTGTGTCAGTTATCGTGCTTTGCGGTATCGTGCGGATCTTTCTCTCTGTAACTGGCCCTGTAAACCTTTTATTGGGAAGTGATATTAATTTTATGACAATGCCGGAAGCATTCCGCTCTATCTATATTATCAGCGGTATCTGGCAGGGAGCAGGATGGGCCTCCATTATGTATACGGCTTCCCTGTCCAATGCAAGCCAGGAGTTAAGGGAAGCGGCAATCATAGACGGAGCAAACATCCTGCAGCAGATCCAGACTGTGGAATGGCCTGCCATCAAGGATATGGTAGTGATCCAGTTCATCCTGCAGGCAGGTAATATTATGAGCATTGGATTTGAAAAGGCATATGCGCTGCAGACAGACTTAAACCTTCCGGCTTCTGAAATCATTGCTACTTATGTATACCGCAAGGGTCTGATTGATGGAGATTACAGCTTTTCAACAGCGGTCGGTCTGTTCAATACGGTAATTAATGTTATCCTCTTGCTTGTTGTGAATAAGATTGTGGCGAAGATGAATGACGGACAGGGGCTGTAAGGAGGTGGATGTAAAGTGAAGAAAAAGAGTCTGTTTACGAGATATTCAAAGCAGGATAAGCTGCTGCTGACAATTGGATATATACTGCTTGGGTTATTTGTAATTGCAATTGTGATACCGATGGTTTATATTATCGTGGCGTCTTTCATGGATCCTATTACACTGCAGAACAAAGGAATTACATTTGATTTCAGCAAATGGACAACGACAGCTTATGAACGTGTTATGACAAACGCCCAGATTTGGATAGGGTTTAAGAATGCGGTTATCTATTCTGTATTGTTTACCGTTGTTTCCGTAGCAGTTACGCTTCTGGCAGCATATCCCTTGTCCAGGGCGGATTTCAAAGGAAAAGGGTTTTTCAATATTGTTTTTATGATTACCATGTTCTTTGGCGGCGGACTGATTCCTACATACTTGATAGTAAGTAACTTAGGCCTTGTTGACAGCATGTGGGCCGTGATTCTTCCAGGGGCGTTCAGTGTCTGGAATATGACTATTGCAAGAACCTATTACAGAGGAGTTCCCCAGGAGCTTCGAGAGGCGGCGGATGTAGACGGTGCAAGCGAACTGACATTTTTCTTTAAGATCCTGATTCCGGTATGTACGCCTGTCATTGCAGTGCTTACTTTATGGCAGTTTGTAGGTATGTGGAATAGTTATTTTGATGCAATGATCTACCTGAATGATTCTGCAAAACAGCCCCTGCAGCTGGTTTTACGCTCCATCCTGATTCAGAATCAGCCGGAATCTGGCATGATCTCAGATATGCAGAGTACGGCGGCGCGTGCGCAGTTGGCAGAGCTCCTCAAATATGCAACCATCATTATTTCCAGTTTACCGCTTCTGATCATGTATCCGTTTTTCCAGAAATATTTTGACAGCGGTATCATGGCTGGCGCTGTAAAAGGTTAAGCAGGAACGTAAGAAGGAGGCAAACTATGAAATTTAGATATGGAAAGCAAATCATAGCGGCGGCATTAGCGGTCTGTGTGGCAGGTTCCCTTGCAGGCTGCGGTGGAAAGAAAGAAATCAATGACGGCACTTTCCGTCCGGTAGATGAGGCGGAACTTCAGTTTCCGCTGAAGGAAAGGAAGATTTTGACGGGAATGATCAGTTATCCTGCCAACACAGAATCTGAACCAAATAACAGAACGATCTTTAAGCGGCTTCAGGAACAGACAAATGTGGAGATTAACTGGACGGCAATCCAGGCAGACCAGTGGCCGGATAAGATTTCCCTGAACATGTCAGATCCAAATAAACTGACGGATTTTATTTTTACTGCTGGATTTACAGACAGTAATCTGCTAAGATATGGAGAATATGGTGCGATTATTCCGTTGGAGGAATATATTGACGCCTATATGCCGAATCTAAAATCTGTCTTTGACAGATATCCGGAGTACCGGATTATGAGTACAGATGTAAATGGACATATCTGGTCGCTGCCCTGGATTGAACAGCTTGGTTCTGGCAAGACTGCAATTCAGACCATTGATAATATGAGCTTTATCAATAAGAAGTGGCTGGATTTTCTGAATCTGGAAATACCGGAAAATATTGATGAATTTGAAGAAGTTCTGATTGCGTTCCGAGATCATGCATCCGAGCTTCAGGAAAAATTCGGAATTGATGGCAGTATTATTCCGATGTCCTGTATCGTAAATGATGGCGGTCAGGATCCTGCAATTCTGATCAATGGTTTTGGCGAAGGATATGGCGATGCAGATAAAGACAGGCATATTGCGGTGACTGATGATCAGAAAGTGATCTGCAGCGCTACCCAGGAAGGGTACAAGGCCGGAATCCAGTGGCTGAATAAGCTGTACGAGGAAAAACTGATTGATCCAGAAGCATTTACACAGGAGTGGTCTACTTACGTATCCAAAGGAAAGTCTGGACGTTACGGGGTATGCTTTAGCTGGGATGTGGGAAATGTTGACAATTTGAAGGACTGGGTCCCGCTTCCAGTGCTGACGGCGGATACGAGGAACCTGACTCCTACGAATGGTTCTTTTACCAGCGGGTTTGACCGTGGGCGCTGTGTCGTTACTTCGGTAGCTGAGAATCCGGCGTTGGTATGCGCATGGCTTGACCAGATGTATGCGCCGATGCAGTCGCCTCAGAATAACTGGGGAACCTATGGGGAAGATGATGATTTTGATATCTTTGAAATGGGTAAGAATGACAAGGGTGAAGATATGTTAAAGCATGCGCCTTTGGGCGATGCTTCACCGGTAGAGGTAAGAGAGGCGGAGGCGGTAGGCGGGCCCCTTGCCGTGCTGGATGAGTATTATGGCGTGTATGTGACCTGCCCGGATGATGCGCAGTACCGCCTGGACTGGATTGAGGAATATTATACGCCGGATATGCATACCGAATATGTGTATCCGAATATCTTCATGAGCCGTGACGATACAGAGAAGCTTTCTAACCTGCAGGCAGATATCAAGAAAACCATTAATGCAAGGAAGGCTGACTGGATTATGAATGGATTTACCGATGCTGACTGGGAGAAATATCTGAAAGATTTAGAGGCATATGGTTTAAGTGAATATCTGGAACTGTTCCAGACCTACCTGGATAAATACAATGCAGAAACGGCAGGAAATTAAATGATTTAGCGATATGCTGGGCCGTATTTTTAGAAGTGTGAAAAATACGGCCTGCATCTATTTATTATGAAATTATGAAAGGAAGACATGAATTATGACAAGTCAGACTCTACGTGAAGCGCGAAAATACGAAGAGGCTTTTGAAAAATTAATAAAAGAAGAGGAACGTCCGGATTTCCATTTATCTCCACGTACAGGCTGGATGAATGATCCAAATGGATTTTCTTATTATAAAGGACAGTACCATATGTTTTACCAGTATTATCCGTATGAGTCAAAATGGGGACCGATGCACTGGGGACATGCAGTGAGCGATGATCTGCTGCATTGGAAATATTGTCCGGCTGCTATGGCTCCAGATGAGATTTATGACAAAGACGGATGTTTTTCCGGAAGCGCCATAGAACTTGCGGATGGAAAGCAGCTTCTGATGTATACAGGAGTGGTGAAGGAATGTCAGGGAAATGATGTTTACCAGGAAGTGCAGACCCAATGTATTGCCATAGGTGACGGGACAGATTACCAGAAATACGGACAGAATCCTGTGTTGGATGAAAAGGATCTGCCGCAAGGCGCAAGCAGGTTTGATTTTCGTGATCCCAAAATATGGAAAAAAGCGGATGGGACATATGCATGTGTGGTTGGAAACCGTCCTTCTGACGGAAGCGGACAGATTCTTATGTATACCAGCGCAGATGGTTTTCAATGGAAATTTAAGAGTGTATTAGCATCTAACAATAATCGGTTTGGGAAAATGTGGGAATGTCCAGATTTCTTTGAATTGGATGGAACATGGGTGCTGGTTACCAGTCCTCAGGATATGCTTCCAGAAGGATTTGAATATCATAATGGAAATGGAACACTCTGTTTAATGGGTGATTTTGATGAAGAAACAGGAGTTTTTCAGGAGATACATAATCAGTCGATTGACTATGGCATTGATTTTTATGCGCCTCAGACAGTGCTCACGCCGGACGGCCGCAGGGTTATGATTGGGTGGATGCAGAACTGGGATTCCTGCAGCATCCGTTCTCCGGAAGCGCCATGGCTTGGCCAGATGAGCCTGCCAAGGGAGTTGTTTATCAGGAATGGCAGGCTCTGTCAAAAGCCGGTTCGGGAATTAGATAAGATGCGCTGCAATAAAGTGGAATATACGGATGTGGAAGTTTCAGGAATAGTTAAGCTTGATGGAATCAAAGGGAGAAGAGTCGATATGGAGCTTGTGCTTAGAGCCGGTGACACGCAGGAACTGTATCATAAGTTTGCTGTCCGGTTTGCCCAGAATGACAGATATTATACTGCTTTAAGTTTCCGGCCGAAGGAATCTATTCTGAAAGTGGATCGGAAGTTTTCTGGTTCCAGAAGAGCGATCATCCATCAGCGGCGCAGTCTGGTAAATACTGTGAATGGCGAACTTAGATTGAGAATGATATTAGACCGCTTTAGTGTGGAAGTTTTTGTAAATGATGGAGAGCAGGTGCTGACAGCGACTATGTATACGGAGCAGGAAGCGGACGGAATTTCTTTTTTTGCAGATGGCGTCGTGAATATAGACGTTGTGAAATATGAACTTCGATAAAATAAAGAAATTTAAAAGCCTGTCAGCCGAAAGCCAAAGGTCACTTCCGGCGGTATTCTTTCGGCGAGCAGTGATATTTTTCCCTGAATTTCCGGTAAAAATAACTGCTGTTATCATACCCGATTGCTTCCATGACAGAATCAACCGTAAGAGGAGTCTGCTTCAGCAGGTAAACAGCCTGCTGGAGCTTTCTCTGCTGCAGGAGCTCTTTAAAGTTAGCGCCGGTATGTTTTTTCAGAAGACGGCTGATATAGTAGGTCTCCTGGTTCAATTCATCTGCGATATTTGCAAGGGTTCCATTTTTGTAGTGGGTTTCAATATATTTCAATACAGAAAAAACCAGGGTCTGCTCATACTGGTTCGGATAATTCTGGTTGATATTTTCCGCAAATGCAGACAGGTTCATGAACAAAAGCCCCATGGAGATCTGATTGATGGTATTGGTGCCGGTTTTCTGCTCAATCAATGTCCATATCATGTTTTCCAGAAGATTCTGCACGGGGAGAATGTCTTTTGCCTTAAAATGCAGGTAATTGGTCAGAGAGGCGTCCTGGGATAATGTGGAAATCAGGAAATCCCGCAATACATTCTCCTGCTCGATCATGTTAAATGCACGGTCAAAAAATTCTGGTAGAATGATAAAATTAACTGCGATGTCGGTTTCTCCGGCAGCTTCTATCTCCTGTGTCACATTTTGGTTCAGAAATAACAGATCCCCTTCGTTCAGTACAATTTTGTCCATATCATTAATGATGTGGGTGGTGCTTCCGCTGCACATATAGACCATTTCCACATAGTTATGGCGGTGCCTGGGAAAATGTGCAAATCTGGTGTGGGGCCGGATGTCAATCAGTTTTCCTTTGGATAACAGAAACTGGCTGTCTATGATAAAGTCTTTTTTGTCTGTATACAAATCTTTCTGGATGTCAAAGCATCCGTCGAGAATTGCCTGTTCTTCGGGCGTTATTTCCCGTAGTTTGTCCAATAATGCATGGTTCATAGGGATTCCTCTCCTGTATTGGAAAATGCGTTCGGTTTCTCTTTTTCTATTATATTACTCCAGAGGTAAAATGTCGATGGATTTTACGCAGAATAAATTTTCATCTGCAAGGCAAAGGAATGATTTGCCATTGTAATGATGCTGTGCAAATAAAGTCCCTTTTTTTAGAATATCAAGACCTTTATTTTGACATGGAAACAGATTAAAATGAGCTTAGCAACAGAGAAGCCGGAAGATAAATGAAAAGGAGAGAAAAAAGATGAGTACATATTATCTGGCTATAGATATCGGCGCATCCAGCGGCCGCCATATGCTGGGAAGCCTTGAGAATGGAAAGCTAAAGCTGGAGGAAATTTACCGCTTTCCAAATGGCATGAAGCGTGTGGATGGGAGCCTTTGCTGGGATGTAAAAGCGCTGTTCTATGAAATCAAAGAAGGGCTGAAGCGATGTAAGGAGCTGGGAAAGATACCGTCCTTTCTGGGGATTGATACCTGGGCGGTGGATTACGTGCTGCTGGATCAAAATGACCGGATTCTTGGGAAAACCTATGGATACCGGGATGATAGAACCAATGGGATGGATGCAAAAGTGTATGAGGAGATTTCCTTAAAGGATCTATACGCACGCACCGGCATACAGAAGCAGATATTTAATACGATTTATCAGTTAATGGCGGTAAAGCAGAAGGAGCCGGAGCTTTTTGAGAAAGCAAAGAATATGCTGCTGATTCCGGATTATTTCAATTTTCTTTTGACAGGGGAGAAGCGAACTGAGTACACCAATGCCACCACCACACAGCTGGTAAGCCCTGTTTCCAAGGATTGGGATTATGAATTGATTGATATGCTGGGATATCCCAGGGAAATATTCGGAACCATCAGCCGTCCGGGCGCTTTGGTGGGAAATTTCAGCAAAGAGATTCAGGATGAAGTAGGGTTTGACTGCCAGGTAATTCTGCCTGCTACCCATGATACAGGCTCTGCCGTAGTTGCCATACCGACGACAGAGGACAATGCGCTGTATATCAGCTCCGGTACATGGTCTCTGATGGGAACAGAGCGTTTGGAGGCGGATTGCTCAGAGGAAAGCAGGCTCCGGAACCTTACAAATGAAGGCGGCTATGAGTACCGGTTCCGGTATCTGAAAAATATTATGGGGCTTTGGATGATCCAGTCTGTCCGAAAGGAACTGGCAGAAGAGTACTCCTATGGATATATCTGTGAGCAGGCAAAGAAACAGAAGATTCCATCGATTGTGGACTGTAACGATGACATGTTTCTTGCGCCTGAGAGCATGACAGACGCTGTGAGGGCTTATTGTGAAAAGACCGGGCAGCAGGCGCCGCAGGATGAATGGGAGACTTCGGCGGTCATTTATAACAGCCTTGGCAAATGCTATGGAGATACCATCGGGCAGATTGAAGAGATGACGGGCAGGCAATATGACTGTATCTATGTGGTGGGCGGCGGCTCCAACGCAGAGTATCTGAACCAGGTTACAGCAAAATATACAGGGCGCACCGTCTGTGCAGGCCCCGGGGAGGCTACCGCCATTGGGAATCTGCTGGTACAGATGCTTTACGATAAGAAATTCAGGGATTTAAAAGAAGCGAGAGCGTGTGTGAAGAAGTCCTTTGAAATCAAAAAGTTTGGATGATGTCAAAAGATAGGATCAGAGTTTTAGGACAATAGAAATTATATCATGGAAAAAGGAGGATTTATCATGTTAGTAGAGACAAAGGCAAGAATTGGAGTCTTTTCCATTGCTCTGGGCGCATATCTGCCCCAGTTTCCATCACTGGTGCCGGAATTTGAATCACAGTATGAAGCTTTTAAAAAGACGCTTCCAGAGACAGTGGAACTCGTGGACGGAGGCATTGTTACCACAAAAGAGCTGGCTCAGGCGGCCGGTGACAAGTTCCGCGCGGCAGACGTTGACCTTGTGATTTTGCAGCTTCTTACTTACGCAACTTCTTATAATATGCTTCCGGCAGTCCGGGATCTGGATGTGCCGGTGGTATTGGTGAATGTCCAGAAGAAAAAGGCGCCTGATTATGAAAATACTGATACTGCCACATGGCTTGGCCAGCTGTATGCCTGCGGCGCTGTGGGCGAGATGGTAGCGGATTTGGAACGCGCCGGTAAGAGCCATGCCGTTATCACAGGCGTTGTGGAAGGTGGCGATCCGGCAGTACAGGCTGAGATTGAGGATTGGTGCCGGGCCGCTCAGGTGCGCCGTCGGTTCCGGGATACGAATCTGGCACAGATCGGACGTCCCTATCCCGGTATGATGGATCTGTATATTGACGAAACCAATCTCTATCACAGGATGTTTCTTTACGTCAAACAGTTTGACTGGGAGAAAATGTGGGCGATCGCTGATGATATAACGGATGAAGAAATTGTCCGTGCAAAGGCCCAGGACATTCTCGATACCTTTGACATCGAGGGCGGCGGCACAATTGAAAAAGTCTGGGAAATGGCAAAATATGTAGTGGCTTTTGAACAGTGGGTTAAGACGGAGCAGATTGCGTTCATTGCTTCTCATTATGACGGCTTTGCCCAGGGGAAGGCGGGTGTCCTTGACAGCATGCTGATTCCTGCATTTTCCATGCTGATTAAGCAGGGGGTTGCCTGTGCGGTGGAAGGTGATATTAAGGTTGCTATGGCTATGAGTATTCTCAAGACGATTTCTGGAATGGGCCAGTTGTCGGAGATGTATTCCATTGATTTTGAGGAGGATGTCTGCATCATCGGCCACAGCGGCTCCGGCGATGCTGATATTTCAGCAAAGAAGCCCACCATGAAGATCGTGCCTGTGTTTCATGGAAAGACCGGCGGCGGTTATCTGACCCAGTTCTATCCGCACTTGGGCCCGGTTACCTACCTGGGCATTACCCAGGATCGGGACGGCAATTTCAGGTTTGTTGTGGCTGAGGGAGTCAATGAGCCTGGACCAATCTTCAATTTCGGAGATACCAATATGCGGACGCGCTTTACCTGCGGAGCAAGGGAATTCTGCAACAGATGGAGCGAAGCAGGGCCCACACACCATATGGCTGCAGCATGCGGCAGGCATATTGACACAATCTTAAAGGTTGCAAAGATTTTTCATGTGCCGGTGGATATTGTTACAAGGTAAATGTTTTCTGGATGTACGGCTGCACTGGCCAGCAAGGTCCGGCGATGCAGCCCCACAGACGGAAGTGTTTTATAAGAAAAAGGAGAAGAAGAATGAGTATTGCTGATGTAAAATTTGTACAGGGATTTATCCGTATGTGTAACGATGGATGGGAGCAGGGATGGCACGAAAGAAATGGCGGCAACCTGTCTTACCGTATGAAAGCAGAGGAAGTGGAAGAGGTCAGGGAATATTTCAGCATGGATGGTGAGTGGAAAGAAATCGGAACCAGCGTGCCAGAACTTGCAGGAGAATATTTCATGGTGACCGGCAGCGGAAAATATTTCCGCAATGTTATTTTGGACCCGGCGGCCAGCATATGCATCATTGAACTGGATGAGAAAGGAGAGAATTACCGCATCCGCTGGGGGCTGGTAAATGGAGGAAGGCCCACCAGCGAGCTTCCAAGCCATTTGATGAATCATGAGGTGAAAAAAGCGGCGTCAAATGGAGCCCATCGGGTGATCTATCACGCACATACCACCAATGTGATTGCCCTTACTTTTGTGCTGCCTCTGAGTGACGAGGTATTTACAAGAGAGCTGTGGGAGATGGCTACCGAGTGTCCGGTGGTATTTCCGTCAGGAATCGGCGTGGTAGGCTGGATGGTTCCAGGGGGCCGGGATATCGCTGTGGCAACCAGCGAGCTGATGAAGCGGTATGATGTGGCGATTTGGGCGCACCACGGGATGTTCTGCTCTGGTGAGGACTTCGATCTGACCTTCGGGCTGATGCACACGGTAGAAAAGTCAGCAGAGATACTTGTGAAGATGCTGTCTATGCGGCCGGATAAGCTGCAGACCATTACCCCGCAGAATTTTCGGGATCTGGCAGTGGATTTTAAGGTGGAACTGCCGGAGAAATTTCTGTATGAAAAATGATGCGAAAAGTAGCAGAATGCAGCAAGAATGGATATCCATGCGGAGCAATCCGCAGATATGCTATAAAACATTTCACAGTTAAGGAGGAACAAGGACATGGTAAATCGTTTTGTGTTGAATAGGATTTCCTATCATGGAAAAGGTGCAATCAAGGAAATTCCGGGAATTATTAAGAGCAAGGGTTTTCAGAAAGCATTTATTGCATCTGACCCTGATTTGGTGAAATTCAATGTTACGAAGAAAATCACGGATCTGCTGGATGCTGAAGGTATGTCTTATGAGATATACTCTGATATCAAGCCAAATCCAACGATTGAGAACGTAAAAGCGGGCGTTGCGGCATATAAGGCGTCTGAAGCTGATTATATGATTACGGTTGGCGGCGGTTCCTCTATGGACACCGGAAAAGCAATTGGAATCATTATCAATAATCCGGAATTTGAGGATGTCCGCTCGTTAGAGGGCGTAGCGCCTACGAAGAATCCTACAGTATTTACAATTGCTGTGCCGACAACTGCCGGGACTGCCGCAGAGGCCACAATCAACTATGTTATCACAGATGTAGAGAAAAAGCGTAAATTCGTCTGCGTAGACGTCAATGATATCCCGAATATTGCAATTGTAGATCCGGATATGATGTCTACCATGCCAAAAGGATTAACAGCAGCTACAGGTATGGACGCATTGACCCATGCCATTGAGGGTTATACTACAAAGGCAGCCTGGGATCTGGCTGACTGCCTGAACTTAGAAGCTATCCGCCTGATTGCAAAAAGCCTGCGGGATGCAGTGGAAAATAAACCGGAAGGCAGGGAGGGCATGGCTCTTGGACAGTATGTGACAGGTATGGCATTTTCTAATGTAGGGCTTGGAGTTGCCCATTCTATGGCCCATACTTTGGGCGCGGTATATGATACGCCCCATGGGGTGGCATGCGCAATGATGCTGCCGATTGTTATGGAGTATAATGCAGAGTGCAGCGGAGAGAAATACCGGGAGATTGCCAGGGCGATGAATGTAGCCGATGTAGATAAGATGAGTCAGGAAGAATACCGTCAGGCTGCAGTTAAAGCGGTAAAGAAATTATCTTCTGATGTTGGAATTCCTGCAAAGCTTGAAGCATTGAAGGAAGAGGATCTGGACTTCCTTGCCGAATCTGCTTATGCAGATGCCTGCCGGCCTGGAAATCCTAAGGATACAAGCGTGGAGGATTTGAAGGAGTTATTCCGCAAACTTATGTAGTTTATCATGTTCAGGGGCTGTCTTTTCCGACAGCCCCTGTTCTGAGAGAATAACCGTAAATTCAAGCGCCAAAGCTGTGCTATAATATTTTTCATTGACGCTTAGAACATTTTCGTGCATACTAAATATATGAACCCAATATTTCACAAACGTCTGCTGCCAATTTCGCGGAATCAGCAGAGCTGCATACAATCACCGGAAAGGAAGTGTTATCCATGCCAGTATTACAGTCGAAACCTCAAATGATCACTTTGGAGCAATATGAGGCTCTTCCGGAGGATGCCAGAGCCGAAGTATTTGACGGACAAATTTATTACATGGCCAGTCCATCGCAGGATCATCAGACCATTTCTATGGAACTTTCGACGATGCTCAACACTTATCTCAAAAGCAAACATGGACCATGCCGGGTATTTCATGCTCCATTCGATGTAAAACTGCAGGATACTCCCCTCACCATTGTTCAGCCGGATCTGATGATTGTATGTGACAAAGATAAGCTGGATGGAAAGCGGTGCAACGGCGCCCCTGATTTCATTATTGAGATTATTTCCCCCAGCAATCCGGCAGATGACTATATCCGCAAACTCTACTACTACAAAAACGCCGGCGTCCGTGAGTATTGGATTGTGGATCCTCGCCGCAAGACAGTAACGGTGAATTATTTTGACGGAAACATGCTGAACATCCAGTATTCCTTTGATTCCACAATCAAGGTTAATATCTATGATGATTTGTTTATCAACTTCTCGGAAATTGCCGATATGCTGAATGTTTAAAATTGTTGAAACAGGATAGGATGAAGAATAATATAAGGAGGCAGCAGAACATGGATTTAAAAAAATTTGTATGGACCAGGGAACCGAAACAGTATGCAATTAATCAGGATGCCGTTGAGATTGTCACAAAGCCTCATACCGATTTATGGCAGAGGACATATTATCATTTTCAGAATGACAATGCGCCAGTTTTTCAGATGGAAACAAATGAAAAATATTTCAGCTTTGTTGTGAAGACGGAATTTCAGGAAAGCAATCACAGATTCGACCAGTGCGGCATTGTAATGTACCTGGACAGTGAGAACTGGCTGAAGGCTTCTGTTGAGTACGAGAATGAAACCTACCAGCATTTGGGAAGCGTAGTAACCAATCACGGATATTCTGACTGGGCAACCACGGAAATAGATGCATCCGTGAAAGCTATGTGGTATCGCTTCAGCAGGCGGGAGGATGATTACTGCATCGAATGTTCATCCGATGGAATTACATTCAGCCAGATGCGGATCTGCCATATGTACTGGGGCGGCGGGAAGATACGGTTTGGCATTTACGCATGTTCTCCTGAGGATTCCTCTTTTAAGGCAGTATTTTCCAATCTGCAGATGACAGAATGCCAGTGGAAAGCTCATGACGGGCAGCAGCCGGATTGATGGTATCTTGTCTTATTAGGAAAAGATCCAATCCTGCTGTGCGCAAACTGTATGACGACTGTATGACTGAAATGTATATCACAAGTGTTATTCCGGTCTTACATAAATGTCAATGCTCCTTCCTGTTTGAATTGCGTGTTTGCAGCTTTATTTTTCTTTCTTATCATGCATGTAATATTTTACCCCATACAATTCTTTATACTGGCGAAGTGTCAGGCCCACAATATTTTTGAATTGCATTCCAAGATGGCTTTGGGATGCATATCCAAGATAGGCCGCAATTTCGCTGTAGGAATAGTCGGAATAAATCAGAAGATTTTTGGCCAGATTAATTTTTTGCTCCCGGATAAAGGCTGTCAAAGAGATTCCTTCACAGCGGCGGAATAAATCAGAGAGATAACTGGCGTTTAAAGACAGGGCCTCTGCAATCTGGCTTAAGGTCAGTTTTCCATGCAGATGTGCAAAAATATAATCCTTGCATCGTTCAACGTGATAATTTCCTTTCCGGAAAGCCTTGCCTTTCCGGGAATCTCTAATTTCAGAAACCATGTATGCGTACTGGTACTTTAAAGCTGTCATCAGCTGGTTGACCCTGCTGCTGTCCTCACATTCTTCTATTTTTTGGATCAGCGCGTCGCTCAGTGAAAAGGCAATCTCCGGCATAACGCCGCCCCGGATGGCCGCCCTGCAGGATAGGGTGGTATTAACAATGGCAAGATTCTGGGCGTTGCGGAGATCGTTTTTGGCAAGTCTGCCGATTTTCCCAGAATAATTCTCTGCAAGGCTTTGCTTTAACCCATCCAAATCTCCTTGTTCAATGCTTCTCATCTCACGGAGTTCCTGGTCATATGGATTGTGAATAATTCCCAGTTCCTGATTGGTAAAGAGAAGATTGGAAAATTGTTTCAGGATATCGTCTGGTATGACTGGATGCATTTTTTTCTTCATAATGTTACGGCTTCGCTTTCGGATGGTTGATAGTGGCAGTATACCATAAAAATTTACCAAAATAAATAATATAATGCCAAAAATTATTATATAAAGAAGCGCAGCCGTTTACTATAATGAAGGCATGGAAGAGCGGTCAGAAAATGAAAAGGATAAGGAGAGAAAAATTATGGTATTGCATTATTATACAGATATGGAAGGCGCAGGCTATGATAATAAATTTTGCCAGACCGTGCAATTGCATGAGGATGTAAATGAAGTAGAGAATCAGGTCATCAATCTGTATCCAGAGCTGACATACGAAATCTTTGAAGGCTTTGGCGGCGCAGTGACAGAAGCGGCAGGGTATGTATATTCCCTGATGAACGAAGAGCAGAAAAAGCAGGTGATTGAAACTTATTTTTCCAGTGACAACATGAATTACCGGCTGGTACGCATTCCTATGGACAGCTGTGATTTCTGCCTGGAGCCTTATGAAGCCATGTCAAATCCAGAGGATGCAGAGTTACAGAGCTTTACCTTCGAAAGGACCCAGCGGTATATCATGCCTATGCTGGAGGATATTAGAAAAATTGCCGGTGATGAGCTGAAGCTTATGCTTACCCCCTGGTCTCCGCCAAAGTTTATGAAAACCAACGGCTGCCGCCAGCAGGGTGGAAAACTGAAACCGGAATACAGAAAGATGTGGGCAAAGTATATCTGCAGATACATAAAGGAGTTTGCCGACAGAGGCTACCATGTGCAGAGAATTTCCCTTCAAAATGAGCCGAAAGCGGTACAGACATGGGATTCCTGTTTATTTTCTGCAGAAGATGAGAAACTATTTTTAAAGGATTTTATGTATCCGGCCATGGCTGCCCATGGATTTGAGGATATTGAGGTTTTTATCTGGGATCATAATAAAGAGCGGCTGTATGAACGGGTCAGGGATACCATAGATGACAGTACAGAACATATGGTGACAGGGGCGGCGTTCCACTGGTACAGCGGAGATCATTTTGAATCGCTGGAATTGGTGAAGAAGCTTTATCCTTATATGAAACTGATTATGTCGGAAAGCTGCTTGGAATACCGTGTGTTCGATGAAAAAAATATTGAGAATATTACCAGTAAGCTTTGCCATGAAATGATTGGGGATTTGCAGCATGGCATGTGCGCCTTTTATGACTGGAACCTTTTGCTGGATGAAAAGGGAGGACCCAACTATGTAGGGAATTATTGCCATGCGCCCTTTTTGTATGATACAAAAACAGGTGAACTAAAGCCCCAGAAAACCCAGAAGCAGTATTATCATTTTACTCATCATATTGTGCCTGGGTCTGTACGGATTGCCAGCACTAAATATACAGAGCAAGTGGATGCTGTGGCATACCGTACGCCGGAAGATAAAATTGTAGTGATTCTTCTAAATAAAAGCCAGCAGCCCCTTCCGGTGAATTTCAGGATTCAGGGAATGGCGGGAGAAATCCTTCTTTTGGGAAAATCCCTGGCAACCTGCATGATAGAAGGATACAGGGGATGACAGGGTTGAAATCAGGAGGCGAAAATGGAAAAAATAAATTGGATTTGGCTGGATGTCTGGGAAGCAGCGGATAAGGAAAAAGCAGTTTGAGGGCATTGTGCAGACTCTGGATGCTGTAGTTTCACAAAAAGAGTGGGAAGATTTTATTGCAGGAGAAAAAAACATTACGATTCCGGCCCATTCCAATGTGGCAGTGGAAATCAGCGCAGACGCCGAACAGACCGGTTATCTGCACCTTGCCATGGAGAAAGGCGCAGATGCGGACATTGTGATTCTGGAATCGGAAGCGTATGTGCTGGGCGGCGAACAGGGAGATTTAAAAGTGCCGTATAAAGGGGAGCGGAAAGATTATAAAACGGGATATTTAAATGGATTTACAGACAGGTACCGGTGTGCCGGCTATGGCCGGGAAGGATTTCCTGAAATTTATGAACCCTTCTGGTTTCGGACCTTCCGGTTTCTCCGCCTTAGCATCAAAACCAAGGAGCAGCCGCTGACACTGAGTCGTTTTGACTATACAGAAACAGGTTATCCGCTGGAGGTAAAAACCCAGGCTTGTGCATCAGACCCCAGGTTTGACGGCATTTGGGAAATCAGTGAACGCACCCTCAGGCGCTGCATGCATGAAACATACGAAGACTGTCCCTTTTATGAGCAGCTTCAGTACAGTATGGATGCCAGGACACAGATTCTTTTTACGTATACAATCGCCGCAGATGACAGGCTTGCCAGAAAATGCATGGATGATTTGCAGAGGTCCCAGAGATATGACGGACTCTTAAATTCTGCGCATCCATGTTATGAGCCCAATATCATTCCGGGATTTTCCATTTATTATATTTTGATGCTGTATGATCATATGATGTATTTTGGCGACCGGGAGCTGCTGTTTGACCATATGCCGACGGTGGAAAGGATTTTAAATTTTTTCCACCGGAATTTAACAGAAGAAGGCTATGTGGGAAAAATAGGCGGAATCAATGGAAAAGCAAGATTTTGGTCTTTTGTGGACTGGGCGCCGGCATGGAAAGAAACCAGCGGAATTCCTCCCGCAACCTTACAGGGTCCCATTACCATGGAAAGCCTGCTCTATGTGATGGGACTTCAATGCGCTGCGAAAATAGCGGAATACATGGGATGTAGCTATGTCATTTTATCTGTTCCGTGCCTTACAGAAAGTAGGGTTATATGAAGATACCAGGGATTGTTGGGATGTTTGGCAGAGAATGATAGAGAAGCATGCCTCAACCTGCGTTGAGGATGATGTTCAGGAGCGAAGCGAATGCCATGCCTGGGGTGCGCTGATTTTATATGAGCTGCCGGCAGTGATACTCGGCGTCCGTCCGGCTCGTCCCGGATATCAGGCCGTGGAGATTCAGCCGGAGCCTGGATATCTGGAGTCCGCCAGCGGAAGGGTGATTACACCCAGGGGAATGGTGTCCGTTGCGTGGAGCAGAGATTTTGAAGGGATTCATGTGAACTATCATGCGCCAAAAGGTTTGGAGGTTATTACTTCTTTTTCTGACGAAGGAAATGATTGGAAGGAATAAGGAAGGCAGAGTATGGCAGAAAAGTTAAAAACTCATCATTCCTATTTCGGCATAACTGCCAGGATTGTAATGCTGTTTGCAAGCCTGGTAATTGTGCCGTTTCTGGTTTTGGCGTGTATTACCTTCGTGTTTTTTAGGAACTATACCGTAAACCAGATTGGAAAGGCAACGCAGGATTCTTTGTCGGTTGTGGGCAGGCAGATTTCAGATGCATTGAAACTTTTTGAGGAAGAATCCATGTCGTTGTATTATAATGGTTATGTGGAATGGATTTTAAAAGAAAAAAGACTGACTAAGGAAGAGCAGAAGCTTTTGGAGGCGGAGCTGTCTGCGATCTGCTTTTCCAATACGGGCGTCCATTCTGCCTGGGTAGTGACAGAGCATCAGGAAATCTTCGCAGGCAGCTATTACCGGGAGCTGCCTGAGGTAATGGAGCCTTATCTAGAAGAAATCGCCGCGGCAGGAGGAGCGGTCTGCTGGTATCCCACGGAAGAAATACGGACACAGGCGGGACGGCCGAAATATATTCTTGCGCGCTCTTTGAACAGCGCAAAGGAGAAAAATACAGGTTATTTTTATATGGTGGTGGATGATGCTATGGTGTCGGATGCTTTTGAACAGCTGGAGGCGGAATATCTGACCAAATACTTGATTTCAGAAACCGGGAGCCTTTATTATTCCTCCAATGGAGAAGCATTTGGGCAGCGCATGGATTTGTCAGCAATTAATCCCAATGTGCGGGCGAATTATCTCCGGGCGGAATGGAAGGGAGAAAGAAGCGTAATTGTCTCCAGAAGGCTTCCGGCCACAGACTGGTATTGCATCAGCGTAATATCCATGGAAGATGTGATGTGGAATGTGTATCGATTGGAGTTCCCATTTGTGATTATTGCGGTTATCTATGTGGCGTTTTTGGCCCTTATGCTACGTAGCATGAATAAGTATGTGTTTTATCCCTTACGGACGCTGAAGCAGTCCATGGATCAATATGCCCGGGGAAATCTTGAGATTGCTGACATGAAGCCGATGGGGGCGGGGGAATTCAAAGATTTGTCGGAGCATTTTAACAGCATGACGGTTCGCATTGATAAATTGGTGAAGGATTATAAAGAGGAAGTGGATGAAAAGAACCGGCAGAAAATGAATGCGCTGGCTGCCCAGCTGACGCCGCATTTTATTTATAACGCCCTGAACACCATTAAATGGATGGCGGTATTGAACCATCAGGAGAATATTCAGCGGCTAACAAAATCGCTGATACACATTTTTATGAATGCTGCCCGTACAGACGAGGATAATTATACCTTGCAGGATGAATTGGAACTGGTGAAAAATTATGCAGTCATCCAAAAGGCCAGGTTTATGAATTTTGACCTTGTGATAGAAGCGGAGAAAGAGGCCCTAGACTGTATGATACGGAAGCTGATCCTCCAGCCCATTGTGGAAAATGCCATTGTACACGGACTGAAGCGTGGAAAAATTAAAAATGCCCAAATCTGGATTCGTGTATGGACGGATGAAGATCTGCACCTTACAGTAAAGGATGAAGGCGCGGGGGTTGATGTAGAAAAATGGAGAAGCTGTCCAGATGAAAACAGAGAACATACCAATATCGGGCTTCATAATGTAGAAGAGATTCTCCGTTTGGAGTATGGCGGACAGTACGGCCTGGAAATTGAAAGCATACCGGGCCAGGGAACTACAGTGACGTATTTGCTGCCGGTCAGGAGGAAAAAAGAAGCAGATGATCCGAACAATTATTGTGGATGATAAGATACTGTCAAGAATCGGGATACAGTCTCTGATTGATGGAAAAGAGGAAGTAACGGTATGTGGAACCTTTGGAAGCGCGGAAGAAGCGCTGAAATTTCTGGAAGACGTCTTTGTGGATATTGTGATTACCGATATTGAAATGCTGGACATGAACGGCCTAGAGTTTATTGAAGTAATACGGGAAAAAAATCTGGCAGAGGGAATTATTATTTTAAGCTGCCACGAAAAGTTTTCCTATGCCCAGGAAGCGATTTCCAAAGGAACCGACAGTTACCTGCTGAAGCACAATGTAACAGAAGAAAGTTTGATGCAGGAAATAAAAAAGGCATATCAGAAGAATCAGACTCGGAACCGGAAGCATACTGCTGCCGTTGCGGACCTGAAAAAAGAGGGGGAACTTCTGGAAAATGGAAGTTATGTGCTGGCAGTATTGCGGGCGGGAACGGGGGAATCTGGCACAGAGGAATTGGAAATGCATCTGGAAAGCACCATGCTGGCACATCTGTTGGAAGAAATTGTGGATCGGCATGGGATGGGAACGTTGTTTTCCCCGTATAATAAAGAGATGTTTATCGTATTTCAGATGGATGCAGCGCAAAACCAGGAGGAGACAATGCGCCGTATAGATGAGAATATTTCGGTTATTTTAAAAAATATGCAGCAGTACATTAATACGGAATTAACCTTCGGCATCAGCTCCGAATTTGGGAAATTAGCGGAAATGAGAACGAAATACCAGGAGGCGCTGGATGCGGTCAGCATGCATTTTTATGAAAAGGACGTCAGGGTTTTTTGGTATACGGAAATATCAGAAGAAATGGAACCTGTTTCTTTTTGCCCGGACGAGTTGCTGGAGGAAGGCGGCCTGGCGAAGTTTGAAACGCAATTGTCCCTGGCCCTGGCAAAGGGCAGATTTGAAAGAGTAAAAGCAGATGTCTTAAAGGAACAGTTGATGCAAAGCCTGAATATGTTCATTCATCAGGTTTTGGCCGGCTACAGTTTCCGGGAGGATTTTTCCAGGAAATGGAATGGGGCAACTACGCTGGTGTCTGCCATTACAGCGGCGCAAAATGCAGAGATGTTAAAGACCTCCATTCTGAAGGTGGTGGGCTGCTTCCGCGCAGAATTGATCGAAGAATGGGAGAAGGATGATCTGGCGGAGACCTTTCGCTATATTGAAAAGAATCTTCCAAACCGGATTACCCTGGCAGATTTGACAGAGATAAGCTGCATGAGCGTTCCGTCTTTTTCGAAGAAATTTAAAGAACGGACCGGCCAGAGCCTGGTGCAGTATCTGAATGATAAAAGAATTGAACGGGCATGCTCCCTGTTAAAAAACAAGAACTATTCCCTGGAACAGGTGGCGGAGCTGACGGGATTTTCCAATGCAAACTATCTGATCCGCGTGTTCAAAAAGCGGACGGGAAAAACAGTTGGTGAGTACCGCAAACGCTACGGCATTGATGAAATGGAATAAGAATGTGAAATTGTAAGAAGAATTTGAACCCGCCTGTTATACTGCTGTTAAGAATTTGAATCATTTTAAGAAGCTCTTTCCTTGCTGGGGAAAAGGGCTTTTTTTATAATAATTTATGAAAAGGTTACAAAGATTAAGAAGGAAATAGGAGGAAAAAGGAGTGAAAAAGAAAATGAAAAAGTTAGCGGCAGCAGCGCTTGCAGGTTGTATGGCGTTATCACTGGCAGCCTGCGGGAACGGAGCGGATTCCAATTCCAATTCAAATGCCGGTGCAAATGAGGGCAGAGATGGAACGTCCGGAGCTTTGACCGTCTGGTATCACGATTATAGTTTTGAGGACAGTGTTGTGGGAGTCATTGAAGCTTTTAACGAAAAATACCCGGAAATTGAAGTGGATTATGAAATTAAAGCAGACGGGGATTACGATAAATTGCTGAAAACAGCAATTCAGTCAGGAGAAGGCCCGGATTTGTTTTGGACAAATGGAACAGCCACATCAACCCTTCCAGATCTGGTTGAAAATCAAGCCCTGGCAGATTTGAAAGATGATGTGGATTTTAGTTTTATTCCTGACAGCGCTATGGAGTTGGTAGAGGTGGACGGAGGTGTTTATGCCGTACCGTGGATGACCATGGATACCCGTACCTGCTACTATAATAAGGCCATGTTTGAAGAAAATGGCTGGAAAATTCCTGGTACCTTCAGTGAGTTTGAAGCATTGCTGGCAGAGATAAAAGGGAAAGGAATCACTCCTTTATCTCAGGCTTATGATTCCTGGTGCATGCTGTTTGCCTATGAACCGATTCTGGCAGCCTATGATCCGGAATATAGTGCAGAGCTTCAGGATTATTCTGTTAAAGCAAAGGAATATGGGGCTTTTAAACCATCTGGCAGGCCTGATTCTGGTATATATTTCAGGCATATCCATGTCATGCCTGATTTTCCAGAAATTCTTCCGCACAATACCTGTGGCCTTGGAGGAATCGGCCAGGCTGGACGGCTGCAGTGACTTGCGGGTGTTTTTTAAGATTATACTTCCGATTTGCAAGCCGGTAATGTTTACGATGGCATTGATTACATCCATTGGACAGTGGAATGATTTCTATATGCCGATGGTAATTCTGGGCAATAAAAATGTGACGACGCTGACATTGGCAATTTACCGGTGTATCGGACAGTTTATGAGGTATATGAGCGAGTCTATGGCGGCAGTAATGATTACGCTGGTTCCCATTATTGTAGTATATTTCCTGTTTTCTTCACAGATTGTAGAAGGATTAACAGGCGGGGCTGTCAAGGGTTAGAAAAATGGAGAGAAGGAAAGGCGATATAGGCTTTGACATTCATCTATGCTGAGAGATATAATAAAATGAGAGGCATAATTCGCCTTCCACTATGAAAGAATAAAAGGAAAAGCCAAAATGTACGCCTTTGATAAGATAAGCAAAAAGCCTTTGGGCGCCCAAACGGAAGATAAACTGATGAAATATATTCTGCAGGAATCTATAGAGCCAGGCCAGAAAATTCCCAACGAATTTGAACTTGCCAGACAATTCGGCGTTGGACGCAGCACCATTCGGGAAGCGGTGAAGGGGCTGGTGTCCAGAGGTATCCTGGAGGTGCGCAGGGGTTCCGGCACTTATGTGATTAATACCAACACTTATGAAGAAGATCCTCTGGGGTTAAGCAAGATAGAGGACAAGTATAAGATGGCGCTGGATTTATTTGAAATGCGCCTGATGATAGAGCCAGAGCTGGCCGCCCTGGCTTGCAGGAATGCTTCCGAAGAGGATTTGAAACAATTAAAAAAGCTATGCGACGCCACAGAGCAGCTTTACCGGGGCGGCCATAACCATATTGGCAAGGATATTGAATTTCATACCTGGATTGCCCACTGCAGTAAAAACCAGGTGGCGGAAACGCTGATTCCGGTGATTAATACGGCGGACTATACCTTTGCCAGCCTGACCCACCGCTTGCTTATTGAAGAGACGCTGAAAACCCATCGGGCAGTGACAGATGCAATTCTGAAACGGGATTCTGTAGGCGCAAGATGTGCCATGATGATGCATCTGACATATAATCGTCAGACCATTGTAAAGCTTTTGGAGGAACGGGAGCAGGATAAATAAGACGTCAGATGTATTTGGAGTTCAACAGACGCATTTTGAAATGATATAGATAAAATATACAAAAAGATGGCTTTTTTATTTAGAAAATGCCATCTTTTTTTGTACAAAAAAGAGAAAGAAAAATAAATACATCAGATGTATTGAAAAAAAACAGTGGAAACCTTATGATGAACTCACAATAACATAAGACGTCAGATGTTATGCTCACAGGCATAGAAACAGGAATGGATGGAACTTTTTGTAGAAACTGTGGAACAGAAACAAATCAGGAGGGATTTCATGGAACATGCAAACCCGTTATTAAAGGAAAATCACAATTCCCACAAATTTATTACCATAGGAGAAATTATGCTCCGCTTAACGCCGCCCAATTATGAGAAAATCAGAATGGCTTCCGCTTTTGAGGCCAGCTACGGCGGCAGTGAGGCCAATATTGCCTTGGCCCTGGCAAATCTTGGGATAGACAGCACTTTTTTTACTGCTGTTCCCAATAACAGCCTGGGAAAGAGCGCCGTCCGGCTCTTAAGAAGCAATGATGTGCACTGTACTCCGGTGATTTTAACCACGCCGGAAGAGACCCCTTCCCACCGCCTTGGAACTTATTATCTGGAAACCGGATATGGAATCCGCGCCAGCAAGGTGATTTATGACCGCAAACACAGCGCTATTACCGAATACGATTTCAGCAGCTATGATTTTGACAATCTCTTAGAGGGTTTTACCTGGCTTCACTTAAGCGGCATTACGCCGGCCCTTGGGGAAAACTGCCGGGAAATGATTCTGAAATGTTTAAAAACGGCAAAGGAAAAAGGGCTCACTGTCAGCTTTGACGGCAATTTCCGTAGCACTCTCTGGACCTGGGAGGAGGCAAGAGAATTCTGTACCAAATGTCTGCCTTATGTAGACGTGTTGTTTGGAATAGAGCCTTACCATTTATGGAAAGAGGAAGGAGATCACAGCAAAGGCGATTGGAAGGACGGTCTTCCCCTTCAGCCGGATTTTATGCAGCAGGATGAGGTATTCTGGAAATTTGTAGAAAGATATCCCAATCTGAAATGTATTGCGAGACATGTGCGGTATGCCCACAACGGCAGTGAGAACAGCCTGAAAGCCTATATGTGGTATCAGGGGCATACGTATGAAAGCAAACTGTTCACCTTCAATATCCTGGATCGGGTAGGCGGCGGAGATGCATTTGCCAGCGGCCTCATTTACGCTATGATGAAGGGCAATAAACCGATGGATATGGTAAATTTTGCAGTGGCAAGCAGTGCGCTGAAACATACGATTCGGGGAGACGCCAATATTACAGATGATGCGGCGGCCATTCAGAATCTGATGAATATGAATTATGATATCAAAAGATAGGCAGCAGTTTACCAGAACCATGAAATTATAAAGCATTCAATAAAATAAGCAAACAGTAAAGGAGAATTATTATGAAAACAATTGAAGAACAATTCCGTGAGTATGCAGTAGTTCCAGTAGTGGTATTAGAGGACGCAAAAGACGCCCTTCCCCTGGCAGAAGCCCTGACAGAAGGCGGCCTTCCCTGCGCAGAAGTAACCTTCCGTACAGAAGCGGCAGAAGAATCCATCCGGGTAATGAGTGAGAAATATCCGGAAATGCTTGTGGGCGCAGGAACCGTCCTTACCATAGAACAGGTGGACCGCGCAGTGGCGGCAGGCGCAAAATTTATTGTGAGCCCGGGATTTGATCCGGAAATCGTAGACTATTGCCTGGAAAAGAAAATTCCTGTATTTCCAGGATGCGTTACTCCCTCAGAGGTAGCTCAGGCTGCAAAGCGGGGAATGAAAGTAATCAAATTCTTCCCGGCAGAGCAGGCAGGGGGAATTGCCAGAATCAAAGCAATGGCTGCGCCTTATACCATGATGGAGTTTATGCCTACAGGCGGAATCGGCGTGAATAACCTGAAGGATTATCTTTCCTTTGATAAAATTCTCTGCTGCGGCGGAAGCTGGATGGTAAAGGGCGATTTGATTAAAAACGGTGAATTTGACAAGATCCGCGAACTTACCAGGGAAGCTGTAGAGCTGGCAGCGTCCATTCGTAAATAATATAGAAGGAGGAAATCATGGATTTAAACTTAAGACCAGAAAATGAATGTAAATATGATGCATTGTCGTTAGGTGAGGTAATGCTGCGGTTAGATCCAGGCGAAGGCAGGATTCGTACTGCAAGAAGCTTCCGGGCATGGGAAGGCGGCGGAGAGTACAATGTTGTCCGGGGCCTTAGAAGATGCTTCGGCATGAAAACCGGCGTAATTACCGCTTTTGCGGATAACGAAGTGGGAATGTTGATGGAAGACTTTATCCTGCAGGGTGGCGTGGATACTTCCCTGATTAAATGGATGAAAACCGATGGAATCGGAAGAATCTGCAGAAACGGCTTGAATTTTACCGAACGGGGATTTGGCATCAGGGGTGCAGTGGGCTGTTCCGACCGGGCCAACACGGCAATTTCCAAAGCGACGCCGGAAGATTTTGATTTTGAGTACATTTTCGGAACCCTGGGAGCGCGTTGGCTCCATACCGGCGGAATCTATGCGGCATTGTCCGAACAGGCCTGCGAGACGGTTCTTGCGGCTATTAAAACTGCCAAAAAATACGGCACTGTGGTTTCTTATGACCTGAATTACCGTCCTTCTATGTGGAGCGCCATCGGCGGTCTTTCCAAAGCACAGGAAGTGAATAAGGAAATTGCTGAATATGTAGACGTTATGATTGGAAATGAGGAAGACTTTACCGCCTGCCTTGGATTTGAAATCGAAGGAAATGACGAGAATCTGAAGGAACTGAACCTGGATGGGTATAAGAAGATGATCAATCGTGCAGCAGAAACCTACCCGAACTTTAAAGTAGTGGCCACCACCTTACGTGAAGTGAAAACTGCCACTGTCAATGACTGGAGCGCCATCTGCTGGGCAGACGGAGAAATCTATAAAGCCAAAGACTACAAAGGGCTGGAAATTATGGACAGGGTAGGAGGCGGAGATTCCTTTGCTTCCGGCTTAATCTATGGCTTGATGTCCACAGGCAGCGCTGAGACAGCCGTAAATTACGGCGCAGCTCACGGCGCACTGGCAATGACAACGCCGGGTGACACCACCATGGCAAGCAAGAAAGAAGTAGAAGCTATTATGGGAGGCGCCGGGGCAAGGGTGCAGCGGTAAGAGGCTGTTCCTGTTCCTCCCTATGTCCTTTCCGCACCGCGGAAGGCGTACGCCCATAAATTTCTTTGAATGTTTTATTGAATAATTTTTGATTGGTAAATCCATTCGCCTCCATAATTTCGGTTATGGAGGCGTCTGTATTCTGAAGCTCCTGATAAATATGAGTAATTCGTATCTCATTGATATACTGCAGGAACGAAAGCCCCATATGTTTCTTAAAAAACCGGCAGAAATATTCCTTATTCAGCCCCAATAGGTCCGCACCCTCCTGCAGGGAAATCGGTTCCCGAAAATGTTCCCCCACATAAGTGATAATATTTCGGAGCCTCTGGCGGGCCTGCATATCTGCAGAAGATAATTCCGGCGCGGAACGAACAGAAAAATAGCGGATGAGACGGGCCAAAATCTGCAGAATAATTCCTTCAGATTCCAGAAATCCGGCAGGGGCCTCTTCAATATAGAGCCGTGTCAGCTCTTCTGCCATCTGGCACAGGCTCAGATATTCCGGAAACTGGGCGTCTGTGATTTCGTCTGGAATGCAATGGAGCCGGAACAGCTCAATATCCGGCAGATATCGTTCCAGCAGCGGCTTTGAGATATGAATGCAGAGTATCATCAGTCTGTCGCTGTAGGTATTGGTGCTGTGCACCTGCCTGGATTCAATCACCAGAAGCTGCCGGCGCCTTAATTGATATGTGATTCCGTCTATGGTAACCGTGGCGTCGCCGTTTAAGGGAAAAAGAAGCTCCAGTTCTTCATGCCAGTGGAAGGGCTGGTAACCGCCGGGGCTGGTGCGGTACGCCAATTGTAACCCGAGTTCATTAATTTCGCGGAAAACTTCATAATAGGGCTGTACCATAATAATCACTCCTTTGCGTGTTATTGAAATTATAGAAAATACCAGTCGAAAAGTCAATATCAACTTTAAATATGTCAAAAAACTGCCTATATTTTTCTTTATCAGGATAGTATGATAGTCAATGTAAGAAACAACAAATGAATCAAAAAGGAGAGATAATATTATGAAAACAATTAAAAATGCTTTGAAAAATTACTTTGAAAAATATGGCGCTCAGATTACTGCATCCTATATGATGATGAGCGGAAAACTGAATCCGGAAGTGCTTAAGAGCCTGTCAAGAAGTATGTAGGTATCTGAGGATGGACGTACAGAAGAATAAGAGGAAAACAAGGATAATTTGTGGACTGCAGCCATAAGTTATCCTTGTTTTTTATTTGCCGGACAATGGCTCTGGACGTAAAATTCTTTGTAATAGCCAATTGCAATCTCAAATCACAGTGATATAATAATACTACAGCATGTTTGAAAAAGTTAAGTGAGGAGTGGAACGTATGATTATTACAATCGGCAGAGAATTCGGAAGCTACGGTCATGTCATTGGGCGCGAGCTGGCCCAAAAATTAGGTGTGAAATATTACGATAAAGAGTCACTGGCAGAGGAAGCGAGAAAGTCAGAGAACTATGAAGAACTGCGTGATTTTTATGAAGAGCAGCCAGTAAACAGCCTGTTGTATGTAATTGCCACAGACAGCAGAGCCCAGGGACAGCGGAAGGTTCCTTCTGAATTTATCCGAAACCTAGCGGAGAAAGAGGATTGCGTGATTGTGGGAAGATGCGGGAATTTTATTCTGAAGGATCATCCGGATATGACAAGCGTATTTATCCATGCGCCAAAAGAGTACCGCATTGACAAAACTGCCGCAGACCGGAAAATCAGCACAGAGAAGGCCAGAAGGCTGGTGGAAAAAGAAGATAAGGCGCGAGAAGGTTTTCACACGTATTATGCGGATGAGAGATGGAATGAAGCGGACGGCTACCAGCTTACCATCGACAGCAGCGTGATAAGTATTGAGGACGCAGTGGAGCTGATCATTGATTTTGTAAATAAAAAGCAGAACAGCATAAATTAAATAAAAAGCAAATTTTGTTGTTTTATAGGATAAACCGTGCTATAATGTCTACAGATATTACAGTGCGGTTTTTATATGACAGGAGACAGGCGCGCCACAAGCATAGGGACAGGCCTGCAATGAAAAGATTTACTTAAGTCGCCGGGGAAAAGGAGAAGAAAGCAATGGAAATATTGGATTTAATTGACAAAGAGAAGCTACAGAGGCTTCAGGATTTATTTTCGACGGCAACGGGGGTGGCTGTCAGCATTATTGATATGGAAGGCAGGCATGTAACGGAGGTCAGTAATTTCCTGGATTTCTGTATGAAATATACAAGAGGAAGCGAAATTGGGTTAAAGCGATGTCAGAAATGCGATATGGAAGGCGTGGGCACTTATTTCTGTCACGCAGGATTGATGGATTTTGCAGCGGACATTGTAGTGGAGGGGGAGAAGCTGGGTACGATCCTTGGCGGACAGGTGCTTCCAGCGCCGCCTGACTTTGACAAGTTCCGCAAGGTTGCGGAAGAGATCGGCGTAGACCCGGATGAATATATTGAAGCGTTGAAGGAAGTTCCCATCAAGACTGAAGAATCTATCCGCGCATCAGCTAGTTTAATGGAAGAGATGATTAATATGCTGGTGAATTCCGAATGTACCCGTTATCGGGAGAAGAATAAGATTGGTACGATCGATCAGGAAATTGATATAACCACTAAGAATGTGGAACAGATTGAAAGCATGGTGCAGGATTTGACGAAGGTTTCCAGGAAGCAGAATATTCTTGCGCTGAACGCTTCCATAGAAGCGGCAAGAGCCGGGGAAGCCGGAAGAGGATTCAACATTGTAGCGGGAGAGATGGGCAAATTGTCCTCTATGGCTACAGAGAAATATTCCGCAATTATTGCGAAAGCAGGAGAAATTGATGATTCTCTGAAGAAAATCAATGAGGAATTCAATCGAAATATGGAAGAAGACAATACCGATAATTCGTAAATATATCCGCCATGGCCCGGGAGTCGTATTTTTTTCGATTCCCGGGCTTTTTTCTAGAATCGGTATCATAATTAGAAAAAATATGATATGATAGGGAAAATAAATGGCCGTCACATTTTGCCTGTAATCAGGCAGCGGATGAATATGACATAGTGGGGCAAAAGACCTGCGCCATAGAATAAAGGAGAATATCAATGGACTACAGAACATATTTAAGAAATTATCCTGACAGGGAAGGTCGTTTTGGAGAATACGGAGGCGCTTATCTTTCTGAGGAGCTGCTGCCGGCTTTTGAAGAAATTACAGAGGCTTATCAGACAATTTGCCATTCTTCCCAGTTTATTCACGAATTGCGGAGAATACGGCGGGAATTTCAGGGAAGGCCCACTCCGGTATATCACTGTGAACGGCTTTCCAGGCAAATTGGAAACTGTCAGATTTATTTGAAGAGAGAAGATTTGAACCACACAGGGGCCCATAAACTGAATCACTGTATGGGAGAAGGGCTCCTGGCCAAATTTATGGGCAAAAAAAGACTGATTGCAGAGACAGGCGCAGGACAGCACGGAGTGGCTCTTGCAACAGCAGCCGCTTATTTCGGATTGGAATGTGAGATTCATATGGGAGAGGTGGATATCGCAAAGCAGGCTCCCAATGTAACCCGGATGAAAATATTAGGAGCTAAAGTAGTGCCGGTGAGCCATGGATTAAAAACCTTGAAGGAGGCGGTGGATTCCGCATTCGAATCCTATGCCAGAAATTATAAGGATTCGATTTACTGTATCGGTTCTGCCTTGGGGCCCCATCCTTTTCCGCTGATGGTGCGTGATTTTCAGTCCGTAGTAGGATATGAGGCAAGAGATCAATTCCATGAAATGATGGGAATTGATCCGGAAGTGGTATGCGCCTGTGTGGGAGGAGGAAGCAACTCCATTGGAATGTTTATTCCGTTTTTGAATGATCCGGTAGATATTGTAGGGGTAGAGCCCCTGGGCCGGGGAGAAAAGCTGGGAGATCATGCGGCGTCTATGAAATTTGGAGAGAAAGGCGTAATGCATGGCTTTGAAAGTATTATGCTCAAAGATGAGCAGGGAGAACCGGCTCCGGTATATTCCATAGCCAGCGGCCTTGATTATCCTTCCGTTGGCCCGGAGCATGCGTTTTTGCACGATATGGGCAGAATTCAATATGAGACGGTAGGGGATGAGGAAGCTATGGAAGCATTTTTCAAATTGTCCCGTTATGAAGGAATTATACCTGCCATTGAAAGTTCTCACGCTGTTGCCTATGCCATGAAGAAAGCAAAAGAAATGGGACAGGGCTCCATACTGGTATGCTTAAGCGGCAGAGGAGATAAAGATATTGATTATGTAGTGGAGCATTACGGATACGGAGAACAATTTCTGTAGGAAGAGAAACGGCGGTGAAATATGATTTCAGAAAAATTGTATGCATTGGCATTTGAATATAAGAAAACAAAATTATGGAAGATTATATGGGATTCGGAATTGTTTGCGGTAAAGCTTTCCGATGGCAGAATTGGGTATATCAGTATTATGGGGTGTTTAGGAGAACATTGCGCTCTTGGATTATATGTGGGAGAGGAAGCGCTGAACAGTCTGTGGAGTCTGATGAATGCCCATGAATTTTACATGTCTCCCTTTGAGTTTCAGGAAAGAGTGGTCAATCAAAACTGCCTGCAATGTGCGTTTGAGGGGAAAGATGATTTGTCTGAGGAGGAGCGGGAGGAGGCGAAAGCGTATGCCCGCGCCCATGGGCTCCGGATATCCGGCAAGAATGCATATCCTCATTTTATAAAATATGAGCCCGGCTTTTATCCCTGGACCCTGTCTGGGGAAAAAGAGCAGGAGGATTTGTGTGAAGCGTTGGAAGCGGCAATTAAGATGGCGCAGCTTTTAGAGGGGAAAATGCCCTCAGAACTTGGATTGAAAAGAATTGATGCCGGCGTACAGGAGATTCCCATGCTGGAACGGCAGAACGGAGAATATGTATTGAAGCGGACGAAACTGCCGGAAGCAAAGCCGGTTTCCTGGCCCAAGCCTTTAAGCTGTAATGAAATCGGCGTGGCGGCGTTAAAGAAAATAAAAAAAGCAGATACCTGGGAATGCGAAATCATCCAATATACAGAGCCTGTACGGAATCATCCGGAGGAAACTCCTTATTTTCCTATGGTTTTTATGGCGGTAAATTCAGATAAAGATTATATTTTGCCGGTAGATCCGGTAGGAAGCTATCGTCAGAATCCGGAAGAGCTTTTGAATAATTTTATTGACGCTCTTTTGCGGGAAAAGTTATGTCCCAAGAAGATGAAAGTGCGGGATGAACGAACACGTGACTTTGTAGAAATTTTCTGCAGCAAGCTGAAGATTCCTGTCAGTATCGAAGAAGAGCTTCCGGTTTTGGATAAGGTGGAAGAAGAATTTTTCAGAAGATTTTCTATGAGCGAGGAAGAACAGGTGGGAGAAATGCTGGATTTCCTGAGTGTTCTGATGGAAGAAGAAGGAATAGATCTGGATGATTTTCCGCCGGAATTGACGGGAGAGCTGGAAAAGATCTTGCAGTTGGGATTGCTGCCGGAGGAAGTGGCAGGAAAGATGGAAGAACTTCTCCACTCCGGAAAGAAGCAGGGCGGCCTGAAGAAATCAGACTTTAAAATGGTAGAAAGGAAATCGAATCTGTCCTATGTGCTCAGCGTTTCTGTGTATGCAGGGTGTTACCGTCATATTCAGATTTCCGGTAACAGTACTTTGCAGGAGCTTCACAACGCAATTCAGGATGCTTTTCAATTTGACGACGATCATGCCTATGGATTTTTTATGGATAACAAACGTTGGAGCGACTGGGACTGTTATTATTCCCCGGGAGCAGACGACGGCTATCGTTCTGCAGGAAAATGCACCCTGGATCAGGCGGGTTTGTGCAAAGGAAAGAAATTTTTGTACCTTTTTGATTTTGGAGATGAATGGACGTTTCAGTGCAAGGTTCTTAAGGTTGTGGAAGAAGATACCCCAGTGCCGATGATCCTTAAGAGCAAAGGAAAATCACCGGAGCAGTATCCGAACTGGGAAGAAGACTGGGAGGATGAATAAAGTTTTAGTACAGGAGGTTCCCGGAAATGACACACAACGAGAAATTAGTATTTTTGATTCAGGAGTTATTGTCAGAATCATCCCAGTATAGAGGGATGAAAATTCCCTCTGACACAGGAAAACAGAAACGGATGCTTCGAAGCCTTATGAACATTCGTGAGCCTCTCCCCATCAGCGAGGAATTCCAGCAGGTGCAGGATCAGTATTTAAGGGAAGAAGCAGAAGAAAAAGGCATTGTAAATTGTGAAGATTTGCCGGTATCCCGGCTGGACAGACGCCTTGCGCTCTGGAAAGGGGATATTACGATTCTCAAGGCAGATGCCATAGTTAATGCGGCCAACAGTGCGTTGCGGGGCTGCTATGTGCCTTGTCACGGATGTATTGACAATGCGATCCACAGCGCAAGCGGCATTCAGCTTCGTCTGGCCTGCGATAAGATTATGAAAGAACAGGGCCATGAGGAGCCTACAGGCTGCGCCAAAATTACGCCGGCCTTTAATCTGCCCTGCAGCTATGTTCTGCATACTGTTGGTCCCATTGTTTCCGGCAGTCTGAAAGAAACCCACTGCACTCAGTTAAAAAGCTGTTACCGCTCCTGTCTGGAGCTTGCGGCGGAAAAAGGTTTAAAAAGCGTGGCTTTTTGCTGTATATCCACAGGGGAATATCATTTCCCCCATGACCAGGCGGCGGAGCTTGCGGTGGAAACGGTACAGGAATTTTTAAATACAGATTCCCAAATAGAAAAAGTAATATTTAATGTATTCCAGGAAGAGGATTATAAAATCTACCGTAATATTCTGGAATAGCGGCAGAACGGAGGTTTTTATGAGCAGCACAAAAGGCCGGGTAACCATACCCACAGATTTAGATGTAATTCCCCAGACTCTGGAATTGATGGAAAAATGGGGCGCAGACGCAGTCCGCGACTGTGACGGGACGGATTTTCCCAGGGAGCTTCAAAATGTGGATGGTAAAATATATTCCACGTATTACACCACCAGAAAAGATAACGGCTGGGCAAAGGCCCACCCGGAAGAAATTCAGCAGATGTATGTGATGACCCCCTTTTATATGTCAGAAACGGATGTGCTTCGCATACCTTTGATGAAAGGCCTGTATCCTGATATGTTAAAGCCCAACAGCCGGGACGATATTACGCGCTGGTGGGAGGTAATAGACCGTACAACCGGCCAGATTGTGTCAACAGAGAAGTGGAGCTATGAAGAAAGCACAGGAGAAGTTACCGTTTTGTCCATTCCTTTTCATGATTATACGGTAAGCTTCCTGGCGTATATTATCTGGGACCCGGTGCATATGTATAATGCGGTAACCAACGGCTGGAAGGACGTGGAGCATCAGATTACTTTTGATGTGCGCCAGCCGAAAACCCATGAATTTACCATGAAGCGGCTGCGGAAATTTATCGAAGAGCACCCTTATGTGAATGTACTGCGTTTTACCACGTTTTTCCACCAGTTTACATTGATTTTTGATGAGCTGGCCAGGGAAAAATACGTGGACTGGTACGGATATTCTGCTTCTGTCAGCCCTTATATTCTGGAACAGTTTGAGCGGGAATGCGGATATAAATTCCGGCCTGAGTATATTATTGATCAGGGCTATTACAATGGGCAATACCGGATTCCCACCAGGGAATTCAGGGATTTCCAGGCGTTTCAGCGCAGAGAGGTGTCGAAGATTGCCAGAGAAATGGTAGATATCACCCATGAATGCGGCAAGGAAGCCATGATGTTTTTAGGAGATCACTGGATTGGCACAGAGCCTTTTTTGGAGGAATTTGCCTCCATCGGACTGGATGCCGTAGTGGGAAGTGTGGGAAACGGTTCTACGCTGCGATTGATCAGTGATATTGAGGGGGTGAAATATACAGAAGGACGTTTACTGCCTTATTTTTTTCCGGATACCTTCTGCGAGGGCGGCGATCCGGTAAAGGAAGCGAAGGTCAACTGGGTAACGGCAAGGCGGGCGATTTTAAGAAAGCCCATTGACCGTATCGGTTATGGCGGCTATCTGAAGCTGGCTTTGGATTTTCCGGAATTTGTGGATTATGTAGAGAGTGTCTGTGAGGAGTTCCGGGTGTTGTATGAGAATGTAAAGGGCTGCGTGCCCTATTGTGTGAAAAAGGTTGCCGTTTTGAACTGTTGGGGCAAGATGCGCGCCTGGGGCTGCCATATGGTTCACCACGCCCTGTACCAGAAACAGAATTATTCTTATGCAGGAGTTATTGAAGCCTTATCCGGTGCGCCTTTTGATGTATCTTTTATTAGTTTTGAAGATATCAAAAAAGATCCTTTTATCCTAAATGACATTGATGTTTTGCTCAACGTAGGCGGTGCAGACACTGCCCATACCGGCGGAGAATGGTGGTGTGATGAGGCCATCGTTACGGCCGTAAAGAAATTTGTATACGAGGGCGGCGGCGTTATCGGAGTGGGGGAACCCAGCGGACATCAGGCAAACGGGCGGTTTTTCCAGCTTGCCAGCGTGTTTGGGGTGGAAGAAGAGCGGGGCTTTACCCTGGGCTACGATAAATACAACTGGGATAGCCACGATCATTTTATCACTGAGGACTGCAAAGGGGAAATTGACTTTGGAGAAGGCCAGAAGAATATCTATGCTTTAGAAGGAACGCGGATTCTTGTGGAAAAGGAAAAGGAAGTCCAGCTTGCGGTCAATGAATTCGGAAAGGGCCGGGCGGTTTATATCAGCGGTCTGCCTTACAGCTTTGAAAACAGCCGAATGCTGTACCGTTCGATTCTGTGGAGCGCCCACGAGGAAGGAAATCTTTACCGATGGTTCAGCAGTAATTTTAATGCAGAGGTTCATGCGTATCCTGCAAATGGCAAATTCTGCGTGGTAAACAATACCTATGAGCCTCAGGAAACCATTGTCTACAAAGGAAACGGGGAAAGTTTTTCCTTAAGCTTAAAAGAAAATGAGATACACTGGTACCAGATATAACAGATTTAGGCTATGATGAAGAATCAGGCGGTTCTTTCAGGATTTTTGCAGACATAAGATGAGTCAGGGCAAAATATTATTGAAAACCGCAGGAATAATCAGAGCAGCAGGGAAGGTTTCATGAAAAAAACAATTTTAGTAGTAGATGACAGCAGGCTCAATCTTGCAATTGCGCGGGATCTTTTGTCAGAAGAATATAGTGTAGAGACGGTAAATTCCGGAGAAAATGCGTTGCTTTATCTGGAGGATAATGAACCGGATCTGGTGCTTTTGGATATCCAGATGCCGGGGATGGACGGCATTGAGGTTATGCGCAGGTTGAAAGAAAGCGAGAACTGGAAAGGGATTCCGGTAATTTTTCTGACTGCAGACCGTACGGAGAAAACAGAAGAGACCTGCTTTCAGATGGGAGCAGTTGATTATATCGGCAAGCCTTTTGTGCCGGCGATTATGCTGCAGCGGGTGCGAAGAACCATGGAGCTGGAAGAATATAAGAAGAATCTGGAGCATATGGTGGAGCAGCAATTACAAAGAATTACCCAATTGCAGCAGGATATTATTATAACAATGGCAAATTTAATTGAAAGCCGGGATGGAACTACCGGAGAGCACGTGAAGCGGACAAGTGCCTATGTGAATCTTCTGATAAACAAAATGCAGGAAAAGGATCTTTACAAAGAAATATTAACGCCTACTTACATTGATTATATGCAGAAGGCAGCGCCCCTTCATGATATCGGAAAACTTACGGTTCCTGATCGTATTCTGCAGAAACCGGGAGCTCTGACAAAGGAAGAATATGAATTGATCCAGCTCCATGCAGAGGAGGGCGGCAGGCTGATCCAGGACAATATGGATCGTATCGTAGACAGAGAATTTGTAGAAATTGCAAGAGATATGGCGGCGTGCCATCATGAGAAATGGAGCGGCGGCGGATATCCCCATGATTTAAAAGGGGAAGATATCCCGCTTGCTGCCAGAATCCTTGCAATCGCAGATGTATTTGACGCACTGGTGTCGGAACGTCAATATAAGAAGGGCATGTCCTTGGAACAGGCCTTTGAAATTATGGAAAAAGAAAGAGGCAGAAGCTTTGAGCCGCAATTGCTGGATGTTTTTATGGAGGCTGAAGAAGAACTGCGGGAATTGATGAAAGAACTGTAAATTCCATGCTCAGGGATTAGCAGGGCCCTTCTGGAAGCCCCTTAAATTATATGATTTAATGCTTGGCTGCCAGAAGGGCCCTGCTGGAGGATGCGCAGTCGTGCGAAAAAGTAGATGCCGCAAGCAGCTGCGCTTGGCGCAGATGGCAATGCCATCTATCTATTATTTCAAAATCTTCCGGAAATTTTTCTTTCCTTTTTTCAGTACCACGCCCTTTGTAAATGTATCTGCCGGATATACTGTTTTAATATCCGTCACTTTTTCCCCGTCTACAGAGACGCCGCCCTGTTCCACAGCCCGGCGGGCTTCTGAACGGGAGGAGGTAAGAGAGGATTTTACCAGAAGTCCCAGAATGTCTATGGCGCCTTCCGTGAAATCATCATCAGTTAAAGTCACAGCCGGCATGTCTGCCGCATTGCCGCTGGAAAATAAAGCCCTGGCCGCATCCTGGGCTTTTCTGGCTTCCTCTTCTCCATGTATCATGTTTGTAAGTTCAAAGGCCAGAATTTCTTTTGCGGTATTCAACTGTGCGCCTTCCCAGGCGTCCATTTTGTCAATTTCTTCCAGAGGAAGGAAGGTCAGCATACGGATACATTTCAATACATCGTCATCGGATACGTTTCGCCAGTACTGATAGAAGTCAAAGGGCGAGGTTTTGTCCGGGTCAAGCCAGACAGCTCCGGACTGGGTTTTGCCCATTTTCTTTCCCTCGGAGTTCAGAAGCAGGTTAATTGTCATGGCGTAAGCATTCTTGCCCAGTTTACGCCGAATTAATTCGGTGCCGCCTAACATATTGCTCCATTGGTCGTCGCCGCCGAACTGCATATTACAGCCATATTTCTGGAATAAAGCGTAGAAATCGTAACTCTGCATAATCATATAATTAAATTCCAGAAAGCTCAGGCCTTTTTCCATCCGCTGTTTGTAGCATTCTGCCGTCAGCATCCGGTTTACAGAGAAATGGGCCCCCACTTCCCGCAGTACATCGACGTAATTCAGATCTAACAGCCAGTCTGCGTTGTTTACCATTATGGCTTTTTCTTCGGAAAAGTCGATAAACTTACTCATCTGTGCTTTAAAACAGTCGCAGTTGTGCTGGATCGTTTCTTTTGTCATCATCTGGCGCATATCGCTTCGGCCGGAAGGGTCCCCTATCATTGCAGTGCCGCCGCCAATTAACGCAATCGGCTTGTTTCCGGCCATTTGCAGACGCTTCATCAGGCATAGAGCCATGAAATGTCCCACATGGAGACTGTCAGCGGTAGGGTCAAAACCGATATAAAACACAGCCTTTCCGGTGTTCACCAGTTCCTTGATTTCTTCTTCGTCTGTTACCTGGGCAATCAGCCCTCTGGCAACCAGTTCGTCATATACTGTCATAATGTTACCTCCTGAATCATAAAAAAATACCCCGTCCCCAAAAAGGACGAGGTTACTACCCGTGTTACCACCTTAATTCACAGACTGCTCACACAGCCCGCCTTACTAAGCGCCATACAGCGCTTTTGCAAATTAACGGTTGCATACCGTCACAGCCTACTAGTGAGAGATCCGGCAAAGCTTTTCGCCGGGATTTTCCCATTCGGTGTGCAGCTCAAGGATGTATTCACATTGCGTTCTTCCTGCGCCTCTCAGCTTCCGGCAGCTCTCTGTAGGATTCCGGCATGCTACTTCTTCCCGTCACAGCTTTTAAAATCTCTTTATTTTATGCCATTATATGAGGGAGATGGGAATTTGTCAAGATGGAATTGTGTAAAGCGCATAAAACCAGAGCAAAATCTACATTTATATTGCGGAAGGGAATCCTCTTATGGTATGATACATACCAATTATATTATGCTTTCGTATGGTAGAAAGTTGCAGAAAGGAAAACGTATGGATTTGAACAAAAGTAATATCAAGAAAATACTTGGAATCATCACTTTTACGCTGGTTCTTTTATCGTTGCTGATGAATATGGGCAGGGTTCTGTCCTTCCTGTCCTTCTTGTGGGGAATTTTGTTTCCTTTTGTATTGGGAGGTGCAATAGCCTTTATTCTGAATATTCCAATGACCGCCATAGAAAAGAAATTATTCCCGCAGAATGGAAAAATTGCTCGTTCACTCAGTCTGGTTCTGTCCCTTGCAGGCGTATTAGCCGTTATTACAATTGTAATTGTGGTAGTGATTCCCCAGCTTGGAAAAACCTTCGACAGCATCAGCGCAGGAATGGTCACATTTCTGCCTCAAATGCAGAAATGGCTGGAAGAGCTGTTCCGTGACTGGGATGTGGTAGAAGCTTATATTGAATCTTTGGAATTCGACTGGATGAGCTGGCTGAACGGCGTGAAGGATTTTGCTTTAAGCGGTGCGGGAAGTGTAGTCTCTTATACCATGTCTGCAACCATGACAGTGATTAATGGCGTAGTGACCTTCTTTATCTCATTTGTTTTTTCATTGTATCTTTTGATTCAGAAGGAAACTTTGGGCAGACAGTGCAATAAAGTGATTTGTGCGCTGTTTCCTCAAAAGGCAGTAGAGAAAATCAGCCATATCTGCAGTCTGTCCCACAGGATTTTTTCAAATTTCATTACAGGGCAGTGTCTGGAAGCCTTGATTCTGGGCATGATGTTTCTGGTCAGCATGACGATTTTCCGTATGCCCTATGCGCTGCTGGTGGGAGTGCTCATTGCATTTACGGCATTGATTCCCATGGTGGGAGCTTTTATCGGATGCGTTGTGGGAGCATTTCTGATCCTTATGGTAAATCCCATGCAGGCAGTATTTTTCGTGATATTGTTTTTGGTGCTGCAGCAAATTGAGGGAAATCTGATTTATCCTCATGTAGTGGGCAATTCCGTGGGTCTGCCTTCCATTTGGGTATTGTTTGCAGTGACAGTGGGCGGCAAGCTGATGGGAATTGCGGGAATGCTGATTTTTATTCCTCTGATGTCTGTAATTTATGCGCTGTTCCGGGACTGGGTAAACCAGAGAATAAAAGATGCTTCTTTCGCCCGGAAGAAAAAATAACTGCGGCCCAGAAGGAAAATCCCTGAATTTTGGACATATCCAAATGATAAAGTACACATTCCGGCATTTGAAATTTTACACAGATTTTACACAGATTATGTATTCCATTTACAGAAACCGTATAGAATAATCCTACGTTAAGACAAAAATGAACTTACGCAGGAGGATAAAAATGGATATATTTGGATTTTTGTCGCTGATTGGCGGTCTTGCCCTGTTTCTGTACGGCATGCATGTGATGGGCGGAGGCCTGGAAAAACTTTCCGGCGGCAAACTGGAACGTATTTTGGAAAAATTAACCTCAAATCCGCTGAAAGCAGTTCTGCTTGGAGCAGGCGTGACGGCAGTCATACAGTCCTCATCCGCCACCACAGTAATGCTGGTAGGATTTGTGAATTCCGGGATTATGAAGTTGTCCCAGGCCATCGGAATTATTATGGGAGCAAATATCGGCACCACCTTAACTTCCTGGCTGTTAAGCCTGACGGGAATTGAAGGAGGAAATTTCTTTGTCCGTATGCTGAAGCCGTCTTCTTTTTCGCCGATTTTGGCATTGCTGGGTATTATTCTTCTGATGGGAGCCAAAAGCAGCCGCAAAAAGGATATTTCAGAAATCCTTTTGGGATTTGCAGTGCTGATGTTTGGAATGGAGACCATGAGCGGTGCGGTAAAGCCTCTGGCAGATGTACCAGAATTCACTGGCATTCTTACCAAATTCAGCAATCCCCTGTTGGGAATTCTGGTTGGAGCTTTGCTTACGGCAGTGATACAAAGTTCCTCTGCTTCGGTGGGTATTCTCCAGGCGTTGTCTGTGACTGGAGCCTTTACTTATGGTTCCGTGATTCCGATTATCATGGGGCAGAATATCGGAACCTGCGTGACAGCTATGATTTCGGCAGTAGGCGCCAATAAGGGGGCCAGACGGACGGCCTTTGTACACCTTTATTTTAATGTGATAGGGTCGGTGGTGTTTCTGGCGGCCTACAGTATTGCAGATACAATCTTCCAGTTTGGATTTACCGGTGAAAGGGTGGGAGCCGCCGGAATTGCCGCAATCCACAGTGTTTTTAACATATTTGCAACATTGGTGCTGCTGCCCTTTACGAAGGGGCTGGAGAAGCTGGCTTATCTGACAATTCCGGTGTCGGAAGAAGAACTGAAAAGCTCCGGCAGAGAAGATGAATTTAAGGTATTGGATGAGCGTTTTCTGTCAACCCCCGGGTATGCCATTGAGCAGTGTATTGCCCTGGCAAAGAAAATGGCGGAATTATCGGAAACTGTAATTCAGGAAGCCATAGGTCTGTTTGATAATTTTTCTGTGCAGCAGGCGGAACTGGTGCAGGAGCAGGAGGATATGCTGGATAAATATGAAGATAAGCTCAGCGCCTATCTGACCCGGTTAAGCAGTCAGGATCTGACGGAAAAAGACGGGCAGAATGTCTCTGTTTTGCTGCAGAGCATCAGTGATTTGGAGCGGATCGGCGACCATGCTTTGAACTTGATGGAAATTGCCGGTTCCATGAAGAAAAAAGAGCTGGAATTTTCCAGAAAAGCAAAACACGAAATGGAAGTGTTCGGCGGAGCGGTAAAAGATATTCTAAACCGTTCTATCCAGGCGTTTATTCATAACGATACAAAGCTTGCATTGACGGTGGAACCTCTGGAAGAGGTAATCGACAATCTGAATAAAGAAGTGAAAAAGCATCATATCAAGCGTCTGAAGAAAGGGAAGTGCACCATAGAGTTGGGGCTGGCGTTATCTGATATTGCAGTGAACTATGAGAGAGTGGCGGATCACTGTTCCAATCTTGCCGTGTACATGATTCAGATGGAGGATAATACCGTGGAAGCCCATGACTATGTAAACAATCTTTCCGGAACGACGCGGATGCGTTTTGAAGAAATGCAGGAATTTTTTCATAGTAAGTACCAGCTTGGAGGAAAGGAATAAATATGCCTCTGATATATATTGTAGAAGATGATGAAAATATCCGTGAAATCCAACGGTTTGCCCTGAAAAACAGCGGTTTTGACGTGCAGGAATTTTCCTGCGGAAAAAGTCTGCGTCAGGCCCTGGAACATAAAATTCCCGGACTCATACTGCTTGACATTATGCTGCCGGACGGAGACGGACTGGAAATCCTGTCGGCTTTGCGGCATAACAGTGCAACTTCTCAAATTCCCATTATTATGGTGACAGCCAAATCTACAGAATTGGATAAGGTTAAGGGGCTGGATCTTGGGGCGGATGACTATATGACAAAGCCTTTCGGCATAATGGAACTGATTTCCAGGGTCAAAGCCCTCCTGCGGCGGACAAAGAGCATGGAGGAAGTATCTGTTCTTACCAGCGGCTGCATTGAGGTGGATACAGAGAAACGGATTGTTACGGTAAAGGGCGAAATCTGCCAACTGACATTCAAAGAATTTGAATTGCTGAAAATGCTGTTGATTAATCAGGGAATCGTCTTGTCCAGAGACAAAATCATGGATCAGGTCTGGGGATTTGACTATGAAGGAGAAAGCCGCACAGTGGATATGCACATTAAGACGCTGCGTCAGAAGCTGGGAGAGGAAGGCAGTGCAATACAAACCGTTCGGAATGTAGGATATGTGATGGGCAGATAATATGAAGAAAAGGCTAAACCTGCAGTTTATCATGGCGTCATCTTTTGCGGTTGTGATTACGGCTGTTGTTTCCATGATGTTATTTTATAATATTTTTAAAAATCAGGTATATGACGACATCAAAGATTATACTCATATAATACAGGCATTTCATCAGGAAACGCAGGAATGGGAGAAAAACCGGCTTTTTTTGGAAGAAAGCGGGCTGAGAATTACATTAATCAGAAAAGACGGAAGTGTGGAGTATGACAGCAGCGTCAATCAGCAGGAAATGGAAAATCATAAAGACCGTCCGGAAATTAAAGAAGCAGGAGACTTTGGGGAGGGAACGGCAGTCCGCCGGTCTGCAACGAACTCCGTTCATACGTTCTATTATGCAAAACGGCTGGAAAACGGCGATATTATAAGAATTGGGAAAGACTCGGAAAATATCTTTCAGATGTTGAAGCATACAGGAGTACTGATTGCGGTGTTGTCTTTGTTCAGTGTGCTGCTGTGCGGAATTTTGTCCAGATATTTGACGAAACGCCTGCTGTCTCCGATTGAGAAGCTTGCGTCAAATCTGGACGGAGGGCATCAGGAATCGGTTTATGAAGAAATTCAGCCCTTTATCCAAACCATCCGGAAACAGCATTTCAATATACTGGATCATGCCAGAATGCGTCAGGAATTTACCGCCAATGTGTCCCATGAGTTAAAAACTCCGCTGACAGCCATTTCCGGATATGCAGAGCTGATAGAGAGCGGAATGGCTGGAGAAAAGGATTCCAAACGCTTTGCTGGTGAGATTCACAGTTGTTCTAACCGTCTGCTGGCGCTTATCAATGATATTTTGAAATTATCAGAATTGGATGCCAAAGAACAGGAATTTGATTTTGAACAGGTGGATTTATATCAGGCGGCGGAAAATTGTCTGGATATGATGGATATGCAGGCGGCAAAACAGGGGATTACGCTGGAACTTAAAGGAAAATCCTGCATGATTTCAGCCAATCGGGAGCTTATTGACGAGCTGCTTTATAACCTTTGCAGCAACGGGGTGCGGTACAATTGCCGGGGAGGGAAAGTGACAGTGACAGTAATTTCTGAAAATGGAAGAGGGCTGCTGTCAGTGAAAGATACGGGAATCGGTATTTCCAAAGAACATCAGGAAAGAATTTTTGAAAGATTTTACCGGGTGGATAAAGGCCGTTCCAGGCAAAATGGAGGAACGGGCCTGGGGCTTGCCATTGTAAAGCATATTGTAGCGCAGCATAAGGCGGAGATTATGCTGGAAAGTCAGCCGGGAGTGGGAACAGAAGTAAAGGTGCTGTTTTAGCTGTTTGTTCAGATGATTGCAACTGTTTGTGTAAAAAATCTTGTACGGCTGCTTTTGTACTGCCGGGTTTAGGAGGAAAAATGCTGGATTATGTATTTCTTGTAGTTGGATTTGCACTGTTGATAAAGGGAGCCGATTTTTTTGTGGACGGCAGCGCCAGCGTTGCCAGAAAGCTGCGGATTCCTGGAATGATTATCGGCATGACGATTGTGGCAATGGGAACCAGCGCCCCGGAATGCGCCGTCAGTGTGGCGGCGGCTTTAAAAGGGAGCAATACTATGGCTATCAGTAATGTGGTTGGTTCGAATATCTTTAATCTGATGGTGGTCTGCGGAGCCTGTGCCGCATTTGCGCCTTTGCCGGTGAAAGAATCTACGATGAAACAGGAATTTCCTCTGTCGATTCTTGCAGCCGTGCTGCTCTGGGTGATAGGAAACCAGAGTATGCTGATAGGAAGAACAGACGGGCTGATATTGCTTGGGGTGTTTGCCGTATTTTTGGTCTGGATGGTTATGGAAGCAAAAAAAGCAAGAAATCAGGCCGAGGAAGAAGAAATAGCGGCATTGAAGGACTGGCAGTGTCTGCTTTATATTATAGTAGGACTTGGGGCCATTGTGGCAGGAGGCGATTTTGTAGTGGATTCCGCTTCTGCTATAGCAGCAAGCTTTGGCTTAAGCCCAACATTAATCGGACTTACTATAGTGGCCTTTGGCACGTCGCTGCCGGAACTGGTGACATCTTTAGTGGCGGCAAGAAAAGGGGAAACAGATATGGCTCTTGGAAATGTAATTGGCTCTAATATATTTAATATTCTGCTGGTTCTTGGAATTGCCGGTGCAGTAAGTCCTATGGAAGTCTTGATGGAAAATCTGATTGATGATATAATTCTAATTGGAATGAGTGCTGTTGTATGGATGTTCGCATGGCGCAGAAAGCAAATCAGCCGCTTCCATGGAGTGCTTATGCTTGCAATGTATGCCGGATATATGGGATATATTTGTACACGCTAAGGTGAGGCGGCAGCGTAAGGAGGAAAATATATGACATTTTTTACAAAGTTAGGAGAAACTATTTCGGCAACAGGGAAAGATGTAACTCAGAAAGCAAAAGATCTCACGGAGCTTGCCAAACTGAATCTGGAGGTGAAAGCGAAAGAAGATTTCATTGACAAACAGTATATGGAGATTGGAAAACAGTATTTTGAACTTCACAAAGAGGATGAGGAACCGCTGTTTGAAGAAATAAACCTGATCACAGAGACGTTAATGCAGATAGAACAGTTGAAGTCAGAAATTGCAGACTTAAAAGGAAAGAAAAAATGCCCTTCCTGCGGAGCAGTAGTGGAACAGGATGCCGTATACTGCAATCAATGCGGTGCAAAATGCGAATCTATCTTTGAGGAAGAGACGGCAGAGTCTGTGAAGGAAGAGATGGAAGAAAATGCGGCAGAAGAAGTGACAATGGAATTCTCTGAGCCGGAAAAGGAAAAAGAAGAGGAATAATTTTCTAAAAGTCGGGAAAGCTGTTGTTAGAATGCATACTATTTGGTTCACGGATATAAATAAGAACCGGTTGGCAAATCATCTGGTTTGCAGGTATAACAACAGCTTATTCTGTGCAGATATGCCCAAAGGCAGAAAAATCATAGATTGCACAGGCATCTTCCTGCTGAAAATCAGGGTGTGGGAAAAGCCAGATAAAAAAATGTAAAAATATGTTGACATATGGAAAAGAACGTGATATTATTAAATTCCACCGCGCGATAAGCGGTGGAAACAAAAGGAAATAAAAATTATTTCAAAAAAATGTAAAAAAGTTATTGACAAACGCAAACGACTGTGATAAGATATAGAAGTTGTCGCGCAAGAGAGATAACGAAACGACCTTGACAACTGAACAGTGGAATAACCTTGAAAGATTCAAAGAGTTTCC
>NZ_SRYA01000034.1 GCF_004793545.1 Petralouisia muris | reverse complement strand
ATTTTAATTTGACGTTTTTGTGCGGGAGACAGGAACTTTAATTTGCTGGGCTACAGCATGGTACAGGGACGGCAGTACACGCCATCCTATCGAAGTAAAAAAAGGGAACCTATCCCTAAAGAAGATTGGGTAGTTGTTCCTGATATGCACGAACCGATCATATCCCGCGAATTATTTGATGAAGCACAAAAAAGGCTGATTGCGCGGAAAAAGACCATTAAAGCCAAAGACGAGCCGGCGCTGTTTGCAGGACTGTTCTACTGCGAAGCCTGCGGAACATCCATGAAGTTGGGCGTTAGCCAGCAGAAGTATTTTTACTATATGTGTGGGCGCAGTCAGGCGATAGGGACAGTAGCTTGTTCCAGCCACTACATCAACCGTGACACGCTTTATCAGGTGGTTCAGGAGGATATTCAGCGCAATGCCAAGCTGTTCAGCGAGGATGCCGAAAAAGCCGCGCAGAAACTGATGGAACTGAAATGCGCCGACCAGCAGAAGCAAACTGCCGCAATGAAACGCGACCTTGCATCAGCAAAGAAACGGCTGGCTGACCTGGATGTGAAGCTGAAACGCACCTATGAGGATAACATGAGCGGAAAGCTGCCTGACCACATCTTTACCATGTTTATCGCAGATTACGATACGGAACGGGCAACGCTGAAAGCGAACATTGCAGAGATGGAAAAGGCACTGGAAAAGGTTCGGGATACCAAGGCCGATATTGACCGCTTCGCAGCCCTTATCCGAAAATACACCAGCTTTGAAAAACTCGACCGCTTCATGCTTCACGAACTGATTGACCGGATTACGATTTACGAAACGCCAGGTATGGGACGTTGCCGCAAGGGAAAGGAAAAGCGCATTACTATCTACTACAAATTTGTCGGGGCTATCCAATAAGCAAAAACGGCATCCCCTATGGATGCCTAAAAAAATAACTTGGCTTTACGTCTATTTGACTTCTCATCATCCATTGACAATCTCGTATAGAGTGCTGTCCATATTTCTTTATTTTCTGTATTCTGCATATTGGCCTCCTATATTCACTCAATATCCAGAGACAGAAATACGCTGACTTCATTATAGCCTTTTCTGTCTCTGGTATCAACCGTCAATTCATCTTTTCAGACAGCTTTCTTCCCTGTCCCCATACTTCCGTTCCTTAATTTTTCCTCCACGTTCTTACGGGCGGCTTCTTCGCTCACTACTGTCAGTAATCCCTCCATACTTTCCGTGCCGGAATATACATGCTCTACCACATAACGGATCGGCGTATCCTTTCTCCCCTTTTTCTTTCTCTGCATAGATTCCCTCCCTTCTTTCGATATTTTTTCAGCTTTCTCCACTCCCCTGTTATGTTTCCTTTCAGCTTTTGTGCAGTTCCTACTTTTATCAAGGGACTGTTATCTGTTATGCTCCGCTTTCTTATCTGGATATAGTTTCCCGGAAACTACCGCCGCATGGCTGCGGATTTTGATTTCCCCACGCTTTTCACTTTCTATGGCATTGCGGTATCTCCCGTCTGAGAGGAAGAATCGGTATCTCTCCCCTTTAAATCCTACGGGGCTGTCATTATTCAGCACATCAAGGACGATCATATGTCTTGTGTCCGGCTGGAACCGTTCCCGCCCTGACAGGTCATGCCCCTGTAAGACCGGCTGTTTCAACCGTTCCTTTGCTTCATTCAGTCTCCGCAGGACGGAACTTCTGCCCTGTCCTATGAAATGTGCCTTATTGTCCGCTATGAACCGGCTGCATTCCGGTTCTGGAAGTTTCTCCAGTTTGTCTGCGGCATTCCTTATGATAATCCGTGTCAGGTCGTCCCCGGCTGCTGACTGCCCGTCCCTCATAGCTTTCACTGTGTCCTCTTTTGTTGTCGCTTCATATTTGTAAACCATCTCCAGTTCACTCTTTGTAAATCGCATGAATCCCTCCTTGCTTTTTTCATAATGCCTGATCAGGGGAAGCTGTTTTTTGCTTCCTACTATATAAGCCGATTGGAGAACGCTAGTGGGAAAGGAAATTGAATTATTTTTAGAATTTTTTTATCTTCCGTGATGTAAGGCAATCACGCTGCGGCTATTTTTAATAGGAGCCAATCTGCATATTTGGAAAATATGCAGGAACTGAGGGTATGGGGAAACAGAATCCCCATCAAGGTTGCCGGGTAAGCAAAACCCACAAAGTGGGTTTTGAGTTACTCTGGCGAAACTTGCCCTTTATGTCAGAACTAAAATAAAAGGCATTATCCGAGAAGTTTCATTATTTCAGAAAACTTATAGAAGTACGGCTTATTAACAGCTTCTAAGAAAATCTTCTCGAATAATGTTTGACAGGTATAAAAAATCTAGCATAGAGATTAAGGTATTCTTTATCGTAATTATCAGAATGATTGTCAACAACATAAGGAACGTATCGTGTCTATGGTCTAAACAGTTGAGTAATTATCCGAGAAGTTTTTTAGAAACCGCCGATAAATTGTGCTTTTCAGGATATTTCTTTGATAATGAGACTTCTCGGATAATGCCCTTTTAGTTTCCCAAATTTCATTACTGGGCATTTCCTCAATTTGACCCGTAGAAAATGATGCCTTACAATAAAAGAAATGATGCTGATAACAGGTTAGAGAAAAATAAAATATAAAAAACTGGATTTAAAGTGTAACATTATTTGATTAATTTCTATTTATATATTAGTACATGTACTAGAAAGGCAATAAGAATATGCAGGATAAAGCATCAAAGGATGATGATATATATGTAAAATATGCAAATACCGTAAAACGTTTTTTAATTTCTCTTTCGGGAAACTTTGACTTAGCAGAAGATCTTACACAAGAAACATTTTATCAAGCATATAAGTCTCTCCATCGTTATAATGGAAAATGTAAAATGTCTGTGTGGCTATGCCAAATTGCAAAACATATGTATTTTGACTATCTGAAAAAGGAAAAACACATACAGAAAATAGAAATAGAGAATTTAAAAATATTTGACACAGAAAGAAATGTGGAAGAAACATATCTTTTAAAGGAAGAAATTCAAGAACTTTTGTTTGCAGTACAGCAGGCGAAAAAAACTTACGGGCAAGTGTTTTGGCTAAGAGCATACGAAGAAATGACTTTTAAAGAAATAGGAGAGATTTTTGATAAAAGCGAAAATTGGGCACGCATAAATTATTATCGCGCGAAAGAGTGGATTAGAGAAAGGATACGATTAAATAATGAAAATAACATGTGATATTATAAATGATTTAATTCCTCTGTATATTGATAATATTTGTACGGAAGATAGCTGTAAACTGATAGAAGAGCACATGAAGAATTGTAAGAAATGCAACCAAAAACTGGAAGATATGAAAAATCCGATAGAGTATCCTCAAATGTCGGAACAATGGGAAAGTAAAGAACCGTTTAAGAAAATCAAAAAGAAAGTCCGTATACAGCTGATACTGACGGTTATTATTACTGGCTGTATAGTAGGATCGTTTATGTTTGCGACGCAAGAGGTAGGATGGCTGCATAGCTATTTCCATCCTAAAAGTGAAGCTACGATTGAAAATGAAATAAATCAAACAGAGTGGTCACAAGTAAAAGTATCCAATAACGGTTATTTGAATTTTTCTTCCATCTTTTACAAAAAAGAGATGATAAATGACGCCAATAGCAGTGGCCATGTTGCTGTTCGTATATTGGATGAGAACAGGAATATTATTTTAGATGAAATAATCGTTGATGCGGGTGAATCTATTAGCCTAAAAGTTTTAGAAGATAATATGAATTATATTGTTGAGGTGAAGTGCAAAGAGGGAAGATATTTTTTGAATTTCATATAATTTGTAAAATTTATACTGATTTTAATGCATGATATGATATGCAATTAAAATAAAATAATTCAGAAAAGAGGAGAAAAATATGAAGTTAAAAAATTGATAGCTGTTATGGGAATGTGTGTGGTAATGGTATCTGCGTCAACAAGTGCTTTGGCGGCGGAAATCCCAGATCAAAAGGAACTGAGTATCAATGAAGAGAATATAATTCAGCCACGTGTGAATTGGACAGGAAATGCAAGACTTTCAACAGATGGTTATTATAATGTAACATCATCTAATAATATTTTTAGAGATTCTCCTAAGGTGACTAATCATGCAGGAAATCCGGGGACAATTAAAGTGAGAATTATTAATGGTAATGGTAAACAAGTTGGAAACACTAAAGAGATAAAGGCGGGAAAAACAGTTACAATGGATCAAATTCCAGCATTTAGTGGGACATATACATTACAAGCAAAGGCAATAAGCAAGGCAGGAAGTTATACGATTACTATTGATTAGTCGTTAACATTGTAAATAATATTATCATTAATCGAAAGAAAATTATAATGAGGTAAAGGAACAAAACAAGCTAGGACAGTTTTATGCAAAACGGACACCACCAATATCTCTGATACATAAGAGGACTTGCAGGGTTGTAAACCTTATAAGTTCTCTTATCTGTTCTATCGGTACTTTTTCATAAATAGATAGATTTAACGTTGTATTCCAATAAAAGAAAATTTCATTCAAGAATTTATTTCATTGATATGTTAAAAAATATCTTATGTATTTTCAGCGTATTTCTCTCTGGATTTGTCCATGTACCTCTAATACTGGTGCTATCTCCAGGGCGGTGGTGGTTTCTCCAAACCGGGATGCCCAACTGTCAAACTGCCCCATACCCATCTCCTGCAGGCGGCCGTATTGTAAATATCTTTGGATAGAGTACATTTCCGTCATGCTATTCAATATTGGAGTTCCGGTGGCGAACACAATCCCCCTGCCGCCCGTGATTTCATCCAGATAACGGCATTTTGCGAACATATCGCTTGATTTCTGTGCATCTGCCGTCGATAAGCCAGCCACGTTGCGCATTTTGGTATATAAGAACAAATTTTTGTACAGGTCCGATTCGTCCACGAACATCATGTCAACGCCGAGTTCTTCAAACGTGACCACATCGTCCTTGCGTCCATTTGCCTGCAGCTTCTCAAGCCGCACTTCCAGGCTTTTCTTTGTACGCTCCAGCTGCTTAATGGTAAAGCGTTCTCCATGGCTGGCTTTCACTTCCCGGATGCCGTCTGTAATTTCGTTAATCTGTTCCCGTATCAAGCGTTCCTGGCGTTCCATGCTTATCGGGATACGCTCGAATTGTGAATGCCCGATGATGACTGCATCAATGTCGCTGGTGGCGATACGGGCGCAGAACTTTTTACGGTTACGGGTTTCAAAATCCTTTTTAGTTGTGACCAGAATATTCGCGGCAGGATATAGTCTGAGAAACTCAGCTGCAGTCTGCTCGGTTAAGTGGTTCGGAACAACAAATATCGACTTATGGCATAAGCCCAGACGTTTGCTCTCCATAGCGGCGGCAATCATCTCGAACGTCTTCCCAGCCCCCCACTTCATGCGCAAGCAGGGTGTTCCCGCCATACAGCACATGTGCAATCGCATTGAACTGATGGGGCTGGAGTTTTATTTCCGGGTTGATGCCTGAGAATACAATATGAGAGCCGTCATATTCGCGAGGCCGGGTGTTGTTCATGGTTTCGTTATAGTGATGGACAAGCGTCTGGCGGCGTTCCGGCTCCTTGAATATCCAGTCTTTAAATGCATCTTTTAAGGCCTGCTGTTTCTGCTGGGCAAGGGTTGTCTGTTTTGCGTTCAAGACACGTTTTTCCTTTCCGTCTGCGTCTTCTACAGTATCGTAAATACGCACATCGCGGAGATTTAAGGAATCTTCAAGGATTTTATATGCATTTGCACGGTCAGTGCCATATGTCGTGTATGCTGCGACATCGTTATATGGGGCGGCATTCTTATTGGCAATGCTCCATTCCGCCGTAAACGCTGAATAATTTACTGTGATTCTGTTACGCAGGTAAGCAGGCGTGTTCAGGGTTTCATACATGAATTGCTGGATATAAGATTTATCAATCCATGTCGCGCCCAGACGTACTTCAATCTCAGATGCGTCAAGGTCTTTTGGCTGCGCCGCTTTCAGAGCCTTGACGTTAATTTTATACGCCGGGTCTGTGGACATTGCTTTTTGTGCCTGTCGCAGCTTTTTACGGACATTGCCAGACAAATATTCGTCTGCTGTCTGCCAAATATTATTCGTTGGGTCTTTATAGATTACGCCCTGTAATTCCCGAATCAGCTCGGATTCACTTTTTCCGGTCAGCTGTGACATAAACGGCAAATCCACTTTGGCACGTTCTCCAATGGATACAACCAGAGCTTCCGATGCCGTGTCTACGCTGGTGATTGTCTTATGCTGTTTGATAGTGCGTTTTGTGAACATATCCGCTTTGCGTTCCAGTCTGCCGTCTTCATCCAAGATTTCCAAGGAGCAGAGCAGATAATAGCTTGAATCCCGCTCAAACGCCAGACGGTTCGCACGGCTGTTAATCAGGCCGTATTTATGAGTGTAAGCATCGTATAACTGGTTTAACTCTGCCTGACCTGCCTTAATGGCACTATCCGGTATAGATTCATCCATCTGCAGGGCAATCAACTTTTGTACGCAGTCACGCAGTTTTATCATGCCTTTGACACGGTTCTCGGCTGTTGCGTTCAGCTCGGCTTTCTTCATCATAGAATTCTCACGGTAGTACACTTCACCGTCTACCAGAGTGAAAGAATAGTTCTTCACGCTGTCGTCAGCCGGGAGCGTGTCTGCCGGAGTGCTTTTATCCGGTTCTGCTGGCACGGCTTTCTGGTAGGTCCCACGAATAAATTCCATTGCCTTTTGGAGCTGTGTGGCAAGGCCAACGTCTGGAACAGGAACAACTGTATAATCCTGCCTGCCATACTGTGTGCTTTCTGATGAAGGCGTTCCCAGAACCATTTCGGGATGATTGAGGAAATAACTGTTGATTATAAATCCGTCTGTATTCTCTTCAGTATGTATCCAATCTGGGATTTCGTCTGCTGGGGTATCGCGTTTCTGTAAGAATAAGATGTCAGACACCACTTCTGTATTAGCGTTCGCTTTAAAGGCGTTGTCAGGCAGACGGACAGCCCCAAGCAGGTCCGCTCTTGCAGCCAGATATTCCCTTACGTCTGTATCCTTGGAATCCATTGTGTAACGGGTGGTGATAAACGCCAGGCTGCCGCCGAGACGCACTTTATCAAGGGACTTAGCCAGGAAGTAATTATGAATGAAAGGTCTAATCCCCCAGCTATGCTGGGGAGAATCGTGTAAGTGGAAACGATGAGGATATAATAAAAAGCCTCCTATGTTAAAATGAGAATGGTGTCGCAAGCCAAACTCAAAAATAGGAGGCGGTCCTAATGGATAATAAAAGTTTATCACACACGAAATGGAAATGCCAGTATCATATAGTATTCATTCCGAAGTATAGGAAGAAGCAATTGTATGGGCAAATAAAAGTCGATGTACGTGAGATAATCAGTACATTATGCAAATATAAGGATGTTGAGATAATAGCAGGCGCAGTATGCGAGGATCACGCACATCTAAGTGTAGCAATTCCGCCGAAAATAAGTATATCAAGTTTTATGGGATACTTAAAAGGAAAAAGCACACTAATGATATATGACAGACGCCCAGAATTGCAAAGTAAGTGGAACAAAGCATTTTGGGCACGTGGATATTACGTAGAAACAATAGGTAATATAACGGAAGATGCTGTCAGAAAATATATTAACGAGCAGGCAGAAGAATCACGAAAAGAAGATGCAAGAAGTACCGCTTTTTAGCGGACCAGTAAGAATGCTTGCGACACCGCCCTTTTGGGCGAGCAGTAAGAAAGCCCTTATTAGGGCTTAGGGCAAACCACCAGTTGAACTGGTGGTTGCTGACTTAAGATTGAGGAACTTTGGGGATGGCTGAAAGATTCTGTAATAAATAATGTATTCTTTTATTCCCGTGAAGAGATTCAGGAAGCCGTGAAAAAGTTTATTGATTGGGTAACTACAGTTCCGCAAATGGTTATTGATCGCTTGTGCTTATAGGCAATAATTAATTACGTTATATATAGGCTTTGTGAGAAATTTACAAGATTTGGTATGCGGTCCATTGTGTAAATGGCAACAGACCGCTTTGTTAGCAATATGCTGGACATTATATGCATTTTTTCTTATTTATCAGTAATGGAAAAACGAATAGTATAAATGTTTCTTCATTGCAGAGGCGTTCCAGACAAATCAACAGTAACAGTTCCAGATAAATAATCATCCGCTTCTTCCAGTGAGAGGTTGTATTTTCTCATTATGGCAGGTTTGATATCGGTATCCGTGTGCCCGAATTCCCGAAGGGTGTCTATGGTGCCCAGTATGCCTGCGGTAATGCCTTTCTGTTCACCTTTCTGTTCACCTTTCTGTTCCCCAATCATAATAGATTTTTTCCTTTCTTCTTCCAACATCGCCTCTATCTGGGGCTCCATAAGTTCCATCAGAATTTCAAACATCTTCCCAGCTCCTTTCCAGTTGTTGATAATCGCTTTATTTGCCTTTAACATAACGGTTATAACAGAATCAGCAAAATTTCGTTCGCCGCTTTCCGTCAATTCTTTCGTCTGATCTAACAGCCGCTGCGCCTCTGAAATCGTTACTTTCTTTGAAAGAGCGCAGAGCCATGCATGGGCAGTGGGATCTAATTCCTGGGTGACAAGCACTTGCGTAGGAAAAGGGATGCTTCCTTCTATATAATAGATCCCGGAATAAGGTTCAGCCATGGAACAGCCCTGCGCCCTGAAATGCTGAAACAGCTTCAGGGGCTTTGCGTCCCAAACAAGCGATATCGTAATATCGTCGGCCTTAATTGCATTTACAGTATTGCCATTGGATTTATAAAGCGCGGCATAGGCCATGGTCTTATAATAAACGTCAATGTCCAGGGAATCCCCTGGCGATTTGTACTCCATAATGTTATGCCCTCGAAACAGCCGACCAATTTCATTAGAGACAGCGGCGGAAGAACTCTTCTGAATGATGAGCAGATCAATGGACAGGGGCTTCGTGTTCAGGTTATGTTCCTTTTGGAAAATCAGGTTCTCTCTGTCTTTCCGCAGCTCCAGGTTCATGGCGGCCACGAATGCGGGATGCCACTGGATTTTCGTGTCTTTCATATAGATTCCTTTCTCATAGTATAGCATAGATTTACAGCGGGTAAAAGCATGAAAAATCTTCTCAGGGCAATAAAAGCTAAGTGTCAGCAAAGAATAAAGAGTTTGGATATAAAACAAGGTTTCTGTGGGAAGTCCACGTAATGATACAGATGAAATCTGCTGGAAATGTATATAGAAACTTCGTTTGCATCATCTTATCATAGAAATAGAGGGTTGTCAAAGTGCATTTTCAGGGTGTGAACAAGAAAAATCCAGGAAAAAGGTACTGTATTTCCCGAAATTATACATAAATTTCAGGAAATCTAAAAAATTTATAAAAGAAATCCGTAAAAAAATAGCATTCTTGCGAAATATGTGTTATAATTTCTAAACGGAGTATTGCATCCGGAACAGTCAGGCTACGGTTCTACCATTACTACAAAAGATAAAGCTGTTCCGGATGTGGTTCTTCGTATTCTTTACTGCATTTATAGAAAGAATTCAGGAAAATATTGAAAAATCAGTGAAAACAGTTAAATAAACAGGCAAAATTGCCGAAAAAAATTAATAATATTGATATAGATAGAACGAAATATGCATGTGGGATGAAGCAAGGAGGAATGAGCGATGTATAAGGATGTTGGGAAGAGGATAATGGCGTTGCTGTTAAGCGTCTGCATGATAGCCGGGATGGTGGATTTGTCCGGGTTTACAGTGCATGCAGAAGCCGTGCGAATTGCCACCGTGGAGGTTGTGGATACAGATATTACGTATGATGGAACCAAGAAAGAGCCTACTATTGTGGTGAAGGATTATTCTGATCAGACAATAGATTCGGGATATTATACAATAGAATGGGGAGAAAATATTCATGTAGGTACAGGAGGAACCGTCACAGTTAATGGGGATGGTGTGAATTGCATTGGAACGGCAACGGCAACCTTTGAAATTAAACCTATGGATTTTACAGATCAAGCGATTGTAACGGTGGTTAAAGACATGAAATATGTGCAGGGCAGCGGTACAAATATTCTGCCTGGAGATATGACCGTGCAAGTAGGGGGGAAGAATCTAAATTCCGGAACAGATTATAATTATACGTTAAGTGATAATAACATGGGAAGTAACGATTCTAGCCCTAAGACAGTAACAGTAACAGTAACAGGAAATGGAGATTACAAGGGGACTGCAACAGGGAATTATCAGATAACAAGAATTGAGGAAGAAAAATTTAAATTAAATGATGATACAGGCAGTGTGTCATCATTGAGATTAGTGTACAATGGAAGAACACAAGAATTACCGGAGCAACAATTAGAGAAATTGAAGGTAACATATGATGGGATTGATGATATAAAACCGGAAGAGTATGAGTTCCGATACAGGAATACAGATCGGGCCAGTCGTGGAGATACTAAAGCTCAAGTATATGTATTGGGTAAAGGAGAACGGTTTGGACAGTTGGAAAGTAATCCGGTTGAATTTACAATAAGGAAAAGCCTCACGGCGGCAGCAGGCGGATATGATGTCAGCAAGCAGATACAGGCAGATCCCATAGCGGCTAAACCCTATCAGGGTGCTTCGAATCCAGTGAAACTTACAGGGGATGATATTAAGCTGTATGATCCTGATTATGGAAAAGAGAAACCGTTAGTGTTGGATGAAGATTATACAATAGGTACTTATGTATACCCTACTGCTGCGAATGGACAGGGTACAGCCAAGGTTACTATTAATGGTATAGGCAGTTATGTGGGAACCATGATCTTAGAATTTGAGATTTATTCCCCCACATTAGAAAGCATTGGTGTAAGCGTTGAGGGAACATATACTTATGATCGTGAATCTAAAAGAAATCAAGTAAGCGTTAAAGTGGGAGATGGTACATCTTATACAGAGGGAACAGACTATGTGGTTGAATATTCAAGCAGAACCAATCACACAGATGCAGGTAAGCATTCGATTACTGTCAGGTCAACAGGCACTGGGAAAATACAGGCAGGCAGTACCGTTACGGTAGACTATACAATTGAACCAAGAAGTATAGCGCCAGGCAACGATGTTACTGTCAGTGAGGTGGCGGATAGTTATACGTATACTGGCACAGCCCATAAGCCGACTCCCACAGTCACTTATAAAAATCAGAGTTTGTCAACGTCAGAGGTAGAGTATGGATACTCTGGTAATACAAATGCTGGAGAAGCTACGGTAACTGTAAAAGGTAAGGGAAACTTTACCGGAAGTGTTGTTAAAAAATTTACAATAGCGGCGCTGCCGATTACAGACGATAATATAATCGTGAACAACTTTGAAGATTCCAAAAAGTATGAAGGAAAAGAGATTGAACAGAGTCGTGTTAATGTGAGTTTAAGGCAGGGCAATACAACCACTCCGCTTATAAAAGGCAGAGATTATGATATTGCTTATGAGAATAATCTGAATGTTGGTACCGCAACAATGAAAATTAATGGTACGGGTAATTACAGCGGTACGGTTAGCAAAGAATTTGAAATAACCAAAAGGAATATTACAGATGGAACCTCTATTAGAGTTACCTCGCCTGTAATTTATACAGGAAAAGTGATTACGCCGCCAGTGACAATTAATCTAGGGACAGTGACCCTGAGGGCGGACGAGGATTATGTTTTGGAATCGGTTGGCACTCCGATAAATGCTCAAAGCGGTGCAGAAGTTAGAATTATCGGACAGAACAATTTTGAGGGTGAGACAATCGGAAAATTTGACATTGAAGCCCGCAGTATCGATTCAGAGTATTTGAAAGTGACAGCAACAGGATTATCTCTGACAGATGAAAATTTTGCTGAAATGACGGAGCAAGATTTAAGTGCGATTTTCTATAAATTTGAAGTAAAAGAAGGCGGTGTTGTAACAAAAGAACTGAAGATTAGTTATGATAACGGAGAGGATGTTTCATATAATTTCCAATCAGGAGATTATACGATTGTCCATAATAATAATACAAAGCCTGGAACAGCTACTCTGCGTATCACAGGAGTAAAGAACTGGAAAGGAACGAAAGAATTAACGTACAGGATCAGAGGAGATTTAAGTGATTATGATACGATAGATCCTCTGACAAAAATTATAGGCCATCCCCAGACTTATACAGGAAGTCCGGTAAAACCGGTAAATACCGAGGTTATATTTAATGGAACGACGCTGGCACATGAGACAGATTATACCATTGAGAACTATACAAACATTAATGTAACAACGGAAACAACAGGAAAAGCTACCGCTGATATTATTGGTACAGGAGATTATTATAATACAGCGAAAGTGGAGTTTGACATTGTTCCCCTGAACTTATCAACAGATGATTTAGTAAAGAATGAGTATAACATTGTATTGCCAGAGGGAGTAACTGGCATTGCAGGAACCTACATTTATTCCGGGCTTCCCATTGAGCCTAAGCCGGAGATTACTCATTTCGAGAGGACATTGACACAAGATACAGATTATAGCGTAGAGTATAATACAGATGAAAGCACAGGGGCAGGAATTACAGTGGGTCCTCAGAAGCTGACAGTGAAAGGCAGTCCTGAGAATTATGAAGGGGAAATAGAGAAAGAGTTCACCATTGAAGCCTATGACTTTGAAGCAGCATATGCAGAAGACAAGGTGGAGATTACAGGCGTAGATTCAAGTGTGGTGTTGGACTGGGTAAAGGATAGAGAGAAATATGCAGATAAATATACCGATTCTGATTCACCAATAATGAAAGAGGATTCGGACGAAATTATCTGGCCTAACCTGCAGGTAAGTTATATAGCAGTTGATATGGAAGGCAATCAGAAAGAAGCGAAGAATTTGGTGCTTAATACCGATTATACTGTAAAATATGAAAGAAATAATACCATCGGGACTGCTACAATAACTGTAACAGGAAAAGGCAACTTTACAGGGACAATTACAAAGGATTTCCAGATTATAGGAGATTTGTCCGGCGATTATGTTTCGATGGAACTGAATGGCGGGCAGGACTGGGAATACAGCCCGAAGGATGCTGACGGGAATATTACCAATACGCCGGAACCAGAAGTATATTATACCGTAAGGTTCAAAAGCGGAATAGAAACAAAGTTTCTGCTGAAAAAAGGTGAAGATTATCAGGTGACCTATGACAACTATGAGAATGCTACTGCAGCTCCCGAAGGAGTAAATTCTACGAAAGACGGAAGTTCTCCGGCAATTGCAATTATTTCCGGAATTGTTGCTCCGGGAACATCTTCCGAAGGCGATGACACTCAGACAGAGCTGAATGGAAATTATTGTGGAGAAAGAAGGAAGGAATTCCAGATTTATCAGCGGGATCTTTCCAAGGCAAAGGACAATGAGAATGACATGTCGCTGGATGGAGTGAATGAGGAAGGATATCTCTATACAGGGGAAGCGATAGAACCGGAATTGCAGATATATTGCAAGGAACAGCCTCTTGACAAGTTAGATTCGGCAGCAGTGGAAGGAACAGCTTATGACTATAAGGTAGAAGCTGCGAATAATATCAATGTCTATACCTGGGAGAATGATATTAAGGGTGGAACAAGGCTGCTTCCTACCTTGACGGTTACTGCAAGCCGGAATGATGATGAGGCATACGATGGAAACTATTATGGAGAATTTATCAAAGAATTTAAGATTAATCCGAGGCAGATAACGGAGGAAACGGTAGATACATTTATAAAAATTAGAAATGACAGAATCGCGCCTCCAGGCGGCGCCAGCGGCTCTACAGGGTATCTGGGAGAAGAAAACGCAGAAACCGGTTTCTGGGAATGTGATTATATCCGTGATTATATTAGATTTGATTCTCTGGTAGAAGAGGGGAAAAGTGCACTGACAGTTACCTGGTGTGAAGGAGAGAACAGTACAGAAACAGGACTGATAGAAGGTCAAGATTTTGCTGTTGGATATGAGCATAATGCAAGGATCGGAGACGCAACTGTTTATATTCGTGCTCTTGAAGAAGAGTATTGTAACTATGAGGGCCGTTACGATAAGATATTCAAGATTATGGCATCGATTGAAGATGTTAATAATAATCCGCCGGAGTATATGACATTAAATTATGACCATGATGTTTACTATGGCGTGGACCCGGTATATCCGGAATTGATTTTTGAAGACCGCTCAGGTATGCAGTGCGAAGGAGATCCGGAACCGAAAATATTGAAAGAAGGAGAAGACTTCGAAATCATTACATCAGCGAATCAGGGCAACGCAACAGAAATCAGTAAGAATAATACTGGAATTGGCAGTGAAGATGATGTGGAAGAGTTCAGACCTACCGTTGTCGTGCGCGGAATTGATTGCTATAAAGGAGTGATTACACGGTATTATAATATTATCAAAAAGAACTTCTCAGATCCTGAGAGCGGCATAACGTTGGTATTTGGCGGAGATGTTATAAATGATGAACCGTATGAAAATGCTTATGTATATAATGGTTCAGCCATGGAACCGCCCTTTGAAATCTATAATAACGATTTCAAGAAGATAGGAACAGATGGCTATACGTCTAATGCTGCAAACAGAAGATTGATAAAAGATAAGGATTATAGGATTGTAGAGTGGAAGAACAATGATAAACTGTCAGAAGGAGATGCTAAAGCCAGTGTAACAGTGGAAGGAATCGGAGACCATTATGAGGGTCAGGCGACATTCTATTTCTCTATTATTCCTCAGCCGATTTCAGGCTCAGGTGTAAGAGTTGAGTTCGAACAGAACCAGACATTTGACAGAACAGCGAAAGAGCCGGAACTTACAGTAACCTTCGGTGGAAATACGCTTACAGAAGGCACAGATTACACGGTGGCTTATGAAAATAATGTAAATGCAAGTACAGCAATAGAAGTTGAAGAGGAGAAACCTGCCGTTATTCTGACTGGTATCGGAGGATTTGGCGGAACTAATCGGATTACTTTTAATATTCTTCCAGAGGATATTGCCAATGCAGAAGATATTGATGCAAGCGGAAGGGCAATTTACAGAGAAGGCGAGGAAGTTGTTCCAGAGTTCCAGGTTCAGGCAAAAGACGGTACAAAGCTTGAATTGGGTGTAGACTACACAGTGGATCCCTACACTGGTGAAGCAGGAATTAATGTGCCGGGAGTAGCTACAATACGAGGAATTGGCAACTATACCGGAAGCCGTGAAGTATCATTCCGGATGTATCCGCCAGAGGGTGATTTCCGGATAGAAGAAATTCAGCCTCAGGAATTTAGAAATGCACCAATTAAACCAGAAGTAAAGGTTTTCCTTGATGTAGACGAAGAATTATCGATTCAGTTAATAGAAGGTACAGATTATGTACTGGAATATGACAATATCATCAATGCAGGTGTGGATACCGCAGTAGTCATTGCCAAAGGCTTGGGCTATTTTGCAGAGCAGAATAAGCAGGCAGCTGCACGCTTTACCATTACACCCAAGAGCATCGGTTCAGAAGGCGTGATAGACAGTGCCATGGAATTGAACAGCATTGAACCTCAGTGGTACGGTGGCAGGCCGATTGTTCCAGGCGTAGAGCTTAAGTTCCAGCCTTCCAGCCAGCCAACGGTAAGGGAAGGAGAAGAAACCAACAATCCAGTTACTCTGATACAGGGAACAGATTACCGGGTAACTGCCGTAAACAATACCATGGTAGGGGAAGCGACAGCCACCATTACCGGTATCGGCAACTATACAGGCACCATTGAAACGAAGTTCCGCATCCATGGAAACATGAATATGGTAGATGTGGCTCCTATTCCTACCCAGGATTATACCGGAAGTCCTGTGACGCCGGTTCCTCAGGTAAGCATTGGTGGAAAAGCAATGGTGGAAGGCACAGATTACCGCGTGGAATACAGCAATAACGTAGATCGCGGAACAGCCACCATTACCATTACAGGTACAGAAGACTGGTATTTCGGAACAAAAACTGTGAATTTTGACATTGCAAGAGAATTATCAGCAGAAACCTCCATCCGGGGCGTGGCAGCTGTTTACACCTACACAGGCGCAGCCATTACTCCTCCGGTCAGAGTGGAAGATGACGGCAACCTTTTGGTCAGCGGAGTGGACTACGACATTGCATATTCTGAGAATGTAAATGCAGGAACAGCAACCATTACCATTACTGGTAAGGGCAAGTACACCGGAGGCACAAAGACAACGTTCCAGATTAGTCCTCAGCAGTTAGGAAGGGCAACCGTAAGTCCTATCAGCGATCAGATTTACACTGGAAAAGAGCAGAATCCGCCGATCACTGTTACCAGCGGTAATACGACATTGCAGAAGGGTACGGACTACAGCGTGGTATACGTCAACAGTGCAACTCCGGGAATGGCAAGCGTGATTATCAAGGGAGAAGGAAATTATACCGGAACCCAAACAGTAAATTACAATATTAAAGTTCCGGAAATTACTGGCGTTAAGGTTTCAAAGTATACGAATAAGAGTGTCACTCTTTCCTGGACCAAGAATGATGTGGTCAGCGGATATGAGATTTACAATTCCGGCAACAGACGGGCAGCAAGGGTGAATAAGCCAACCACTGTCAAGGCAACGGTTTCAAAATTGAAGGCAGGAACCTCACAGACATTCCGGGTAAGAGCATATGTCAACAAAGACGGACAGTATTATTATGGTCCATTTGCAAGTGTGAAAGCAGTGACAGCGCCCAATTCCACGAAGATTAAGAGCTTGAAATCTTCTAAGAAGAAACAGGTTGCAGTGAAGTGGAAGAAGGTATCAGGAGCAACTCAGTATGAGGTTTACAGAAGCACCAGCAAGAAAGGAAAGTATAAAAAGCTTGCAACAACGAAGAAAACCTCGTATACTGATAAGAAAGCAACAGGCGGCAAGAAGTATTATTACAAGATCCGCGTATGCAAGAAAATTGACAAGAAGAATTATTACAGCAGCTATTCCGCTGTGAAGTCGGTCAAAGCTAAGAAATAAACAAAGAAACAAGTAAAAGAAGCAGAGAAGGATGGGAGTTGATATCATGGGCAGAGTATATTGCATTGGAAAATTTCAGTTTGATTCCTATGAAAAATATCAGGAAGCTCTGGATGACATAGAGAAAATCAGATATATTTCCAAGAAAATGGATATCAATGAAACTGGAGTGGCCCAGAAGCTTTATTCACTGATACGGGAAGGAAAGATCATATTTAAAAGTGTGATTGGGGATGATTACCTCCTCTATCTCTCGGATATGGTGGCAGAAGATTATAAGACCATTTCCAGGACCACCTTCACTGACCGGATGGCACGTAAGATAAAGCAGCTGTCGCCTGGTCAGGTGGTAGGCGCCATCTGTATGACAGGTGCAGTAGTGTGTTTTCTGGTCTTTCTGGGAAGTGAACTGCATGATCAGCAGAAGACCAGAGAATTGGAAAGAATTAAGGATGAACAGGAGATTTCCGCTGCGTCAGACTGGCTCTCCGCCCGATTTCTGGAAGCATTAAATGGAGAAGAGGAAGAGGAGCCTGTTCTGGCTCAGTCTGGAACTGTAGATAACAACGTATATGGGGCAGAATTGTCGCAGGAAACAGTGGAGAAGCCGGAAGGCCCAGAAGTTTTACGGGAATATCGGCAGTTGTATGAGCAGAATTCAGATTTTTCTGGATGGCTTAGCATACCGGGAACAAGTATTGATTATCCGGTGATGCAGGCTGTGCCGGAGAGCAGTGATTTTTATCTGACCCATAACTACGATGGGGAAGAGGACATTAATGGGTCAATCTTTCTGGATTCCAGGAATGATTATGAACAGCAGGATGACAATCTGATTGTATATGGACATAACATGAAGAGCGGTATGATGTTCGGAGAATTGAAGAATTATTTGGATCCCGCATTCTTCCAGGAGCACAAGACTATTCAGTTCAATACAATTTATGAGAAGGCACAGTATGAAATCATAGCAGTGTGCCTGGCGAAAGTGCCTGCAGAGGGAGAAGAAGGATTCCGTTATTATGATTTTATCAATGCAGGAAATGAAGAGAACTTCAATAGTTTTCTGAAAAATATGAAGAAAATGAATATAATGGACGGGGATTTGGACGCCTCGTATGGAGATAGATTATTGACACTTTCAACCTGCAATAATTATACAGAAGATGGAAGGTTAGTTTTACTGGCAAAGAAGTGCTCGCCATAACGGCACATATACCAGTTTTCAAGGAGGACAAGAGAATGAAGAAATTATTTGGCAAATGTTTCAATGTAATATTGATACTGGCCTTAACCTTCGCGCTGTCCCCGGCACTGCCGGCTATGGCGGAGGAAGATGTCAGTGCGTTTATTATGGAAGGAAGTACCATTACAGGTTATAATGGACCTGGCGGAGATGTCAGTATTCCAGCTTCTGTAACAGCAATTGCAGATTATGCTTTTGCCGGAAATACAAGTATTTCCAGCGTAACGATTCCAGCAAATGTTACCAGCGTAGGAAGCTATGCATTTTCCGGCTGTACTGGATTGACCAATGCAGTGTTCGGCGGAGCAGTAAGCCTTGGCGGCGGAGCTTTTTATGGATGTTCCTCCCTTGGATACGTGGAATTGCCGGCAGGTCTGACCTCAATTGGTTCAGAGACCTTTGACGGCTGCAGCAGTTTGGGTTCTGTTAATATTCCAGATGGCGTAACCTCAATTGGAGCACAGGCGTTTAATGGCTGCGGAAGTCTTGGAAGCATTAGTATTCCAGGGTCTGTAACAGAGATTGGAAGCAGTGCCTTTAACAATTGTGTAGGACTGTCTGAGATTAATATTCCAGATTCGGTATCCTCTATGGGAAGCGGAGTTCTGGCAGGGTGCAGCGGTTTGACTTCTGTTAGTCTTTCCGGCGGAATGTCCTCTATTCCGGAATTGACCTTATATGGCTGCAGCAGCCTTGGCAGCATTAATATTCCGGGATCTGTGGGAAGCATCGGTTCCCAGGCATTTGGAAACTGCAGCGGAATCGGGAGCATCAGTATTCCAGCGTCTGTCTCTTCCATAGATTTCAGCGCTTTTGATGGCTGCAGCAACCTGGCGGAGGTTAATGTGGAAAGCGGAAATGGAAGTTATGCTTCTTCTGATGGTGCAGTATATGATACCAGTCTGACACAGCTTTTGTATTGCCCGATTGGGAAGTCTTCTTTGACATTGCCGGACAGCATGACTTCGATTGCTTCTTCGGCATTCAGTGACTGCCCTTATGTATATAGTTTGGATGTACCGGCCTCTGTAACTACGATTGAGGTGGACGCATTTACCGGAAGCGGAATTAAAGCAGTAACGATTCTGCCCAATACCACTTCCATTGGTTCTCAGTCATCTTGGACGCCAGATGTAATCCGGGGATACACAGGTTCCCAGGCAGAGAAATTTGCAGATGAGAACGGTTACATTTTTGAGAGTATCGGAACAGTTGGGGCAGATCCTACTCCGACGCCTACTCCCACTCCGGAGCCAACAGATGAGCCTACTCCGACGCCCAGCCCCGGCAGCACGCCAACGCCAACGCCTACTCCTGGCACTGGCGGCAGCGGTGGCGGCAGTACTGGCGGATCCACACAGACAGGCAGTGGCGGAGGCACAAGCGCCGGTTCCCGGACTTCTGTTTCCAGAAATATGGGCACTGCACAAGTGGGAAGCGGAACTCCGAAGACAGGAGTTGCATTTGATGCAAGATATGTGCTTTGTCTCGGCGTGTTCTTTGCAGGAGGTTATTTGGTAATCAGTAAAAAGAGAAAGAGCGCAGATACAGAATAGATTATAAGAAAAGGCATTGCATACTTGCGTAATGGCGCAGGCATTGGCAATGCCTTTTTTGAAAAGGAGAGCATAGAAAATGACAAGGGTTTTTAATATTAATGGCGCCTGTATTCCTGACAGGTAGACAAGCCGGTAGTTTTTATCAATGGAGTGGGAAATTGCAGTGTGGAATCACGGACAAGGAATAATGAGCGGATGGACTTAGTGATTTATTATCGTGGGGAGCAGAGCATTATTGAAATGAAAATATGGCATGGAAATTCATATAACAAACATGCTTAGTTTTAATTTCAATAAAAAGAAAGAAATAGGAGTGAAAGAAGTGGCTGTTGGAAACAAATTGCTGATTGCGGCAGTCGTATAGTCTATTTCTGGTCATTCTTTCCCAATATTTCCTAAAGTTTCTTTTTAAACAACCGATAAATAAAATAGATAAGTAATCAGCAAACAGGTAATACTGTTTCTATAAACTGTAATTTACAGAGAAGAAAGGAGATGCCTTTATGCGTATAGAAGCATATAATCAAATTAGCCAGGCATACAACACCAGCAAAGCTTCCAGGGTTAAAGGCAGCGGAAGCGCAGGGAAGAAAGATGCGGTAGAGATTTCCAGGGCCGGCAGAGATTATCAGGTTGCGAAACAGGCAGTGGCAGAGGCGCCTGACATCCGGAATGATAAAGTTGCTGCTTTAAAGAGCAGTATTGCATCCGGGAATTATAAAGTGGAAGCTGGAGATTTTGCAGCGAAACTGTTAGAAAAATATGAAGCATATTTTTAGAAATGAGGTTTTCACGTGGCCAGCTTAATGGAAGATTTTATGGATGTATTGGAGAAAGAGAACGGGGAATATGAACGCCTAACAGAATTGTCCCGAGAAAAGAGACAGATCATAATTGACGGAAATATCCCCGCTCTTGAGGAAATTACCAGTCGGGAACAGGAAATAACAAGTGTCCTCAAGAATCTGGAAAAGAAAAGAGAAGAAGTAGTCAATGATATGTCTATCGTACTTAGTAAGAAGCCAGAGGAACTGACGCTTACTAATATGATAGCCTTTTTAAATAAACAGCCAAAAGAGCAGCAGCAATTGCAGGAGTTGAAGGAGAAGCTGCATGCTACGTTAGAGCAAATGGCTGAGATTAATAATCAGAACGAGGTATTGCTGCAGCATGCAATTGAGATGGCGGAGTTTGATCTTACACTATTTAAGAGCATGAGGCAGGCGCCGGTTACTGCCAACTATGACAAGCGGGCCAACAATACAGGAGATTTATTGGGCAGCAGCGGATTTGACGCCAAGCAGTAAGAATTGCCGTACTATTAATGTTCAGAAGCAGGAACAATTAATTTACCGCAGTTTTTAAGAGGGAGGAATTAGGAACAGGAATCATAGCAGGGATGCGTAACAGTTCGGGCAGGGATGCGGAATAGAAGGAGAAAGCAATTATGGCAAATGGAATGGGAAGTCTGTATATCGGGGCATCCGGGCTGCAGAACAGCCAGAACGCCTTGAATACTACGGCGAATAACCTGGCAAATGCGGATACCAAAGGCTATGTAAGGCAGCAGGTGCTGTTTGCAGACAGAAGCTATGTCACATTTAAGAGCGCAGCTATCAGCAAGCAGCAGGCAGGACTTGGTCTTGCCATTGCCGATGTGGTACATACCAGAGATATGTTTTTGGATAAATATTACCGCAGAGAGAATGGCCGTCAGGCATTTTATGAGGCAAATTACCTGGCAGTTCAGGATGTGGAAGATATTTTTCAGGAATTGGAAGGAATGCAGTATCAGAATGTACTGGAGGATTTCTGGGATTCTTTTGAAGAATTGTCGAAGGGACCGAATGAAGAAGTAAATCAGAATTTGGTTGTTCAGAAGGCTACATTGTTTATTGAACGCTCCCAGGGTATTTATCAGAATATGAAGGAGTACCAGAAGAGAATCAATATTAAGATTCGGGAAGGCATTGACCGTATCAATGAGCTGGGGCATACGATTCAGGAACTGAATCAGGAGATTATGAGAATTGAGTCCGGCGGCATAGAGACAGCCATGACTTTGAGGGATGAGAGAGACAATGCGTTAGATGAACTTTCCGCTCTGGCGAAAATAGACGTCCGGGAGGATGTCAATGGAGCGGTTCGGGTCAGATTGGAAAATGTAGAGTTTCTGGATGAAGTGCATGTATTTGAGATTGGAACCATTACCGATGAAATTACAGGTTTTGTAACTCCTATCTGGCCTCAGTTGTCCGATATGGCCAGAGGAAAATATACGCCTATGTTTGACTATAATGTGGACATTTCGCCAGAATTGAATACAGATATTGGTCAGTTAAAGGCGCTGGTGCTTACCAGAGGAGAGAAAATCGGCAATTACCGGGATGTTACAGGCGTTTCGGCGGATAAATACAACAATGGGGCAGGAATGTCAGTTATGGTTTCGGCGGAGGCAGAACTGGATCAGATGATTCATGAAATTATAACTGCAATTAATGATGTGTTCAGTCCTACCACCACAGCAAGCTTTACAGCCACAGATGGAACCAGGTACACAGACGTACGGGTATGGGATGAAGAGAATGCCTGCCTGGGTCAGGATGGGGAAAAGCCTGGCCGGGAACTGTTTACCAGACGGGGATGCGATCGATATACGGCTGTAACGGAACAGGGAACAGGAAAGATTTATTATGTCTACAATGAGGAAGATCCTCAGGATACCTCTAAAATGTATACCACACAGGGGGTTACCGTGAATCACGATTTGCTGGAAATCGAATCAGGGCTTCCTCATTTGGATAAGAATGGAGATCCGGACTGGGATCTGGCCCATAAGCTGGTAAATCTCTGGGAGGAAAAGAAATATACGGTGAACGCCAATGATACCAATCCCTGTTCTTTTAAAGAATATTACCAGAGAATGATAAATGGAATTGGTGCAAAAGGAGATGTGTTCGGAGGTCTTGCCACGGATCTGGAGGGAGAAGTAGCCAGTATTGAGAACAGCAGACAGCAGGTCTTCGGAGTGTCTTCTGATGAAGAATTGCAGAACATGATTAAATACCAGAGTGCGTATAATGCAGCCAGCCGGTTTATCAATGTAATTTCTGAGATGCTGGAGCATCTTGTAACGCGGCTGTAAATAGGAGGGAATTATGCCATCAACATTTTTTGGATTAACCATAGCGGGATCCGCTTTAAATTCTTTTCATGCAGCCACCAATACGGTTGCAAATAATATCTCCAATGTGAATACCAAGGGTTATACCAGGCAGGAGGCTGTCAGGGTGGCAGCAGAGGCTCTGCGCACCAATCAGCGTTACGGAATGGTGGGCAGCGGCGTAACTACTACGGAGATTATACAGAAACGTGATTTCTATTATGATGTAAAATATTGGGAGAATAACGCCAGGGTTGGCATGTATGATACAAAACTCTACGGAATGCAGCAGATCGAGGATTTTTTGCTGGACGATGATTCTGCCAAAGGCTTTACAACTATTTTGAACGAAATGTTTTCAGCCATGGAGGATTTGCAGAAGACGCCGGAAAGTCTGGACGCCAGGAAAGCCTTTATCAGTAAATCCCAGAATTTTGTTAACTTTTTCAACAGTATGAATGTAGGGCTTACCAGAATTCAGGAGGATTTTAACCAGGAAATTGCTGCTCAGGTGGCGAATATTAATTCGATTGGACAGAAGATTGCTTTGCTGAATAAGCAGATTAATGTAATTGAGCTTCAGGGAACCAATGCCAATGAACTGAGAGATCAGCGGGCGTTATTGGTAGATCAGCTTTCAGAGCTTGTGCCGGTGGAAGTGATAGAATCGCCGGTAGCCAATAGCAATTATCCGGATGTGTATACAGGAGCTACCAATTATGTGCTGAAAATCAACGGCCAGACCCTGGTTGAGAACTTTGAATATAATACACTGGAATGCCAGGCAAGAAATTATAAAGTTAACCAGTCTGACGCAGAGGGATTGTACGAGATTCGCTGGAGCCATACTGGCATGGAATTCAACGCATCCGGGAAAAATTGCACCGGAAGGCTGAAGGCGTTGTTTGATATCCGCGATGGCAATAATAATGAGGCTTTTCAGGGGAGAATCGATTCCTTTACAGCAGGAAACGGCGGAAGTATTGTAAGCGTTAAGAATCCAAGTATTACTTCAATTAATGGAATGACCATGCCTTCTGAGGGCGTGATTACGCTGGGCAATAAGAATTTTGCTTATTCCGGATTTACTTATAATGCTGAGACTCAGACCTATGAATTCCAGTTGAAGACAACTCTTTCTGTGGAAGAGCAGAATGCAATGAATAACCGGAGCGCAGTGATAGGAAGCAATATTGACGCCATGGGAGTTCCGTATTATCAGGCTCAGGCCAATAATTTTATCCGGGAATTCGCGAAGCAGTTTAACCTGATACACAAGTCAGGAGTAGATCTGAACGGGAATGAAGGAAAGTCTTTCTTTGTGGCGAAAGATCCTACAGACGGGACGGAATATAATTTTGACGGCTATCATGGAATGCAGGATATGGATGACACTATGACTTCCACTGGCAACTATTATTATCTGCTGACAGCATCCAGTGTGAAAGTAGATAAAGATCTGGAACTGGATCCCCGTTTACTGGTAACCATGTATCAGAGCGATTTGGAAGATGACGTAGCCAGTCAGGATATTGTAGAGAAAATGCTCACCTTGAAGAGTGAAGTGACTATGTTCCGGGGAGTGGGCGCCGATCAGTTCCTGGCGTGCCTGATCAGCGATAACACAGTGGATACGCAGAAAGCGAAGAATTTTCTGGAGAGTTATACCAATATCAATGAAACAATTATTCAGAAACGGATGTCAATTTCCGGCGTAGACGAGGATGAAGAGGCCCTTGACATGTTGAAGTTTCAGAATGCATATAATCTGGCGTCCAGAATGATACAGACTATGACAGAGATGTATGACCGTCTGATTCTGGAAACCGGCGTATAGAAGGAGGCACAGCCATGATGAGAGTAACCAACAGCATGATCAGCAGAAACAGCATGAAGAATATGAACAACAACAAGGTAAATGTTGATACGCTGAATACACAGATGACAACACAGAAGAAAATTATCCGTCCCTCGGATGATCCTATTATCGCAATCCGTGCTCTCCGTCTCAGAAGCAACTTAAGCGAGCTGAACCAGTATTATGAGCGAAATATACCGGACGCCCAGTCCTGGTTTGAAGTGACAGAAGGCGCCCTGAAGAATATGGAAGATATACTGAGAGATATTTATACCAAATGTGTGGATGCATCTACAGATGTTAAGACCCAGGAAGACCGTGCAGCGATCCTGAAAGATCTGCGTTCCCTGCGGGAGCAGGTATATGCGGAAGGAAATACGGACTGTGCCGGAAGAACGGTGTTTACCGGATATAAAACCAACAGCCAGCTTACATTCCTGGAAGAGGATAAGGATATTAAATATGAGATTACGGAGCCTCTTTCTTATGAGAATATAGAAGAGAAGCGGTATTACAGTAATCTTGTGACGGTGCCTAATACATCCGCAGAAGTGCAGCCAGGCGTGGCGGTTGGAGATATGCCTGAGGAGCATGTGATTAATAGGATTCGTTTGTCTTATGAGGGGCTTGAGGATTTGAATCCGGATAATCTCACATATATAGATGCTAACGGCGATCCTCAGAAGTTTACAGATATGATGTTGCAATCAGGTGGGGCTATGACTTTTGCATCATTAGAGACAGGCATGTCCTATGATGCTTGGGTAGAAGGAGGATGCCAGGTTGGAGATAATCAGGCAATATTTTTTAAAGAGACAGGAGAATTAGTGTTAGGAGCAGATCTTGCCAACCACATCAACAGCGAAAAAATGCAGCTCAGCATCACCTACCAGAAGCAAGGCTTCGATGAAGGCGAAGTAAGGCCCGAACACTATTTCGATTGCAAGAACATCACCGACCCCAACAAGGAACTCACCTATGTAAAAGAAAACCAGGAAATCAAATTCACCGTTGCCTTTAACCAGCAGCTGACGGTAAACACGCAGGCCAGCAACGTATTAGACGCCAACATAGGCCGTGATGTGGATGATATCACCAATGCCGTTCAGGCATCCATTGCAGCCCATGATAAAGTAGAGAAGCTGAAAGCGATGCAGCAGGAGCATCAGTATTCCGATGAGGCTTCTCAGGAAAAGCTGAAAGAATGGATAGAAGCAGCTGAGAAGGAAGCTGTTTATGCAGATGACAATATGCAGAAGATGTTTGCCAGTGGAATTACCAAGTTCCAGAATCATATGGACCGGGTAAAACTGGCCAGAACAGATTTGGGAAGCCGTGAAAACCGCCTGAAGCTGACAGAAAACAGAATGTCCAGCCAGCAGGCAACCTTTGAACAGCTCAAGTCCAGAAATGAAGATATGGAACTGTCTGATATAATCATTGAATATACGGCAGCGTATAACGCGTATCAGGCGTCCCTGCAGGCGTCCGCGAAAGCAAACGGCCAGACTCTGCTGAATTATCTGTAAGGAGGAAAGGCATGCAGTTAGAGACCAGATTATTTGGAGAGATAGAGGTAGAGGAAGAGAAGATAATTTTCTTTGAAAAAGGAATTATTGGATTTCCCGACTGCCAGAAATTTATACTTGTATATGATGAGGGAGAAGACGGAACCAGGAAAGGAATTTCCTGGCTCCAGTCCCTGGATGAGCCGGCGTTTGCCCTGCCGGTTATGGACCCCCTGTTAGTAAAGGAAGATTATAATCCCCAGGTAGAGGATGAAGTGATAAAGCATCTGGGAAATCTTACAGAAGAAAATACTTATGTTCTGGTGACAGTAACAGCAACAGAAGATATCACGAAGCTGAGTGTGAACTTGAAAGCGCCCATAGTAATTAATGCAGATGAACGGAAAGCGCATCAGGTCATTGTAGAAGATGATTTTCCGGTGAAATTTGCGATCTACGAGATTTTGCAGGCAAAAAAAGAAAAGGCGGGTGAATAGAATGCTGGCATTAACCAGAAAAAAAGGAGAATCCATCATTTTAAATAATGATATTGAAATCAGTATTCTGGAGCTGCGCGGGGACCAGGTAAAAATTGGAATCAGCGCACCCAAAGAGGTTCCCGTATATCGAAAGGAAGTATATCTTCAGATTCAGAAAGAAAACGAGGCAGCGTCGTCGGCAGCCAGCCTTGCGGCCTTGAAGGAAATTTTATAATATAAATGATGGTTCTTAATTTTTTCCGCCAGATGGTCGATATATATAAAAGAAAAAATATCGGTCAGGTTTCACATGGAGGTGATTATATGGAAGTTCGAAAGGTGAATACGCCATCCGTGCCTTATCAGGGAAGTGGGCCGGAGGTGGCTGTAAAGCTAGAAACAGCAGTAAAGCAGGAGCCCGTGATAAGTTCTGCAGTGCCGAAGACAGAGAAAAAGGCAGCGCCCAGGACGGCAGTTTCAGACAGTCCGGTGATATCGGAAGAAGAGAAGCAGAACCCAGTGGACTCCAACGAAATGAAGAAAAAGAGCGGCATGAAGCGTGCAGTGGAAGAAATAAACCGGAAGGCGAAGAATTCGGAAGTGATTTTCGGCATTCACGATGCAACCAACCGGGTAACCATTAAGGTAGTGGATAAGGGAACCAAAGAAGTAATCCGGGAGTTCCCGCCAGAGGAAACACTGGATATGATAGCAAAAGTATGGGAATTAGCCGGCATTATGATAGATGAACGGGGATAGGAGGAAGAGAAATGGCAATTAGGATTTCCGGATTGAATTCAGGTCTTGATACAGATTCCATTGTACAGGAACTGGTATCAGCATACCGTACGAAACAGGATAAATACAAGAAGGCGCAGACCAAGCTTTCCTGGAAGCAGGATGCATGGAAAGAGATGAATACCAAGATTTACAATTTCTATAGTAAATCTCTGTCTAATATGCGCCGTGTTGGTAACTTTACCAATAAGAAGGTCACAACAGTTTCAGACAGCTCGAAAGCAACAGTTTCGGCATCTTCCAGCGTAGTCAACGGAACTCAGACTCTGAAAGTGAATAAGCTTGCTAAGGCTGGTTATTTGACTGGACGGGAGCTGAAGGCTTCTGACGGCGAGAAGATTACAACGAGTACGGAATTGTCGAAATTGGGTATTTCCAGCGGTACCCTGAAGCTGAAAGTGGGCGGAGAGACAAAGACCGTAGAAGTTACGTCTGGCATGACAGTAAAGGATTTTACGAAAGCCTTAAGTGAACAGGGAATTACAGCGAATTTTGATGCAAATCAGCAGAGATTTTTCCTGGCTTCTTCAGAGACTGGCGTGAGCCATGACTTTAATTTTGTAGTGGAAGATCAGGCATCCTTAAACGTGCTGAACAGCCTTGGACTGGCAACAGAGCAGAATTATAAAGATTTGAATGTTACTCCGGCAGAGGGTACAGTGTTTGCCAATAAAGATGATGCTGAAAACGCAGAAATTGTGCTGAACGGCGCAACCTTTACCGGTGAAAGCAATAAATTCTCCATCAATGGATTGAATATTACAGCTACAGGCATCAGCGATGAGATGACAATCAGTACATCAACAGACGTAGATGGCATTTATAACATGGTGAAAGACTTCCTGAAGGAATACAACGAAGTAATGAACGCCATGGAGGCAGCTTACAATGCGCCTACTGCTAAGGGGTATGAGCCGCTGACAGACGATGAGAAAGACGCTATGTCTGATAAGGAAGTAGAGAAGTGGGAGACAAAGATTAAGGATTCCATTTTGAGAAGGGATGATACCCTGCGTTCCGTAATGAGCGGAATGTCTTCCCATATGTCTAAAGTGTTTGAAGTAAATGGTAAGAATTACAGTCTTGCATCCTTTGGAATTAAGACGGCAGGTTATTTTAATTCCGCAGAAAATGAGTCCTATGCATACCACATTGACGGCGATGCGGACGATTCTGTTTCTTCTTCCAATGAGGATCAGCTGCGTAAGATGATTGAGGAAGATCCCGATGCAGTTGCAGGATTTTTCACTCAGCTTGCTACCAGTGTGTATGATAATCTGCATGAGAAGATGGGAACCACTACATTAAGCAGTGTTTACAAGGTTTATAATGATAAACAGATGCAGAGCGAGTACGATGAGTACACGAAGACCATTAAGAAATGGGAAGATAAACTGAAAGATATGGAAGATTACTATTATAAGAAATTCTCAGCTATGGAGACTGCATTAGCAAAACTGCAATCTCAGACAAATTCACTTTCTTCACTGTTAGGTGGCTGATAAGGAGGACATGAGGTGATAGCAAACAGAGGGTACGACGCCTATGCAAAGAACAAGATATTAACAGCTTCTCCGGCGGAGCTGACATTGATGCTTTATGAAGGAGCGATTAAGTTCTGCAATATTGCAATTGCCGCTATTGAAGAAAAAGATATTGAGAAAGCCCATAATAACATAACCAAAGTAGAAAATATCATTGCCGAATTTCTGTCAACACTGGATCACAAGTATCCGGTAGCCCAGGATTTCGAAAACGTTTATAACTATCTGATGGAGCGTCTGCTGGAAGCGAATTTGAAGAAGGATAAAGAGATTCTTGAAGAAGTCCTGACCCATCTTCGCACCATGCGGGATACTTGGAAGGAAGTTATGGAACAGAACAAGACTGCAAAGGCAAACTAGTATGGATAATAATTATTTGGATGTGATGATTCAGAGTCTTCAGAAAAAAATTAAGATTCTGGACGGAATAATCAAGAAGAATAAAGAACAGCAGAAGATTTTAGAGCAGGAAGAACTGGATGCAGACGCCTTTGAAGCAAATATTAAGTCCAAGAGTGAACTGGTAGATCAGATTGATTTTCTGGATCAGGGCTTTGAAGAATTATATGGCAGAGTGAAGGCTGCAATTGAGACAGAGAAGCAGGAGCATAAAGAAGAGATTCAGCTGATGCAGCAGCTGATCACAGAAATTACGGAGAAGTCTGTAACGATTCAGAGTGATGAAATCCGCAACCGCAGATTGGTGGAATCTCGCTTTGCTCAGGAACGGAAAAAGGTCAGAAGCAAAAAGAATACCTCCACCGTGGCAAAGCAGTACTATAAGAATATGGCAAAACTGAATTATGTGGACGCCCAGTTTATGGACAGAAAGAAATGAAAGAGGCCCCTTTGCCGGAGAAGATCCGGTGAAGGGGTTTTGAAGTGTTTTTTAAGCGTTGGAAAAAGGAGAATTTGCCTGTAATTTTTGATAACGTAAGAGATTCCTGTACCTAATAGCAGAAATTCTTGGAAATCAAGAATTTAAAAATAAAAATTGCCTGTATTGGGATTGAAAATATGTCAAGCAATCTGTAAAATTTAAGAGTAAACGGATATTTATTACAAGAGAAAAAGGAAATTAGGATGCACAGACAATTTTTACAAAAGGGAAGGAAAGCATGGAGGGATTATGTTTCAATATTTAGTACTGCTGAAAACAGATAGGCAAAAGGACTTTTTCACAAAAATTTATAAAGAATACAAGAATTCAATGTTTTATACATCATACAATATTGTGCATGATTCTTCAGATGCAGAAGATATCGTACATGGAACATTTCTGACATTGATTAAGCATGTGGATAAACTGATAGATAATGAGCCCCATAAAGTTTGGCACTACATAGATACCACCGTAAAAAATAAATCTTTTAATCTTTTAAAGCGCAGGAAGATTCAGGAAGACCCAGGCTTGGATGAAGAATGGATGCAGGGAGAAGTGCTGGAGAAGGGGCCGGATACTCTGATGGAAGAATTCGAACTTCAGGAAGCGATGACAGGATTGCTGAAGAGGTTAAAGCGCCCTTACCAGCAGGTTTTGGCTTTGCAGTATTATCATGAGCTGAGTGTGCAGGAAATTGCAGAAGAAATGGAAACTACGCCGGACAACGTCAGACATATTTCTATGAGAGCTAAGAAAAAGCTGCAGTCCATTTTGGAGGAAAACGGGTTGTGGAACGAAAAAGACGATAAGGATAAATAACAGATTTTCCGTCACAAATGGAAGGAGACAGAAAAATTCTTTTGTGAACAGAAAACGCATTTTGCGGATTTCCTCGTTATGGGATTGAAAGTCATGGAGATCATGTGTAAAATTTAAGATGTAACAGAAAGCAACATAGCAGTGCCGAGTTTACACTGTTATAGCATGACTTACGAAAGAGAAAGGAAGATGAAGGGGGAATATGTTACTACAATATCTGGCTCTGCTGGAAACGGATCATGAGAAGGATTTTTTCACAGATATTTATAAGAAGCACAGGAATGAGATGTACTATAAAGCATACAATATTCTGCATAATGCAGACGATGCGGAAGATATGGTACAGGAGATGTTTCTGTCGCTGATTAGAAACGTAGACAAAGTGATCAATTCGGAACCTTATAAAGTTTGGTTCTATATGGACACTATTGTGAGAAACAAATCTCTCAATCTGCTGAAACGACGGAAAATTCAGGAAACGCCGGGTCTGGACGAAACCTGGATGCAGGAGGAAGTAATAGAAAAAGGCCCTGACACATTGATGGAAGAGTTCGAGGTTCAGGAGGCTCTGACGGGATTGCTGAGGAGATTAAAACATCCCTACAGAGAAGTGTTGATTCTCCAGTACTATTATCAGATGAAACCGAAAGAGATTGCGGTGGAAATGGAAACGACCGCAGATAATGTCCGGCATATATCCAAACGTGCCAAGGACAAGCTGCAGTCCATTCTGGAAGAAAATGGTCTCTGGAATGAAAAGGGTAACAAAGGAAATCGGAAAAAGAAGAAAGGCAGGAAGTAAACATATATCCGAACAGGCTGATGAAAGGCCTGTTCGGATGTCTTGTTGGGAACTGCTAAAAAATAACCTGCGGAGATGGGTATTTGTATAAGCTGAAAAAAGGATTATTTCTTAACAGATGCTCATATGGCAGGGATAAAAGGAGTGAAGAGCCAGAGCTGGTGAGAGAGTTTGTTCTGGCTCTTCAATGATTTTTCCATCTCCCCGGAAAAATCTATATGAATACCCGCCACATATATAATAACAACCGAGAGATGCGAAATATGACACTTTTTGGGGGATATTTCGAAGAAATGGTAAAAAGTGTAATTTTTCGGGGGATGTTGGAGAAAAAATAAAAAAAGCTTTTATTTTCTGCATCAAGGAAAATAAAAGCTTGCGATAATCAGTAATGACGATGGAAAATTGCTGATTATTGCAGGCGCAATTTTATTGTCATGGCAGGGGAACGATGCCTCCATTTGAACGCAAAGAGACGCATAGCTTACAATTTACTGTACCATGCGTCTTTACATTGCTATTTTGAATTAGTAAGTGCCTAAAGTTTCTATAACAGCCCGAAGCTGTTTTTCTGGATATAGGCTCAATGCCAGAAGAAGCGGTCAGACGCCAAACATTTTACGGGCGCTTTTCACGTCCTCCACCGTGCAGCCTAACTCTTTTGCAAGTTGCTCGTTCTTATAGCCGGGATTGCTTTTGACTTTTTGGAAGATTTTTCCGGTCAGTAAAATTCCTTCCTGAATTCCCTCCTGCCGGCCTTTGAGAATGCCTTCTTGCCGGCCTTTGAGAATGCCTTCTTGCCGGCCTTCATTTCTGATTGTTTTTGCCTCATAATCAAGAACCTTTCCGCCCATAACAGACTTCACTCCTTCCCTGATCTGATCATATTTAGCTGCAATATGCTCTACAACTTTGTTGGACATGTCAATGATGGTGCATTTCGTGTATTCGTCTATTTTCTGGGACTCCGACAGCGCCTCCAGCCTGGCGCGGACGCGCCCGTATTCGGCTTTCAGTTTCCAGCCTATCCGCATGGCGGACGTATTCCCAAAACTGATCCTCATAAGAGAAGATGATTTCTTCCTCCCCGGTATAGCATTCCCCAAAAACTTCATTGATTACGGGAAGGATCAGACTGCTGCAGTCATTCAGCAGTGTCCTGAACACGTCATCGTATGGTGTGCTGGTTGAACTCATCTTTCCCTCCTTGCTGTATACTTTGGATGTGCCGTATATAAATAAAGGGCAGCAGAACTTTTTGATAGAATCAGTTTAACATGGATTGAAGGGAAACACAATGAATTTTCATTTGTAAAATTGTGGACTGAAATAAAATGAATTCTTTGTCAAGGGCATTTTTTGAATTTGTTTTGAGAACAAATAATCCGTTTGTTTTAATTATACAATTCCTTTTATGGGGATATTCTGTTGCTAAGTATCCACAGTATTCATCAGGAGACAGCTTTGCCAGCCGCTATTGGTAATGACTGTATAAATTATATGCAGTGTGCTTTTGTTGTATCCACTAAGGCTTCTTCTGATTCTATGCTAATAATTTTGAAAAAGATGGAAGCCATGAGAATTGAAAGTGAAAGAAGCAAGATTAAAAGTGCGAAAGCGTCAGAACAAGCGGGTGGAGAATATATTCTGAAATTTTGCTAAATTATTAATTAAACTTTACCGATATAAGATGCAGATAGGAAATCATTTGAACGCATGGAGGCGATATACCATTAAAGGTAAGAGGAATGGATTGGCTCTGTTTCTCTTTTTTTGTTCGGAAAATTGGCATTTCTACTTTATGATCCATTGATTACCTATAAATTTTTTATAATCAAAAAAGAATAATAAATAACTTGAGGTATTAGTTGTGATAAGGGCAAAAATAGGAATATTAGGGACAGGCAATATAGGCACAGATTTATTAATGAAAATTTTGAATACAAAATCATTAGAATGCACGATTTTTGCTGGTCATAATCCAGATTCTGCAAATATTAAAATGGTTTCCGATATGGGAATTTGCACTTCGGTTGATGGGATTGAAGCATTGGTAAAATATCAGAATAGCATTGATATTATAATTGATGCCACCAGTGCAAAAGCACATTTGCACCATAACAAAATGTTGGAAAGCTTGGGGAAATATGTTATAAACTTAACACCTACAGAAACAGGAAAAAAATGTGTGCCATATATTAATGGGGATGAATGTGTAAGGTGCAGGGAAGTAAATATGATAACTTGCGGAGGTCAAGCTACGATTCCTTTGGCATATGCTGTTTTACAAACTGGATGCAATGTGTCATATATTGAAACAGTATCAACGATATCAGCGAAATCAGCGGGAAAGGCTACGAGAGAGAATATAGATGAATTTATCGAGACAACATCTGGTGCAATGAAAATGTTTACAGGTGTCGATAAAACAAAATCTATTATGATCATCAATCCCAATGAACCACCAGTGAATATGCGAAATACAATATATTTTCAAATAGATCAAGGGGATTTCAGAGAAATATGTGAGATTGTAGGAAGAACGGAATTGCAAGTTAAAAAATATGTACCAGGTTATAAAATAATTGTTGAGCCTTCTTTTATAGATAATATATTGGCAATTACAGTTGAAGTGTCTGGAAATGGGGATTTTCTCCCAGAGTATGCTGGGAATCTTGACATTATAACTTGTGCAGCGATAGAAATGGCAGAAAAATATTATAATAATGTTTTGATTAAGGAGCGATGAATTTGAGACAGCCATTAATTTTTGATTCTACTTTACGGGATGGTTCCCATGCCGTGAAACAGAATTTGACAGAAAAACAGATAAGAGAATATTGCAAGGCAATAGATGGATGTGGAAATTATGTATGTATCGTTGGTCATGGAAATGGTTTAGGCGCATCTTCCATTCAAATGGGGTTGAGTGGGCTGGATGAAATAGATATGTTAAAAATTGCAAGAGAAGAGCTGAAAAAAACGTCCTTGGGAGCATTTATTACTGTTGGGTTTGGAACCATTAAGAATCAGATTATTCCAGCGATAGAAGCAGGCGCAACTATATTTTGTGTAGCATGCCATTGTACGGAAGCAGATACAACAAAACCCCATATTTCATATTTGGTTTCGAAAGGAATTGAAGTGTATGGCGTATTGATGATGTACCATATGGCGTCAAAAGAGAGATTATTGGATGAGGCTAAAAAAATTGAGAGTTATGGTGCAAAAGGAGTTATATTAATGGACTCTGCCGGAACATCTACATTAGAAAAGGTGAAAGATGTAGTTGGGTATTTATCATCTGAGTTAAATATTACGATAGGCTTCCATTCACATAATAATTTTGGGATGGCAGTGGCTTTATCGTATGTAGCATATCAGTCAGGGGCAGATATTATGGATGGTACTTTGCGCGGATTTGGTTCAGGAGCAGGAAATTGCCAGTTGGAAGCTTTAGTAGCGTTGTTTGAGAAAGAAGGAATTAAGTCCGGTGTAAATTTAAAGAAAATGTTAGAAGTGAGTGAAAAGATTGTACAGCCGATGTGGGAATATAAAACCCCGGTCAATGATATTAGTATTGTAAGCGGCTATGCAGGGGTAGTTTCGACTGTAAAGCATAAAGTTTTGAAAATAGCACAGGAGTATCATGTTTCTGGAAGTGATATATTTCTAGAATTGGGGAAACGGAATGTAATAGCGGGAGAAGATGATGTTATTTTAGAAGTTGCGGAAAAATTGAAGTCAAAAATGTTATCTCATTAAATAGGAGGCGGCAAATGGAACATTTATGGAGGGATTTATAATATGAATGAAATAGGAGAAGCCTATTACCAGGCAGCTTTCGTGTTTTTTGAAAGCCAGCAATATGACAAGGCAGTTGAAAATTTTATAAAAGCGTATAGGCATGGGACACATCGGAAAGAAATTTTGGATCATTTATATTCATGTTTTATTGCGCCTAATGAAGCAGAATTTAAAAAAAATTATCAAGAGAACAGAAAAGAGATGCTGGATATCCCATACGAAGAATTAGAAATAGATTTTATTCCAGTTTCGGATTCAAAATTTTATCTGTTCCATCGTCCTTCTGAAGAATTTGCGGGTTCTTTCCAATTGGATGATACATCTATTATGTCAGATGATGTGGATTTTGAAAGTATTTTGGTTGCAGATTATTGGGATTTCCGGCAGATATTGCCTTTTATGAAAGAAACAACCTGGGATACCGTATATATTTTACTGAATCAGCAGGCAGCGGGTTTTGCTTCTTTTTTTAAGCTGCCGCGTTTTCATGAACTTTATATGGAGAATGTAGTAATTTTTCAAGACACAGAAATAATGAAAATATTTTTTGATGAGTATTCAGATTACTATCTGCCAAAAAAAATTCTGGCGTCAAGTGATAAATACGAATTTATTTTGAATCATATACATAGAAAACGGATTAAGTATTTGTCACAACAAAGGGACAATGTATTTCTTTCTATTATTATTCCCAGCTATAATCGTGGCAGAAGGACATTATCTGCAGTAGAAGAGATTTGCCGCTCTAACTATGACAGTGAAATTGAGATAATTGTTTCTGACAATGGTTCAGATTTATATGTTTCGGAGTATGAAGCTATTCAGCAAATGCATGATACAAGGGTAAGATATAATCGTAATAAATATAATATGGGCTTTTTAGAAAATGTTGTTAGGGGATTGGAGATGGCAAAAGGGAAATATGCTGTTTTGAGCAGTGATGAAGATATAATGTTGATTGAGAATTTGCCTCATTATTTTAATTTGTTCAAAAAGTATAGAGAATGCGGAGTGTTTATAACAGGTGGTTTTGGGAAAAATAATTTTCCGCCGCTTGAAGAAGAATCCGTACAACTTCATGGGTTTAAAGCTATAATAACAGGGATAAACCGAACCTATATGACAGGGATTGGGTATAATATGGCTCTGATTCATCAAATGGGTTTATTAGAATATTTACGGCAGCATGCAGACAACATAATGGTTGATTATTATCCTCATTGCATATTAAATTTTAAATTAGCTTTAGTGAGTGCTATATTAGAATGTGGACAGCTCCCATTGTGGTTGGAAGAAGCAGAGGAGGAAGAAGATGATGAAAGTTTAAAGTCATATATGACCATTGAATCAAGGGAACAGCAATATGTGGGTGCCGTAAAGGTATTTATTGATAGTGGTATGTCCGGAAATATACTTTGTCACTTGTATGTAGAACGCTGCTGGAAATTTTTTTATCTATTGTATCTTTCAATTATTTATTATCCAGACTATTTAAAAAAAAATAATATGAAATGGGAGAGTGTTTTGGAAGACGCAAGGAGAAGAGCTGAAAAAAATCTGAGCCTATTGGAAAATTATACAACATTGGAAGAGAGAGCAGGTCTTCGGGAACAAATTGCTGAATTATTTTTGGAATACAGAAAAAAGGATGTACACAGATAAATACTTTGGAAGGTACAATAGTATGACAATAGATATAAAGTTTTTCCAGGGGAAGAGAGTATTGATAACAGGGCATACCGGTTTCAAAGGAAGCTGGCTAAGTAAAATACTATGTGACATGGGTGCAGAAGTCGTTGGATATTCGTTAGAGCCATTAGCCCATCCGTCTCTTTTTGAATTGGCAGGCTTAAAACATAGGGTGCATTCCGTAATTGGTGACATACGGGATTTTAATCATTTAAAGAAGATCTTTGTCAATGAGAATCCAGAGATCGTGTTTCATTTGGCTGCACAGCCGATTGTCCGTGAATCCTATAAGAATCCGAAAGGAACTTACGAAATCAATGTGCAGGGGACGGTTAACCTCTTGGAATGTGTGAGGCAATCGAAAAGCGTAAAATCTGTGGTGAATATCACAACAGACAAGGTATATGATAATCAGGAATGGGAATGGGGATACCGGGAAGATGACAGATTGGATGGATTTGATCCCTATTCAAACTCCAAATCCTGTTCGGAACTGATAACGCATAGTTATAACCGCTCATTTTTAAAAGAAAAAGGTATAGCTGTTTCTACTATGCGTGCTGGAAATGTCATTGGTGGGGGAGATTTTTCAAAAGATCGTATTATACCTGACTGTGTAAAAGCTATGCAAAGGAAGGAAAAGATCATTGTCCGCAATCCATATTCTGTCCGGCCATATCAGCATGTGCTGGAACCTCTGCATGCTTATTTGGTGGTAGCCTGGCAGCAGGCAATCCATCCGGAATATGCAGGATGTTTTAATGTAGGGCCGGAAGAAAAAGATTGTATCACGACAGGGGAGCTGGTGCAATTGTTTTGCGAGAAATGGGGGCCAGATGCCTCTTGGGAAACACAATCCTTAGAGGGGCCTCATGAAGCGAGTTTTTTAAAGCTTGATTGTTCCAGAATAAAGAGCAGATTTCATTGGAAACCGGTATGGAATATTGAGAAAGCTGTGGGAAAAACAGTGGAATGGACAAAAGCTTATATGAGGAAAGAATCTGTCTGTGATTGTATGGATAGGCAATTGCAGGAATTTTGGAAAGAATCATCCATAAGAGACAGCTGAGAATAGAGATGCAGAGAAGAGTTACAAGGAGAAAAATCCATGAAAGTTGTTATTTTAGCCGGCGGATATGGCACACGAATCAGTGAAGAAAGCCAATGGAAGCCAAAGCCGATGATTGAGATTGGAGGAAAACCGATTCTATGGCATATAATGAAAGGATATTCTCATTATGGTTTCCATGATTTTGTGATTTGCGCAGGATATAAGCAGCATATGGTGAAGGACTGGTTTTCGGATTATTTTTTACATAACAGCGATGTGACATTTGATTTTTCAAAAGGAAAGCGTGACGTCTTAATCCATAATCATTTTTGTGAACCCTGGAAGGTTACAGTGGTGGATACTGGGTTAAATACAATGACTGGCGGCAGGATTAAAAGGATACAGCCCTATATTGAGAATGAGCCATTTATGCTGACTTATGGAGATGGCGTCTGTGATGTTAATATACAAAAACTGTTGGAATTTCATAGGTCACATGGAAAAATTGCAACATTGACAGCGGTAATGGTAGAACAGCAAAAAGGAATTATGGATATCGGCGGCGATAATGCAGTCCGTTCTTTTCGTGAAAAGAATAAAAATGACGGAGTATTGATTAATGCAGGATATATGGTGTTTGATCCGGAAATATTCGGATATCTGGATGGAGATCAGACTGTCTTTGAGAAAGAACCATTTGAACGTCTGGTATCGGAAGGGCAGTTGATGTCTTATACCCATAAAGGTTTTTGGCAATGTATGGATCATAAAAGGGAAAAGGACATGTTGGAAAAACTTTGGGAAACGGGACAGGCTCCCTGGAAAGTCTGGAAAGATTAAAGGAAGATGCACAGGCTAAAACGGAATGGTATGGCAGTAGGGAACGGATGTTCTGAGATGAATAGAAAGATTGAGGAAAGTGTAAATGTTAAAATTTAATAGCATGACAGAACAGGAAGCAAGAAAAGAGATTTTAGGTATTGTTGCGGAATACTGTATGACATATCATAATCAGAAAGAATATAAGACAGGGGATAGGATTCCATACGCTTCGCGGGTGTACGATCAGGAGGAAATGTGCAGTTTAGTGGATTCGGCACTGGAATTTTGGCTGACGTCAGGAAAATATACGGATGAATTTGAAGGCTCTCTGGCAGAGTATTTGGGAGTTGGATATTGTTCTATGGTTAATTCCGGTTCATCTGCAAATTTAAATGCTTTTATGGCCCTGACATCGCCGTTGCTGGAGGAGCGTCAGATACGTCCTGGAGATGAAATGATTACCGTTGCAGCAGGCTTTCCAACCACAGTTACGCCTGCAATACAGTATGGCGTGACGCCGGTATTTATTGATGTTACAATTCCTCAATATAATCTGGATATTACCCAGTTAGAAGAAGCGCTGTCGGACAGGACAAAAGTTGTGATGGCATCGCATACGCTGGGAAATCCCTTTGATCTGTATGCAGTGAAATCCTTTTGTGAAAAACATAATTTATGGCTGATTGAAGATAACTGTGATGCATTGGGCAGTAAATATGTTATAGATGGCGAGGAAAAGTTTACAGGCACAATCGGCGATATTGGAACTTCGTCCTTTTATCCGCCCCATCATATGACAATGGGAGAAGGCGGGGCAGTTTATACAAATAACCCACTGCTGCATAAATGTATTCGTTCCTTCCGTGATTGGGGACGGGACTGCACATGCCCTTCCGGGAAAGACAATCTATGCGGCCACAGGTTTGACAGACAGTATGGGGAACTTCCCATGGGATATGATCATAAATATGTATATTCCCATTTTGGATATAATTTAAAAGCTACAGATATGCAGGCGGCGATAGGATGTGCTCAGCTTAAGAAATTTCCGGAATTTGTGAAAAAGCGAATGCGAAATTTTGAGCGGCTGAAATCAAATCTTGCAGAGTTGAAGGAATGGCTGATTCTCCCAGAGGCATGTGCAAATTCTGTTCCCAGTTGGTTTGGTTTTTTGATTACCTGCAGGGAGGGAATTGACCGGAACAAAATGGTTTCCTGCCTTGAGGCGAAAGGCATACAAACCCGTATGTTGTTTGCCGGGAATTTGATCAAACATCCATGCTTTGACCAGATGCGGAAGGAGAAAAGAGGATATCGTGTGGTTGGCAAACTGGAGAATACGGATCGGATTATGAAGGATGCTTTTTGGGTTGGCGTTTATCCGGGAATGACAGATGAAATGATAGATGATATGTCACAGGTGATTGTTGAAGCAGTAAAAGAACAAATTTGAAGGTAGATAGGTTTTTATCAGGAGGTAAAAATGCGAGTATGTGATTTAGTGGCAGATTATATTTACAACAGTGGGATAGAGGATGTTTTTATGATTTCCGGCGGCGGGGTTATGTTTCTTACAGATGGTCTTGCATGTAATCAGAAATTAAATAAAATATGCTGCCATCATGAGCAGGCTGTGGCAATGGCTGCTGCGGCATATGCAAAGTATAAAGGGATTGGCTGTGCATATGTAACAACAGGCTGCGGCGGTACCAATGCGATTACAGGGGTATTGAACGCATGGCAGGATAATGTTCCGTGTGTGTTTATTTCCGGACAGTGTAAGCGCAGGGAAACACTGGGGTATATCAATCTTCCAATCCGTCAGGTTGGCGTCCAGGAAGCAGATATCATATCGATTGTCAGCTCAATTACAAAGTATGCGGTAATGGTTGAACATGCAGAAGATATATTATATCATTTGGAAAAGGCGTTATTTTTGGCGGGAAATGGAAGACCCGGCCCGGTATGGCTGGACATACCTATGGATATTCAGTCAGCGGAAATAGAGGAAACAGACTTGCGCCATTTTGAACCGGAAGAATTAAAGCCATTGAAGGAAAAAATCCATCCAAAAGAAGTGGAGGGGCTTGTACATGATCTGAAAAATGTCAAACGTCCGGTTATCATTGCAGGCCATGGGATACGGCTGGCAGGTGCAGTAGAAGAATTCTCAGAATTTGTGCATAAACATCAAATCCCTGTTGTATGTTCCAGGCTTGGTACGGATGTAATGCCTACAATGGATGAGTTAAATATCGGAAGAATAGGAAATAAGGGGACGCGGGCTGCTAATTTTGCACTGCAGAATGCTGACTTGGTGATTGCGGTTGGCAGCAGGCTGAGCGTAAGCAGTACAGGGCAGGAGTATGAATATTTTGCGAGAGAGGCAAAAGTAATTGCGATTGATATTGATAAATATGAGCATTTGAAAAATACAGTCCATGTTGAGCAGATTATCCAGGCAGATGCGAAAGATGCATTGCAAAAACTGCTGTCAGAGTGTAAGGAATGTGATTATGGCCAATGGGCGAAAAAATGCCTGGAATGGAAGAATTCGTATCCGGTTTGTTTAGAGGAATATTATAGAGATGATTCTCAGGGAATTAATATGTATTTATTTGTTGAGGAATTGTCAAAATATTTCAAAGCTGATTCCGTATTAGTGGCAGATGCAGGTTCTGTGGCCTATGTTCCTGCCCAGGGAATCAAAACGTATGATAAAAGGCAAAGGTATATTGCCAGCGGCGCCCAGGCAGAGATGGGCTTTACATTGCCGGCAGCAATCGGAGTTTGTATTGCAAGAAAGGGCCAGGAGGTGTTGGGAATTACAGGCGATGGAAGCTTTCAGATGAATATACAGGAACTTCAGACGTTAGTGCATCATAAATTACCAGTGAAGTTGTTTGTATGGAATAATGACGGGTATTTATCTATCCGTGCAACACAAAACAAATTTTTTGAGGGGAGATTTATAGGTACAGACAGTGCATCAGGCGTGTCATTTCCGGATATAGAGAAGATAGCTGTTGCATATGGGATAGAATATTTCAGGATTGATACGATTCAGGATATAGAGAAAAAAATGCCGGATATTATGTCTAAAACAGGACCGGTACTATGTGAAGTGAAAATAGTACGTGACCAGGAAGTCATACCATCAGTGAGTTCAAAGAAATTAGAAGATGGCAGATTGGTGTCTGCACCTATTGAAGATATGTATCCATTTTTACCGAGGGATGAATTTAGAGAGCATATGATCGTAAAACCTGTAGAAGAATCATAGAACATATTACAGAAATTTATTAAGGAAATGGATAGCGATGAGAAAAATTATTGTAACTGGCGCCACCAGTATGATAGGCGCTGCACTGATACGGGAATCCATAAAGAGAGAAACGGAGGTACTGGCAATTGTTAGAGAACATTCTCCACATATAGACCGTCTGCCTGAATCAAAGCTATTGAAAGTTTATGAATGTGATTTAAGCAGTCTGGATGCTATTAATGATGTTTCTGATACATATGATGTGTTTTATCACATGGGCTGGGGACATACCTCGAAAGAGGAAAGAAATAATCCTATACTGCAGGAGCCTAATATTAAATATACTTTAGATGCAGTAAATTTGGCGAAAAGACTTGGGTGCCGAAAGTTCATCGGGGCTGGTTCGCAAGCCGAATATGGCAGAGTTAATGCTGTTATTACACCGGATACGCCTGTGAATCCGCTGACCGCTTATGGAATGGCGAAATATAGTGCAGGAATAATGAGCAGTAAGTTATGTGAGCAATCTGGTTTGATACATATCTGGACGAGGATTTTCAGTGTGTACGGCTGCTATGACAGAGAAGAAACTATGATCAGTTATGCTGTGGACAGATTTTTAAAGGGAGAAACGGCTAAGTTTTCGTCCGGAGAACAGATGTGGGACTATCTATATGAGGATGATGCTGGACGGATGTTTTATCTGATTGGAGAACTTGTGAATAAGAACCAGGTGTATTGCATTGCCAGCGGTGAGTCAAAGCCCTTGAAAGAATATATTATGGAATTAAGAGATGTGTGTCAGCCAGGTGGGAACTGTGAATTTGCAAAGAAAGAAGATGATAGATGTACGATAGGTTTGCAGGCGGATATCAATAGTCTTGTTCGGGATATAGGATATAAGCCTGAAATATCTTTTAAAGAGGGCATTGAAAGGGTGATTTGTTGGCGGAAAAGTTACTAAATTATTTCAAAGTATAAATTTAAAATAATTTTTAAAAGGCTATAAAGTCTTTTGAAAATTAACCGATAAAGATAGTGTAAGTCAAAAGTGCAGCATATTAAGTAGTTGCATAAAGGTTTTCAGATAGTTAACCTAGGGACTATCTGAGAATATGATAAGACTGTTTTAACAAAATATAAGTACCAAAGCAAAGGCAGAGGTGATTATATTAATATTTTTTGCAGCATGGAAGCTGCAGTATATTCAAGGAGGAAAATCTTATGGCAATGGTCGTACAACACAACATTACAGCTATCAATTCTAACCGTCAGTTAGGCGTTACAACAAGTGCTCAGGCAAAATCTTCTGAAAAATTATCATCTGGCTACAGAATTAACCGTGCAGGCGATGATGCGGCAGGTTTAAAGATTTCTGAGAAAATGAGAAGCCAGGTTCGCGGTTTGAACCGTGCGTCTACCAATGCACAGGACGGCGTATCCTTAATCCAGACTGCTGAAGGTGCGTTAAATGAAGCTCATTCTATCCTTCAGAGAATGAATGAACTGGCAGTTCAGGGTGCTAATGATACGAATGAAAACATTGACCGTGAAGCTATCAATGAAGAATTAGATCAGCTGACACAGGAATTAGACAGAATCTCCACCACAACTCAGTTCAATAAGCAGAATCTGTTGGATGGAACTTTTACAACCAGAAATCTTCAGGTTGGCGCAAATGCAAATCAGAAGATTCAGATCAGCATTGACAATATGAATGCTGAGACACTGGGATTGAGAGAAATCAAAGGTTTCGAAGCTGGTGTGACTCAGACAGGCAGCAAACCACTTTCTGTAACATATAAAGGAATGACTTATCAGTGGGATGCTTCTAAAGATGCAGCAAGCAATCAGGCTTTGGCAACTCAGGCATTTTCAACAGCAATTATAAATGCTGCTTCCGAAGATCAATATGCACCGCATATGAGCGGAACAGATATATATTACGGTGAATTCAGCACAAATGGTGTTGACCTGACTTCTAATTATTCCACAAAAGTTAGTTGGGCTATGGCGAATGATATCAGTGCAGCTAAAGTAGCTATGAGCAATGCAATGGTTAGCAGCTTTGCAGATTATATTGACAAGACAAATGTTGTTGCAAACGGACCTACAGTTGCAGCTTCTGGCGCTTCTTTCACTTATGATAAGCCCAAGGTAGACTCTTATGCAGTTGCAAATGCGACAATTACTGCTGTACAGAATGCAATTAATAAGGTATCTTCTCAGAGATCTGCACTTGGTGCGATTCAGAACAGATTAGAACATACCATTGCAAACCTGGATAATGTTGCTGAGAATACACAGGCAGCAGAGTCTCGTATCCGTGACCTTGATATGGCTTCTGAAATGGTTGAATACAGCAAGAACAATATTCTTGCTCAGGCTGGACAGTCCATGTTGGCACAGGCTAATCAGTCTACTCAGGGTGTATTATCCTTGTTACAGTAATTAGCTGTAATTAGAAACGATCTAATTTCAAATTATGATATGAAAGAGTATAGAGGAGTTGGCAATGCCAGCTCCTTTATTCATAAAATATAAATTAATGATTAAATTCTTGGAGAAAAGCATGGAAGAGAGAATACAAAATTTATACCAAAAATTAAGAGATATCTCTGCTTTATATTTGATTTATCGTATGCAGAACAACGTAGAACAAGTAAAGAAAATAATACCAGAAATACAGGAATTTGTGTTATGGTTTCTGGATGGAAATAGATTTGGGATAGAAGAAGGACTATACCAGGGAATGTGCCAGAATGTTATTGTAATTTTAGATGATATTTTACAGGCGATGAAACAGGAAGATATAGTATTGCTTCATGATGCGGTAGCTTACGGTTTGATGGAGTATCTTCAATTATTTGTTGAAGAAGAGCAGGAGGAAGGAACGGATGACAGTCTATGAAAAGAATCTGAAAGTATTGGCAGAACATTATCCGGGAATGGATACAATGATTGAAGAAGCTAGAAAAACAATGAAACCAAAATTGAAAATTATAGAGGAAACAGCTTATAGCGGGGAGACGATTTTAAAAATAGAGAAGGAGGATAAGGCCTATTATTTAAATGGTAAGCGGAATACGGTGGAACCAGCTCAGATTTGGGTGGAAACCTTGGGAGAACTTCAGCCTAATGCAACGGTTTTGATGGTAGGAACCGGAAACCCGTCCTATTTAAAACAGTTAGCGGAACATACAGAAAACAGAATTACAATTATTATATATGAACCATCTATCCAGATCTTTTTGAAGTTTTTGGAAATGGCAGAATTAGAGTCATGGATGAAAAAGCATCTGATTGTGTTTTGGGTGGACGGATTGAAGGATATGGATCAAAAACATATGGAAGGAATTTTGCAAAGTGTTTTGATCTATGAGATGCTGAATTTTTCCAAAAATATTGTTCTTCCCAATTATGGTAAATTATTTCCGGAAGAAACAGTCGGGTTTATGAAAACATGCCGTGATATTGCGTTAAGGGAAACGATGGATTTCAATACTAAAAATGTTTTTTCAGCTGTTATGGTAAAAAATTTATTCCTTAATGCGAGATACTTATGCAACGGCTATAAAACCACCCAGCTTCCTGATGTAATTCCTCGGGATATTCCGGGAATTCTGGTGGCAGCGGGGCCTTCCCTCAATAAAAATATTCAGGAATTAAAGAAAGCAAAAGGGAAAGCGTTTATTGTTGCGGTGGATACTGCAATGAAGCCTTTGCTGCAGGCGGGGATAAAACCAGATATGTACGCAATTGTTGACGCAATGAAGCCGTTGGATCTTGTTAAAATAGAAGAATCAAGGGAAATTCCCCTTTTAACTACGTTAAATGCGGCGCCGGAAATATTGGAGTACCATAAAGGCATGAAATTTTTCTTTAATGAAGGATACCAATTTGCAGAAAGAATATTTTTGAAAAGCGGCCAGAAGATAGGGGATGTATCCTGCGGCGGGTCGGTTGCCACAAGCGTATTTTCGTTATTATATAAAATTGGAATTGATACAGTTATTCTAGTAGGGCAGGATTTGGCTTATACAGACAATAAATCCCATGCGGACGGAACTTTTCATGAAGTTATGGAGCAGGTTAACACCAGTCGTTTTAGGATGGTGGAGGGAAATTATGAGGAAAAAGTTCCAACAAGAAATGATTTTAAGGTGTTTATTGATTGGTACAATATGTACATAGAAGGATGCCAGAATCATAGAAAGAATTTCCGCGTAATTAATGCCACTGAAGGCGGAGCAAAGATCCAAAATACAGAGATTATGACTTTGCGGGAGGCAATTCAAAAAGAATGTACCAAAGAGGTGAATATTCAGGAATGTCTCGGAAAGCTGCCGTTCATGTTGGATGAGGGGGCGAAAGAGTGGGCTGTAAAGTATCTGAAAGGTTTGGGCGGAGAGTTCCAGAAACTATCAGAAAATTCGCAGAAAATAGTAAAACTATATCAAAAATTGGATAAAATATGCAAGAGGAGAATGATTGATCAAAAGGAATATTTGAATTTATTAAAGAAAATTGAGCGGAAGATGGAGGATATTGGGAAGAAAAGTACCTATCAATTGGTGATGATCACCATGAATAATGCCCAGTATATTTTAAGTAATGAGCAGTTTTTGGTAAAGGATTCTATCCGGGAAGAAGGAAAAGAAATGGCAAGAAAGGGAATTCTTTATATGAAGAATGTAGCGGAGATGGCCAAGGTATTTAAAGAGTTTGCAGAAGAAATCTTTACAGATGGGATGGAGGAAGTAAATGCTCCGCCCAGGGATGAGGAATAATTTATGGAGCTTGGCAGTAATTTTGAATTAGATATCTCCAGCTTGCATAATACAGAAAACAACATATTTCGTTATTTAGAGTTGTATCATACTTGGTACATGGACAGCGGGCGCAGTGCTTTAGCTGTCCTGAATCAAGTGTTAACTTCGGGAATCATTCTGCTGCCCTCTTATATCTGCGAATCTGTGGTAAAGGTATATCGGGAAAATTTTTCAATCGTATTTTATAAAATCAAGAGAGATTTTACTGTTGATACAGAGGATTTGGACAGTAAACTTTCAGAGAACGTCACCGCTGTTTATCTTATGCATTATTTTGGGCAGATGCAGGATGAGACGTTTTTAAATTGGTTAAATAGAAACAGGAGACAGTATGGTTTTGTTATTATTGAAGATACTACCCACAGTATTTTTACAAAAAGAAGAACCATAGGAGACTATTGTGTCTGCAGTCTGCGCAAATGGTTTCCCGTTCCGGATGGTGGGGTATTGTATTCCGAAAATGAGCGGATGGATATTTCTTTCGCGGATATATCTGCAAAAAATCCATCGGCACTTTTGGAAGCCATGATTCTGAAAAAACTGTATATTGAAGGGAAAGCAGATTGCAATGAATTGTACCGGAAGATTTTTACAGAAGAGGAAGAGAAGCTGGACAAACAGAAGGAAATATATAGGATTTCTGGATTATCCCGGAGCTTATTAAAGTATTTTTCAATTGATGATTTGAAAGAAAAAAGAAGAAAGAATTATCGGATGCTGCGAAATGCATTGCAGAAATGCGGAATGGAATTAGCCCTGGAAGGTAAGCAGATGGTTCCCCTCGCCTGTCCTGTTTATTTGAATGGCAGGGATGAATTTCGCCAGTATCTGGCGGAGCATCGGGTCTATTGCGCCGTACATTGGCCATTGGCCGGAACCGGTTTGGAGGATCATAAAGATGCAAAAGAAATGTCAGAGCAAATTCTATCACTACCGATAGATCAAAGATATGGGGCAGAACATATTCGGTATTTAACAGAACTGATAAGAGATTACGTAAAAATCAGGAGATAGCTATGGAAATAATTCCAATAGAGAAAAAGGAAAAATGGAACAGCACAATAAAAAGTTTTCGGGATTGGGATATTTATTATCTTAATGAATATGCCTGTTCCTTACAGTTGCATGGTGACGGACAGCCTGTTTTAATTTATCATGAGCAAAATGGGGGACAGCTGTGTTATGTAATGATGCAGGAGGATATTGCAAAGTTTTTACCGCTGTCTTCTTATTTAAAATCAGATACCTATTACGACTGGACGACCCCTTACGGGTATGGAGGGCCTTTAACAGAAGGTGATATAACAACGGAATGGGTTGAAAATTTCATAAGAGAGCTGAGCGAATGGTGCAGGAATCATAAAATAATTTCTCAATTTTTCCGTTTTCATCCGTTATTGCAGAATCAAAGAGCGATTGAGAACGTGTGCGATACTGTGTATATGAAAAAGACAGTTTATATGGATACCGCAGACAAAGAGATTATATTTAAGAATATGACTCCCAATAATAGAAATATGGTTCGTAAAGCCCTGAAATATGGAGTAGAAATTGTAAAAGATAAAGGTGAGAGGGCAGAAGAATTTCAGAATATATATGAAGCAACGATGAGAAATAATGAAGCAGAAGATTATTATTATTTTAAACGGGAATATTTTGAATATATAAATCATCACATGAAAGAGAATATAATATACTTTTACGCCGTTTATCAGGGAATGCCTGTCAGTGCTTCTATCTTTTTTTATAATAAAAAATATATGCATTATCACTTGTCTGGAACATTACCGGAATATCGGAAACTGGCGTCGGCTAATTTGCTGCTGAGCACGGCTGCTGACTGGGCGGCGGAACAGGGGATCAAGGAATTCCATTTGGGAGGCGGAGTGGGAACTGAAGACAGTCTTTTGACTTTTAAGAAGCATTTTAACAGGAAGGGATTGTTGGATTTTTGCATTGGAAGGAATATTTTTGATCCACAGGCATTTGATGAATTAGTGTCCCTAAGAAGAGAAAAAGATCAGACTTTTGATGACGCTAAGCAGTTTTTAATTAAATACAGAGCTTAATATGCAAAAGGAAGTGACGGAGCGGAGGAGAGAATGGAAAAAAAAGTATTTATCATAGCAGAAGCAGGCGATAATCATAACGGAGATTATAAGCTGGCCCTTCAATTAGTAGATAAGGCTGTGGAAGCCGGGGCGGATTGTGTAAAATTCCAAACGTTTGTGACAGAAAATGTAATTTCAAAGTTTGCTCAAAAAGCAGAATATCAGAAGGAAAATACGGGGAGTGAGGAAAGTCAGTTTGATATGGTAAAAAAACTGGAACTGTCTTTTGAACAGTTCCGTTCTATACAACAGTACTGTAAGGAAAAAGGAATTATGTTTCTGTCCACTCCATTTGATCTGGAAAGTGTTGATTTTTTGGAGGAGATTGGAATCCCCTTTTGGAAAATACCTTCAGGAGAAATTACAAATCTTCCATATTTAGAGAAGATTGCCAGTACAGGAAAAGACATTATTTTATCCACAGGCATGTGTACGATGGATGAAATTGAGAGAGCTCTTTCTGTCCTGAGGAAAAATGGAGCGGGTCAAATTACGCTTCTCCACTGCAATACAGAATATCCTACCCCAATGGAAGACGTAAATTTGCATGCAATGAGAAAAATGGAAGATGTATTTCAGGTTCCGGTGGGATATTCAGATCATACCGCAGGAATTGAGGTTCCTATAGCCGCAGCAGCTTTAGGGGCATCTGTCATAGAGAAACATTTTACGCTGGATAAAAATATGGAAGGGCCGGATCATAAGGCAAGCCTGGAACCTGAAGAGTTAAAACAGATGGTGGCGTCTATTCGAAATATTGAAAAGGCAATAGGAAGCGGTGAGAAAAAGCCCAGTCCCTCTGAAAAAAAGAATATTTCTATTGCACGGAAAAGCATTGTGGCGAAACGGGATATTAGGAAAGGTGAAAAATTAACAGCGGACAATCTTTCTGTGAAGCGCCCGGGAGACGGCATCAGTCCTATGCGGTGGTATGAGATTGTTGGAACTGCTGCTGTGAAAGACTTTAAAGAAGATGAATTAATTACGGAATAAAATATAAATAAAGGGAGAAGAGAGATGAAATCATTTGATGAAGTATGGGAAAATATTCATGCAACACAAGAGTGGGGGAAGTATCCTTCAGAACAAGTAATACGGTTCGTGGCAAGAAATTATTACGGAAAAGAACGGCATTCCATCAAGATGTTAGATTTTGGAGTGGGGGGGGGGTAACCACACCTGGTATTTAGCCAGGGAAGGGTTCGATACATATGGATTTGACGGTTCTAAGAGCGCTGTCGAGAAAGTCAAAGAGAGATTAAAAGCGGAAGAACTGCAGGCGGATGTAAGGGTTCGGGATGCATTGGAATTAGATTATCAAATGGATTTTTTTGATTGCATTATCGATAGTGCAACGATAGTCTCAAATATGTATGGAAATATAGTGAAAATGTATCAGGAAACTTATCGTCTTTTAAAGCAGGGCGGGAAATTATATTCTATTACTTTTACAACAGGAACAACAGGATGCGGAACTGGTATAGAATTGGAAAAGAATACTTTTAAAGATATTACGGAAGGGAGTTTGAAAGGAAGGGGAACATGTCATTTTTTTGAAAAGGAAGAATTAAATAGTTTGTTAGAAACTATTGGTTTTCAAAAAATTATTATTGACAGCCTGAGATTTACAGACAGAGAGGATATTGTCGAACAGTTTTTAGTGCAGGCAGAGAAATGATAAATTAAAAAATAAGTATGGATGTAAGATAACAGAGGGTTAAAGATGAAAAGAATTTGCGTAGTAACGGCAACACGGGCGGAATATGGTCTTTTGCGGGGTGTGATTCGGAATATTATAAAAGATGATGAGATGGAGCTGATACTTGCAGTTACTGGAACGCATTTATCAAAACATTTTGGGAATACTGTGGCGGAAATCAAAGAAGATGGATTTCCGATTGCGGAGCAGATTGAAATTTTGCAAAAGAATGATACAGAAATAGATATATGCCATACAATGGCAAATGCCGCAAAATTGTTTGCGGAAATGTATGCCCGCCAAATGCCGGATATGATAGTGGTGGAGGGCGATCGCTATGAATTGCTTCCCATCTGCAGCAGCGCAATGATATTTGGAATTCCTATTGCCCATATTTCCGGTGGCGAGGTAACAGAGGGCGCCATAGATGATGCAGTGCGTCATTGCATTACGAAAATGAGTTATCTGCATTTTCCGGCATGTGAAACATACCGGAGAAGAATTATCCAGTTGGGAGAGGCGCCGGAACGAGTGTTTAACTATGGGGATGTGGGTGTAGAAAATATCAGGAAGATGGAGTATCTTTCGCAAACGGAATTAGAGAAATTTTTGGGAATTTCTCTGGAAAAACCATATGCAAGTCTGACATTCCATCCGGTTACATTGGAAAAGGCTTCGGCGCAAAGACAAACGGAGGAAGTAATATCTGCGCTGAGATTATTTCCTGATATAAATTTTATAGTTACGTTAGCCAATGCAGATTTACAGGGGCAGATAATCAATAAAATATTCCAAGACAGTATGAAAGAATGCAAGAATATTTTTTGCTATACTTCATTAGGAATTCAGCGTTATCTCAGCCTGATAAAAAATGCAGAGTTTGTAATTGGCAATTCTTCCAGCGGAATTGTGGAAGTTCCGTGTTTTGGAATTCCTACGATCAATATTGGGAACAGGCAGAAAGGAAGGCTGCGCGCAAGCAGCATTATTGACTGTAAGCCGGACGTTCAGGCGATAAAAGAGAGCATAGAAAAAGCAATGTCGAAAGAATTTCGGAAAATTGCCAAAGAAACGAAAAATCCTTATGGAGATGGGGATACATCGGAAAATATTGTGAAGACAATGAAAACTTTTCTACAGTCCGGGAAGATAGATTTAAAAAAGAAATTTCATGATATAGAAGGAGAGTTGGTATGAAATCATTTGATGAGACTTGGGAAAAGATCCATGCGGCGCAGGAATGGGGAAAATATCCTTCAGAGCCGGTAATTCGCTTTGTTGCAAGAAATTATTATAATGGGGATCGGAAAGCAGTGAAAATATTGGATTTTGGCTGCGGCGGAGGAAGCCATACCTGGTATTTGGCCAGGGAGGGATTTGATACATATGGATTTGACGGATCTAAAAGTGCAGTGAATAAAGTGGAAGCAAGACTGAAAGAAGAAAAATTACAGGCGGATCTTAGAGTCAGGGATGCTTTAGAACTGGATTACGAAGATGATTTTTTCGATTGCGTCATCGATAATGCAACTGTTTATGCAAATAGAAAAGAAAATATTTTAAAAATGTATCAACAGATATATCGTATGTTAAAAAAGGGCGGGAAATTATTTTCGGTATCTTTCACAACGGGGACTACGGGATTTGGAACGGGAACGAAATTAGAAAAAAATACGTTTTGTGATATTATAGAAGGCGGTTTGGCGGGGAGAGGCATATCACATTTTTATGATGAAAATGAATTAATAAATCTGCTGAAAGAAACCGGTTTTCAGAACATTGTGGCAGATACTTTAAGATTTACGGACAGGGGCAATGTTGTGGAACAATTTTTGGTGCAGGCGGAGAAATAGAAGAAATTTAAATTGAAAAAATAGAGTTTGGAGGAAAGGTGGAAATGGATCGGACAGAGGGATTGATAGATTTTTTTCATAATGACAAAAATAGTTTATTTAAAATTTCAACAGATGAAGTAAGGGATGTAGTGAGTCTTTGTATTATTGTATTAGCAAGGGATGATTATAAAGAAATACTGAAAGTTAAGGCCTTTGAACTGCTGTGCAGTATTGCCAGAGAAGATTTTTTTCCGCTCAAAGAAAGATGGACCTTATATTGGATACTACAGAGAAATTATTTTGTATCAGAATTATTTGACGAGTGCGGGCAGACATTGGAGGAGGTCTATGCGGCTATATATCTTAAAATAGAGAATGCTATGCCGGCTTCTTTGATAGAAGGCGATAAAGTTCAGGAAGAACAAGATGTCATCGTTATTATTACAGATCAGTTTTTGGATTTAAAACACGCTCCGACGAGACGAGTATTGGATTATGCATATACAATTCAGAAAAGATTAGGGATTTCTGTAACTATAATTAATGATTCGGGATTTCATTTGGAGAATTTTCCATATATGAATTTTAATGCGACAGCTAGTTTTGCAGAAGGTTATAATAGGATAAATGAACTTCCATATAAGGGCGAAAAGTTTTCTTTTTATCAAGTGCCGGTAACAATGCCGGATTTGCAGGAAATAGCGAATGTTATTTATAACATTAAAAAATTATCTCCAAGGCTTGTGCTGAATGTGGGCGGCAGCTCATTTACATCTGATTTATGCCGGCATTTTGTGAGGACTGCTACAATTGCATGTACAACTGCTATGCCAGTGAGCATGGCGGATTATTTAGTGCTCAACAGGCAGCTGAGAGATACAGACAAAAAGAAGATAGAAAGGTTACAGCCTTGGCAGAAAGTGGTGGAAGCTGTCTTTAATTATATTATGCCGGATGAGAATACATTGCGTTTTTACACAAGAAAAGAGTTTGGAGTAGCGGAAGACGAATGGCTGATTGTCTCAGCAGGGAACAGAATGCAGGAGGAAATGGATGATGAATTTTTAGAAATGGTAGATCGGGTATTGGGTGAACTGCCTAATAGTCACTTTATGGTAATTGGCGAGATATTTGAAGAAGAGCAGATAGCAGATAAATTTACCAATCGTGAAAAGTTATCTTTTACAGGGGATGTAGAAGATGGAAGTCAGGCAATCCGGCTTGCCGATGTGTACATTCAGCCAAACAGAAAAGGCGGCGGCAGAGCTGCTTTCGAGGCAATGTACCATGGGATTCCAGTAATTACTACAAGGTATGGGGACGCATGGGATGTCTGCGGAAAAGAATTTGGAGTAGGTTCTTATCAGGAAATGGAGGAGCGCTTAAAGAGTTATTATAAGGATGGGGAATTATATAACAGCATGAGAGAAAAGAGCAGGGAAAGAAGTTTGGAATTAGAAGATATGAAAGGAATGTTTGAGAAGCTCTTTTCAAATATTGGCGTGGAGTATCAACAGGGAGATCGGTTCGTAGATGAACTTAAGTTTTATAATATATTTGCAAAGAAGAAAGATGAGGATTTTGGAACGGAACTAAAAGAAAAGGTGGTGAATCTTGAGAATAAACTGGATCAATTGACGCATCTTGCATATGTTACAGAAAGAAGAAGCAGGGACAATGAGTTTGCAGTTGTATTTAATAGTACGATAAATGGCAGTGAATGGCTGAAAGAAGTATCATTATCGCCTGGAAGAGTTGCCATTTCCTATCAGGGATTGTATGTATTGTATCGCTCGCTGGATGAATTTAGGCCAAAGCGTATTTTAGAAATAGGCTTGGGGCAGTCTACCAGGGTGATTGGCGCTTATGCAGAATATTTTCATGCACAGCATTACATTGTGGAGCATGATAAAGATTGGATAGAGTTTTTCCTGGATAAACATGGGGAAAAAAAGGATACAGAAATAGTATGGTTAGAAAGAAAAGAAACTATTTATAAAGGAAGATGGGTTCATACAACTGCACCGATAAAATATTATGACAAATTTGCAGAAACACTCACTGATAAAATATTTGATTTTATTTTTGTGGATGGCCCTCAGGGAAGCGAGGAATATTCCAGAGTAGATATTATGGAAATACTTCCAGAATGTTTGGCTGATTCTTTTGTAATTATGGTAGATGATTCTGAAAGGCCTGGAGAGAGGAAGACAATTGGAGCGATTCTTGGGATTTTAGAGAAGGAAGAGATTGCGTATTCAATATGTGAGATAGATGGGATGAAAAATACGGTATTAATTGTTTCAGAGGATTTAGGATTTTTATGTTCTATCTAAAAATAGGAGTACAATATGAAAAACATTGCAGTCATCCCCGCAAGAAGCGGTTCAAAAGGATTAAAAGATAAAAATATAAAGCTGCTGAATGGCAAGCCATTATTGGCTTATGCCATAGAAGCGGCGCAAAATACGAAATTATTTGACAGAATACATGTTTCCACAGATTCGGAAGAGTATGCAGAAATCGGCATACATTATGGAGCTGATATCCCATTTTTAAGAGATATGGCGACTTCTTCTGATACAGCCCTGATGTGGGACGCCATGCGCTTTGTGCTGAACAAGTATGAAGAATATAAAGAACATTTCGATACTATTACAGTATTACAGCCAACATCTCCTCTTCGGACATCAGAAGATATTGCATGCGCTTTTAGATTTTTCAGGGATAAGCAGGCGAATATGATCTCGTCTGTATGTGAAATGGAACATTCTCCGTTGTGGAGCAATACGCTGCCGGAAGATTTGTCTATGAAAGATTTCGAGGATGAGAAACTGGCATATCTTCCCAGGCAAAGTCTGCCGGTGTATTACCGGGAGAATGGGGCTGTTTATATTTTGAAAGTGGAGCATTTATATTCCGCATCAAATGTTTATAAAGAAAAATGCTATGCTTACATCATGCCCAAACAACATTCCATAGACATTGACGATGAACTTGACTTTGCTATGGCAGAGATTCTTATGAAAAAAATATTCTGAAAGCAGCATGAAGGCTTAGCTGGCACTCAGTGTATGAACAGGTGGAACGAAGGAAGTCAGTACGAGATGTCATGATAGAAAAAGCCTGAAAAACAATAATTTTAGGGGTTCTTTCCAAAGTTAGTTGAATTTACGTCTTAATTCAAGCCGCAACAGCTTCC
>NZ_SRYA01000033.1 GCF_004793545.1 Petralouisia muris | reverse complement strand
TTCATTTGAGCCTATTTTTTTCAGCTCGTTTTTTCATAGATTACTTGACACTACCCAATGATGAACCTTAATCATACCCATAATCTGGCAATGTCCTATGTTTTCACGTTAACATCTTTTTTAACCGTTTCAATGCCTCCCGCTCCATCCGATATTCACTGCTTCGAGACATTCCGGTTATTTTGCAGATTTCCTTGACAGTAAGTTCATTGACATACCGAAGTAAAATCAATTCCTGCATTTCCAGAGGCAGCTTTTCCACGGCCATTTGCAGATGAAGGGCTGTTTCCACCTGCTCTATAGGATTTGTGGATATCTTCTCCGTCATTTTCGGTTTTCCTCTGAAATCCTCTTGGGAAAATACTTCTTCTCCCATCTTTTCCCGCTCCGGCTTCCGGTAGAAATCAATGCACAGGTTCCGGGCAATAGTGTAAAGATAGGCCAGTTGTTTGCCGCGGTTTACATAAGAAGTCTGGGTAAAATACCTAAGAAAGGTTTCCTGTGTCAAATCTTCTGCCAGACAGCGGCTCTTTACTTTGAAATAGCAGTATCGGTAAATTTTATCGTATTGCTCGTTGATGTCTATAGACACAGAAAAACCTCCTTTCACAATGTTTAACGTTTAAAGGGACTGAAATGTGTCAAAAAAGTTTTCGCCGATATAACCTATCATATGATATGAGTCAGGTCAATGGATAGGGATTTAAGGAAATCATCACAAGTGGACATATCAGAACATTTATTAAAAAAATATATTTATTTTATTAAGTTTATAAACAGATAATATACATAGGTTGACATAAATAATCAAAAAATATATACTATAAACTATATCTTATATATTTATAAATAAAATATTAAAAGCGAGCAAGTGGTTTAGAAAAGAGGGAACAGCATGAAGAAAAAATTAACTTTTATCCTGACATTATGTATCATGTGTTTTACACTTACATTGCCAGTATCAGCATCTCAAAAAGTATCGGAAGAAAAGCAGCCGCGAGTGCAATTATCTGTTATGTCTTTAATGCTTATAGCGCCAGTATCAGAATCCCAAACAGTATTGGGAGAAAAGCAGCCACAGGCACAAGAATGTGAACAGTGTGGGGAAATGACGTCGAAAATGGTTTTCCTCGCGGATTATGAACAAGGACCTATATCTACGGAGTGCAAGCATGGGTATCCATACGGAGATGATTTAACTTGGGAGAAATATGCTACTTATCAGTATCAATGTTCTAATCCCTCATGCTTATATAAAAGCTCAACATGGAATGCATCTTCTGACTCAAGAACAAAATGCTTTGGGCATCGTTAATTTATGCGTGAACTAAATGTTGCGTTTTGCCAATATTATAGTGATAAAATGAAATCCACTTGCATCACTTTTGATAGATTTGCAGTCGCCTAAATCAATATCTTCAATCAAATTGATTTAGGCTGCTGTACTTTATAAAGCAACAGGGAGGCAATGTTATGAAGAAAAAATTAGCGCTTATTCTGGCGGGATTATTGTGTGCGCTTTCTTTCGCGTCCTGCCAATCTTCCAATTCAACCTCTGAAAAAGGGGCCGCAGGAGGTTCCGGAGATCAGCCGAAGATGGTGATCGCTGTTTCAGAGCAACAGGTAGCATTTTACAGGAAGGCAATCGCAAAATACTGCAAGCTCCATCCTGAAACGGAAGTGGAGATTGAGGTGATCCCCTATATTGACAATACCCCTACGGAGAAAACGGAAAAAGACAGAAAAGCGGCGAAGGACATGCAGGTGCAGATTATGGCGGGCAAGGGGCCGGACGTCTTTCTTCTGGACGAGAATAACGAAGTGCTGCCGGATATGATAAAAAGCAGCCGTAATGGAGTGTTTTTAGACCTGAACACAGTGATGGACGGGTTAAAGGATCTGCCGCTGAACCAGACGGTGCTGAAGGCCGGGGAAGTGGATGGGAAACAGTGGTTTTTGCCCCTGGGATATATGCTGGCCGGCGTTGCCGTGACGGACGACATGCTGGGGGACTGGAGGCCGTCTTCCGACCAGCCGGCTCAATTCTTGGAAGAGGTCGCCAATCATACAGGGGTGGAAAAGTTTCCTTCAGAATTTTTATTGAAAGACTATATACCGGGGCTTTTTGGATCGCCTGTCTTGGATTATGAGGAAAAAACCATTACGTTCTCTCAGGAACTGCAGGACTTGGCAGAGCTGTTAGCAGAGAGACAGGAATTATCTTCCGAAGAGGTATCGGAATTGCCCAATGTTGCGTTGATGGGGCATTATATAGCCAATTCATTCGAAACGTTTGTCCAAAACTCTCTCACTTCTGGCATAGACGTTACGTTTCTGCCGTTCCCAAATGGGGAGGGAGGGATCAACGCGCAGGTGAACGTGTTTGCGGCAGTCCGTGCAAACAGCGCGTGCGCTTCCCAGGCGGGCGAGTTTTTAGCCTTCCTGCTGTCCGATGAAATGCAGGGAAGCACAGGCTGGGAGAATTTTGGCAGTGGAAGAATGCCTACGGCTCTCCCTATTAATAACAACGCTTTTGTGCCGGCGTATCAGTACTGGTTTACCTATGGAACAGAAGAATATCAGGAAGCGGCCGCAAAAAAAGCAGAGGAATTGTTCCAGCTGACACAGCAGGTCACCACGGCCCGTTTCTGCCAGCGTGAGAATTCCCTGGTTTTTGAGGCGGTGTTTATGACAAATGAAAACCGTTCCGTGGAAGAAAAGCTGGATGATTTAAAAAATGAATTGCGCTTCTATTTTGAGGAATGAGAGGGAGGCGCGCGATGAAAGACAGACGTCATTTGCTAGAAAGGAGAAAAAAGCTGACAGGAATGTCACTGGCGGCGCCGGTTCTGCTGGGGACTTTTCTTTTCTTCTTGCTGCCCTTTGCCATATGTATTAGATATTCCTTTACCTTTGGCGTGGGCGGGGCTTACTTTGCAGGCTTCGGGAATTATAAAGATGTGTTCTCCTCCTATGCGTTCCGGCTGGCAGCGGCAAATACCTTGCGGTTTTTAGCTGTGGGAGTTGTCTCCAATATCGCACTGAGTTTTTTCCTGGCGCTGATGATCAAAAAAGGGCTGGCGGGAAGCCGGTTTTTCCGCTACATCCTGCTGCTGCCGTTAGTGCTTCCCATTGCCAGCGTCGTTATGGTTCTCCAGGTGTTTTTTGCTGAAACGGGCGTTCTGAACAACTGGCTGACATCCCTGGGAGTTCCTATTGTCCAATGGCTGGAAGGGCCGAAGGCTTTTTATGTCCTGTTGGGATTGTATCTATGGAAAAGCGTTGGATACAGCGTGATCCTGCTGCTTTCCGGCTTGAATGCAATTCCGGAGGAATTCTACCAGACGGCCGCAATCGAAGGGGCGGGAAGCCTGCAGAAGCTTGTTTCCATCACTCTGCCAATGATGGCCCCGCATCTTTTTCTGGCGGCGGTTATGGGCATTGTAAACGCCTTTAAATCTTACCGGGAGGCATTTCTTTTAGGCGGGAAACATCCCCATGACAGCATTTACATGATACAGCATTTTCTGAACAACAATTTCGAAAATCTGAATTATCAGAGGTTAAGCGTGGCGGCCATCCTGCTTCTTCTGGTTTTGGTTTTTCTATTGTGTGGATTATATATCCTTCAAAACAGATACAGGGAGGAATGAGAATGAAACGGCGGCGTTTTACAAATTCTAACTGTCTTTCACAGGCTTCGGGCGCCATCTTTTTCCTGATTTTAGGGGCTTTGGTGCTGTTCCCAGCAGTCTATACCCTGTGCAACAGTTTTATGTCCCCTTCTGAGAACAGCCGGTATTATGCGGCTGCCATGGGCCAAAACGAGAATGCAAAAGCGGCGTTTCACCTTATCCCGGATGCTTTTTCTCTGGAAGGCTATTACATGGTCTTTTTAAGAAGCACGGATTATCTGATGAAGTTCTGGCGCAGCCTGTTTCTGTGCCTGGCCATTTCGGCGGGACAGATTGCCGTCAGCGCGCTGGGAGGATTCGCTTTTGCTAAATATCCGATTCCCCTTAAAAAAGGGATATATTTTTTATTGATGGCGCTGATGATGATGCCGGTGCAGGTGACGCTTGTGCCCAATTATATCATTCTGGATGAACTGAAGCTTTTGGACACATGGCTGGCGTTGATTCTGCCCATGATGTTTCTGCCCTTCGGGACGGTGTTTATGACGCAGATTTTTAAGGGAATACCGGATGAGCTTTTAGATGCGGCAAAGCTTGACGGGGCGGGAACGCTTCAGTCATTGTTCCGGGTGATGGCGCCTATCGGGAAAGGCGGGTTCATCAGCGTGTTTCTTTTATCTTTTGTGGACGCGTGGAATATGGTGGAGCAGCCCATTACGTTCTTAAAGGACATTTTAAGATATCCCCTTTCCGTGTTTCTTGCAAGCGTAAACCAGGTGAATTTTGAGCTGTCTTTTGTGTGCGGCGTTTTGGCGGCGCTGCCTATGCTTCTGCTGTTTTTCTTTTTCCATGAGGAGCTGACTCAGGGAATTGAACTGTCAGGGGTGCGATAACATGTGAAAGGACAGGGCTTATGAAGAATTCAAAACAATTTGCAGTGCGGATGGCGGCGGCGCTTTTTATCATCCTGGCGCTGTGCATCGTCCTGGCCCATAGGATTGAAATCCTGCTGTTGACGGAAGTGCGGACGGTGACCGTTCCGCCCGCCATAAGAATGGAAGACGGAAGCACGGTGGTGAAGGTTTCCCCTGCCTGCATTTTCACAAACAGAAACGGGCAGCCCTGCGTGATGCTGCTGCAAAGGAGAGAAGGGACATGGGGGACGGAACTGTATGTGGCGGAAACTTCAGTCCAGATATACAGTGCAGATTATGACTTCTGTTTTCTGGAAGGGAATTTGGAAGGACAGACATTGGCGATTTATCCAAGCCGGAGCCTGTCTGACGATGAGACTGTGAGGTGTGTGGAAGAATGAAGACAAGAAACATCCGCTCCTTGATATGCGGCGTAATTTGCCTTTCTTTTTCCGCGTTTTTCTTCTTTGGGGCGGCTTTTGTCAGCGGGGATTTAAAGAACCGGACGCCCTTTGCCATAGAATTATACAGCCCTCAGGGACTGGAGGTTTCCATAGCGCAGGCGTCACCTCTTACAGAACGGGGCGGGTTTGCCGCCGCCAGCCCAGGGGAAAAAGTACAGGCTGCAGATGGGGCAAAAGGCAGATCCGTTTTGGCATATTGCCAGATGACAACGGCCAATTATGGGGCGTACGCAAACCTGCAGTTCAGTGAGGGGCAATATTTTTCAGACGACGCTTCCGCTGAACATGCGGCAGTGATACCAGAAAGCCTTTCCAAGGAGCTCTTTGCGGGAAGAAGCGGGAAAAAGACGCTGTATATCAATGGGACGGAATTTGCAGTCTGCGGAGTTTACAAGGATGATGGCGTTCTTGTCCAATTGGGTTCCGCCAAACTCCCTGTGATCTACAGAAATGGATCAGAAAATTCGGACGCGCCGACGGAACATTTGCTGATCGGGGCGGATGCCGCAAAAACAGCCGAGCAGCAAGTGCAGGAGACGGCAGTGACGATGAGAGCCCCGCTGGAAGGGGAGATAAAGGATTTGGGACGTTTGCATCAGTTAGGGGACAGCATTCTGCTTCTCGGGTTCTTTTTTGCCGGTTTGTGGTTTATTCTGCGCTTATGCATCTTCTCCTATCAGAAGCTTATTGCCGCATATGAATGTAAGGAACATACCTCCCAGAGAGGCTTTCAGGCTTTTCTGGGCGCCGGCGCATTGGCGCTTGCGCTCTTTGGCTTTGCGCTTCTTTTACAGCTTGTGCGCATACCAGCCGTCTACTTGCCGGAAAACAATATTTTTGACTTCCCGTATTACGGGCGGCAGATTCTGCGGGGAATACAGCAAATGAATACAGACTGCCGCATCAAGGATTTTTCAAGAATCTGCGCCTTTTATTTGTGCGCGGAAACAGTCTCGTTAATCCTGGGAGTTCCGTTGTTCTGGGCGGGGTGCCAGAGTTTGCGCTGGGGATTTCTGGATAAATAAAAATAGGAAAGATAAGTGTAATTTGAGCTGAAACTTCAGTGAAATATATTGTAATGCTGCGTCCTAGTCAGATTTGAGAAAAAAGAATATTGCAAATAATTAGAGCGTGTTTGAAAAATACTTTCTGTCAGATGGCAAGGATGGTTTTTCAAACGCGCTCTAAAATTCAAACGAAATCTATTCCTGCTCCGTGGCAACAACTGCAATTTCCGTATCTCCTTTTTTGGCGCATTCCAGCACTGCCGCCGCCAGCCTGCGGAAATTACCGCCAGAGGAAGAAGCCCCTGCTATCATATCGATATCATCTGCACTCTGGTCTGCCAATAATTCTGCTGCGTAAGTTCTGGTATACCGGTTTGGATATGTACCGGAAACAGGATTCATATTTTTCATATAAGCATTATCCCATGCCTTAATAAACCCGCTTGGATTCCTGGCATTAAATTCCACGCTGACAATCTTATTGTTCATGACGCAGATGGTAACATATTCTTTCCAACCATGAGAATATTCGTCCATTATTGCAGTATAATAACCATCTTCCCATTTTCCCTCTGATTTCTGGCTGCCGCAGCCGGAGAATATTACGCAGATACATGCCAAAAGCCCCGCCAGGCAGATTTTTGATCGTTTCTGCATACATGCCCAAAAACTTCTGGAATGTAATGCAGAAGTTTCTATGCTGTTTTTCTTCTTCATCTTATTTGTCCCTCCTTAACCGGAACTGCCCGGAAATATTCTGCAGTCCTTCCGCCTGCTTATGAAGCTTCTGGCTGGCGGTGGTGCTTTCATAGCTGGAATCCAGGTTTCGCTGAGCCACATTGCTGATTTGCGCTATCTGATCTGACATATTTGCCAGAGATTCTTTCTGGACACTTACAGACTCTTCCAGCCGCTTGGTAATATCTGTCATTTTACTGGTTACTTCATTGATATCATCAAAGGATTCTGCCGCCTGTTTTGCATAAATCACGCCATTTTCGATGGCTTTCAGGGAACTGTTAATTACCTCAGAAGCATGTTTTGCAGAATCCGTGCTCTGGGCTGCAAGTTCTCTGACTTCAGAAGCCACCACTGCAAATCCTTTTCCAAATTCCCCTGCCCGGCTGGCTTCCACTGAAGCGTTCAAAGCCAGCATATTGGTCTGTGCGGCAATGTTTTCCAGAATCCGGTTCACCTTGGTAATTTCCAAAGAATTATTGTTGATATCCTCCATGGCTTTCAGCAGATTCTTCATATTGGCGTCTCCGGCGTCCATGCTCGTCTTTGCTTTTTCCATCAGCTCTCCGGCCATTCTGGTATTATTGTCCACCTCAGAAATATTTTCCTCAATTGCTTTCGTCTCCTCTGTCAGAACCATCAGGGAACTGGACTGTTCACTGGAACCTGTATGTACCTGAACTGCACTTTCTGACACAATGCCGGCCGTTTCCAATACCTGTTTGGAAGAATCCTGCACCGACATCAGCATCTGGCTTAAAGAAACAATGATGCTGTTTAAGGATTCCTTCATAATCACAAAATCCCCATGGAACTCACCTTCCACTGACACATCAAAATCTCCTTCAGAAATACTAGATAGAATCTTGGACAGTTCAGAAATATAGCCATTAATACTGTTTACAGTATTGCTCAAAGATGCTGAAAGCACCTGCGTTTCATCCTTTGTCCTGCTGATTTTTGTAGGCGTCTTTAAATCGCCATTTGCCAGAAGTTCAATCCGGTTGGTAACGCCTTTCAGAGAATTTTTAATTCTGGAGGCATAAGCGACAGTATAAATTCCTGCTACCAACAAAATCCCCAGGGTAATGTAAATTCCCAGCAAAATACTGTCGTTGGCCGGTCCCATAAAATCACTTCTTGGGACAATAATTGCAAGATACCAGTCGGTTCCGTTGATGGGAACATAACTGATAAGTTCCGTGTCTTTCTTATATTCATAAGTCATAATGCCAGTTTCTCCGGAAACTACTTTATTCTCAATGACGTCAGTTCCCACGTATTCCGCCATATCGGTTTGTTCCCGTACCAAATCAGTATTCCGATGCCCCATAATGCGGCCATCTGCATTCACAATAAAAGCTTCTCCGTTGGCGCTGATATTGATGCTGCTTAGCACATCGCTTAAAATATCATAATTATAGCTTCCCACCAGATAGTAGTTCAGTTCTCCCTCTGTATTGAAAATCGGAAGCCCTACTGCAAGCTCCAGCACATCCCCATTTTCAAAAATATCATCTATTACCATATTTTGAGTTTCCTGCAAAAGAGGGAATAATTTTCTCTCCTTTAAAGACGCCGGGCATTTCTCATCTCCCAGATACAGGCTTCCCTCTGCGTTATACAGGCCAAGCCATGCAAATTCAATGCCAGACTGGGCGTTTTCCAATACAGACAGCTTTCCTTCCTGAGAGCCGCCAGGATCCGTAATGGCTTCATTTTCCCCAATCATAAAAATCCGGTCTGACAGCATATGCAGATTGCCCTCTAAGTTCTGGGACGCCGTTTTCGTCATGGACGGAAGTACATCAGACAATACACTGTCTGTCAACGATTTCATAGAACGTGTCATTAACACAACAAATACCACTGCCAGACAAATCATCATGAGATCTGTATTGAACAGTATCCGCCCGCTAATACTTCTTTTTGCTTTCACTTCATGTTCCTCCTGCATTACTTTCTGCTCTAATTGTTAACTTCTTTCCTATTTTACTACGGGACAATTTGAAATTCAATACAACAATTACTTTCCATGCCGCTCTTTTTCCAGTATACTATGAGTAAGAAATATTTTTCCAAAAAAATGATAAAAGGAGCGTCTTATGTCCAATAATATTTTTTACACCCTTCAGAAATCCGCTTATCTGGATCAGAAATTGCAGACGTATGCGGCCAGTGATTATTATCCCTTTCACATGCCTGGCCACAAACGGACAGACAAGCTGGATTTTCCAGACCCTTATTCCATTGATATTACGGAAATTGACGGGTTTGACAACCTGTACCATGCAGAAGGAATTTTAAAAGAAGCACAGATGCGGGCTGCTGAAATGTTCGGTGCAAAAGCAACCTTCTATCTGATTAATGGCAGCACCAGCGGCATTTTAAGTGCAATCAGCGCCGCCCTTCCTCCCAAAGGAACACTTTTGATGTCCAGAAACAGCCACAAATCCGCTTATCATGCCGCATATTTAAGAGAACTGGAAACCATTTATCTGCTGCCCGCCGCAGCAGAATTCGGCATTTCCGGTTCTATTCCTCCTGCTTATGTTGCTCAGGCGTTAAATGATTTTCCCCAGGTGGGAGCCGTATTTATCACATCTCCTACTTATGATGGCATTGTATCTGATATTCAGGCCATCGCTGACCTTGCTCATGCCAGAGGAATTCCTCTGATAGTAGATGAAGCCCACGGCGCCCATTTTGCTTTTTCCAGGAAATTTCCTTCCACAGCTTTAGAATGCGGTGCGGATATCGTGATCCAAAGCCTTCATAAAACCCTGCCATGTCTGACACAGACGGCTTTGCTCCATGTGAATTCCAATCTGGTGGACATAAGTCTTATCAAAGGTTTTCTTGATATATACCAGAGCAGTTCTCCCTCTTACCTGCTGATGGCTTCCATGGAACGATGCATCCGGTTTATGAAAGAGGAAAGCGCCGGGTATGTCACGGAGTTCACTCAAATGCTGCAGAAATTTTACCAGAAAACGGAAAATCTGCGGCATTTAAAGGTTTTTCGTAAGTCCAACTGCTCTGGGGAGATATGCTTTGACCATGATTTTTCCAAAATATTAATTTCCGTAGGAACCACCGGCCTTACGGGAAAAGAATTGTATGACCTCCTGCTGCACACTTATCATCTGCAGATGGAAATGTCCTCCGGCCATTATGTTACCGCCTTAACCTCCCTGATGGATTCTAAGAGCGGTTTTCAAAGGCTGTTTTCGGCGTTGGACGACATTGATCACAAGTACAACGCTTCTGACACGGATCATCCCCACAAACTGCTGACAACAGAGATGATTTATCAGATGCCGAAACCCAACATGTCCATTTCCGCTGCCATAAACCAGACCACGGAGCTGCTGCCGCTCAAAGCCTCTACCGGCCATACCAGTCAGGAATATATTTATCTGTATCCCCCAGGAATTCCTCTGGTTGCTCCCGGAGAAATCATGACGGGAAAGCTGTTGGGCATTATTTCCCAGTGTCAGAAGCAGGGGTTGTCTGTGGTGGGGCTGAGTGATATGGAAAATAATAAAATTAAGGTGGTAAAGATGTGAGAATTATCTTTGGGACAAATGCCAGCAACCAGGTATAGGAAATTATACATAAAATGAGACAAGAACAGCGCCGCTCCAAAATGGATGCCCCGAAAATGGTGTAAATGTCCTTACGGACACCGCCTATCCTGTTGGCAGACAGGATAGGCATTTTTATATTTTCCATAGATTTATCAGAATTTCTTTTGCAATTTTCCACCACCTATACTATACTATAAAAGGGCTTTTTCATTACCCCAAAAATAAACTGATATATAAAGGAACGTTATGGGAAAAATATTTTGCTTAATGGGAAAAAGTTCCTGCGGAAAAGACACCATATATAAAAGAATTTTAAAGGACGCCTCCCTTTCCTTAAAAACACTGATACCATACACTACCCGTCCTGCCCGGGACGAAGAAACAAACGGTGTGGAGTATTATTTTTTAACAGAGAGGGAACAGCAGCAGCTTGCCCTGGAAGGGAAAATTATTGAACTGCGCGCTTACCATACGGTTCACGGAATCTGGAAATATTTTACTGTAAACGATCACCAGATTAATCTGGAGCAATACCATTATCTCATTATCGGGACACTGGAATCTTACCTCAAATTACGGGATTATTTCGGAAAAGATCTGCTGGTTCCTTTGTATATTGAGCTGGAAGACGGGGAACGTCTTCAGCGGGCCCTGAATCGGGAACGGATACAGTCGCATCCGAAATATAAAGAGCTTTGCCGCAGATTTCTGGCAGATGACGAGGATTTTTCCAGGGAAAATCTGGAACAGGCAGACATTGGGGTATCTTTTGTCAACGATGATCTGGAGTGCTGTATCCGGAAAATTATTTCTTATATACAGGCAAATATGTAAGGCGCCTTTTTAAAAATACAGGCAATAGTCAGGGCGCTTTTTCAAAAAACGGCTGCAGCCGAAGTTTACGCTGCTTTTAACTTTACAATACAGAGGAAAAAACCGATAATAATATTATATAACCTGAAAAATACAACAACAGAGAGGCAGGTGATTCCATGGCGCTCAAAGTAGATTCCGTCAATGCCCTGCAACCGGTGGAAGCAGCGCAGCAGACAGAAAAAGGCGACGGGAGTTTTAAATTTACCCTGGCAAGCCAGGTGGAAGAGGCCGAATTACAGGAGAAATTAAACGGTCTGATGAACGATATTACTGCTCAGGGCGAAAAGCTCTCCGAGCATATGGATATCCGGGATATGAAAAAATACCGGGAGCTGGTAAAGGATTTTCTGAATGAAGTGGTCAACCGATCCCACAAGTTTTCCAGAGAGAATTTTCTGGATCGCAGAGGACGCCACCGGGTATACGGAATTGTCAAACTGGTGGATAAGAATCTGGATGAACTTGCCAGCGAACTGGTAAAAGATGAGAAAGACCATCTTGCAATTTTAAGTAAAGTAGGAGAAATCCGAGGACTGCTTTTGGATATCTCTACTTAAATATACGGAAATGAGGAATGATTATGGCAGGCTTTTCAAGCATAATTGGACACGAACAAATCAAAGAACACTTACAGAATGCAATATCCATGGATAAAGTATCCCATGCCTATATATTTAACGGGCCGGCTCAATCCGGTAAAATGATGTTGGCGAAAAGTTTCGCAATGGCGCTGCAATGCCAGCAGAAAGGTACGGAAGGATGCATGGCCTGCCATTCCTGCAGACAGGCATTGTCTGACAATCATCCGGACATTATCTATTTGCAGCACGAAAAGCCCAATACCATTTCCGTAGACGACATACGCAGGCAAATCAACAGCGATATTGCAGTGATGCCCTACGCATCCACTTACAAAATATACATTATTGATGAAGCGGAAAAGATGAACCAGCAGGCACAGAATGCATTGCTTAAAACCATAGAAGAGCCGCCGGCTTATGCAGTGATTTTGCTTTTAACTGCCAATTCAGATGTTTTTCTCCCTACAATTTTATCTCGGTGCATAACACTGAATGTAAAAGCAGTGGCAGATGAGAAAATCCGTTCATTTCTGATGAAAGAATATCAGATTCCGGATTACAAAGCGGATATCTGCACCGCCTTTGCCCAGGGAAACGTGGGTAAAGCGATTCAGCTTGCGGGTTCAGAGGATTTTAATGAAATTAAAAATTCGGCCCTGCAGCTTTTAAAGAGAATTAAGGAAATTGAATTGTATGAAATGATGGAAGCCATCAAGCAAATCAGCAATTATAAGCTGGAAATTAATGATTATTTCGACATTATGACTATCTGGTATCGGGATGTCCTTCTTTACAAGGCCACCTCAGACGCAAATCATCTCATCTTCCGGGATGAGGTTTATAATATAAAAAAGCAGGCAAGCAAAAGCTCCTATGAAGGAATTGAAAATATAATCAAAGCATTGGATAAGGCAAAACAAAGACTGAACGCCAATGTAAATTTTGAACTGGTAATGGAGCTGCTGTTGCTGACAATGAAGGAGAATTAAATTATGATAAAAGTCGTAGGAGTCAGATTCCGCACTGCCGGAAAAATCTATTACTTTGACCCCCAGGATTATGAGCTCACCCTGGGAAGCCATGTCATCGTAGAAACGGCCAGAGGCGTGGAATTCGGCACCGTTATGATAGCTCCAAAGGAACTGGAACCGGATCAAGTGGTTCAGCCCTTAAAACCTGTGATCCGTGTTGCTACGCCAGAAGATGAAAAAATCGAAGCAAAAAACCACCAGAAAGAAAAGGAAGCTTTTAAAATCTGCCTGGGTAAAATCCAAAAACACAAAATGGAAATGAAACTGGTGGATGCAGAATATACCTTTGATAATAATAAGCTGCTGTTTTATTTTACTGCAGACGGTCGCATTGATTTCAGGGAATTGGTAAAGGATTTGGCGTCCGTATTCCGTACCCGTATTGAACTCAGGCAAATCGGCGTCCGGGATGAGACCAAGATTCTGGGAGGTATCGGCATTTGCGGAAGGCCCCTGTGCTGTAATACTTTTCTGGCTGAATTCGCACCGGTATCCATTAAAATGGCGAAGGAACAGAATCTTTCTCTGAATCCTTCCAAAATTTCCGGCGTTTGCGGCAGACTGATGTGCTGCCTGAAAAATGAAGAGGAAACTTACGAATATCTAAACAGCCGTCTTCCTCATGTGGGCGATCACGTTACTACAGACGACAGATTAAAGGGCGAGGTTCACAGCGTTAATGTATTGCGTCAGACGGTCAAAGTTCTGGTGGAAGTGGATGATGAAAAAGAAATAAAGGAATATAAAGTGGAGCAGCTGCGGTTCAAGCCCAAACGGAAAAAAGAACATTTGAAGCTTTCTGCGGAAGAATTAAAGGAACTGTCAGCGCTGGAAGATAAAGGAAAATCCAAGATTGATTGACGTCTCCGGCCAGGGGCGTTACAGATGACAGCTTGACCATTCAGAACCAACCTGAGGCATTACAGATGACAGCTTGACCGTTCTGAGGCAGTCGGACAAGCTGTCATATTCATAGAGGAGTTAATTTATGTCAGTTGAACTTTTAGAAGAAGAACGTCTGGACGAGCTGCACCGGAACGGGTATTTTATTATCCAGAATCCCAGGAAATTCTGTTTTGGAATGGACGCTGTTCTCCTTTCCGGCTTTGCCAAAGTCAAACGCGGGGAAACAGTACTGGATCTGGGCACAGGAACTGGGATTATTCCTATTTTACTGGAAGCTAAAACCCAGGGAAAACACTTTACCGGGCTGGAGATTCAGCAGGAAAGTGCAGATATGGCAAGGCGCAGCGTAGCGTACAATCATTTAGAAGATAAAATTACCATAGAAATCGGCAATATTAAAGATGCTTCCGAGCAATTTGGAGCATCTTCTTTTCATGTGATAACCACTAATCCCCCTTATATGACAGAGCGCCACGGCCTGACAAACCCTAACGAAGCCAAAGCCATTGCCCGCCATGAAATCCTCTGTAATCTTGAGGATGTTATAAGGGAAAGCGCCAGGCTGTTAAAACCCCAGGGACGGTTCTATATGGTGCACCGGCCCTTCCGGCTGGCGGAAATTATGGTATTGATGCATCAATACGGGCTGGAACCAAAGCGGATGCAGCTGGTTCATCCTTTTGTGGACAAAGAGCCGAATATGGTTCTTATCGAAGGGCTTCGGGGCGGCAATCCAAGGATAACGGTGGAAAAGCCGCTGATTGTATATAAAGAACAGGGGGTATATACCGAGGAGATTTATGATATTTATGGATATTGAATTAAGATTTGGCGGGTGAGTTGGAAGGTTTATATAGATTATGGAGAAGGTATTAATGCGTTGGGTATTAATACCTTTTTATTTGCGGTGTTTTTCTCCATTTGCGAATGTGAAAATTCCAATGAGTGTATATGCCATTGCTGATTTTGCATTTGGTTATTATGATTATCGTGAAAAGGACAGCTATGGTTATGACGGAACAGCAAAAACCCCAGATGTCACCGTAGAGCTAGATGACGCAATTTTAGAACCTGATATTGATTATGACGTTGCTTATAGTAATAATATTGAAATTGGGACGGCAAAGGTAACTGTTACAGGAAAAGGGTATTATACAGGCAGTATAGAAAAAACATTCACTATAAATAAGGGCGGCAGCACATCTGGAACAAATCCTGAAACGCTAAAAAGCTGTATGGCGCATGGAGTGGTATAAAGAGAAGCGGAAGTATTAAGAAATAAAAAAGTTGCTAAAAAGGATTGATACTCATGTTGTGTACAGAACAATAATGGATATTTATGGGCAAATCGGGCTTGAAATGGTATAAGGGTAGAAATTAATAATGGGCTGGGAATAAAAGGCGAAAATAAATAAGTCTACCTTGTATCTTAACCGGATTAGGTAGGCTTAAAACTTACTTATAAGGCTAACCACGCTTGTGGGCGGTTGCTCCTTTTCTATAATATAACATTTCTGTATCTGAAAATCAACTGCATTTTTGAATCTGGCGAAATTATTACCCTTTCATATCTGACACACATCCCATAAACAGACACCAATTTTGATGCCTTTTTTCCGGGATTTTACGGTTTTTGGTGCGATAGGATGAAAAGAAGAAACGCCGGAAATGCCTATAAACAGGCACTTACAGCGTTCCATAAAGATTGATAAAAGCCACGCCATAATAAGTATCGAATGGTATGCATTTTTGGATTGCCAAAATTTAAAGAGCGTAACAATTCCCGCGAGTGTTAGAACCATTGGAGATATTTCATTTGGTTGCTATGATTATCAAAAACGTAAAGATGGTGAGGGATATATATACAGAAAAATGTCTGATTTTGTGGTATATGGAAAAACTAGTTCGGCGACAGAGCGGTTCGCGAGATGAAATGGGCTTATAGTTTGTCCGCTAGAAAATGACGGAGGCAAGGGGAATTATAAGGGAACAGCTACAAAACACTTTACCATCCAAAATGTGTCCCAGAACAATTCTAACGACGATTCCCAGACTGGTTCTCAGAACCTGACCTGTGCGAAAACACTGTGAGTTTCGGGAGACCTGCCCTCCAAATGTTTGACAGTTACTCCTGATTATCACAAAGGGTTCGTTGTTTATTTGTTGAGATTTGTGTAGTATAATTATTTTTAAATGTTGACTGGCAAAGGAACAGTCCGTTATTGATAATTTATATGTATGATAGAAAAACAAACCGGAAAGGCAGCCATATCAAGGAAAAGGAGCAGAAATGGCTTATAAGATATTGATCATTGATGATGATACCGAACTTCTTAAAATGCTGAAAAAATACTTTGAAATAAAAAAATATGAAATCATTACAGCAGAGAATGGATTAGAGGGGTTAAACAAAATAAAGCTGCAGCCAGATATCATATTGTTGGATGTAAATATGCCGAACATTGACGGGATAGAGGTATGCAGGAGGATACGGGATAAAGTAGCCTGCCCTATTTTATTTTTGACAGCAGGGGTAGACGAACAGGACGTTGTAAATGGGCTTTCTTCAGGAGGCGATGATTATATTTTAAAGCCGTTTAGCCTAAAGGAGCTTGATGCAAGGATTACGGCGCATTTGAAGCGGGAAACACGGCGCAAAGAAAAGACAGAATGCTGCTTTCAGGGCGAGCTGTCCATTGACTATAAGGCAAAGGCCGTGCAGATTCGCACCGACTATTTGGAGCTGACAAGATTAGAATATGGAATTATTGAATTTCTGAGCATGAATCCGGGAATGGTTTTTGATAAAGGCAGGATTTCTTTCCGTGAGAAAAACAATTTGTTTATATATGGCGGCCGCCTTATTTTGCAGTTTTCTTCTCTCGGCAGTCATTGCCAGAATTACCGTACGGACGCAGATGCAAATCTGGTGGAATTATGTGGATGAAGAAGCATATTTTAAAGCAGTAGAAAGTGAAGGTCCTAATTATGTAGCAGATATTCCAAGGCCAAGCGCTTATGAGATGACACAGTCAGATCATTTTGTGTCAGAGCTTTGTGATTTCTTACAGACTTATTCCGTGTTAATACTGTCTATTGCAGGAAGCTGCGGGGCAGTTTTCCTCTTTTACCAGAACAAGCTAAGAAAGCCGATGGAAGAACTGGCACAGGCCTCGAAAAAGATTGCTGAGAATCATTTGGATTTCGGCATTACTTATGAGAATAAGGACGAGATGGGTGTGCTTTGCAAGGAGTTTGAACGGATGCGGAAACAGCTTGCCAGAAATAACCAGATATTATGGCGGATGATAGAGGAGGAAAAGATGCTGCGGGCGGCTATTGCGCACGATATACGCGCTCCATTGTCCGTTTTGAAAGGGTATCAGGAAATGCTGATGGAATATCTGCCAAGTGGAGATATCAATATGGGACAGGCAATGGAAATGCTGTCAGAAAGCGGACGTCAGATTGAACGTATGGATGCTTTTGTGGAAGCAATGCGGAAATTGAGCAGTTTAGAAAATCGGGAACTAACAGCGGGGGATATTTCTGCCAGACAATTAGAGAAAGATATCCAGGCAGAACTTACCATTTTGGAAAAAGAGTATGGCAAACAATGCAGGCTGCAGGCATTAGAATCAAAGGAAGAATTTTGCGGAGATAAGGAGATTATTTTGGAGGTAATGGAAAATCTTCTGTCAAATGCCCTGCGTTATGGGAAACAGCAAATTACAATTATAGTAAAGATCAGATATGCGGAATTAAGTATCTGTGTCAGGGATGACGGCGCTGGCTTTCGGGAAGATGCAGAAAAAATTGCAGAAGCGTTCTATGGGCAGAATGTGAAAGACAGCCTGAAACATGTGGGACTGGGAATGTATATCAGCAGGCTGTATTGTGAAAAGCATGGGGGAAAATTAATTTTGGAAAATGATGAACAGGGAGGGGCTGTGGTGATAGCAATATTCCGCCGGATTGCGTAAGTAATCCGGCGTTTTTCTTTTCATTGTCTTTCTGTTGTGATTTCTTTTTTACAATGGAGTCATTAAGAATAAGGAGGCAGAATTATGTGGTCAATTTTGAAAAGAGAGGTAAAAAATTATATTAGAAAACCTCTGCTCTGGCTTGGCGTCGCAATTGTCATTTTCATGGTATTTCAAAATGTAAGCCCTTATCTGAATGTCCATTATCTCGCAGAAGGGGAAACCATTGTGAATGATTATCCAGAGACGTATCGGGATGGAGATGTTTTCGACGGATATGTGCCAGCAGATAAGGGGCTGAGGCGGGAATTATGGGAAGAGCGGATACGGGAAGTCCTGATTTCCGAATTTGAAATGGACCATGCGGGAGCACAATCTGTGATTGATGAAATGAAAGAAATGGATATTGCCAAAGCGTGCAGGCATCTGGAAGGATGCAGTTACTACGATGCATATTACGAGTATGTGGATACGGCCTATCACAAAGGGACCCGTGAAGAAATCAATTCCTATATTGCAGAAAAATTGGAAAAAAGGAGATTTTCGTACTACTTTTCAAGAAAATTTGCCGATTTGCAGGACTGTTTATGGGATTTTTTGCAACCGTTTTATTAGCTGTGTTATTTATGCAGGATACGAGAAGGAATACCTATGAGCTTCTTCATACAAAACCTGTCAGCGCAGGAAAATACCTGTCAGGCAAAGTGGTGGGTGGTTTTGTGGTCTGCCTGATTATACTCGCAGTCTTAAATCTGGTATTCTTCGGTTTATGCCTTGTATCAGCGGGAAACAATGGATTTGAGGTTCATTTGGCGGATTTTCTATTGGCAACCTGCTTTTATATCCTGCCGAATATGCTGATGATTGTAAGCGTCTACAGCCTGATTTCATTACTATTTAAAAGTCCGCTGCCCACAGTGCCGCTTTTGCTTCTTTATATGGTGTATTCAATGTTTTTTGTCATAATCTTTAGCCTCGTCAGGGGAGTGACTTATTCTGATGAAATAGGGATCACAATCGGATTCTGAGGGCTTTTATCAAATTTACTTTCCTGCCTCTTTCGGAAAAAGTATGCAGGGGACGGATTACAAATAAAATTAATCAGTGAAATACCGCCTCAAATAGAATGCAGTTCTTGTGAGGCAACGCTTGAGGATGCTTACATTTATATTGCGAACAAAGAAGCGTAATTGTAATAGGCCAAAACAGCGTCAATGAATTTGCCCGTAACGGTTCTAATTTCAGGCAGTTGTTGCAAAAATCCTGCTATTGCGAAAAGATTTTACCTATGCTAAAATCAAATTACAAAAATACCCGATTCGGGAAATTTCAAAATTTCCCAATAAAAGAAAGGAACACACTATGCAGGGCAAATTATATTTGTGCGCCACTCCCATTGGAAATCTTGAAGACATTACTTTAAGAGTTCTCCGTGTTCTCAAAGAAGTGGATTTAATTGCAGCGGAAGATACCCGCAATTCCATTAAGCTGCTGAACCATTTTGATATCAAAACCCCAATGACAAGCTACCATGAATACAATAAAATTGAAAAAGCATACCAGCTTGTGGAAAAAATGCAGAAAGGCCAGAACATTGCATTGATTACCGACGCAGGAACGCCCGGCATATCAGATCCCGGTGAAGATTTGGCGCGCATTTGCCAGGAATCTGGCATTGCCGTCACGTCCCTGCCGGGAGCGGTCGCCTGCATTACCGCCTTAACCATGTCCGGCCTTCCCACGAGACGTTTTGCTTTTGAAGCATTTCTTCCCCGGGAGAAAAAAGAACGGGCCTGTATCCTTTCTTTGCTGAAACAGGAAACCCGCACCATCATTCTCTATGAGGCCCCGCACCATCTGCTGAAAACTTTAGAAGAATTATATGAGGCGTTGGGGGACCGCAGCATTACCGTCTGCAGGGAGCTTACCAAGAAATATGAGACGGTTTTTGCCTCCACCCTTTCCGGCGCTGTTTCCCATTATGGGAAGGAAGAGCCGCGAGGGGAATTTGTTCTGGTGATTCAGGGCAAAAGCTTTCAGGAAATTCAGAAGGAACAGCAGGAAAGCTGGGAAAACTTGACGTTAGAGGAACATATGACTCATTATGAAAGTCAGGGCATTTCCAGAAAAGAAGCCATGAAGCTGGTGGCAAAGGACCGTGGCGTTTCTAAACGGGAAGTATATGCAAAATTACTGGAGAATTCATGATTTTGTAAGCAGCGTTTCTGCCAGTTTAATGTAATGTGGTGAGAATATGAAGGGAGACAGAAAGCTTGCAATCGGCATACAGGATTTTTGCAGCCTGCGTGAACAAAATGCCTACTATGTGGATAAAACACAGATGATAGAAGAATTTTTAGACGGTACGAAAGATTTCCGTGCATTGTTCATAGAAACGAAAACCAGCGGCAGCCGCATTTTTATTCTATGTAAGCGAGGTGATACTATGTTACGCATAGCGGTTTGCGATGACGATAAGGCAGCGGCGCAGGCCCACAAGGAAATTGCAGAAAGATGTTTGCAGCAGTGCAAAAGCGTTGGAGAAACAGCAGTTTATACTTCCAGCGACAATCTGCTTTACGATATTGCCGAAGATCATTTTTTCTTCGACCTGATTTTGCTGGACATAGAAATGCCAGGAAATTCGGGTATGGAAATTGCGGAAAAAATCAAGCCGTACCTTCCAAATGTGAAAATTATTTTTATTACCTCTTATATTGAATATGCCATAGATGCATTTGAGCTGTCAATTTTCCGATATGTGCCGAAAAATGATATCGAACAACGGCTTCCTGCCGCAATACAGGATGCAGTCAGACTGCTGGAACTGGAAGATGGGAAAACTTATACCATTCAGACAAACAGCCGTCTGGAAAGAATTCCTTACCGGGAGATTTACCATATTGAACGGGATGGAAAAAACGCCTGCATTACCGCTGCCAGCGGAGTTTCCAGGGTGCGCAAAAGTCTGCAGCAGGTTTATGAAGAACTGGGAGCAGAAGAATTTATCTATATTGACCGGGGCTGTATTGTAAATATGATACATATTATGCAGGTGAAGGACGGCATGGCAGTACTGAAAAACGGCAAAGCCCTCCCAATCAGCCGTTCACATTTGCAGCAGGTAAAAGAGCAGATTAACCATTATTGGGGGATGCATATATAGCACACAGTATATGGAGTATGTAACAGTTTAAACAGTAGAGAGGGGGGAGGGACATATATATGACAGAACTGTTTCTTTTATTCTCAAATATTGCAGCCGGAGGAATAAGAATTCTTATATGCCTGTTTCTTATTTTTCGTCTGCTGTCGGCTAAGAAACCAAACAGAAACAGCGTTATGGCAGCATTGGCCGGCATTACTGTTCTCTCTGTCCTGCTGTTCATAGCAGGATGTTCTGATTTTTACCGCATGGTATCAGAAACCGTCCTGATTGCTGTCTGTGCCTGTCTCTTTCAGGGAGCGGATACAAGAATGAGCTTGTTTGTGGGAATTTTTTATGAGATTGCAGTTTCCTTCCTGCAATTTCTTATCATGGCATGGGCAGGCGTTATATTTCGCTCTCCGGCATTTCTTGACGATAGCGAAGGAAAGGGACAGACTGCAGTCTGGCTGATGCACATACTATTGATGGCTGCTGCGATTTATCTTTGGAAGCATCCGAAGATAAACAGAAAAGAGGCTTTTCACTTTGCATCGGGGATTGTTGTGACAGGATTTCTTGCAGTTGTAACTTTATCCCAGCAGACGGCGCTTTCCATTTCGGATGATACGCTGGATATGTGGACTATTTTAGCAGTTGTTCTGATGATGTCTGTTCTGGTGTTCAATATGAACCGCCAATATGAAGCGGAAAAAGAACTTGCAAAATTAAAATCTCAGCAGGCCCAGTTGTTAGAGCGTGACTATACTGCTTTAAACCAGGCATATGCCGTCAATGCCAGACTGTTCCATGATTTTCATAATCATATTGGCGTTCTGCGCCGGCTTCTTGCCCATGAAAAGCTGGAGGAAGCTGTGCAATATCTGGATGCATTGCAGGCGCCTGTACAGGAAATGACTGAAACCGTGTGGACAGGCGATGAAACTGTGGATTATCTTATTAACAGCAAAGGTCAGGCTGCCGGGGATAGCGGGATAAAGTATCAGGTGAAGGTGGAATTTCCTCAGCATACCAACCTTAGAAGCGCTGATGTGTGCGCCATATTGGGAAATCTCTTAGACAATGCCATAGAAGCAGCGCAGCAAGTGCAAAGAGAAGAGGAACGGTTTGTCCGGCTTACGATCCGCCGGATCAATCAAATGCTGATCATCAAGGTAGAAAACAGTTTTGCAGCGCCTCCAGCACTTTTAAACGGTGCGCTGAAAACATCAAAAGAAGAAAACGGACTGCATGGGTGGGGCTTAAAAAGCGCCCAGACTGCCGCCGAAAAATACGACGGTATGGTGCAGACTTCCTATGGGGACAACATCTTCCGGGCTGTTGCCACTTTATCTTATCAGGGCTGTAAAGTATAGTAAATGCTTTGCAGCTTTTATTTTACAGGGCTGTAAAGTATGTGAAATGCTTTGCAGCTTTTATCTTATCGGAAATTTCTCTGGCTCTCCTTTTTCGCGGTCAAAAACCTGCCGAATGCGGACATTTACGCACTGGCCTTCATTTTCGTATATGATAAATACACAACAAAGGAAAACAATTTCAGGAGGTAATGATTATGCGTCATGTATATATTCGCGGAATTATGAGTTTGATCTGGCTGGCGGCAGCTATTGTAAGCGGTGTGTCCGGCAATTTTGAAATGGCTGGCCTCTATGCGATTTTGGGCGGAGTGTTCCTGTATTTTGCCTATGCAATATGGAAAAAAGAAAAAGACAGGAAAGGAGGACGGTAGCATGGGAAGTTCTCTGTTAACGGTTAAAAATTTAAATGCATGGTACAGCAGAGAAAACATGGTTCTGTCTGACTTTTCTTTGGAATTGGCTGAGCAGGAAGCGGTGGGGCTGATTGGGCTGAACGGAGCCGGAAAAACAACATTTCTGAAGGTGCTTTCCGGCCTGCTGTCCTCCTTTCGCGCTGAAGACGTCCGGTTTTTGGGCCAGCCTGTCAATCTGAGGGGACGGGAGTTTAAAACAAGCCGCTATACGGTATTTGCCGAGGATAATTCCTTTCCTTATTTTACATTCCGGGAATATCTGTCCTATGTTTTTTCCGCTTATGGAAAGGAATTGCCGGATGTGTCAGAACTGATACAGGGATTTCATTTTGAAAATTATACGGATGTTTTATTGAAGGATTTGTCCACCGGCAATAGTAAGAAGGCGTTTTTAATTGCTGCCTTTGCATTAAAACCAAGGCTGCTGCTTTTGGATGAGCCGGTCAATGGCCTGGACTTTCAAAGCACAGAATATTTATATCAGCAGATCGCTGGTTACAAAAAGTATGGGACAGTCCTGTTTTCTTCCCATATTTTAGAAAGTATCACACTGACCTCTGACCGGATATTTGTTTTAGAACAGGGAAAAATCCGGCAGACATTGGAAGGCGGACAAATAGACGCCGCTGATATTCGGGAGACCCTGCATGAGAAAAATGATATTTAAATCTTTTGCCAAAAATCTGTTTGGAGTAAAATATGAAAGACTGACACGCAATCTGTTTACCTGTTTGATTGTATTTTGGGGATTGCATATTGCTGATTTGAAAGTCCAGATTTCGCCTTTTATTTTCTATCTGATGACAGGCGCTTTTACTGCTGGCGTGATGTGGCAGGCTCTAGGTTCGGAGGAGCAGGCCGCGCAGATGCAGAATTTGTTTATGATGCCCTTCCAGCGGCGAGAATTCGTCTTTTCCTATATCGCCGCATTAGGCGCCTATACCCTTGTTACAAAAACAGCCATGCTTCTGTCGGTTTTACTGGCGGTATCAGACTGGAAGCCGGCAATCATCCCTGGAAGCATTCTCTGGTCAGTCAATGCAGTTCTTATGGCTGCTGTAATTTATTCTTTTAAAAAGCATTGGTATGCTGGCGTTTTCTGGACGATTGCTGTGGCTGCCGCTGTTCTGTTTTTGGGAAATCAGCCCTGGTTTCTCTTAATTATTATTGCTAACATTGTTTTTGCAGTCATGCTTTTACAAAAAGCAGACGGTTATTCTTTTTATCTGCAAAAAGATGAAAACAGTCATCTAATCAAGGGGCGTCCACGTGACTCCGTATGGAGGTATCTGTTCCGGTATTTGATACGCCATAAGAATTATTTGCTAAATACTGCTGTTATGTGGTGTGCAGCCTGTGTATTGCCTCTTTTTTTCAGACAAATGGAAAGTATGTCTGTGGCTCCCATTGGCTTTGCGATTCTGTCTTTGAATACGCCTGTCTGTATTCTGCTGTCCTGCGATCCGGATTTAGAGCAGGCGGTCCGTTTTCTGCCAGGCCAGATGAAATCATTTTGTGTGCCGTATTGCCTGTTTATCTTTTTATGCAACATTACGGCAGATGTGATTTTCCTGTGCAGCATGCAATTTCAAAAGGGCGGAGTTGACTTTCCTGTGATTGCAGCAGCATTGTTTTTTGCTTTGCAAAGCGCAATTGGTTCTGTCCTTCTGGAATGGTTTTATCCAGTCAGGGGATGGAAAATTGAAAGCGATCTGTGGCACCATCCGCGGAAATATGTAGTTCCGGTCATTATGTTGTTACTGGCAGGGGCAGTTGGGATATTTCCGATTTTAATTCCCGGGCTGATCCTTATGCTGATGGTTGAATCTATCCTATTGTTCCTTTATTGCCAGAAATGCGGAGCGTGAAAAATATCAAAAAAGGTTCCTGACATCAGGATGTTTCATTCTGCATAATACTCCGGCAAATATTTCTTCAGGATAGAAAAAGGCGCAGTTCCCATTTTCATCAATGCACGGTGAAATTGATAATCACTGTAATTTTCCTTATATTTAGCCATTGCATATTCCCTGAGATTTAAGAATTCCAGATATCCCACGTAATATTTCAGATAATGGGCAGGCTCTTCTACAATCAATTGATAAATATCCTGAATGACGCTTTTATCATTAATCTGATATGCTGCAAAAAAATCTATGGTATCCCTCAGCGTCCAGCCGTCATGGTGAATGCCCAGATCCGCGCTGGCATAGAGGCTCAGCAGGGCAGACTGATTTTTTTGCAGAAAAGCAGCAACGTCTCTGTCCACGTCTGCATAATAAAATGACTGCATTTCCACATAAGTTGCCCATCCTTCTGCATAACCGCTGCTGCCGAACAGACTGCGGACAGGTTCCAGCCCGCAGCTTCGTTCCATTACATTCTGGTAAAGGTGCCCTGGAAATCCTTCATGAGCCAGAGTAGTATAAAGCTCCAATTTTGTATCGCCTTTGGATTTATTGATATAGATGCAATTCTGAGAAATATCATCTATGGGCGGCGTCAGGTAAAAGGCAGGCGCGGTATATTCTTCCAGAGAAGGATGCACCTCTTTGATGGCAAATGAAACCGTGGGCGGTGATGGAAAATCCTTTTGCATTTTATTTTGTAAATCTTTCAGAATCAATTCTGGTTCTTCGGTAGGAAGCTGATAGTTTCCGCACTTTTGCCCGATATCCGGGTGTTCCTTGGCGATGCTTGCCAGATCCTCCAGATCTTGTTTCCGCTGAGCCTTCACCTGCTCCTGCATTTCTTCTGCCGATAAATCGGAGCCAGTGGTATCCTGAACCAGATATTCATAGTATTCTTTTCCGCCAGGCAGGCCGCAGAGACCGCCAGAGTTTTTTCCAGTGCCTTTCAAGGCAGATAAATCTTCTGATAACCGCTGATAAGCCGGTATTAAATCGCCTGTCACAACCTGCCTGTTTTGCGCCTTATATAGCTCTGCCTGTTCCGGCGTCAGGAATTTGGCTTCATCTACACGATCATCAAAGGTGGACAGGAGATAATTGCTTTCGGGATTTTCTACAAAATTACTGCATTGCGCCACAATATCATCCACAGCAAAATCTGCCATAAATAGCCCAAGCTCTGCCTTTTTCTTTTCCACATCCATGATCTGTGAAAATAATTCCGGCGTACAGGATAAAAGTTCCAGATAATCTTTAATGTCTTTTTCATCATAAAAGGTATATTCCGCCAGCAATACCGGAAGCTGAGACTGAAAGCCGGTAGAGGGTCTTAAAATTTCTTCGTGCAGACGAAATTTTCCCGCCGGAATTTCCTTTTCTATACAATCCATCATAATATCATAGGTCATTTGCTGGGAAACGGTCAGATCCTTTTTGTTAAATTTCTTCAGATTTTCTTTCCAGTTTTCCAAAATAACTGCTGTTTCATTTCCTTCACCAACAGATACATTGCCATATGTAACTTTGTAATCCTGAATGCCATAATTTTCCGGGTGTGCCAGATTGTAATGCATATTCAGCGTACTTGCCGTAACTTCCGCTCTGAAAATCTGATTCATATAAGCGGAAAAATCTTCCCTACTTCCCTGGCTGCCCCCGCACCCCGCCTGCAGGCACATTAATATGGCGAGTATCATCAGCATGATTCTATTTTTTATATTCTCTTTCCGTAACTTGAATTTCTCTCCGAAAAAATTTTTTCCCATACCAAAATGCACTTTCTGCGGTATATTCCTTTCATTTTATGTCTGTCTTTCCCTCATTATGCAAAATAACCCAATGACAATTACAAAAGGATATGATATGATTTACCATGAGGATTTACCATGAGGAGGGACCCGGTTCAAAACCGCACCACTACCTCTGCCTAAGATACCGGGAGGAGCCCTGATGGTTTTATCGCCCGTTCATGTAAGATACCGGGATGAGCCCTGATGGTTGTCCCCAAAATAATTTTATAAGCAAAAAACCAAAAAGGAGGGATACCCATGGGAACCACAACCAACATGAATCTGGATCTGGACAACTTAGACTTCACAGATATGGAGATCGAAGAAATCCATCGCTTAGCCGAAGAATTGTTAGAACAACGAAAGTATTCCCTGCTCAGGCAGATGCTTAACAACCTGAACTCTGCCGATATCGCCCTTCTTTTTGATGAGATGGACAAAAAGGAAATCCCCTTGCTCTACCGCCTGCTTCCCAAGGAAGAAGCGGCAGACAGTTTTTCCTACATGAGCCGTGAGATGCAGAAAACCCTGATTAATACATTAACCGATCGGGAGCTGCGGGCAGTCATGGACGATATTTTTCTGGATGACACCGTAGACATGATTGAGGAAATGCCGGCGAATGTGGTAGCCAGAATTCTCCGTAATACAGATGAGGAAACCAGAAAAATAATCAATCAGGTACTGAACTATCCCAAGGACAGCGCCGGCAGCCTGATGACCATTGAATACGTTAATATTAAAAAGGAAATGACCGTAGGCGCAGCCATCAATCGTATCCGCCACACTGCCGTGAACAAAGAAACAGTGTATACCTGCTATGTGACAGAGCACCGCAAACTGATTGGAATGGTATCGGTCAAAGATCTGCTGATGGCGGAAGATGCTATGCAGATTGAAGACATTATGGAAACAAATGTGATTTCCGTAGATACTCATGAAGATAAAGAAGAAGTTGCAAAAGTATTTAACAAATACGATTTCCTGGCAATTCCTGTGGTGGACCGGGAAGAGCGTCTGGTGGGAATTGTCACCTTCGACGACGCCATGGACGTTATGCAGGAAGAAAATACTGAGGATATTACCAAGATGGCAGCTATGACCCCCACCGAGGACAATTATTTTAATACCTCTGCCTTTTCCCATGCAAAAAGCAGAATTGCATGGCTGCTGTTTTTGATGTTATCCGCCACGGTAAGCGGTTCCATTATTACCCATTACCAGGAATCCTTCAAGCTTTATCCCCTTTTGGTTTCTTTTATCCCTATGCTGACCGGAACCGGCGGTAACTGTGGTTCTCAGAGCTCCACCTTAATGATTCGGGGATTGGCGCTGGATGAAATTAAATTTAAAGATATTTTTAAAGTAATGTTTAAAGAATTCCGCATTGCCCTGCTGGTAAGCACTGTTCTGGCAGTTGTAAATGGACTTCGGATTTATATTCAGTACGGAGATTTGCAGATGGCCTTTGTGATTGCCCTTGCGCTGATTGCCATTGTGATTTTATCGAAATTTATTGGTTGCAGCCTGCCGCTGATTGCTGAGCATATCCATCTGGACCCGGCGTTGATGGCTGCCCCTTTGATTTCTACTATCGTGGATATTTGTTCTATTTTGATTTATTTTAAAATTGCTACGATTGTGCTGCATATTGCTGTCTGAAATCCGTAATGGTATGTAAAAAGAGCCGTATTCCTGCTGCTTCAGGTTCGGCTCTTCTTTTACCTTACGGGTGTATTTTTCCATTGTTCAAGGTAATCACCTGATCAAACACAGGGTGCTTTTCCGTATCAAACCCGTGTGCTGCAATGACAATCGTCTTATCTTTTTTCATGCCTAAGATACGCTGCAGTATCAAATGGAAATGCTCATCATCCAATGCATTAAAAGGCTCATCCAGGAGCAAAACATCTGGGTTTTCCATCACTGCCTGGCAAAATCCCAATCTTTGCTTCATGCCCAGAGAATAATTCTTTACTTTATTGTCGATTTCATCCAGTAAATGAACTTCCTCTAAACATTTCTCAATTTCTTTCATACCAATTTTTTTCTGAATGGAAGCAAGGAATTTCAGATTCTGCCTTGCGGTTTCATGAAGCGCAAAATTAGGCGTTTCAATCATAACTCCATAGCTATATTCCGGCTTTTCAACAGTGCCCCTGGTGGGCGCGATCAAATCACACAGCAGTCTCAAAAGCATCGTTTTTCCGGAACCATTGTGTCCCCGAAGCAAATAAAGTTTTCCCTTTTCAAAGGTTACGGATATATCATCCAGAACAATCCTGTTTTTTAATTGTTTCGTTACTCCAATTAATTTTATCATCCGTTTTACTCCTAACTTTCTATACGCAAGAACATACTATTTGCCAGATAATTTGAGCCTTTCTTGAAGGGGCAGGAACCTATTGGCAAAAACTTAGTTCATGAGCGCATCAAAATCCTTTCGTAAATATATCATGCCGCTAAGTACAAGGATCACCGCTGCTTTTCCCATGATGTTTACCATCCAGTAAGACTGCCACTGACAGGAAGCAATCACAATCATCAAAAACACATGATTTTCATAGGATAACATTTGGCTGATCATGTTTATTCCGGCAATCACAAATAAGGGAACCTTATATTTGGCTCCAAGCAGCTTTAACAGGATAAAACACTGGGCAAACATCAGCAGGGTAAAAAAAGTTGAACCCATGTCATAAAGATAGAAGAACGTAATTTCTCCCGTGTATACAAAATAAGCTGTGTAAATAACCTGTTTGATTGCCAATATCTTAAAAATTTCTTTTAAGGCTGCTGTCAGCAATACAACCTTAAACTTTGATTTTCCGCAGCGGGTGATAATATAATCGCTCATCTCAAATATTTGCGAAACTGCCTGGAGAACTGCCGCAAGAAGCAGAATTGTAAGCCCAAGGTTCAGCATATAATGATACAGCATAAATTCCATCGTTCCATCCAGCGGATTAATAATTGTTCCCTGTATCAAAAATTCAAAGCTCAGGAGAGTGTTATCCGTTTCATTTACAACTATAAGATGGAATAACAGGATACACAGGAACAATTTTATAAATCGGATCACCTTGCCATCCTTCCATAAAGCGGTACTCATAACAGATAATCCTCCATGCGTCTGACATTTTTCAGGTATAAAATAAAGGACACGACTATCAGCGTAAGCGGATAAAGAATTACATAAACAACAGAGTCCATTGGAGAGCCTTCTACCGGAACAATATTCGGAGAAATCAGCGCCCCCAAATTCGTCAGCGCATGTTCAAAAATAAAATGGCGCACAATATTACTCAATGTTCGATTAATATTTCCCAACAAAAATCCAAACATATATCCACCTACCAGAATCATAACAGGTAAAAATTGTATGACAAATTTATTCTTAAGAAAAACCGAACTAAGTGATGAAATAATAATCAGCGGTATCATGCAAATGATAGAATACAGGACGAATCCCAGAAGTGTGAAAAGATATCGGGCAATACTGATATCTGTTACCGGCCCATATTCCTGTCCCACTTCACGCAGCGAAGAAATATATGGAACGTGAAACCCTCCGCCGCTCCAAAATAAAAAAACAATAAATACTATCATAAAAATGCAGCAGCAAAAAGTAAACAGATATATCAATTGGGCCAATATTGTTTTTCTCATATAATCCTTATATTTCATTCGTGTCATCAAGAAATTGCCATAACCTGACTGCAATGTCCAAAATGTCTGTCCGCCGATATGTATCCCCATGCCAATGATTAAAATCATCCAAAACAGCAGGAAAAAAGGCATGTTTAAGTAAAACAGCCGTTCAAAAGAATATAATCCGGTAAAACTTTCCGACATCATGGTTAAATATTCTACATCAGAGTCCGAAACAGCTTGGCTTAAAGCCTGAACAAATTCCTGCTTTTCTGCATAATCACTCCAAAGACTGGGCAGTATGCCCAAAATTGGGAGAAGAATTAAAATGATATTAAATTTTGAACGCCAATAGAATTTTATTTACTCTAAAACCAATGTACCTTATTCTCCTTTTTGCTTGACGAATAGAAAGAGAGCCATACTCTGCCTTTTCGGATTCTGCATTTTTGGTTAAAATTTTATGCCTTCTATTGTCTTTAAAATTTTTTCCTTCACTTTCTTGTTTAAATATGAAATATTCAGCTTTTTTTTGGAATATTTTAAATATGTGCCTTTTGTCCTGTCTGTTAATAAAAATGTAAAGAACTGTTCCCAGCTAAAATATTTTTGACTTTCAATATGGTCAGCCGGATTAGCCAATATTTCTGCCAGTTCATTCCTTTCAAGCACGCTAGAGCTTAAAATCAGCTATTCAAATGATTCTGGTAAATACAGGTTAATTTCTCTGTGATCTTTTATTAAACGTATCATTTTTTCCATTTCAGCGCCAAAAGCAGCACCGTCTGCAATTACCAAAATTTGACTGTAGGATAACGTTTCCAGTCTTTCCACAACTTTTAAAAATATATTAGATTTGCCTCCTGCACTGATGCATTCAATCTCTGTATTTCCAAGTGCATTTCTAAAAAATTGGTATCCTGAATTAGAATCCTCTACAATAACTATGTTTGGTAATACCTCTCCTGTCAGATTTTCTGCAGGATACAAATGATAAAATTCATGGTATGTCTGCCTTAATGTACCATATTTTCCAGAACTCTGTATCCCATAAATTTCCTCTATACTATAGGGCAAAGAGGGAATGCCATCTCTTGTTACAATCACATAATAATTATCTGTTCTCTGAATTAATGACGCAAATTCATCTGTAAGGACAAATTTGTTTCCTTCATCTATAAATACAATACTCTCCTTTAAAAAAGCAAGATTTTGTTCCCACTTATTTCCTGAAAGTACCGCACATTGTCTTTCACAATTCAGCTTTATCCCGCTTTCTGCACCATTTTCATAATATTCTCTTACCATTTCTATAAGCGTAGTTTTTCCCGTAGCACTGTCACCACGGATCACCGTAAGATTCCTGCGAATTACAAAATCATACCGAACACGTTTATTTTGTATTATAATTCTATAGGTACCTCTCATTATTAACACCCCTTAAACATAAATTCCGGCAATCGGGACCAATTCTTTCATACTATGAACGATTTTCCCGGTATTTAAAATGCAGATGTCAAAAGAGCCTTCTCCAAAATCAAGAAGATGACGTAAATTAATTGTTATATCCTGCCGTTTCCCAATTTCTAATATCCACTTTGCACAATTATCCCCACAAGTAGATGCATTAAAAATTGTCTGGGGTTCATTTTGTATCAGAATCAAAGTTTTTACCCCTCCCGATAAACTAACAGGCGCGATTTTTCCTAAAACCGGACTGTCTATTACAGCCTCACCTAGTACAACAGATTTATCAACATCCAATATCATTTTCTTCGAAAAGGGATCTGTAATCCATGCATCTTCATAAACATTTTTAAAATATACCGCTGTATTAAAAACAGCTTCCGGCATATCTCCGTAATAAATACTTAACATATATTTCCGTTCTCCTTCATTTCTGGCCTGTCAAAATCTCTTCCGTTTTCTGATCTGTCTCTCCATGAAAAAATTTATCCAGCACCTTCTGAAACGTCTTACATTCCGGCTCCGCCAGCAAAAACAAAGTCATGGAAGATTTCAGCTTCATATCATCCGGCCATCCCATCACATAAGCGGCATCATCCGATTCCGTTTCCAGAAGAGCCTGGGAAATTTCAAGCAGACGGCGCCGTAAGACCTCATTTTTCAGGTATTCCTTTGCCTCTTCCATGTCTTTGATTGCATAATATTGAGCCATTTCGCTGTATCCAAGTCCTGCAATCTGGGGAAAAATAAACCACATCCAATGGCTTCTTTTTTGTCCGTTTTGTATTTCCTGCAAAGCTGTAGGATAGGAACTCTGTTGTGCAGTTAGAAAACGTTTTAATCCTTCTTTCATTTGATTCCTTTCCGTGAAAAAACATATCTTTCATATATGTGTCCATAAACCAAATGATTTGCTGTTTTTATTATTCCAAGAAAAACAGCAAATCATTGGGAGAATAAGAATATGTTTCAATACACTTGATATTAGATATTTCGATAATTAATACACTTAATTATTTTTTATCTGCTGAAAATAATTAACCAACTATTTCGTTCTTTCTTTTGTAATTTTAGCTTAATCTATGAAAAATTTATTAAAATTACTTTAATAAAATCTTTCTTTATAATTCTAAATATTACTTTAAATACTTACAATTGATAACTAAATGATTCTATTCCACTTTTTCATAATGCGTCCACATACGAATTATTTTAATAGTTCCTTCATAGAAAATATCATCAATTGTAACAGGAGTATTGTAAATCTGATAAACAAGACGATGTTGTATATTAATTCTTCTGGAATACAATCCTTCCAGATTTCCAACCAGCTTTTCATATCTTGGCGGCCTCTGATACGGATTTTCCCTGATAATATCCACAAGATGTTTTGCTTTTTGTGAAAGATTGAAAGCCTTTAATTTTTCCAAATCTTTTACAGCTTGTTTTTCATAAATAATTTTATACACTTACCATTCCACCATATCTTCCGAAATGCAATCTTCCACAGGAGTTTTCGCCCCATTAAGTATAGATTCTGCCATACCTTCAATGGAATTCAAATATAGTGTTTCCTGTATTGCATTCCAATCGTCCTCTGATAGAAGAACCGCATTGCCTCTCTTTCCAACAATCAATGCAGGTTCACTGTAAAGATTTACGTTCTCTACCAGATTATAAAGATCCTTTCTTGCTGTTGTAATATTAATAGTTGACATTATAAAATCTCCTTTTCTAATTTCTAAACGTGTAATTTTTATATAGTTCCTTTGTGTATTGATTATCTCTCGTTCATTCTTGTATAAGTATTGTAGGACAACATAATATTATTCTGGATATAGATTCTATTATTACCAAACATTTCAGCAAATAAATATAAGAATATGTTTCCAATCACATTATCATATTTAGTCTTTCATCTAAATGTGTAACTATTTTATTGTTGTATAAAATTCATAAATATTAACTTATGATATTCATCTTTATCAATCAATGAGTAAATATCTTATACTTTATCTGTAATGACGAGATTTTATATGTCTTATTTATTATAGCGTACGTTAATACGTACGTCAATAAAAATTTTTATTTATTTTCATTTCCCATACCCCTTGAAAAATCCGCTCAGATTCTGCAGTGCCTGCACCAGCACTTCCACCTGATCCTCATTCAATCCCTTTAAGGTTGCCTGCACCATTTCGTCATGAAATTTCTCATGATGGTCATAAGCCTTCTCTCCTTTTTTTAAAAGAGAGATCAAAACCACTCTTCGGTCCTCCTCGCTGCGCACCCGGTTCACATAACCTTTTTTCACAAGATTATTAATCGCAATGGTCAGAGTCCCAACCGTCACTGACAAAAGCTTTGCAACTGCCGACATGCTCTTGGCTTCCCCTTTTCCGATTGCTTCTATTACATGCATGTCATTATTGGAGATATCCTTGAACTCTTCGGTAATAATCGCTTTTTCTTCGATATCCATAATTTCATTGAAAAGTTTTACCAGGACTTCGTTGATTGTATTGTAATTTTTCACAGGGATACCTCCTTACATGCAATTGCTTTTTGATATTATACCACAATCAAACTGCGGTATGCTAGAGCGTGTTTGAAAAATCATTCCCTCTGCTCTTTTTTTCATCCTGCCCCGCTAAAAACCGGAAAATCTCGGAAAAACAGTGTCAATAATGGAGTCCGTTTCTGGGATGTGTGTCAAATAATAAAGGGTAATAATTCCGCCGGATTCTAAAAATACAGTTGATTTTCAGATACAGATTAGAATGTATGATTTTTAAGGATTCTCCAAAGCGTACTCCTGCTGATTCCAAGTCTTCTGGCTGTTTTTTCTTTATTCCCCTGTTCCTCTGCCAACGCCTGACGGATAATCCGATAATTAATCTCATCCAGAGTTCCGGATAAGTCAAATTCCCCGGCAGAAGCAGCGCCGAATCCTGGTTCCTGCTGAAGAATTGCTGTAACGTCGCTGCTGGAAATATACGGAGTTTCTGTAATGGTTACAAGTTCTTTTAGCACATGCTGAAGCTGATCCAAATTATTTGGCCAGCGGTAAGCTGTCATCTGCTCCATAGCCTCCACGTCCAGACCGATGATCTGTTTTCCAAAGGCAATGTTAAAACGGTGAATATAAAGGGCCGTAATGCCCGGAAACTCCTTCAGTCTTTCCCGCAACGGCAAAAGCGCAAGAGTAAGGCAGGACAGCTGATTCTCCATAAACTGCCGCACAATCCGGGCGGAAGAGCTGTTGCTTCCATTTTCAATCAGGGATACAATCAAGCGGTTTCTGGAGGGAAGCCTTGTCTGGACGACATAGGTAAACAAGCTGTCAAGCTGTTCCGCAGAAAGAGCGGCCGGATTTTTAAGGTAAATCACGCTTCCAACCTCGTTCAGCGGGGAGTTTTCGCTATTTAACAGCCGGTGCCATTTGCGTTCTCCCATAAGCCCGCAGTCAATGGTAAACAGGGGAGCGTGGCGGTAATTGCTCTGTTCATAAATAAGGGCCGCCGCCCTGTCCTTCCCGGTTCCTGTTTCGCCGAGAATCAGAACCGGCAGACGGCTTTTACTGTATTCCTTCAGGATTCTCGGCAAATCCCCCAGTTTCTCTGTTCCATTGTAAAAATGCAGAAAGTCATTGACTTCTTCTAATGCATAATTAGTCACCTGGATTCCCAGATCCTCCGCTTTGGTCAGCGCAGGCTGTCTGCGGATGATTACGGCCGTATATTTCTGTTCTTCATAAAACAGATGACGGCTGGACAAATAATAGATGTCGTTCCGAATCTGCTTTGCCACTGCCTGATTGGGATGCTTCCGAAGCATGCTTAAAGAATCCTCAACAAAATCCATCAGAGAAATATGGATCTCATCTACCGCAATACTTGAAAACCAAAGCGCGCCTGCCGGAGAATAGATTAGAAATTCCCTGTCCTCCTCCGTCAAAAGCGTTTGAAATAAGTCTTTCTGTTTGTGCACATGGCTGGAGGAACGCACCAGTTTAACGGCTTCATTAATTGCATTTTCGATGCTTTCCGCTCCCGAAAGGATCAGATGGCAGTTCATCCCAAGCTCCTTGGCAGCTTTTGCCCCTGTCATGTCACAGAGAACCAGCGTGCAGCCTTCCTCCTGCGCCCGGCGCAGAAGCGGCAGCGCATCATCCGTGCTTTTAAAAGTTATAATATCAATGTCATATTGAAGCAGATCGCACAAAAGCCCCGCGCATTTTGTAATGCCGCAAAAACCTGCGATCACAAATTTTCCGCCGTAATTTTCGGCAAGTTTAATGCTGCGGAGCACGTCATACACAGAAATGGATATATCTATCACAGGCACCTCAACGGCCGATTCAATCAGTTCCGCCGTTCCGCCCCGAGAGATAATTACATCATAATTCTTATGGGCAAGCTGCACCGCAATCTGCCTGCCGATATCCAGATCTCCCGTCTGCACCGTCAAAGAAATATCATCTCTTTTCTGGGCAAGTTCCGTCAGAATATTGGACATCCCTTCATAGGGGGCCACTGCAAGTATTTTTGTTTTCTGCATGGCAGTTTTCCTTCCTTTTTTCTTTTATTATATACTCTAATGTTTTAAAATACAACATTTCTTGATTGTGTTGTTTCAAAATACAACATTATTTTCACTAACTTCAATTGAATCCCTATTATAAACCAGATATTATAATCTTACGCATCATAAACGTATTAAAATAAAACAAAGGAGAGAAGTACATGAACTATCAGAGCAAAATCCCGTCATGCGTATTCGGCGGAGAAGGCTGCATTGCGCGTATCAAGGATATCATTGAAAAAGAAAACGCGAAAAAAGCCATTATATTCACGGATCAGGGAGTCTGCGCAGCAGGACTTCTGGAGATTCTGACAGACCTCCTGGAACATGCCAAAACGCTTTATCAGGTATTTGACGCCCTTGCGTCAGAACCTTCTTACCAGGATGTGGAAAATACCATGAAAGAAGTGAAAGACTATTCCGGCGACCTGATAATTGCAATCGGCGGCGGAAGCGTAATGGATGCAGCCAAGCTTTGCAGCGTGTTAAAGGATGCGGATTACGCCGTAACTGATCTCCTGCACCATCCGGCGCTGGCAAAAAAGCAGATTCCCACTGTCATGATTCCCACAACCTGCGGAACGGGAGCCGAAGCCACCTGCAACGCGATTGTCGCAATCCCGGAAGAACAGTCTAAACAGGGAATTGTCAATGAAAACATGATTCCGGACTATGTAATTTTAGATCCCCAAATGATACGACGCCTTCCAAAATCAATTGTAGCCGCAACCGGAGTGGATGCGCTGGCCCATGCAGTGGAATGCTATACCTCCAGGAAGGCCACCCCCTTTTCCGATACCTACGCTCTGGCTTCCGCAAAACTGATTTTTCAGAACATCCGAAAAGCCTATCAGAATCCAGAGCATATGGAAGCAAAAAACAGCCTGCTTTTAGGCGCTTTTTACGGAGGAGTGGCGATTGCCGGAAGCGGAACCACCGCCGTGCACGCTCTGTCCTATCCTCTGGGCGGCAAATACCATATTGCTCACGGCGTATCCAACGCTATTTTATTTGCGCATGTTATGGAATTTAACAGAGATGCCTGTGAGACGCGCCTTGCGGCATTATGTGACGGCGTATATCCGGAATTGTCAAAACAAGCATCTTCGGAAAAGGCTCGCTATATCATTGAGCAGATTGCAGATATTGTGAAAGTGACGGAGATTCCCACAGATTTAGGGGAATTTGGGGTCAGGCCAAAAGATCTGGATTTTCTCGCTGAGGCAGGAAGCAGACAGCAGCGGCTTTTGGTAAACAACCGAAAAGAACTGAGCCTTGAGGATATCAGAGCTATTTACCAGAAGGTGCTGAAATAAAGACTCTGAAAGGTAGAAAGGAGAGCAAAATATGAAGCGGCCAATCATCGGAATTACGATGGGAGATCCGGCAGGAAACGGTTCCGAACTTACGGCGAAAGCCCTTTCCAATACAAACCTGTACCAAACCTGCCGGCCAGTGGTTATCGGGGATGCAGCCTGCATGGAAGATGCGGTCCGAATCGCCGGGAAACAGGGGCAGGTTTCCATACACGCCATACAAAATATCCAGGAAGCGGCCTTTACGGCCGGAACGATTGATGTATACCACATGGGGCTGGTTGACAAGGCAAAACATAAATTCGGACAAGTTTCTGAAATGTGCGGCGAAGCGGCGTTTCAATATGTGAAAAAAGTGATAGAACTGGCTCAGGCCGGGAAAATCGATGCAACCGTAACCAACGCCCTGAACAAAGAAGCCATCAACCTGGCCGGACATCATTATTCCGGACATACGGAAATTTATGCGAAATATACAAACACTGATAAGTATACCATGATGCTGGCCCATGAGAACCTACGGGTCGTCCATGTATCCACCCATGTTTCCCTGCGGGAAGCCTGCGACCGAGTAAAAAAAGACCGTGTACTGGAAGTCATTCGGATTGCCGACAGGGCCTGCAGGGATTTAGGCATTACAGCGCCAAAAATCGGCGTTGCAGGGCTGAACCCTCACTGCGGAGAAAACGGATTGTTCGGAACAGAAGAAATAGCAGAAATTCAGCCGGCAATTGAAGCGGCAATGGCAGAAGGCATTTGCATCCCGGAACAGAAACCAACGCCCCCGGACAGCATTTTTTCCAAGGCAATCGGCGGATGGTATGACATTGTGGTTGCAATGTACCATGATCAGGGACATATTCCTCTGAAAGTAAAAGGCTTTGTTTATAACCAAAACCTCAGGAAATGGGATGCCGTAGCCGGAGTCAACATAACTCTGGGAATTCCTATCATCCGGGTTTCTGTGGACCATGGAACTGGATTCGATCTGGCAGGCAAGGGAGAATCCAACGAATTAAGCCTTGTGAATGCGATAGATTACGCAATCAGGCTGGCTGCAAAGAAAACATAGCAGGAGGAGATTATGGTAAAGCTATTAATTATTGCAGATGATTTTACCGGCGCGCTGGACACAGGCATTCAATTTGTAAACAGAGGAATTGCCACACAGGTATTCACCGGCAAACCGGAGCGTCCCGCTGAAATCGCCGCGCAGACAGAAGTGCTTGTGGTGGATTCAGAGACAAGGCCAATGACGCCGGAATCAGCTTATGAGAACGTAAAAGAAATTACAGCATGGGCAAAAAGCCTAAATATTGAAATTATTTTTAAAAAGACAGATTCCGCTCTGCGGGGAAATATCGGAAGCGAACTGCAGGCAGTTTCAGATGGAAACAGGGAAAAAACGCTTTATTTCCTTCCTGGCTATCCTAAAATGGCTCGGCTGACCATCAACGGATTCCATTATATAAAAGAAACGCTGTTAGAACACAGCGTATTCGGGCAAGATCCCTTTGAACCTGTTACTCAGTCTTATATTCCGGATATTATCCGCCAGGAGAGCCAGATGTCCCTGCAGTGCATCGGAGGAGATGAACCCCTGAGCCGTATCAGCGGCAATCCTTCGGCAGTAATCTGTGATATCCGCCATCAGGAAGATATGGAAGCGCGGGTGGAAGAGCTGTTAGAGCGCGGGCAGCTTAAACTGATTGCCGGATGCGCGGCGTTAGCGGACAGCCTTGCCTCCAAAATTCCATTCCACAGAAATGCGCCCAATCAATGCCGACAGACCAATGGGCTGTTTGTGGCATGCGGAAGCCTGAACCGAATTACAGAACAACAGTTAATCTATGCGCAGAAAAACGGATTTACCCGCCAGCACCTGACCATAGAGCAAAAACTGCAAAAAGGTTATTATGACACATCGGCAGGCAAAGCATTTCTGCAGTACATACTGGAAACCTGCCGAAAGCATCCGCAAATGATCGTAGACTCCATGGGCGGCGAAGAAGCGATGGAGGCTTACCGGAAAAAATATGGCATTTCCATGCCAGACGTAAGGCGTCTGATCCCGGAAGCGCACGGGCAGATTGCAGATTTCCTTGCAAGAAATCACATGGATATTACCGTGCTTACCACAGGCGGGGATACCCTGATGGGATATATGAAGCTGATCGGCTGCACACAGATCCGGCCTGTCTGTGAAATTGAACCGGGAGTGGTAGTCTCAGAACTGGAAAACAGAGGTTTTCTACAACAGGTAATTTCCAAATCAGGCGGCTTCGGAACAGAAGACGTATTAGTTCGAATCGCGGAAAAAATCACGAATTTCAACAAATAAAGGAGACAAAACTATGGCAACTACAGAATTAAAAGGAATTATTACGCCGATTCTAACCCCAATGAACCCGGATGAAACCATTAATACAGAGGAACTCCGCAAACAGATTGACCGTCTGATTGACGGCAAAGTACACGGCATTTTCCCTTTCGGCACCAATGGCGAGGGTTACATCTTAAGCGAAAAAGAGAAATGCGAAGTATTAGAGCATACCATTGACCAGGTAAAGGGCAGGGTTCCGGTTTATGCAGGCACCGGATGCATCTCCACCGCTGATACCATCCGCATGAGCAAAGAGGCGGAAAAGCTTGGCGCAGATGTACTGTCCATTATCACTCCCAGCTTTGCCGTTGCCTCCCAGAAAGAACTGCAGGAGCACTACACAGAGGTGGCAAAGCATGTAAATACCCCAATTGTCCTTTACAACATTCCCGCGCGCACCGGTAATAAGCTGCTTCCTGAAACTGTCGCCCGGCTTGCCGCCGACGTTGATTTAATTATCGGCGCAAAAGATTCCAGCGGCGACTGGGAAAACCTGAAAGCCTACATTGCACAGACAAAGGAATTAAATAAAAAGTTTTATGTGTTGTCCGGAAATGATTCCCTCATCCTTCCCTCCTTAAAAGAAGGCGGTTCTGGAGGAATTGCAGGCTGTTCCAACGTATATCCCCATGTGCTTTCCTCTATCTATAACTTATTCCAGGAAGGCAGAATCCAGGAAGCGGAAAAAGCGCAGGAATCTATTGCCAGCTTCCGGGCGGTCTTCCAGTATGGCAACCCCAACACAGTAGTCAAAAAAGCTGTTTCCATGCTGGGCTATCCGGTAGGCAGCTGCAGAAAGCCTTTTAATTACCTCTGCCCGGAAGGAGAAGAGGCCCTTGCAAAAGTGTTAAAAGAGAATGCAGAGAAAGGGATGAAGTAATATGAAATTTGTCATGACTCAGGCAGTATGCGAAGAAGGGATGAACATGCTTGAAAACATCGCCGATATCCATGTGGCGGATGATCCGGAGCCCAATCATTATTTGGATGCTATGCAGGACGCAGACGCACTGATTGTGCGTATTGCGACATGCGATGGACAGGCCATTGCAAACAGCCCCAATCTGAAAGTCATCGGACGCACTGGCGTAGGATACGATTCTGTAGATGTGGCTGCAGCCACAGAACGGGGGATTCCGGTCATCATCACGCCGGGGGCAAACAACAGAAGCGTAGCGGAACATGCGGTGGCAATGATGTTCGCATTATCTAAAAATCTTATGGAAGCCCATCGGGAAATGTGCGCAGGAAACTGGGAAATCCGCGGGGCAAAAAAGGCGTTTGAGCTGGAAGGTAAAACCGCAGGGATTATCGGGCTTGGCGCAATCGGCCGGGAAACGGCCAAAATCTGCAAAGGCTGCGGAATGAAAATTGCCGCCTATGATCCCTTTCTGACAAAAGAGCAGGCAGTAGAGATGGAAGCGGAATATTACGAAGATTATACAGAATTGCTGAAAAACAGCGATATCGTGTCTATTCACGTTCCTCTTACCGAAGATACGAAAAATATGATTTCCAAAGAACAGTTACGGCTTATGAAACCAACTGCGCTGCTGATCAATTGCAGCCGGGGCGGTATCATAAACGAAGCAGATCTGGCGGAAGCGTTAAAGCAGGGAATGATTGCCGGAGCTGGAACCGACGTCTTCTGCCAAGAACCGCCTGCGGAAGACGACATGCTTCTGCAATGTCCAAATCTCATTGCAAGCCCGCATTCTGCAGCGCAGACAAGAGAAGCGGTAATTAAAATGGCTCAGATGTGCATAAAAGGCTGTCTTGCCGTTATAGAAGGAAAAAAATGGCCCTATGTAGCGGACAAATCCGTATACAGCCATGAAAAATGGAAAGAGGCTGCCTGGGCCGAATTATAAAAACAAAGATTGGGGGACTACCGGATGGATTCAAGTATTGTATCAATTATTATCGTGCTTATCATTATTGGATTATTTGTATGGAATAAACTGCCAATCAGCGTTGTGTCAATCGGAGGCTCCATCGCCATGGCGCTGTTTATTCCCGAGATGGAACTTTCCGCCGTTTACAGCGGCTTCAGCGCAACCGGATGGCCCATGGTGGTTGGAATGTGCATTGTAAGCGCCGCGCTTTTTGAAACCGGCATTGCAAGGCAGATAGGAGAACGGATCGGGAACTCTTTCCTGGCCAAAACAGAACGTCGATTTATCGTCACAGTCAGCGCTGTGTGCAGCCTGATGTCCGCATTTATGAGCAATAACGGAACTGTCGCCATCTGGATGCCGATTATCGCCATTGTAGCAGCCAATTCCAGCGGACGAATCCGTTCCAAAATGGTTATTTTTCCGGCGGGAACCTCTGCCATTATTGGCGGCGCATGCTCACTGATCGGCTCAACTTCCCAGCTTGCGGCTAACTCCGTGCTCCAGGGCTATGCCGGCTATGAAGAAGGCATGGGAATGTTTGATATGACTAAAATTATGCTGCCGGCGGCAATTGTTCAGGTTATTTTCTGGGGAACCCTGGGCTACAAGCTGCTTGACAAGGTATTAAAACCGGAAAGCCCTGACTTTGACAAGGGAAACATCTACGCAGCTTCCGAAATCCGGAACCTGGAGCAGAGCAGGGAAGCGGACGCGCCGGCCTTAAAAGGCAAACTTGCGCTTTTTACTATGATTTTATGCATCATCCTGTTTGTTTTAAGCGGTTTTATGCCATTTAAGACATACTTTAACATCGGAATTATCGGGCTTTTGGGCGCCGCCATCGTACTTGCGGCAGGATGCATTTCCGTGAAAAAAGCTTATGCCGATCTTCCCTGGGACGTGCTGGTCTGCATCGGAACCATTTCCGGCATTGGAACTGGTCTCGATGTTTCCGGCGGCGGCGCGCTGATTGCAAACTTTGTCTTAAATCTCTTCGGCGGACAGAACGCTTCCGTTGTTATGCTGACCATTGTAATCGCTCTCCTGACCAGCGTGCTGACCAATATTATGTCCAACAATGCAACTGCGGCCATGCTGACCCCGATTTGCATTGCAATTGCATTGTCTCTTGGAATCAGCCCGCTGCCCTGGGTTATTGTAATCGGCGCCTGCTCCAACCTTGCCATTGCCACTTCCTTCGGGACAGCTGTTAATATGCAGATTCTTCCGGCCGGTTACAAATTCTCAGACTTTGTTAAAATCGGCGGTCCGCTGCTTATCCTTCTGATCGCAGTGGCAACTGTCAGCAGCGTTGTATTTTTATTCTGATTGCAGCGCAATCGCAGAAGCGCCATATTTTATTTTTTGCAGCTACCGACAGCGTTGTATTTTTTCACGGAGGAACAAAATGCCAATAAAAGATGATTATGCGTCTTATCTCAAAAGACAAAAACAATTTCAGGAAAAACCCATTGCAAAATACTGGACCGAACAGGAAGCCCGGTACGTGGAACCTTTTCAGATTTTCGGCAATCTTTACTATGTGGGAGACAGCTGGGTATGCGTCCATCTTGTGGATACAGGAGACGGCCTTCTGCTGTTTGACGCGGGAAACTGCGGCGCGGAAGCCATGCTGATTCATAGCATCTGGGAGATGGGATTCCGTCCACAGGATGTAAAATGGATCATTCTCTCCCACGGCCATGTGGATCATTTTGGAGCGGCTCCTTTCTTCCGGAAGATGTTCGGAACTAAAATCTACCTGGGACAACCAGACGCTGAAATGTTTCGCACAGCGCCAGAACAATCCATGATACAGGAAAGCAGCAGCTGCATGGATATGCTCTTTGAGGCGGATCATGAAATTGAAGAGGGAGAAATCCTCATATTCGGAAATACAAGCATCCAGTTTTACCTTGTTCCTGGCCATACCAGAGGATGCATCTCCTGTTTTTTCAATGTTACAGACGGAATAAGCGTAAAACGGGCGGGATATTACGGCGGCTTCGGATTCAACACACTGCAGAAAGATTTTCTTCTGGAAATCGGCGATATAAAATTGGAGGCAAGAAAAGTCTACCTGAATTCCATCGACAAAGTAATTTCCCAGAAGGTAGACATTTTTATGGGAAATCATGCCTCCAACGTAAACTTACTGAAAAAAAGACAGTATATGCTCGAACATCCCGGAAAAAATCCCTTCCTGGATTCAGAAAGCTGGCGAAATTACCTGGAACAAAAAAAGCAGGAACTTCTGGATTTGGAAAAATCTGACAACTTATAACCACCATATACCCAGATAAAAAGTTTATATTTATCTTTTGCATAGCAGAAAGAAACAGCGTCAAATTGAGTGATGTAGATACATAACCGCTCAATTTGACGCTGTTTTTGCCTTTGTCATATTTGCCCTGATTCATTAAGAAATATTGCGTTTTCCATTTAAAGATGTTGAATCCATACTGATATCCTCTATATTTTTTATGCATACTGCACAAAAAAATATTTACTAAATTATGAAAATAGTAAAATTTTATTTTATTTACCAAGTAAATATTGATTTATTTACCAATTAATACTACAATAATTTTACCAAAACAACTTTAGAGGAGGAAATACTATGAGAAAGAAATTAGTGGCAATGTTAATTCTTGCAATGACAGGAACCATGTTCTTAGGCGGCTGCGGTTCAGACGGAGGCAGCGGTTCAGGCGGCGGAGACGGCAAAAGCGGCGGTAAGGTAAAAATCCGTTTTGCATCCTGGGATGAAGCAGAAGATGTAGACGCACAGCAGGCAGCCGTAGACAAGTTCAACGACGCCCACGACGACATTGAAGTGACTCTGGAAGCCTATGGCGGAGAATTCGATACCAAAATCAGCGCCGGAATGGGTTCAAACGATATGCCGGACGTGATGTACATGTGGAACTATCCTGCATATTCTCAAGGATTGGAGCCTCTGGATTCCTACATTGAGAAAGAAGGCGAAGATTACAAGAAGAACTTCTATGACACCCTCTGGAACTATAATTCCTACGACGGCAGCACCTACGGCATCCCAATCGGATTCACCACGCACGCGCTGTTCTATAATAAGGACATTTTTGCAGAAGCAGGCATTGCGGAGCCAACCAATGACTGGACCTGGGAAGATGTACAGGCAGCTTCCAAGACTATCACGGAAAAATGCGAAGGCAAGAAGGGATTTTCCTTCCAGATGAAACCGGACCCCTATGATTATGAAATGTACCTGTGGAGCAACGGGACAGCTTATGTAGACGCAGAAGGAACCTTAGAGGGCAACCTGAATTCCGACAAGGCAAAAGAGGTATTCCAGATGTTCCAGGATATGGAAAAAGACGGTTATGCAGTTGCAACAGAAAAGAGCGGAACAGATGAATTCCGCGCCGGCAACACCGGAATGTATGTATATGGCTCCTGGTCTATCAATACCTTAAAAGAAGACGGCGTAAACTTTGGCGTAGTAAATATTCCGTCTTTTGGAAACCAGACTTCTATTAGTATCTTAAGTTCCTCCGGAATCTCCATGTCCAAGGACAGCAAGAACAAAGAAGCTGCATGGGAATTCATTAAGTTCTGGACCAGCGAAGAGATGAATAAGGAAAGAATCGGCATGGAACTTCCGGTACTTTACTCTGTAGTAGAATCTGAAGGCATTATGGAACAGCCGGAATACGCACCGTTCTACACCATGCTGGAACAGAGCTCCGACTATACGCCATCCAGCTTTATTTACGAGAGCTGGTCTGAATTGTCAGAGAATCTTTCCCTTTCCTTTGAGCGGGTATTCAACCCAAGCGCAATGGAAAATGTATCTGATGTATTGGACGAAGCCGCGCAGCAGTAAGGTTACCCCGATAGGAGGGATTGAGGGATGAAGCAAAAACGTATATCCAGGAAAGCGATTCCGTACCTTTTTATTTTGCCATGGATCATCGGCTTTCTTGTATTTACCATCGGTCCGTTGATATTCTCCCTGATTATGAGTTTCTTCAACTGGCCTCTGGCAGCAGACCCGGAATTTGTGGGGTTTGGCAATTATATTGAAATGTTTACCAGCGACAAGCAGTTTTTTAAATCACTGACCATTAGCTTGAAATATGCAGCCATCTTTGTACCGCTGAATATGATTATTGCATTATTTCTGGCAATGCTGATTACACAGCCGGTCAGGGGCGTAAAGGTTTTTCGTACCATTTTCTACATCCCCACCGTTATATCAGGCGTAGCAGTATCCATTCTCTGGGGATGGATACTGAACGGGGATTACGGAGTGTTGAATTATCTTTTGTCCCTGCTTGGCATTGAAGGCCCCAAATGGCTGGTGGATCCCGCCTGGGCAATCCTTGCAGTCATTATTGCCAGTGCCTTTGGGGTAGGAAGTATGATGCTGATTTTCTACACGGATATTAAAAATATTCCCATTGACGTGTACGAAGCGGCTACCATTGACGGCGCAAACCCGGCAAGGCAGTTTTTCAGCATTACTCTTCCGATTATTACGCCGACTATTTTGTTTAACCTGATTACCTCCATTATCAGTTCCTTCCAGCAGGTAACGCTGGTAATGCTTCTGACTGGAGGAGGGCCTTTGAAATCCACGTATTTCTACGGCCTTTACACATACAATAACGCATTCAAGCACCATAAGCTTGGATATGCAAGCGCCAATGCATGGGTAATGTTTATTATTATCCTGTTCCTTACCGCACTGGTATTCAAATCGTCTTCTGCATGGGTATTCTATGAATCAGAAGCCGGCGGCGTGGCAAAGAAAGGGAAAAAATCAAAACGGGGAGGGAAACGCTGATGAAAATGTCTAAAGTCTCAAAAACCATTATTTACATCCTGCTTGGGATTATGGCGCTGTACTTCCTGTCACCTTTTGTCTACATGCTGTTTACGGCGTTTAAGACAGAGGCGGAAGCAGTGGCCTATCCGCCCAAGCTGTTTCCGGACAAATGGCTCTGGCAGAACTTTGCAGACGCCTGGAACGCGCAGCCTTTCGGCACATTTTTGTGGAATTCCCTGCTGGTTACCGTTGGAACTACCGTTGGCCAGGTAATTTCCTGTTCCCTGGTGGCATATGGATTTGCCCGGTTCAACTTCAAGGGTAAAAATGTGCTTTTTATGGTTCTTTTGTCCACCATGATGATTCCCTGGGACGTTACTATGATTCCTCAGTACATGGAATTTAAGATGTTTGGATGGATTAATACCTTAAAGCCGCTGATTATACCGGCATGGTTCGGTTCCGCCTACTATATATTCCTGATGAGACAGTTTTTGATGGGCATACCGAAGGATTTTGAAGAGGCGGCCCGGATTGACGGCGCCAACGCCTTCCAGATTTACTGGAAAATATTTATGCCGATTCTGAAGCCATCCTTGATTTTAGTAGGAGTTTTGAATATGATTAGCGTATGGAATGATTACCTTGGGCCGTTGATTTTCTTACAGGACAGAAGCAAATATACTCTGGCCCTTGGCCTTGCAGCATTTAAGGGAGTCCATGAGACACAGATTATCCCCATGCTCTGCATTACCATCATCATGATTATACCGCCGATCATTATATTTATCATCGCCCAGAAATACATTGTGGAGGGCACAAGCGGATCGATTAAATAAATTATCAAAGGAGAACTGTTATGTCAGGACGAGTAAAAAAACGATGGGAAGATCATTTACTGGAACACATCGGCAGAAGAGAAGCCCGTACCTCCTTTTACCGGGATTCTTCCCCAAGACTTACACTGAACGGCAAATGGAAATTTTTATATAGGGAAGCTCCCGAACTTTCTCCTGAAGGATTTATGAATAAGCAAGAAAGCACAGATGGATGGGACACAATTGATGTTCCATCCGTTTGGCAGTTAAGGGGATATGATCGGATGCATTACACAGATGTACTGTATCTCTTTCCGGTCAATCCGCCCTTTGTGCCAACGGAAAATCCGACAGGAATCTACAAGCGGACCTTTGAACTGAACAGCCAATGGCTGAACAATGACACTATTTTAAAGTTTCACGGAGTGGACAGCGCCTATGATGTCTGGATCAACGGGACGCATGCCGGATATGGAAAGGTAAGCCGCCTTGCCGCAGAATATGATATTACACATCTTGTCTGCGAGGGAGAAAATGATATCACTGTCCGGGTATACAAATGGTCTGACGGAACCTATCTGGAAGATCAGGATATGTGGTGGATGTCCGGAATTTTCCGTGACGTAGAGTTAGTGAATGAACCGAAGCAGGCTCTGCTGGACGTTCAGGTGAATGGAGATTTAGATGCAGCTTATGCCAATGGGATTCTGAAGGTAAAGATCCGCGCTAAGGAAGCAGACTGCCAGGGAACCTGGAAACTTTGCAAAAGTGATAAAATCTTTGCTGAAGTCACCAACAGCTCGGAAGCAGAAAAAGACGGCGCCCTTTCAGCAGACAACTGGGGTTCCGGGAACAAAGAAGCAATTGCCAGCGGCTCTTTTGAAACAAAAGACGGCAGTGCATCCATCGAAGAAATCATTCCAAAGGTTCAGAAATGGACGGCGGAAACCCCGGAACTTTATGACCTGCACATTTCCACCCAACAGCAGGAACTGTGCATACGCACAGGCTTCCGTAAAATAGAAATGATAGATAATAATTTCTGTGTGAACGGAATCCCGCTCTTACTGAACGGCGTCAACCACCATGATTATAACCCCAAAGAAGGCCGCAGCGTCACCTGCGAACAGATGAAGGAAGACGTGATCTTAATGAAGCGGCACAATATTAATGCGGTGCGCTGCTCTCATTATCCGGCCAACAGCTATTTCTATGATCTTTGCGATGAATACGGCCTTTATGTGATTGACGAAGCAGATCTGGAATGCCATGGCTTTGAGTGGGTGGAACGCTATACCTGGATCACTGACGATCCTTCCTGGGAACAAGCGTATGTGGACCGCAGCGTCCGCATGGTAAAACAGGACAGGAACCATCCCTGCATCATTATGTGGTCCATGGGCAATGAATCCTCGTTTGGCTGTAATTTCCGCAGTGCGGCAAAAGCGATTCGGGAATTGGACGATACCAGGCTGATTCACTATGAAGGAGACTTTGAAGCAGAGGTGACAGACGTCTATTCCACCATGTACACAAGGCTTGCGCCTCTGGAAAAAATTGCAGCAACCACGGAAAAAGGAAATAAGCCCCATGTGATGTGCGAATACGGCCATGCCATGGGAAACGGCCCGGGAGGGCTGGAAGCCTATCAAAACCTTTACCGCAAATACAAACGTCTTCAGGGAGGCTTTTTGTGGGAGTGGTATGACCATGGCATTTACACGGAAAAAGACGGCAAAGCTTATTACCGTTACGGCGGAAATTACGGAGATTTCCCAACCAACGGAAATTTCTGCATTGACGGAATTCTGATGCCGGATCGTACTCCTTCTCCGGCCCTGTTAGAATACAAGCAGGTAATCGCACCCATTGAAGTAACAAGGATCAAAGGAAAACAACGGGAAATCCGGCTGAAAAATTATTACAATTTCCGTTCCATGGACGGGCTGTACCTGAACTGGGAAATTGAAGGAGGCGGCAGCTCCATCCAAACTGGCAGAATAGATGCCCTGGATGCAAAACCAGGTGAGGCTCAGACCGTAACGATACCCTATGAGGAATTTACTCCAAAAGCAAATACCCATTATTACCTGAACCTTTCCATACGGGAAAAAGAAGCGGTTTCCTATGCCAAAGCAGACCATGAAATTTCCTATGTACAATTTGAACTGGAAGAAAAACAAATCTGCTTCTCGAAACGTCCAGCAGGAGAAGCTTTAAAGATAACGGAAAAAGACGGCGTCCTTACCATAGAAAATGATAAGCTCTGCGTCAGATTCCATACCGTATTCGGAACGCTGTTATCCGTGTCCGCAGAAGGAGAAGATTACCTGACTGCAGGACCCGAAATGACTGTGTACCGGGCCACCATTGATAATGATATGTACAAAAAGGATGACTGGATGAACAAATATTTTATCCAGAAATCCAGTGAACAGAATGCAGGATTCTCCTGGAAGGAACAAGAGGGCAGGGCGATCGTTACCATCCAAAAAGACTTCGGATGCCTGAACCAGTCCTGGGGCTATGAATGCACCTATGAATATCAGATTTATCCCTGCGGCCACCTGGAAGTGCATTTAGATGCAAAGCAATTCCAGCGGGGAAAACTGGAACCGGAATTTCTGCCTCGTCTCGGCGTTAAAATGCGGGGAGGTCAGGCGTTACAGCAAACAATCTGGGAGGGCATGGGTCCCGGTGAAAATTATCCGGACAGCAAACGGGCCTGCACCATGGGCATATACCAAAACACTGTGGAGGGCATGGGCACAAATTATGTGTATCCTCAGGAGAACGGTCATCGGGAAAATGTTCGGTGGTTTGGCATTGGAAACGGCGCAAAAACTCTGCTGTGCACCATGGAGCGCCCGCTGGGATTGAACCTTTCCAACTATACCGATGAAACCATTGAGCAGGCAGCCCACCCCTTTGAAATGGAACCTGCCGAAGATGTGATGATCCACCTGGATTACAAACACTCAGGACTTGGCAGCAACAGCTGCGGAGAAGAGCAGCTGGAAGCGTTTAAAGTGAAGCGGGAAGATTTCACTATGGCGTTTCGGCTGCAGATTGTGAACCAAGGAGAGGAGCGGCAGGAAGCGTCAAAGAGATATTTGCATTAATGTTATTTTTCATTTGGAAACGGACGGCAACTGAATATAGAAATAAAATTTTTAGCTAGAAAGAAAGGAGACTCCATTGAGCAATCAATTTTCAGAAAAACTTCAGGAATATTTAAGCAGCGGCCAGTGGATGGTTGTGCAGGACAATTACAATCCTTATGAGAATCTCAAATATGAAAGTCTGTTCTGCTTAACCAACGGTTACCTCGGTACCAGAGGAAGTCATGAAGAAGGCACTGCAAGAAGTATTCCCTGTACTTATATCAACGGAGTTTTTGACAAGTCAGAAACATTTATGCGGGAACTGGCTAACATGCCTAACTGGCTGACCCTTAAGCTCTATGTGGAAAAAGAATTAATCGGCATTGAAAACTGCGACATACTCTCATTCACGCGAGCGCTGAACATGAAGCGGGGCTGTCTTGTGAAAAGCGTCTGCCTCCGGGACCGGAAAGGCCGGGAAACCAGAGTGGAAAGTGTGCGTTTTATCAGCCGTGCGCATGTACACCGTATGGCAGTCCGACTGTATGTAACGCCCTTAAATTACAGCGGAATTATAGAAATTGAAAATATCATTGACGGCACTGTCATTAACTTCTGCGATGCGCCCCGGTTCAAGGTAAAACATACTTACCTGACAAAAAATGAAGCATTGGATGAATCAGGCGCATACCTGGAAGTGGCAACCAGAGACAACCATCTCCATGAGGGCTGCGGCACGGTTGTCCAGGCGGTTCAGGAAGGAAAAGACGTTGTCAAAACTAATGTATTTCATGATTTCGGAGAACAGGCAGTGGAATTCCTTGACTTTGACGCATGTCAGGGAGAAACTGCAGAACTCACCAAATATGCTGTGATCTATACGGAACGTGAAGTGAAAAAAGAAGCCCTGAAAGAAACCATTCAGCAGGAAATGAAGGGCTTCCTTCAGACAGGGTTTGAGGCGGAATTTGAACTGCATCAGAAAGCTTGTGAAGCGCTCTGGAAAGAAGCAGATATTCAGATTGAAGGAGACGAGGAACTGAATAAAGCCATCCGCTTTAATGTATTCCATCTGATGAGCACTGCCAGCGAATCCGATTCCCATGTAAATATCGGAGCCAAGCTTCTTCACGGTGAAGAGTACGGCGGGCACGCTTTCTGGGATACAGAGCTTTTCATGCTGCCGTTTTTTGCCTATACATTTCCCAAAAAGGCCCGCAGACTGGAAACCTATCGTTACCACCTTCTGGACGCTGCCCGGGGGAACGCTCAAAAAAATGGCTTTCAGGGAGCCCAATACCCCTGGGAATCTGCAGACGACGGCACAGAACAGTGCCCGGACTGGACCATTGAGCCGGACGGAACCTGTTACCGCTGCTATGTTGCTGTCTATGAGCACCATGTAACGGCAGCCGTTGCTTTTGGCATTGCCAATTATGTGAGAATTACCAAAGACACCGATTTTCTTCTGCATATGGGAGCGGAAATCCTGATGGAAACAGCCAGGTTCTGGATGAGCCGCTGCCAGTATATCGAAGAAAAAAACCGTTACGAAATCCACAAGGTAACAGGCCCTGACGAATGGCATGAACCGGTGGACAACAATGTTTACACCAATTATCTGGCAAGATGGAACCTGCGCTATGTGATAGCCCTGGCAGAGCAGTTAGAACAGGAGCATCCTGAGGAGTACAGAAATCTTGCTGAAAAGATACATCTTACCAAAGAAGAAATTGCCTCCTGGCAGCAGGTGCAGGGTAAAATCTATCTGCCAAAAAAGGAAGGCACACAGCTATTAGAACAATTTGAAGGATATTTTGACTTAAAAGAAGTCCTCATTGAAAAATATGACAAAAACGACTGGCCCATCCGGCCGGAGGCGTTAAAAACCACAAAGACAAGCCAGACACAGATTATCAAACAGGCGGATGTGGTAATGCTTCTGCATCTTCTGGGAGAAGAATTTGACGAAGAAACCACGAAGCTGAATTACAGCTATTATGAAAAACGCACCATGCACGGTTCTTCCTTAAGCCCCAGCATTTATGCTATTATGGGCCTGAAAGTGGGCGACGCATCCAAAGCTTATCGCTATTTGCGTCGGGCGGCGTTTCTGGATCTGGTGGATCTTCAGGGCAATACAAGAGAAGGAATCCATGCGGCAAACGCTGGCGGCGTGTGGCAGACGGTAGTCTTCGGTTTTGCAGGGTTATCCACAGATGACGCTGGAAGGCTGCACATTAATCCAAAGCTGCCAGAAGAGTGGAAGGGCCTGACTTTCCGGATTCACTGCCCCGAAAGCTGGCTTCAAATCCACATTGACGGGGAGCAGCATGTGGATATCACGGTTCTGGATGGAAAAGAAGTGGATATCCTTGTCAATGGAAAAGCCGTGAAAGCGCATAAAGCAGATGCCTAACATGTATTTCGTTAGAAAGGAAGGTTAAAATCATGAAAAAATATCTTGCAATTGCAGGCCTGATTGCCGTTACAGTCATTTGGGGAGGCGGGTTTGTAGCCAGCGATATGGCTCTGGAAAGCCTTCGCCCCTTCCAGATCATGGCAATTCGGTTTCTGCTGGCCACCCTCCTGATGGGCGCCGCAAGCATCCGGGAGCTGAAAGGCATAGACTTTAAAGAAATCCGGGCCGGCGTCTTGATGGGATGCGCCCTTTTCGTAGGTTTTGCCTTTCAGATCGTAGGGCTTCAGTACACCACGCCCTCCAAAAATGCATTTTTAACGGCTCTGAACGTAGTAATGGTGCCTTTTATCGCCTTTGTTATTTTAAGAAAGAAAATCAGCATCAAAAGCATTGCAGGAGCAGTCATGGCTATTCTGGGCGTAGGGCTGTTATCTCTGGAAAAAGATTTGTCGCTGGGCGTCGGAGACGCATTAACGCTGGTTTGCGCCGTAGGTTTTGCCTTCCAGATATTTTTCACCAGTGAATTTGTGAAGAAATATCGGGTCGTAGTACTGAATTTCATACAGATGCTGACAGCAGTTGTTTTATCCGTTGTCAGTTTGTTCCTTTTTGGGGAAACCAAATTCCAGGTAACCTCCAAAGGATGGCTCAGCGTTCTTTACCTTGGAGTCATCAGCACCGCTTTGTGTTATCTTTTACAGACTGCCAGTCAGAAATACGTGGATGAAACCAAGGCCGCAATTATCCTGTCCATGGAATCCGTATTTGGAACTATGTTTTCCATTCTGATTCTCCATGAACAGGTAACCCTGCGGATGGTTTGCGGATGCATAATTATCCTTGCAGCCGTTCTTGTATCGAATCTGGCGGACGCACAGGCAGAGCCGGAAACGGAAGGATAAACGCTGAACACTTAATAACCGGATTTTACTTTATGGGACGAAAAACGCTGATGTTACCTTGAAGATCATAGGGAAAGCGTTGCAATTATTTAAAGGAGTATGAACATTGAGATATCGAGCAATTATATTTGATTTAGACGGAGTTATCTGCCATACCGACAAATACCACTATATGGCCTGGAAACAGGTGGCGGATGAGCTTCATATTTATTTTGATGAAACCATTAACAACCGCCTCCGCGGAGTGAGCCGCATGGAAAGTTTCGAGATTATCTTAGAACGTTATGACGGCACAATGAGCCAGGAAGAAAAAATAAAATATACCACGCAGAAAAATGAAGTATACAAAGAACTTCTGAAAAATATGAGCCCTGCAGACCTGTCAGATGAGGTAAAGGAAACCCTTGACGCGCTGCGAGAGCAGGGCCATAAGCTGGCTATTGGCTCTTCCAGCAAAAATGCAGGGTTCATCCTGAATCAACTGGGACTGGGAGATTACTTTGATGCAGTTTCCGACGGAAATAATATTACAAATTCCAAACCGGACCCGGAAGTATTCGTCAAAGCGGCTCAATTTGTAGGGGAAAACCCCAAGGACTGCCTTGTGGTAGAAGATGCAAAGGCAGGGCTGGAAGCGGCTATTGCAGGCGGCATGGAATGCGCAGCCATCGGAGACGCTGTCTCCTGCGGCCTTGCAACCTGGAACCTGAATACCTTTTCTGACCTGAAAAAAGTAACAGGCTAAGCCGCTTTTTTGGACTTTCAGCACACTTGTAAACCCATGATAAATATGTTAGAATTACTCTGAAAAAACAGGGTGTTATATTATTAATTATGGAGTGTAAAGTGGAATGTCAACGATTAAAGATATTGCAGAATTGGCAGAAGTTTCTGTTGCAACCGTATCCAGGGTTCTGAATTATGACGACACGCTGACCGTACAGGAAGAAACCCGGAAAAAAGTATTCGAAGCTGCAGAACAGCTGGAATACCATATGAAAGAGAAAAAAAAACGCAGGCGCAAATTAAAGCTGGGAGTCATCTGTTCCTATTCCCCGGAAGAAGAACTGGAAGACCCCTTCTACCTGGCGGTACGGATTGCTATAGAAAAAGAAATAGAAGACAGGAATTATAAAAGGGTGCCTTTAAGCATTGAAGATGGAATGCAGCAATTTTCCGCAGTAGACGGGATTATTTGTCTTGGCACATTCAGCCGGACAACGGTCCAGAAAATTGATGATACCCAAAAGCCCCACATTTATGTTGACACTATCGGAAACCGCAACACCGGAGATTCCATTATCACAGACTTAAGGATTGCGGTAGAGCAGGTGATGGAATACCTCTGGTCTTTAGGACATCGCCGGATTGGCTTTGTTGGAGGAAATGAACTTGATTCAGACGGAAATGAGATTCTGGATTCCAGGCTTCCCACCTATCAGCGTTTTCTGACTGAAAAAAACGCTCTTCAGGAAGCATATATCAAAATCGACGGCTATACCTCAAGGCACGGTTACCGGATGATGAAAGAAATTTTAGAAGAAACAGAGCGGCCCACAGCCATATTTGCAGCCAATGACTCTCTGGCTGTGGGCTGTTACCGGGCCATTCAGGAAATTGGTCTTCAGATTCCAGAGGATATCAGTGTCATCGGCTTTAACGATATCTCCATGGCAAAATATCTGGCTCCGCCGCTGACTACGGTTCATGTCCACATGAATTTCATAGGACGGCAGGCAGTAAAAATGCTGGTAGAACGCATCCAGTTAGAACGAAAAGTAAACATCCATGTCTCTGTCTCCACGGAACTTGTAATCCGAAAAAGTGTGTGCAGGGCAGATTGATATATAAGCCTTTTACATAGCAGATTAGAGCGTGTTTGAAAAACGCAGGCAGAGCAGATTGACAAGAGGACAGACTAAAATGAATGAACATTTTTTAAATCATATATTAAGTGAAATCTCTGTATCCGGCTGCGAAGGGCCGGTACAGGAGACGATAAAATCCTACATGAAGGACTATGCAGATACCATACAGGAAGACGAAATCGGTGACGTTATCTGTATCTTAAACCCGGAAAGCAGTACGAAAATCATGCTGTCTGCACATGCCGATGAAATCGGGGCAATTATCTCAAATATTACAGAAAAAGGACGGCTTCAGGTGGTAAACCGAGGCGGTATTATCCCCTTTACCTATCCAGGGCAGCAGGTGATGATCCTCACAAAGCAGGGCATGGTCTACGGCGCGGTAGAAGCAAGGCGGGAATTCTTTGACAACAAAGAATTGACAGCAAAAGATTTTCTGATAGATATCGGCGCAAAAACAAAGGAAGAAGCATTGACCCAGGTGTCTCTGGGAGACGCCGTAGCCTTAGATACCCATATCCGCCCCATGATGAACGGAAGGTTCACCGCACGGGCCTTAGATGACAGACTGGGCGTTTTCATTATTATGGAGGCTCTTCGCAGAGCGAAGGAAAAAGGCTGTACCGCAGGGGTATACGCCGCATCCACCGTGGGAGAAGAGACCACTAAAAACGGCGCATACTGGTGCAGCTCCAGAATCAATCCCAATCTTGCAGTGGTGGTAGACGTGACCTACTGCAGCGACTACGGGGATAAAGAAACTTCAGAAGCCGGAACTGTAACATTGGGTGGCGGCCCCGTTCTCTGCAACAGTCCAACCGTTACACAGAAATTAAACCGGAAAATGGAAAATTGCGCCGCAAACATGCAGATTTCCATCCAGACGGAAGCGGCCAGCGGCCTGACCTATACCGATGGAGACAAAATCCATTTCACCAATCAGGGAATTCCCATTGTACTGGTGTCCATTCCCCTGCGGTATATGCATACCCCTGCTGAGGTTGCAGATAAAAAGGATGTGGAAGATTGCATTGAATTGATTGCAGAGTTTTTGTGTCAGTATTGATGCTTTCTGCTAAATATAAACCCGTGAACGAAATGATTTGCCAACAAGTTTTCACTATTTCAAAAAGATCCGCAAATCATTTGGAAAATAAGTATGCTCTTGAGTAGAGCTGAATTTACATTGATAAAAGTCCTGCATCATTTTATGGATTGATGCAGGATTTTTTACTTTATAGGAAATTGCGATTTTTGAGGAGAGAAAAAGAACAAGAGTTTACCGAAC
>NZ_SRYA01000032.1 GCF_004793545.1 Petralouisia muris | reverse complement strand
ACTATCATACAGGTTTGCTCCAGTTTTGTATAGGTACTCGCGTTTTACCGTTTACGTAAAAGAAGGCAGTTTTACCATATGGGTGTGGTTAAAACTGTTTTCATGTCTGTTTTATGCAATAGCGAGCTACTTTCTGCAAAGCTGATAGACTCTTATGATATTATAAGTACACTTGCTAAATAAGAGATTTCATTGAACAGGAGAAGTTAAAGGGATAGTTGATAATGCTTTTGAAAAATAATAATATCGAAATTACAGGTAGCGGATTTTTTTACAGAAATAGAGGTGGAAAAGGGTAATGAGGAGTTTGTACTTTCTGAATCTGATAAAGAGGCAATTAAAAAAACATTGAGGAGATAGAACGCTTGAAAACGAAAAAAGGAAAGTAAAGTATGAAACAATTTAAAAAATTGTTAAGTTCATTATTGATTGTTTGCATGTTGATAACAATATTTTCTGTTACTGTGTTTGCTCAAAACACAAATGATGCCACAGATAATGCGTATAGTGAAGCGATAGTATTCGTCGCTTGAAGAATTTGCCGAAGCAAACACAGTAGAATTGGAGGCGTAAGGAATACAGGTTATTGGCGGATAAGCATATGAGATGGGACAGACTGATCCAATTGCTCATGTGATAAATATATTTTGGATAGATTGTGATATTGGTATAATGTAAGTAGCAAGATTGGTCTGGGAACATACTTAACCAATACAAATTATCTGCTCAAAAGAGTTAATGGTACTTTTTTATTGGGATGATTTATCAACTTATGCTCAATGAGCAACCGATATTGGTGCGACTCTTATTGTTCCTACATATCCGATTTATAGTGCTTACGAAACTAAGAAAACATTTCCATCTGGAATAAAAGTAAAATGTGATATTTACGGAAATGTTGATGCTGTTTCTGAAATTTCTGGTGAGGCTTTTGATTATACCGATACAGTAACTATATCATAATGGCTCACCAAAGTGTTAAATAATTCTACAAAATTTTAAAAATCGTTTTCAAGTGATTATACAAAAAGGTTGCTCTATTATTCTGAAAAATGTAGTAGAGCAGCTTTTTTCTTTTTGAGCATTTCTCGTGTATGACAGATCTTAGGATGGCACATATCGGCTATAAATAGCGGATACTGATACTTTGAAAACAACTCTTTTTTTATGATAGTTGTAGGCTTGAGAAAGCCAAAACAATTTAATAGGACATGCATACATCTGATTTTATTTTTGTCTTTTATTTTTTTGTTTGTGGTTATTCAGGGATAAAGGGATGGCAGAACTCCGTTTCGTACGAAGTTGTACCTGTAATGAATAACATTGTTGCCAATGAAAGTATGGAGCAGAGGATTGTGCCTATTGACATAGCAGTCTGAGGTAATGAGGTAAAACAGCACCAGATTTTGTTTCCGATCTGACAGTCAGGGTGGCATATATCAGCTACAAATAGTGCAATCTGGCACTCTGAAAACAATCCCCTTTTAGTTATGATAGTTGCAGGCTTGAGAAAGCCAAAACAATTTAATAGGACACGCATACACCTGATTTTATTTTCGCCTTTTTACCCGTCTATGCTTATGCAGGGATAAAGGGGTGGCAGAATCCCGTTTCGTGCGAAGATGTACCTGCAAGGATTTCATTGTTGCCTGTGAAGGTATGGAGCAGAGGATTGTGCCTACTGGCATGGCAGTCAGAGGTAATGAGATAGAACGGCACCGGAATTTCAGCGAAAAGCATTTTTCGGGAGTGGCTGCCTGTGGATTCCGTCTGGTTGGGCATGACGGAGGCGCAGTGTGGGATGGGAGCCGTCCCAGTGTATGTTACCCGGTTCGGGGACAAGCGAGAGCCAGTCTGATATTTTCAGATTGAACAGAGGGGTAATGTGGCGGAAACACCACGTTATCCTCTGATACAGGCAAGCCTTGCAGTTATCAGATAACAGCAGGCAAGGCTTTCCTGTATGAGAGGATAAAGCCGGCAAAAACTTCTCTTTTGTTTCAGTCAATGAAAATAGAAGAAAGAACAGGTGATTATCATGTGCAGTAATGTGAAAAGTTTTGAGGTCGGCTTGCTTGTGCATCCGGCAGTCATGTTTATGAACTCCAACAAGTCAGAGAGCAATATCCGCCAGATCATTCAGCAGAACCGTCAGAAGTGCAGCTTGGCAGGCATAGCACTGATGAATGAAACGATTGTCAACAAGGGACCGAACAGGGATATTGACCGTGATGCGGTAAATATGCTGATTAACCATCTGATTACCGGGCAGTATGATACGGTTGTCGTGGAAAACATGGCTGATATAACAGCGGACGAGTCCGATCTGGAAGAATTTATGTACGATGCTGCCAACATTGGCGTCGGATTTTTTGAACTTTCTACCATGCAGTACCATATGTACGATACAACAAAGTGTTCTGCCGACAACGAAAGACCGATATGGGGCGGGGGTAAGTGCTGCTGATGAAGATAAGGAGAGGCGACATTCTGTATGCCGATTTGGGCGTACAGTATCAGGGAAGTACGCAGGGCGGTATGCGCCCTGTGGTGGTGGTCAGTAACAACATGGCAAACAAACACAGCACTGTCTTAACGGTCGTTCCGCTGTCTACGAAGATTTACAAGAAACGGAGCCTGCCCACGCATGTATTCATATCGGCATATAAGACGGAAGGACTGGACCAGCACAGCATCGCATTATGCGAACAGGTAACGGCGCTGAACTTTGACCGTATCATAGAACACATGGGAAAGGTCGATGAAAAAACGCTCGGCAGGATCACGGAGGGCGTACAGGTGCAGGTAGGCGTGTTTGACAGATACAACAAATAAGGAAAAGGTGGTAAATATGTTCAAGGTAAGACATTTTGCAGCAGCAGGCTTGTTTTTGGCTTTATCGGTACTTGCCGTTTCGGGAATGGTTGTCTCCACAAAGAGAAAGACATATGGGCGTCTGCGCTGGAACGACAACGATGACAGAGGATGGTAAATTTAAGAAACAAGGTAAATCATTACAAAGCCGGGCAGATGTCCGGCTGTTTACATATTTGTCCGCTGCGGGACAGTGTATGTCATTCAGATAAATTTAATGGATGGAGGATTGCAGGACGAAAGGAGCATGTAAAGATGGGCTTTACAAAATTGGAACTGGTTCGGTTCTTTGACGGACTGACAGAACTTGTCAATAAGGAAAACCGGGGGAAAGCCAGAGTCCAGATACGGAAATTTTTACTTGAATTTGAAAAGAGCTACCAGTATGAGGATGCAGTAACGCAGAGAAATGTGCCGTACATTCCGCCTTACTACATACCCGCAATGCCGCAGGCTGTACAGGAGGAAATCAGGGAAAAGCTGGCTGCAAAGCTGACAGGGCAGGAGGAAAATGCCACTGAACGGATAGAACAGTTCATGCGTTCACAAATCTATGACCTGAAAGGACTGATTGACATTAAGGAGTATGTGGCGTGGGTAGACAAAGAGATATACAGGAATTTCCAGAAGAGGCTTGAAGCAAGCAGGGAATAAGATTTTCATAAAACCTTTCATAGCCGGATCTGCGGTCCGGCATACATAGCTGCCCGGAAACATCAGGCAGTATTTTTATTGGGAGGTAATGCAATGACGGCAGAAGAATACAGGAAAATGCTTAATACAGACTTTTCGGATGTGGAACTTGAGGAACTGACAGACATAAGCGGGATTCAGATTGACAGGGGATTGCCGCTGGAAGAAAGAAAACAGCAGTATCTTAAAAAAGTCGGCAATCCCTATCTGGTGCGTGTCGGCAACATGAAAGTCAAGGTGCGGTTTACGGGCGGTATATCCTTTAATGAAGCATTTGAAAATATGCTTTTGTCCGTCTGATAAATTTTTTTCAGAATCTGGTGGAAATAATCCGGAGGGTGTGCTACAATAATGTTAGGACTAAATTTCATTATTTCTAACTTGGGACTAAACAGGCACTCCCTTCGGGTTTTCTGACTTAGAAAATCAAAAGGAGTGGTAACATGAGTAACAAGATTAAGAAAATCTACCATGCAGCCATCTACGTTAGGTTATCTAAGGAAGATGGCGATGTTTCCAGCGCTGCGAAAGCAGAGAGCAACAGCATTTCAAACCAGAAAAATCTTATCCGTGATTTCCTGAAGGACAAGGAAGATATTGAAGTAGTGTCGGAACGTGTTGACGACGGTTATTCAGGCTCTAATTTCAACAGACCGGGGGTGCAGGCATTAATTGAAGCTGCAAAAAGCGGAAGTATCAATATGGTCATTGTCAAGGATTTCTCCCGTTTTGGCAGGGATTACCTTGAAGTAGGGCGGTATCTGGAATACATCTTTCCTATCTTGCAGATACGCTTTGTGTCTGTGAATGACAATTACGACAGCAGCGACAAATTCGGGACAACAGGCGGTATGAGCGTTGCATTGAAGAACCTTGTATATGGAATGTACAGTGCAGACCTGTCAAAGAAAATCCGCTCGGCAAGGAATATAAGGGCAAGGAACGGGGAGTTTATCGGACAGTATGCACCATATGGGTACAGGAAGAACCCGGAAAATAAGCATGAACTGCTGATTGATGAAAATGTAGCCTGGGTAGTCCGAAAAATTTTTCAAATGGCTGCTGACGGAATAAACCATTCTGAAATCGCAAGGCAGCTCAACGAGGCAGGGATACCAACAAGGTATCTGTACCACAAGCTAAGGGGAGACAACTTTCCTGATAAACAGCCGCATGTAAAGATAAAGAAGTGGGATAACACTGCGGTAAAAGACATTATTACAAATGAAACGTATCTTGGCACAATGTTCTGGAACAGGGCAAAATGCGGAATGGATACCAACAAGAAGCGGATAGAGCAGCCGAGGGAAACATGGATTGTCGTGGAAAACCAGCATGAAGCCCTTGTATCCAAAGAACTTTTTGATAAAGCAAATGCGAATATCGTTGGTCTTGATATGAACGGGAGAGCGGTAGGGAAGAAAAATCTTTTCTTTATCTGTGGGTACTGTGGAAAAACCCTGAAACACAGGAACAGGACAAACGATAAATATTATTGCAGAACTGGCACACAGCAGTTAGAGAATGACTGCCAGAGGGTAAACATCAGGATAAAAGAGCTTGAAGATGCTGTTTTATGTCAGGTAAGGGGAATGGCGGCTATGCTGATAGAAGCAAAGAATATCCGCAAAAATGCTCAAAAGAATGACCGGAAAAAAGTTTTAGAGACAACGGTTGATGACAGCACAAGGGAAATGGCACGATGGAAGGACACAAAGGTTCGTCTGTATGAACAGTATAAAGCTGGAACAATCACCAGAGAGGATTATGTTGCCCGGATTGAAAAAGGCAAAATAAGAATGGAAGAACTGGAACAGATCAAGAGCGAAGCACAAGCAGAACTGAACAATATGCAGACAGTATCAAAGCCGGAGGAAATACCGGACGAAGAACTGGCAGAACTTTCCGTTCTGGAGTCCTTTGATAAGGAGAGGTTAAAAGCATTGATTGATAAGGTTATTGTCTATGGGGCAGATGCCATAGAGATTGTGTGGAAAGTAGGCAATCCGTTTGAGGCGGAAATTACCGCATGAATATCTGTTCCACTTTATAGTAATTAATGGTATAATATGAGCCATAGGCAGGCATTGTCTGTGGCTCGCTACAAAATGAAATTTTTTTTATTCCTTACTTGACACAAGCAGACTATTACCTGCTCCATGCCATGATGGAAGGAGGCTATAAAAAATATGATAAGTTCCATCTTTGGGATTTTGTGGGCGAACAGAAAGCAAAAGGGCTTGTAAAACACATGGGTTTTTCCTTCCATGCAGGACCGCAGTTACTGGACCGGCTGCTTAAGGAACATCCGGAAGTGGATTTTGTGCAGCTGCAGATCAATTATGCAGACTGGGAGAATCCGTCTGTGACGGCAAGAGCAAATTATGAGGTTGCCAGAAAGCATGGGAAATCCATTGTGGTAATGGAACCGGTGAAAGGCGGAAATCTGGCGAATCCGCCTGCAGCAGTAAAAAGGCTGTTAGATGAATATCATCCGGACATGTCCTATGCATCCTGGGCGATCCGTTTTGTGGCTTCTCTGGATGGAATCATTACTGTTCTGTCCGGGATGTCAAATACGCAGCAGATGGAAGATAACCTTTCCTACATGAAGAAATTCCAGCCATTGAATGAGGCGGAACAGAAGATCATTCAGGAGGCGCAGCGGATACTTGGAAATTCATCGACCATTCCCTGCACCGCCTGTCACTACTGTACGGAAGGCTGCCCGAAAAAGATCCCGATCCCGGAGATCTTCTCTGCCATGAATAAACAGCTTGGCAATGGGCAGATGGCAGAGGCTGTTTCGGATTACCGGAAAGCGACCAGTTTGACGGGGAAAGCATCGGAATGTATAAACTGTAGGCAATGCGAGCGTATCTGTCCGCAGCATCTTGGAATTACAGATTATCTGAAGCAATGTGTAGATGCATTAGAAAAATAAGCATCAAGCCAGGAAGGAGAAATGGACTATGTCAAAAGTTATTGCAAAGACCCTGAAGATAATGTTTAAAGGAAAGTAAATGGTAAAAAGGATGGATAAAGATTGGATACGTTGTCCTGTATGTGGGAGCAAAACCCGTGACAAAATCAGGGCAGATACAGAGATGAAAAATTTCCCGGTATTCTGCCCAAAGTGCAAACGGGAAATTCTAATAGATGTAGAGCAATTTCAAATAACCGTAATTCATGAGCCAGCCGCTAAGCCGCAGAGCCGATGAATTTGCAGATGATGCAGATTCTCAGCCCTGCGGCTTTTTCTTATACAGCATATAACCGGGAGGAGGTGGTGAACTTTTGAGATGAAAGAATACAGTTGGGAATGGAGGGATGCATATAGGAAAAAAATAGAAATATTCTTCTCCTTATTGTGTTCTGAACATAAAAACTGAATATTTGGCAGCCTATTCAGAAAGCATGAATAATCAAAACCGACGCCTGCACTATGCTGAGCGTCGGTTCTTTTTATGGTTCAGTTTCAGAATGGAATGCCAGCCATTTGGAACCATAAGTATCCAGGTAAAACCGGTTGCCATACTCATTTTCAACAAATCGGCATTTTACATGGTAGTATCCCTGCAGCTCTTTTCTTAAATCTGAGTCTGGAGAAATCGGCTCCAGCCAGATTTCTTTTTGCCTTTTGACTTCAGAACGGGACAGCGGCGGTTTGTCTGGCAGTTCTATTTCAGAGAATTGAGGAGCAGGAAATCGGTTGTAACGCCGTAGAGGGGGCCATATTCTCAAGGCTGTCTATGGACGGGGACTTCCGTTCGCCCTCCCAGGCGCTGAGCGTCGGCTGGGAAACGCCGAGCTTTTCGGCGGCTTCAATTACCTTTAATTTATTGATCTGTCTTGCCGTTTTAAATTGTTTTGGCATTTTATCACCGCCTTTATTCCAGAATGGCCCATTTTACATGCTGCCGGCTTCCCTGGTTTTCAATCATGCGCTTTTCAATTAAAACTGCTATGCAGCGCTGCACAGTCCTTGTAGAAAGTCTAATGCTGTCGGCAATCAAGCGTGTAGAGGCTTCCGGATTTGCTTTTACAAAATGGTACACAAGAAGCTCATTTTTAGAGATGTCTGCTTGGGCAGCGTTTTTGGCGGTATTGGGGCTACAAGTCGCGCCACTTGTGCCAGAAGTCGCGCCATCTGCGTCAGAAGCCGCGTCAATACGGTTCCGGATTGTCGCATTCAGCATAAAAGCAACATCTTTATATTCCGGCGCTGGCAGTCCTGCTTTTTCCATCTCCCGGTACATCCGGTCAACGCCTTCCCCAAATTCCTGCACATAATCATACTCATGTAAAAAGGCAGCAATTTTAGGGTTGCGGGAAAAGTGGACCTGGCGCATATTGTTCAGACGGACAATGCCGGGCAGGTTGCCGGGGCTTTCCACAACAATCCTGTCATCGAACATTTTGACCTGGATGTCGGTGCCCTTGATGCTGTAGTCGCGATGCGTGGCGGCGTTTATGATAATTTCCTTCCAAACGAATTCTGGGAATTCGGGTGTTGTGACAAATTTTCCTTCTTTTCCGAGGTAAGTATGCTCCTTGATCTGGTCCCGGACGAAGGAGAGTGTCTTTTCCACCATGTCGAGGATGCGCCCGGTGAATATTTTATCCTTTACCACGTTCATTTCAGCGCCGACTTTGGCTTCCGTGCCGTCATAGCGGATGAAGCGGATCCTTGCCCGCTGGAAATATTGCTGCGGGTCTTTCCCAAACAGGAGGATGGCGGCGCCGCTCATTTCCTGGCGGCCGCTTTTCGTGACAATAAAGGATTTGTTCTGACGGATATATTCCTCTGGCGATTTGGCATACCCAATCTTTTTGCAGTAGGATGCCACGAAGTCCATATCAATATCCTCAATGGAGGAATCAGCGACCGGTTCATCTTCGTAATAGCGTGAGCCTTTGGAATACATCAGCCGCAGCCGGTCGTCAAAGTTGAGTTTCTGGGATTTATCACCCATACGGTAATACACGTCATCCTGCTGGTTCGCATGGAGTTCCGGGCTCTGGGGGATCTTGATGACCAGAAGGTGGTTGGGCTTCCCGTTTTTATCCATGCATTCCAGGGTTTCCGTTTCGATAAGGACAGAGGGCCTGCAGAAATCAAAGGGGATGCGCAGGATTTCATTGACATTTTGGGTATAGTCATCAATTCCTGTAATTTCACCGTTATCTTCAATCCCAATCACTAATGTGCCGCCGTCAGCGTTGGCAAAGGCGGTGATATGATTGGACAGCCCTTTTGGATCCTTGCGGGCGCTTTTCCGGTCGTAAGTCTGGTCTTCTTTTTTTGTTTTTAATTCTTCCACAGAATATTTCATAGAGAACCTCCATGCCATCAGGCATCTGTGTGTGCCGCTGGCTTTGTTTTTATATATTTGCCGCTTTTGATTCTGGCATCAGATGGTTTTTCCGCATTTTCCGGAATCAGCCAGGTGTTCCCGGTTTTCTGGACTTCCGGGATGCGTCCCTCTGCACACAGGACAGCGACGCGCCGTTTTGAGAGTCCCCACTTTTTTCCGGTTTCCTGCGTTGAAAGAAATTTCATACTCCTTTTCCTCCTTGCGTATAGTCATATTATATTCATTCAGATGAATAATATCAAGGAGATTCTAAAAAATTCAAAATGGCATAGGCATATTTTTTGGAAATCAAAGTCTTAAGGTTCTTATACATAATGCGAATTGTGTTTAACTCATAGGAGGTAATCCCGTTGTTTTACATATTCAGTAAAAACATAATCAGCGGATGATGCAGATGAAATGAGTTAGACATAATTAGAAGATGGAGGCAGTTGGCAGTTTGCGTTGTAATAACGGCTCGTTTCCCGTGTAATGAAAAGTACGAGGAGCGTGGGAAGATGATAGACAGATTTGCTTTGTATATGCAGAAGCTGGGAAAGTCCCAAAATACAATGGCAATATATATCCGGAATGTCCGCCAGTATTTTGAATGGTGCGAATTCAGCTTTGGGAATGCGCCGCCGCAGTTGTACCGGGCAAATGTGCTGGAGTATATTTCCTATATGCGGAACCTGAAAGGCTATTCCCCAAAATCCGTAAATAACCATTTATCCGCGCTGCGCTGCCTGAACGGGTTCTTAGTGGGCGAAGGAGTCCAGACTGAGGCAGTGGCTTTGAAAACGGATTTTATGAAAGTGCAGCTGCAGTATGCGAGTCCCTGTACGGTTGAGAAAAGGGATGTCGATGCATTCCGTCAGCGGCTTTTGGAGAGTGGGAGGAAACGGGATTATGCCATTGTCACCCTGTATGCTTATTCGGGGCTTCGGAGAACGGAGTGTGTCGGTTTATTATTGGAGCAGGTTGACCTGGTATCGAAAGAGAACTGTGTTGTAGGGAAGGGGGATAAGCAGAGGCTGGTCTATATCAATGACAAAATCGTCCATGCAATCCGGGAATACTTAAAGGAGCGCAGGTCAGAAAGCCCGTATCTTTTTGTCAGCAGGCAGAGTGGGAAACTCTCTCCTTCCAGGATCAATCAGATATTCAACCAGTATGCTGGAGAGTGGGTATTCATCCATGAGATAGCGAACCAGGCAGGGCACAGTAACGTCCAGACAACTTTGATTTACAGCAACTCTACAGCAAAGGAGATGAAAGAGAAAGCCAATCGGCTGTGAAGAATTATGAAAAAGAATAGATTATATACGATACTCATTTTAATTTTTACAGGGATTTTTATGACAGGAGCCATCCAGATTTATCGACAGCTGAAGGATTATGGTGAAGGGGAATCCTCCTATACTGAGATAGAACAGTATGTTTGGGTGGAGGAGGCCCCAGAAGACAGCGGAGATGAGGAACAAAATGGAAGCCAGTCTGGAGAGGAGGAACCTGACCTCCGCTGGCCGGCCATAGATTTTGATGCACTTAGTGAAATCAATTCGGATATTGTGGCCTGGATTTATATTGAGGATACAGAAATTAACTATCCAGTGGTGCAGGGGACGGACAACCAATATTATCTGAAGCGTTTATTCAACGGTAAATGGAATGGTTCGGGATGTATCTTCCTGGACAGCCGGAACTCACCGGATTTGTCAGACCGGCACAGCATTATCTATGGGCACCACATGAAAAACGGTACCATGTTTTCTGGATTGACGGAGTATAAAAAGCAGGGATTTTATGAGGGGCACCCGGTTGTTTTGCTAATGATGCTGGAACAGAATGTCAGGGTTGAGATTTTTGCCGGTTATGTGGCAAGAGTCAGCGACAAAGCATGGGAAATCGCGCTGGGATCTGACGTGGAGTTTAGGGAATGGATGGAAGAGGCAAAAGAACGCTCCTGCTTTAAAAGTGAAATCACCCCGGCAGTCACAGACAGGATTGTGACGCTTTCAACCTGCAACTATGAGTTTGATAATGCAAGGTTTGTTCTATTGGGTGTTGTCCGTGACGAATGAGTGCTTTACTTCATGCAGATGATTGTGTAAGCTTTGTTGGCAGGTATGCAAAAACGGAAGAGTTACATATTATAATAAAAACCATTTATAACGTGGTAGTGTCAAGTAATCTATGAAAAACTGAGCTGAAAAAAACAGGCTCAAATGAACCTTGAAAACTGTAGATATCGGCCCTGAAAAGCTCTCCGAGGGCTTAGGGCATTGCCCTAAGAACCCACAAGGGACCAGTCCCCGTTTTTCTGCTGGTTCAGGATGGTCTGCTGGCCAAGGCAGATGAGAAGCTGCCATTTTCCAGGCATGTTGTCAGCGCCCCGCAGCATTTCTACTTCGTTAAGAACTTTGTAGTTCTTGTGTTTATGCGGACGGAGAAAGTTATAGTATGCGACCCAGAGGGCAAGGTCGCAGTTGGCGCCGTCGATGTGATCAAAGCTGTTTGTGTGACGGTAAGATGCCTTATAAGTGCGGTTGAGCCGTTCAATCATCTGTTTGAAGGGACGGTGTTCTTTGGAAACAGCATCGTCGTTGGTAAGTCCAATCACCTGAGTGATTTTGAATGTAAAATCTTTTCCCAGCTTTTTTGCAAATTCCATTGCAGTGAGCGGGTAGGCGCTGTAACCGTCAGCAATGAACTTAAAGTTTTCCGGCGGTTTTGCAAGTCCCCGGAAAGCCATGCGCATGGCGAGGATAAAGGGGCCGATGCCACGGTTATCAGATATCTGGTAGCCAACGATGGATCGGGATGCGGCATTCATAATGAGCCAGACATAGGATTTGATCCCACGGATTTTGATATAGGTTTCATCGGCAGTAAAAACATGCCCTTTTTCGCAGGGGTATTAGTCAACAAAGGGTTTCACGCAGATAGCCGCAGTCTTGCAGTAATTAGCGATCTGCTGGTGGGAAACGCCGATGTTGTACAGGTTTCTGAGAGCCTGCGAGGTTTTCCGAAGGGGGAGGCCAAGGTTGACGTGTAGGGTCAGGCACAAGGACATTACGTGGGCATTATGCTTGCTGAATTTCAGGGATGAAGCAGGTCATGGCTAATTAGAGGTAATCAAAAGAGGAAAGGAAAAGCACAATCCAGACGGAACCGGCGATACCGTCAAGAAATATTTGTGAGTTAGCAAGAATCCTGATATAATGGGTGTAAACGCCCATCCGGGGCAGAAAGGCAGGGAGAAAAATGCACATCAGCTACAAACCGCTCTGGCACACACTGATAGAGCGCAACATGAGGAAAGAGGATTTAAGGCTTGCCTGACCACAAATATGATTGCCAACAGGGGTAAAGAAGGGAAACATATCAGCATGGACACACTTGCCCGCATTTGTGAAATACTGGATTGTAGCATTATGGACGTGATTGAGCTGGCCAGTGACGAGCCTTCCACCACAGGAGGGAACGACAATGGAAAAACTGAAAGAAAGAAACACAGAGAACGGCATTGATTATATTCTGGTAGGCGACTACTATATCCCGGACTTGAAACTGCCGTAGGAGAACCGCCCCATCGGACGCTATGGGCGGCTGCACCGGGAATATCTCAAACAGGAGCACCCGGCACGGTACAGCTCCCTTATCCTGACCGGGAAATTGTGGATATACCTTGCTGACCTGAACGAGCAGGCGGAGGAACGGCTGGACTTAATCATCAAGCAGATGAAAGCCGCCGAGGGAGTGACCGAGGAACTGAAAACCCAAAGCCAGCTTGAATGGGTAGGCCGGATGAACAATATCCGCAGCCGGGCGGAGGAAATTATAAACAGCGAGCTAATTTATATTTGATTGGACATGGAAAGGCCAGCCGATTACCCGGCTGGTCTTTCTAACCTTCCTTGCGCTCCAATACCGCCCGAATCATGGCAGCGGCGATTTCCTGCTGGCAGGGCGACGTGCTTTCCCATAGCTCTGCCAGTTCCCGTATTTTGCTGACCTCATTATCTTCCAGCGCATCCCGCAGCAGATAATCAGGAGAGATTTTCAGCGCATTGCAGGTATTGATAAATACGGACAGACTGGGAACCTTTGCCCCGCCCTCAATCTGCCGGAGGTAAGTTGCGTTGATATTGCACAGTTCCGAGAGCCTGTCTGCCGTGAATCCCCGGTCTTTCCTCACCATGTTGATACGTCTGCCTAATCCTTTTCCTTCCATAATGCCCATCCATTTCATAAGCTATTAGCATTTATTTTGTTCACTTTTAGACTACATCACGCATAGGGATTGCAATAGATTCTAAAAGACTATATAATATTAGCTAGTAGACTATAAATATAAAAGGGGAATAACAGAATGGAACTGAACTATTTTAGGGACAGGCTTTTTGATTTACTGAACGACAGCGAGGGGATGGGGATTGCCGACCTGAACGCAGACGAGCGGAACAGCCTGCTCACTGTCAGGACAGAGGAAGGGAATGTATTTGAAATCGTATGCAGACAGGCAGCGGGGAAGGAGGGTGGATGGACGACCGCAAACTGACCGTTTATAACGGGTGTGGGGCTTTCAAAAAATTGCCACCGCAGATTCTTTTACAAGGAAACTGGCTGGAACAGGCCGGATTTTCCGCAGGGGATAAAATTACCGTGAAATGCTAGCAGGGGCAGCTTACCGTCACGAAAGACGGAACAAGAGCAGATTCAGGGGAATAATGTTTATCACGGCAAAATGAATTTTTTGTAAAATTTATTCCCGATGGAAAGTGATTGCGGTATAATAGAATCATCGAAAATCAGTACTTGTAGTGCTGATAAATTCTGAAAGGAGAAAAGATATTATGAATATTGATAGAGAGGAATATATTAAAAGTCTGGAGGAAAGAATAGAAAAACTCGAAAAACTATTTGAACATTTATGTATTGATCAATGTAAAGAGATAGCACTTACTAAGTGTTCCTTGGGAGATATCAAACTTGGTGATAATTGCAATATCACATTGAAGAACTGCCCTGTTGGAGGCGTGATATCAGATATTGAAGATGCAGAAAGTAGAGTTGATGATTTGGAAAATAGGATAGAGGATATATTGAATGACATTGATGAGGCAGGAATTCGTTTGGATACATTGAAAAATGATTCTAAATGCTAAATTTTAATTTATTAAGGAGAGCAAAACAGTGAACAAAGAATGGAAAAGGTTATATGAAGAAGCAATGAGCGTTTTGAATCCCCATGATGTTTCAAATAAAATGTGGGTAGGGAGTGTGGCATCTGCCGTACTCACGAAAAAAGGTAATATTTATAAGGGTATATGCATTGACACGGACGGCTCTATAGGGATGTGCGCGGAAAGAAATGCTTTATCAACAATGCTTACATATGGTGAAAGTGAGATTACAAAAGTGGTTTCAGTATATAAAGATGGAAATATAATTCCATCTTGTGGTATTTGTAGAGAATTTATGATGCATTTAGGCGGAGACGTGGAAAATATTGAAATTCTATTGGATAAAGAAGGTCGGACAACAAGATTGATTGATTTGATGCCTGAATATCCACGACATAAATAAATTTCAGTTTAGGGGAGAGTCGTTATGATACTATATCATGGAAGCAACACCGGAAATATTAAAGTATTAAAACCTAATCAGGCTGACCATGATCGGCCATATGTGTATATGACTACAATGGATGTGGTTGCCGCATTCTATTTATGCAACGCTGTAGAAAGACCCTATTATTGGTTCCCTTATGGGTTTGAAGGAGGCAGCGCTATACCAGTCTATCACGAACTGTACCCGAATGCGCTGAGAGAAGTATCGGAAGGCATCAGTGGATATATCTACAAAGTTCTTGCAGAAGAAAACCAGGTCATTCCATTTAAAAATATCCCCTGTGCAAGACTGGCGACAGAACCTGTTGAAGTGACAGAGTTCCTCCGGGTAGAGAATGCATATGCGCTGTTTATGGAATATGTGAAGCAGGGCAAAATGAAAGTGGGGCGTTTTGAAGATAAATCAGAAAAACAGCTGGATTGGTGGTACTCATGCTGCATCGAATACTTAAAGGAAAAGCATATGATAGAAACCCCGGATTGTTCCTATGCTTCGTTTATAAAATCAAAATTGCCGGGGGTGTGGGAAAGATATATTGCAGAATGCAATTTGCGGAGGGAATAATCCATGGAAACAAAAGATTTGATATTAAGAAATTGGCAGGATAGCGATGCAAAGGCTTTATATGAAATGTGTCTTGACGAGACTTTGAGAAAAAGTGGGATTGATTTCTACAATTCGATTACTGACAGCCGGAATACAATCCAATGTTGGAAGAATGACAGGGGCTTTAAAGTGATTGCCGATAAAAGAAACGATAATTTTATAGGATTTATAAGCCTGGGAGGTATGAACCGATATGACGGCTATATGGAAATAGAGTATGCTGTCGCTGCCAGGTATCGGAATAACGGCTGCGCAATGCAGGCTGTGCAAAGGATGCTTGATTACGGATTCAAAGAGATGAACTTATCAGCCATCGCCGCATGGGTGCGGTCACATAATAAGGAAAGTATAAAAGTTTTGGAAAAATGTTCCTTTACCTATGAAGGCAGATTGAGAAAACACGCCCGCGATAAAAGCGATACACTGTGTTATTCCATTTTAAGAGAAGAATGGGAAGGGCTCAGACGTTTATGCATAGATATCCGTGCCATGAATTATGATGATATTCCGTCTATTTGCAGAGCAGATGGTGACGAGAGCAAGAAGAACATCGACTATTTAAAACGGCAGTTGGATAATCAGGAAAAAGGCGAGTGTACCGCGTTGCTTGCACTGTACAACGATGCCGTGGCAGGACATGTCTTTTTGTATCACAAATGCAGATGGGGTGGGCTGGCCGGCCATAATATTCCGGGTATCGTAGATTTGATCGTATTCGAAAAATACAGGCGGAAGAAAATAGCTACTATGTTATTGGATGCAGCAGAAAACATTGCCAGGCAGCATTGCAATAAGATATATCTGGATGTCTGCTTAAACAGCGACTACGGACCTGCCCAGAGATTCTATATCAAAAGAGGCTACATTCCGAATGGAAAAGGGGCATATTATGAAGAAAAAATATGTGAAACAAACGCCGTTTGCAGAAATGATGATGAGCTGACACTATGTCTGGTAAAAGAATTGTGAATCGTATCTCAAACCACGTCAGTTTGCTTATGACTATACAAATTTTGCGATACCGCTCACAAAATAAGACATTACCTTCTTTTTTATTTTTTAATATAATCTAATCCAGAAGCTTCTAAAAAAATAAATTTCGAGGTGATGAGATATGGAGCAAACTATATTTTGTGAAAATTTAAAAAAATTCCGTTTGACAAAAAAATATACCCAGGAACAGGTGGCCAACAATCTGAATGTAAATGTGCAGACTGTTTCAAGATGGGAATGCGGGATAACTTTGCCGGATGTTTTGACTCTTTCTGTCTTAGCAAGGCTTTATGGAGTAACGGTAGATGATTTTTACAAAAAGAGTGCAGTTGCATGCAATAACTATGCACAACGTTTGGCCGCTGTTATGAAAAGACACGGAAACCGGAAGATTTTATACATTGTTTTTTTGAGTATAAAAAGCTTATCCATGGCGGTCTACTTTCCGTGGAAGATAAATGGAATTATGCAATCATTCATCAGTGGATGTTTGAATATTGTAAAAATACGGCGGACTTCTATATTCCATCTGAATGAGTACAGGAACAAGGGGATGCAATCCATCCATGCACTCCCCGTCTGGTTCAGGGGAGCCTTTTCCTGCCATGCACAAAAAATCTGCAGCTGTGTTGGGAATGCCGTACTGAAGAACAGGCGCCTGGAACCGCCTTCTTTCTCTGTGGCTGTCACATAGGCAAAAACTTCCCTTGCGCCGAAAATATTTGTAAGGACACGGCGCGTCCCAATATAATAACCGCCTATCTTTTCATCCGAAAGCGTAAAATCTTTTTCCGCCGAAAGGCGTTTCCCATGTTTTGCAGGCCTTCCCCTTTTTCCGGTCCGCTGCGGGGCAAGATCATAAAGGACAGAGTCATGCCTTGCATTTCCGATTAGGCCAAGGTTTGGGCATTCATCCACGACAGAAACCAGATCCCCTTTTGTATACCAGCTGTCGCATAGGATAATGACATTCGTCTTTTCCTGTAATTCAGGCATGGTCTGACGCACCATGGAAGCAGCCAGCTTTAATTTTGACTCTTCTTTCTGCCACATACGGTAGGAAAGAGGAAACGCTTGGTAAACAATCCTGTCTTTATCCCACATTGGCACGCAGAGCATGACGCTTACAAAGCAGTGTCCGTTCAGGCAGCCGCTGCCATTATGCGCGGAATGGTCAAAGAGTTTTGAGACATCCTCAAATTTCTTTCCGTACTTGGGGACTATGGCGTTATCAATGCACAGAAAGACGGGCTGTGTCCTAAGGGTTTCCGGGATCAGCTTCAATGCCATGGACGCTGTTGCATTCATAAATCTGGAATAATCCACTTTGGCATAGGAGCAGGCATAGTAAAAGGCGTTCAGAGACTTATCCGTAAGCTTTGACAGGAAACGCCTGTAAAGGAAACGGATGGAATCCGCTGACTCCAGTGTCAGTATGGACAGCACAAGCAGGGCTAATGTCTCAGCCGTAGGAATAGAGCAAGTCTCAAAATAAATGTAAAAATAATGATAAAGTCTACCAATTATAGTTTTTTCGTTGTATAATAAGTCTGTCGTACAGGGTCACTTTCTTTCGTATTTTATTGTTTGCAAACTTATTATACATCAGAAAGTCCTGTATGACATTTTTTTATGGAAAAGTTGTAAAGTGGCGTATATAGACTAATGCTGACTAATATAATTTTATTTTGGAGGTATTAAAAATGAATAATAGTATACAAGAAAAATTAATTAAGGGACATGAAGTGTATATATTTGAAAAACATCACCATGCTTTATTTCCATGGTCAAAAATAAAGGCTGATAATATTGACCATAATTTCATTTTGTTTTCTTTTGATCATCATACAGATACCCATGACCCTTTCTTGTGCTATTGTTATCACCATAATGAAAAAATGGATAATTTAATTAGTAAAATGAACTTTAATGAGGAAAGAAGCGTCAATGATGCAGTTTTGAAACTTAAAAATGATGAACATATAAAAACTGCGCTTAAAATAGGGATATTTGATAAAGCATTTATTATAAGCCATTCAAATACTGATGATTTTCCGGTGTCGGTTCAAGAGAAAGAGAGAATAGAGAAGTTTGCAAAAAATGATCCAGAGTATCTGATGCAGATTATTAGTGGAAATTATGGTATTACACCAAGAGCAGAAAGAACATATGAAGAATCAGATATTTATATGCCGCCATTTGATGCAGAAGGATATTGGGGAGAAAATGACGTATTAGAAGATGGTTTTTTGGCTGAGAAAATGGTGATATTATCAAGGATGTGTTCAAATATTATATCAGCAGAAGGAGAAATTAAGTGCGATTATATTCTGGATATAGACTTAGATTATTTTCATACGATGAAGTCAATTGATCCGTCCACAAAAAAGATATTTTCACAATTGGTAAAATCTGCAAAGGCAATAACAATTGCAAAAGAATCTATTTGTGTTGAGATAGTGAAAAGGGAGAAAATAGTGACAAGTGACATATTACTTGAAAAATTATTGGAATTGTTGGAGTTTATTTTATGATAAAATGTATGAACTAGGAGCGCTAATTCTAGCGCTCAGAGGTGTCTCCTTCCCCGGCAGATACGGACACGGAAAGCCTGCAAAGCCCGTAAACACGGCACTTTCGGCACTACATAGCTTTCAAAGTTACATTATTTCCGTGTGCTTTTAGGAGCATTTTTACATTGGCGAGAGTACGAACTTTTGTTCTGTGGTTGTTTTGCCTGATAGTATATACTCGTAGGCAAAAGTTGCTTATTATCACGGAAACTCGGATACTATCAGGCAAAACTCCATACTATCACGCAAAAGTCGATACTCGCAGGCAAAACCCATATACAAACACGGAAACTGCCTGTATTATCACGGAAACACGCTGGGAGTTTTCGTGATAATATAGGTGTTTCCGTGTTTGTATAAGCAGTTTTCGTGATAGTACACATAAAAATGATAAAAATATCTTGCAAAACTGTTTTTGCTTAAAAATATTTTTTATTCAGCGCAAAGCTCTATCAATACAATCTCCGGGCGGTTATTGAAGCGGAACGGTATGATGCTGTTGCCAATACCACGGCTGACAACCATGTCCGCGCTGCCATCCGTATACAGCCGCCGGAGGAAGAGATCATGGCTGCAGGCAATCCGCTGGATGAAAGCTTAAGGCAGGAGATCCTTTCTGTGGATGGGGTGGTGGATGTGCTGGCCACCCGCCGGTCTCTGCACGGCAAATTTAGGACTTCCGAAAGCACTGAGGCCGGTATGTGCGACATGCTAATGGACTCAAACTGCATGGACGTAGAAGCTGCGCTGGTATCCGGCGCCATACCGACAGATACCCACAGCATCCTTCTAAGTACGAGTTATCAGAAGCACCATGCCGATATGGATGTTGGGGCCACTATTGAGCTGATTCTGGGTCAGGAAACTGTGACAGTTACCATATCCGGACTGTTCGATGCATCGAAGATGGCAAACGGACATGGTGCGCTTGCCATGGATTCGGCGGTCCTGTTCGCACCGGAGGAGTTGTTTCGTGAACTCCATCCTGAAATCGAAAGCTTTGACTATTCCTGGAGCATTGTCAGCGACCCGAAGAAAGCAGAGTTTGCGGAAAGCAGCCTGCAGGAGCTGATATCTGGCCGCAGCAATCTTGGAATGGATACTATAGACGCACATATCGAATATGATAAAATGCAGAGCAGCATTATTTTTGGAAGCCTGCAGGCTCTTTCATGGCTGATCTTCCTGTTTGGCGTTGTCAATCTGATCAATACGACGCTTTCCAACCAAATGTCCCGGAAGCGGGAGAACAGCATCCTGCGCTCCGTTGGCCTGACAGGAAAGCAGTTGTGCCGGATGAGTGTCGCCGAGGGGATGTGCCATGCGCTTTTTGCGGCGCTTACAGTCTTGAGCCTGGGGCTGCCGCTTTCCGTGGCAGTCTGTGCGGCGGTCAGTAAGAAATCCTTTGCCGGCGCAGTTGTCCCTTATCAGTTCCCGTTCCTGCAAATGGGGTTGTTCCTCCTTGTGCTGTTTGGTATGGAGGTAGTCCTGTCAGTCTGGATGGTACGCAGGCAGAAAAAGCAATCCTTGGTAGAACAGATGCGGGCACAAAGTTAAATTTAACTTTCTGAAATATCCTGAGTGATAGATCGGATTTTATACAGCATTTCGCGGCAACAGATAAACATTTCACAGCAATTAAATTGTTTTGGCAGTTCGGGCAGGCTATAATAAAATGTCAGTTTGTGGCGGCAAAAGAGAAAGGAAATAAAATGAATCAGAAAAAATGGATCCGTATTGTGTCGATTTATTCGGTGATATATACAGCAATTACATTGTTCAACAGCGTTTTGTATCTTTATAACGGCATCTATGAAGACCCAAGCGGTAACTGGCATGAGTTAGACAGGGCTATCATTCTCCTGATCGGGATAGCGGCATTTGAGTTATGCACGAATCTGCCTGTTAAGCCTTTGGCTCTCAGATATTTGATTGCATATATTCCTTCTCAGCTGTTGGCGTTCGCCTATGTCTGGTTCAGCGGATTGCGGGAACCTTTGGCGAAAACAGCGTACAGGGATATATGGATTAACTTTACGAGTCTTTTTGTGCTGTTATGTATCATCAATACTGTCATTTATGTTTTTAAGAAAAAGAGAGGAGAAAGGCAATGAGTAAATACAACGCATTATGGGAATATGTGCAGAAAAGCGGAAAGGAATCATTTCATTTGACCTTTGAAGAGATTCAGGAGATTGCGGGTATACCGATTGACCACTCTTTTCTAAAATATAAGAAAGAGCTTGCAGATTATGGCTGGCAGGTCGGGAAAATATCCATGAAAGAACAGACAGTGTGTTTTCATAAGATAGACTGATTGCCACCGTTTTCTGGGAGGCACAAATTACAACCGGTATCCTGGGAGGTAATCATATGGCAGATATGCTGGTTAAACTATATAATATTCCCTATTCACACGACATAGAAGAAAATTTATTCAAGAGTGACATCAGAATTAAAAAAGCATTAGCGCCTGACAGGAGCAAAATCATCGCTTTCGCCAGGACATGTGCAAAAGATGATTATTCAGATGAAGTGCAGGCCGCTTTTTCTAATAACCCCATTACCTGTTATATTGCAACAAGGGGTAAGGAAATCATCGGTTTTGCATGTTATGAGGCGACAGCCAGGAATTTTTTCGGTCCTATGGCTGTGCTGGAAAGTGAAAGAAAAAAGGGAATAGGGAAAGCCCTGCTGCTGAAGTCTCTGGAATCCATGCAGGAGCTTGGCTATACTTATGCCATTATAGGATGGCCTGCAAAATTCGCTATTGATTTTTATAAAAAATGCGTGAACGCAATTATGATTGACGAAAAATCTTCGGGTGTATATAAACGGATGATTGAGATTGATGAATAAAATGAGAAACATTTATAAGGAAAGTTTTACCGATGCATTGAAACAAAGAAATTTGGAGAAAATTAGGGCGTTTCCCAAAGCTGACCTGCATAACCACTTTGTACTGGGCGGAAGCCGGCAGTATCTGCGAAAAATGACAGGCATAAAGATAGAACCTGTGAAAACTCCCATATTGTCCATGGATGAAATGCATGCATGGAACTGGGAAAATCTCGGAGAAAAATTCGAGACATCAGAAATGAGAAGGCTTTTGATTCGGGCCGCTTTCCATCAGGCCAGGGAAGACGGCATTACCGTGCTGGAGATTGGAGAAGATGTCTGGGGGCTTTCAGAATATTTTCATAATGATATTGACGAATTGATTGAAGTGTTTACCACGGCACAGAGAGAAATTGCGCCGGATATGGAATTGCGGCTGCAGATCGGCCTGTCAAGGCATTGTCCATCGGATATCTGGGAGACTGCCTTTCACATTTTTGGGGAAATAAGACTTTTTATTCTATTGATTTATACGGAGACGAATTGGCACAGCCAATAAAAAATTTCAAATCCATTTACCGCAGGGCAAAAAAAGAGGGGTTGCGTTTAAAAGCGCATGTCGGCGAGTGGGGATCTGCAGAAGATGTGAGAAGGGCGGTAGAAGAACTGGAGCTACATGAAGTCCAGCATGGTATTTCTGCAATACATGATGAAAATGGTAATCCAATTTTAATCAGTACGTTTTTATATGAATTGGATAAAGCACAATTCAATCCATCTAATAACATCAAACGTTATTTAAAAACAAGCATCTATACCTATGCAGGTGCATACAGAGAGCTGCTGATATCTTTGCCGGATGATATAGCGGCGATTGGAAAGCTGGTCTGTGACCAGATTACGCATCCGCCCATGTATTTTACAGAGCCGTCTGCGTATTTGGAGGATACCTATTACGGGAAATTTGCATCCTATCCCAGTCATCGTTTTAAAAATGAAGACGAACTATACATAACGGCTGTATCCATGATTGCGGGTATTTTCTATCTGGACGAGGAGGGATTTGGCGAAAATAAAGATGTAACAAAAAGGCTCACCGTATCATGCCGGCAGGCCTCTATCTTATTCAGTGCAATACTGAAAGCAAAGGGGATACCCTGCCGTTCAAGAGCCGGTTTTATGGATTTTGACAATGACGGGGACAGTTATGTGGAACATTGGGTGATTGAGTATTGGGATTTTGGTGAAAACAGGTGGGTTTTGGCGGATGTAGACGGCTATTATGAATATGAGGAACGTTTTGGTTATAGTCAGTTTGATTTGCCGCGGCACAAGTTTATCATTGCGTCGGAAGCATGGCTGGGACTGAGAAGGCATACCCTGCATAAAAACTTAGACATATATCCAACGAATCTATTAGAGGGTGTTTGTGAATATCTCCTGATGGATTTTCAGGCGCTGATGAACAATGAGATTTTTTATTCTTATCAACCAATGTATCTCCGCAGCGGTATCCAGGCACTTAGCGAGAATGAGCTATGTGAACTTGATTATTTGGCAGAATTGTTGGAAGATCCGGATGGAAATATAGAACGGATAGAGCATATATGGAATACGAAGGATGAATGGTTTGTGCTGATGAACAATACACAGTATATTTATCAGGATGCATTCGGAGAATCTTGCACTTCAGAAGGGAAATGATTTGGAATGAGAAGAAATACAAAATATAAATCAGATAGTTTGTGCATTGCAATATTTACACTTTGTTTAGCTGCAAGGTTTATAGAATATTTTCTGATTGAGACAGATAGGACGGCTATTGGAGAAAATGTGATTCATAAAGCAGCTGGAATTATCATATTAGCATTGGCATTGAAAAGGGTAAATCTTACATGGAGTGATATTGGATTTCAAAGAAACGGTTTTGTAAGCAGTATTTTGAAAGGTTTATTATTGGGAAGCGTTTGCTTTGCTATTTCGTATTGGTTGGAATTAACAATTTTAGCACTGCAAGGAAACCTTGCACATTTAGAAATATATATCAGCAGTTTTTCATTAACTGGCTCCCAAATAAAAAATACGGATTTTGTTTTCTTTCTGTTATGTGTAGTATTCAATGTTATCAATGTATGGATGGAGGAAGGCATTTTTCGAGGACTGTTCATTAAAATATTTTCTGAATCAAAACCATTTATGCAGGCGAATTTTATTGCGGCATTTTTATTCGGAATCTGGCACATTGTAATGCCGGTCAGAAGCTGTATGGATGGTGAAATGTCATTTGCGGCAATGGTTCTAATGGGTATCGGGTATATAATCCTTGCCGGAATTATGGGAATTAAATGGGGACTTCTTTACCATATGACAGGAAATATATGGGCGGGGCTTGGCGACCATTTATTAAATAATACCGTTGCTACAAATATGCTGCATGTTATTTCGCTAAAGGGTGCAGACGAATTACAAATTGTCCGGATCATGGCTGCACAGGTAATTTCTTTTGTCTTTGTGCTGGTCGTTTATTGCTGCAGGAACAGGAAAGGAAACAGATAGAAGTTTGGAGGGAGCGCTTTGAAAAAGCGAGAGTTAATTTATATAGCAATTTTGACTTTGAGCATTGCGTTTATGGATATAACAGGTATTCCAAGCGCGTTTTTTGTCCATATTCAAGTTGCGGACATAGAGCCTGTTTACTTTACGCTTATGGTAAATTTCTTGCTCATAGGAGCGGTAGCCTATTTGTTTTTAAGAACATTATGTCCTGCATGGGACTTGGGATTTAGGAAAAAGGGCTTATTGCTGAATCTTATTGAAAAGATGTTGGTAAAAAGTAAAGACAGCGCTTTGCTTGCGGTTGTGCTATCGGCCGTGATGTTCGGAGCTGGACACCTAAAATCCCGTATCAATTATACATATGTCAGCCGATGTTTAGCCCAAAGAGTTCAATAATTTCTCTCTGAAAAGCTGTTGTCGTTGTGTAGATCGGCTTACGTTTCCCTTCAACAGAAACTACCCGCAGGGATTTCATCTCATCTATCACTTCCTGCATATTATGGCTCTTGAACCATCCGGCCTCATTCATGATGTTTTTAATCTGGGAAGAAAGTATCAGGGCGATATACTGGATAAACAGCCGCCCGTCCATTGCTGCTGAGGAATGGATACGCAGCCTTTTCATATCAAGGTCATTTTTCAGGTCATCGAAATGCTTTTCTATTGTATCCTTCATCCGGTATGTTTCAAGTGCCTCCACCGGGTCTTTGACATCATTTGTCGCAAGCGCAAGCCAGCCGACACTGTTCTTTCTGCAGGCATCTATTGCTTCCTGATTGTATTCAACCTTCCTGCCCCGCTTAGGAGTCTCCTTGACAGTAAAAAATCTTTCGTAGTCTTTCTGATGCTCTTTTACCGTACTCCCTGAGCAGAGTTTCTCATATTCCATCAGGATCCGGTGGCTGAACTTTTTCTCATCCAGCGCCGCTTTGATACTGTCAAAATAAACATGAAGGCAGCAGCGGCGCCCTTTCCACTTTATGAGTTCTGTGTCCGCATAGAGTTCTTCCCCAAGGACATTACAGTAATGGCGGTAAGAGACCATTTCATCATTGCGGTGGCGCTCTGCCGCATCCAAAGAAAGGGATGTCGTAAACGGAACGCCAACCAGAAACCGCATACGCCTTCTGTACATGGCATCCACGTTATCCTCGCTGTAAAACCCCTTATCCATGACCATATGCAACCGTTTCGCGTCAACGAGGTCAAACCTTTTAAGGCTTTCCTCCATCGTGCTGACATCATGGACGCTCCCAGGCATAGCCCTGAAGAATAAAGGAAGACGGCTTGTATGTCCGCTGACCATCAGGAGATTGACCTGCGGAAGTTTTTCTTTGTCTCTGTTGTACCCATAGGATACAAATTCGTTCATCTCACTATAGGAGGAAACGCTTGTGATGTCCATGCAGTAATACCTGTCACAGCTATTATGTTCCAGCCATGCTGAAAAGAAGCCCTGGACGAGTTCCGGCGTGATCCGCATCAGCAGTTCACTGATCCGCTGGTCGGCAAGCGCCGTCCCATAAGGCGTGACTGCCTGCCGGGACCATTTTTCAGCTCTGGACAGCGCCTGCCCTTCGCTGACAAGGTAATAAGCGCATGTCAGGATGGCATCCCAGTCATTGGGAAAGGAGCTTTTCAGTATATGGCCGAGCCCGATATCTGCACATACCTTATCCAAAAGGGAGGATATGCCACAACTGTAAGTGAAGCATTTGGGCGGCTCTTTTTCTGATTTGGTCGCAATATTTTTCTGATTGCCGCCACGCATGCCATTTGGCTGCACTGTTCCGGTTTCCGGGTCAAGATGCCCAATGCACTTACGTTTTGATTTTGGTTTTTTTGACTTTTTATCCCAGTATGAGACGTTTTCATAAACGTATGTGGTGCTATTTTTGTGTTTTAGATAGACCAGAGATGCCATGCTGATTCCCTCCGACATATGTATAATTCCCTGTTTTTAATATACCATTTATACATATGTTTGTAAAGAAAAACATTGGCTAAACACCGATTTTATAAGGGATTTGGGGAATAAGCTTAAAACCTATGTATAACAATTTCAGGAAATTAGGTGTATTAGATGTGTTGGAAAAATTGGCTGAAAGATATGCAGAAAGGGAGGGGCTGTGGGGAATCGAAGTCCTAAACGAACCCGTTACGGAACTCATATGGACTTATGGAAAAATTCAGGAACGCTATCCGGCGGCAGAACCAGAGATGGCAAAAGGCAGTGCACCGAATTCACTTGAATTCCTTAGGGATTTCTACACGAGGGCTTACCGGAGAATCCGAAAGTATCTGCCTGAAGAAAAATGTATAGTGATTCATGATGCGTTTATGTTAAAGTCATGGAAAGATTTTATGAGAGAAAAGGAGTTTAGAAATGTAATTCTTGATACTCATATGTATTTGATGAATGCAGAAGGAATGGGTTGTGAGCAGAACTTGAAGGGTTATCTTAATTTTATAGAGGATAATTTCGCTAAAGATATAGCAGAAATGCAGGAATATTTCCCTGTCATCTGTGGGGAATGGAGTCTGTTTAATTCCTATTTATGCGGGTTTGATACAAAGGGTGGCCAGAGTGTTTTAAATGGGGTACAGGCAACCGAAAAGAATCATCTGGATGAAGAGGAAAAGAGATCAGTTTACAGAAAACTGGCAGATGCACATTTAAGAGCATGGGAGCAGGGAGAAGGATATTTTTACTGGAACTACAAATTGCTTCTGGATACCGTCAATGAAGAAGGTTGGGCAGGATGGGATAGCTGGGATTTAGGAAAATGTTATAGTTTGGAGTGGTTCCCGACAATAGGCGGTCAAAAAGAAAGATAAGAGAGGAAAAGATATAATGGGTGATCAAGCAGAAAAAAAGTTTCCGATGTATAAGAAAATTGTATGGAATATACCGGCATTGACTTCAAATGGATTTTGGGGAATTATGTCAGGGTATCTGACTTATTATTTGACGCAGAGTCTGTTATTATCATCAGCATCAGTAGGGATGGTTTTGATGGTGTCTAAGGTATTTGATGGATTTACAGATTTAATTGCAGGATATATTATCGAGCGTACTGATTCGAAATGGGGAAAAGGAAGGCCATATACGCTGTTTGCGTCTGTTGCATGGATTTTTATCATACTTTTGTTTTCTGTGCCCTCTTTTTTCAGCACAACGGGAAAACTGATATATGTATTTGTTTGCTACACGTTGATTAATTCTGTAGCCCTGACATTTTTCAATTGTTCTGATCAGGTATATATGATCCGTGCAATTCCAAATGAAAAAGACAAATCATCTACACTGGCAATTGGCGGGGCAATTGCCACATATGGCAGTACAATTTTAGCCATTGCCATGCCAGTTGTTATTACCACCCTGTGTGTAAAAAAGACAGGGTGGACAATATTAGCCTTGGTAATAGGTATTCCGGCTATCATTCTGGCAGCACTGAGATTTTTTGTTATTAAAGAATTGCCTTTAACAAATGCAGAAGGTAAGGCAGTCAAGGAAGAAAAAATTTCTATTATTAGCATGTTGAAGCAGTTAATCCATAACAAATATGTGTTCATTTGCCTTGGCTTAGTTTTTACGTTTTATTTTGGACAGAATTTGAGTACAATTGTCGGCAGCTATTACTTTACATATAATATTGGAGATTTGACGTTATTGTCATTAATTAGTATGACAACATTGGTAGCTCCAATTGTACTTTTGTTTATCCCTAAACTGCTTGAGAAGTTTGGAAAAGCTAAAGTACTACGCTTGGGGCTGTTCATCAATCTTGCTGCATGTATTATAAGAGCATTTGCACCAACTAATTTAGTCTTGTATGCGGTTACATCAATTGCCTGCAATATGGGCACACTTCCTATGATTTATTTTATTGGGCTGCTATTAATGGATTGCATGGATTACGGAGAGTGGAAGACAGGATACCGGGTTGAAAGTGGTTATTCGGCTATCAATAGCGCAGGCCAAAAAGTCGCAGCTGGTTTGGCTTCTGGTTTTGCGGGAATAGTCATGGGTGCAGTAGGATTTGTCAGTGGTGCAGAAAGCCAGACAGAGGTTGCGCTTGGTGGTATTAAAGTACTCAATATTTATGCACCTATAATCATAGGAATTTTATTGGTGATATTGATTTGCTGTTATAAACTGGATGATAAAATAGATGAAATACGTAAGGAGTTGTTAGAAAAAAGAAAGTAGGTACTTTTTAAGAATGTGTCAGTTTATTATCCAATATTTATTTAACATTTTTGTGTTAGAGCAGCTAAAACGAATTTGCTGGCACAGCCCAATGGGTATCTATGGAAGTGGAGAGCCGTCCGCACCCAGATTTTTGTGGCAAGAAATGGTGGCAGGACATGGATGTGATTCTGGATGAGGCCAGAAAACGGAATATGAAAGTGTGGATTTTAGATGACAGCCATTTCCCTACCGGTTATGCGAATGGTGCAGTAAAAGATGCACCTGTGGAACTGCACCGCCAGAGCTTGTGCGCCGCATCCCTTGCCTGTTCCGGTCCTGCGCAGACTGTGGAGTTGAATTTGGAGGGAATGATTCCACCAGAATTTCACGCTATGACAGTAGAACAATATTTCCTGCCGGAACTGTTAAAAAAGGCTCCCCATTTCTCAGATGATGAAGTTCTGTCGGTCACAGCCTTTTGTAAGGAAACTGGAGAGCAGATTGGTATTCCTCTTCCGATGAATGGGGAAAAATTCCGTTGGGAAAAACCGGAGGGGGACTGGGTTCTGTGGATTCTGGGTCTTAGCCGGAACTGTGGCCCCCACCGGGACTATATCAATATGATGGATCAGGATTCCTGCCGTCTGCTGATTGATGCAGTATATGAATCTCACTTTCAACACTATGCAGCGGATTTTGGAACGACTATCGCAGGCTTTTTCTCCGATGAGCCAGAGCTTGGTAACGGACATCTCTATTTTAATGAAAACATATTGGGAACAGACCAGGATTTACCTTTTTCTGCGGGAATGCCGGAAAAACTGGTGGAAACATTGGGGGAGGACTGGAAAAATAAGATGTTCCTTCTATGGCAAAAAGATGCTGATGCCTCTGAAACAGCAAGAGTGCGGTATGCATACATGGATGCAGTGACAAAACTTGTAAGGGAGAACTTCAGCCGGCAGATCGGTGACTGGTGCCGGGAACACGGTGTGGAGTACATCGGCCACGTGATTGAGGACAACAACGCCCATGCCCGCACAGGCTCCAGCTTGGGACATTACTTCCGGGGACTTGATGGCCAGGATATGGCTGGTATTGACAATATTGGCGGTCAGGTGATGCCTCAAGGAGAGGATGAGCCGAAGGCAAATTATTATGGCGCAGTCCGTGATGGGGAATTTTACCACTTCCAGTTGGCTAATCTTGCAGCCAGTGCTGCTGCTATCCAACCAGAGAAGCAGGGACGGGCGATGTGCGAAATACTTGGTAATTACGGATGGGGGGGAGGGTGTCCGGCTGGAGAAGTATTTGGCAGACCACTTCTTGGTTCGGGGAATCAACTATTTTGTTCCCCATGCGTTCAGCCCAGCGCCGTTTCCTGATCCAGACGCTCCACCCCACTTTTACGTTCACGGCAACAATCCACAGTACAGGCACTTTGGTATGTTGATGGCCTATATGAACCGTGCAGCCACGATACTGAGTGGTGGACACAGAAATGTGCCGGTAGCGATTCTATACCATGGCGAGGCGGAATGGACAGGAGAGTCTATGCTGTCCCAGAAACCTGCCCGCCTGCTGGCTCAGGCACAGATAGAGTATGACACCATTCCTGCAGATGTTTTTGCCGAACCAGATCACTATGGAACGGTCATCGGTAAGACTTTGCGGATTAACACCCAGGAATACAAAGTTCTGCTGATACCTAAGGCGCAATTTGTGACAGCAGATTTTGCCAAGGCAGCAGCTAAACTGTCAGCGGAGGGGATGCCGGTGTACTTCTTGGATGCCCCTCCGATTGGGATTGTAAATGGAGATGATACGCTCCTTAAGGAACTTGCAAATTGCAAAGTCCTTCCGTTGGATGAAGTCGTATCCGCTATGAAACAATTAGGCTTGCCGGAAGCTGAATTCTACCCCGGAAGCAGAGATATTCGGGCGATGTATTATGAGGGATCTTGTTCCTGCTGGCTTTTTGTCAATGAATCCGCAGAGGTTTACAGTGGAACGGTAACATTGCCGGATTCTGGTCCATATTACCGCTATGATGCATGGAATAATACGATTCATCCGGTGGAAGTGTGTGGTGATAAGATTTCTATCCGTGTGGAACCGTTGCATAGTTTCTGGCTGATTCCAGATATTCCAGACGAAAGCTTGATTACCGAGGAAATTCCAGAAGGCGGAAAGGCTCTAACGATTGCTCCTTGGCATCGGAGTATCTGTCGGAGCGCGGACTATCCTAACTTTGGAGATGACAAGGAGGTGTGTCTGCCGGATTGTCTTGCAGAAGAAGTGCCGGAATTCTCTGGATTTGTCCGCTATGAAAGTACCTTTCATCTGGAAAATTGCAGTAAGGTCTACTTGGTGATTAGTGAGGCATGGGAAGGCGTGGAGGTATTTGTCAATGGACATAGCGGAGGGATTCAGATTGCCGCACCATACCGTTATGATTTGACGCCACTTGTTAAGACGAGCGAGAATGAACTGATCATTGAAGTAGCAACGACTTTGGAGCGGTGGTGGTTTGGCATTAATAAGGACAATCCACAGATGCGTATGATGGGTTTGCAGGAGCCTGCTTGCGGCAGTGGTATTACAGGGAAAGTAATGATGTTTACGTGAACAAAACTCAATAAAGCACAAATGATAAAAGGGAACCGGCAGGGACAGGCTGGTTCCCTATAGAGGGACGTTTGCGTTATGTTCATTGAGATCATGTTTTTTTCGTCAGGGGATGTTGATCCTGTTTCTATAGATTCTCAACGTACATCGGGATGTTTCCGATACATATTCGGTGTAACCCCAAATTTCTTTTTAAACACGTTCTGAAAATACGCCTGGCTGGAAAAACAGAGATAACTGCTGATTTCGCTGATGGATTTATCCGTGTAAGTCAGCAGTGATTTTGCCTCTTCAAGCTTGCAGCGCATGATAAATCCATTCATTTCAAACCCAAGTTCCTTCTTAAAACAGTGTGAAAGATAAGAGCGGCTTTTGCCGACATAGGCAGCCACATCAGAGGTGGAGATTGCCTGATTAGTATGTTGTTTGATATACTGGATGCACTTGTAGATATCCGAAGTGGTGTCGCGGGGAATCTGTGCCTGCGCCACGCGGCGCGTAAAGTCCAGCATCATATTGTACTGCAGCTGATAAATTGCTTCCGCATTCTGGAGTTTTTCACTTTCTTGAATGTAGATGTCGCTGAGCTGGTAGGCGGATTCGATGTCAAGCCCCCCTTCAATTGCATAGCGGGTAACCAGTGTGACTGCCGTGATAAGGATATTTTTCGCCTGACGTATGGTATTGTCTGAGAGTTGGCCCGCCTGTATGGAGAATGCGTTGGAAAAAAATTTTTTTAACCCTTCGACGTTTCCGCAGCGGATATAATCTAAATACAGCTGTTCATAATGGTATGTGTTGTGGAAATGTTCCATCTCTTTGGAATCGTAGCTTTTCAATGAATGAAGGGAAGCGACAGAAGTGCTTTTCGTGTCAACGTATACATTCAGATATGTGTCAATATCAATCACATCATTTAACAATTCCTGATAAAACAAGGCTAAAAAATGGCAGAACTGATGAAAGGAATATACGGGCATGAATTGATACAGTTCTGTCAGCTGCTCTCTGTGTTCCAGCGGGATAGAATATTCCTTCATGATATTCCTGATGGTTTCAGGGGAAGGTAAAATACTGATGACGGGACCGATTAGAACCATCTGTTCCGTTTTTTCGTTTTGTACAAGGCCGATATAGTGAAGCTCTTTTGTGGCAAGATAGGAGATGGCCTGTTTTCTGGAAACCAGTTCGGATAAATGGGGAACGGCAAGATCAAAAGGAAAACCGGTGTTGGGCAGTACCAGTTGCAGCTGCTTGTTTTTATAATAATGTATTGGGAGATAGATACAGTTGTACAGCGTCTGGCAGAACGAATAGATTGCATCTTTAGAATTCATGATAACCTCCAGTGAAAAACAGTTTCAAAAAGCAGATAAAGTAACACTTGAAACAATTTTATAATATTTCATGCAAAATTACAATACAGGATGAAATGAAATATTTAAAATAACAGATAGATTGTGAAGTTCTATTTACAAACAGGAGGTTGGGATATTTATGGAACAGATTATAATTAGAGGGATGCATTTTCAGACACCGGATGGAAGGCAGATTTTACTGAATGGCATCAATGTAGTGTGCAAGGATAAAAAGTTGGGATATTTGTTTCCAAATCTGGAAAAATCATTCCGGTCTTTTCATGAGATGGGATTGAACCTCATACGGTTTGGCATTTTCTGGGATGGGGTGGAGCCGCAGCCGGGAGTATATGACATGGAGTATCTGAAAAAAGTAAAAGATACCATACAGCTTGCCCAAAGGTATGACTTGTATGTCATGGTGGATATGCACCAGGATCTTTTCGCGCAAAAGTACATGGACGGGGCGCCTGACTGGGCGGCTCTGGACGAGGGGGCTTATCATCCGGAAGGATGTACGATGTGGTATGATGCCTATCTGCGGAGCGAGGCAATCATCAGGGCGGCAGATAACTTTTGGGCGGATAAAAAGGCGGCGGACGGTATTGGGCTTTTGGAGCATTATGCAAAAATGTGGGAGCAGATCGTGCAGTATCTGAACGACTGCGAGAATATCATTGGCTGGGAGCCGATGAATGAGCCGTTTATGGGAAGTCTTGCACGCAATGCCTTTGGCGCTGCCACGATGAAAATAAAAGAACAGGCGCCGCAGTTTGACCTAAGCTGCCCCGCAGATATCACGCCGGAACAGCAGGCGCTGTTTATGGGCTATGTGACGGAGCGGATGCAGGAATTTGACCGTACTACGTTGATGGATTTTTATCGGCGTATATGGAAAGCTGTCAGCAGATATAGCAGAAAACCGCTTGTTACGGGAGGGAATATTTACAGCAGCAGTACGATCCGCACCGGAATCGGGAGGCTGCAAAATCCATCGGCAGCAGGGAAAGGCATACAGATTTATGCTCCACACGGATACGATTCCGTGGTTGATTCAGACCGTTATGAGAATTTCAGCAAAGAGAATATCGAGCGGCTCTTTGCTGATAAACGCAGTTCCCAGGAGGAATTGGAGCTTCCTTTAATTGTAGGGGAGTGGGGTGCATTTCCATCCAAAGACTTTACGAATGACCTGATCCGCCATATGAACAGGATTCTCGAAAAGTATCTGTGGAGTTCCGCTTACTGGGACTATCATCCAGGAATGGAAGACGATGAGAACTATAGTTCCCTTTGCAGGGCTTACCCGATGGAGACGGCAGGTGAACTGTGTTCCTATCATTATGATGAAGAAAAAAAGTTTCTTGAAATGACGCTTAAAACGGCAGGCAGGAGCAAGGTTTACTGTCCTTTTGATCCTGTGTGTGTGACCGGATTGGGAGAGGACGGAGAATATCCGGTCGATTATAGTGTGGAAAAAGTGGGTAAGACCTCAAATTATGTGTTTTTCAGTCTGAAACAGACCAATGAGATAATAATAAATATAACTGGATAGAACAAATTCACAATAAAAAGCACGCAATTACAATACTTGCATTAAACAAAAAAGTAAAATGTAAATATAGCAGAAAATAAAACAAAAATATAGTAAAAACAGGAGGTGCTTTTATGCAGATAACTGATTTGCGTACAGAGTATCAGAAAAATCCACTGGGACTGGATACAGTAAGGCCGCGGTTTTCGTGGAAAATCGAATCGGAACAGACAGATACCGTACAGGTTGCGTATCAAATTCAGGTCATGTCGGAAGGTCAGATGTTGTGGGACTGCGGCCGCAAGGAATCCGAACAGTCCGTGCTTGTAGAATATGCAGGTCCGGCACTGTTGGCGGAACAGATTTATGAGTACCGCGTAGTGATATGGGATAACCACGCAGAGACGGCGGAGGCAGTCGGAAGCTTTGAGACAGGATTGCTTTCCGGGACGAATTTCCAAGCAGGGTGGATCACACATCCCTTTGCAAAAGAAGAGACGGCCTGTCCGGTTTTTGTGAGGACAATATCGTTAAAGAAAGCGGTAAAGAGGGCGCGCATCTATGCCACGGCACTGGGTGTATACGAGATACGGCTTGACAGGGAAAAAGTCGGAGATGCATTCTTTGCTCCAGGATGGACGAACTACAAAAAACGTCTGCAGTATCAGACATATGATGTGACAGAGCTCATCAATAAGGAGGAGGGTTCCGCCCACACGCTGGAAATTATGGTGGGAAACGGCTGGTACAAGGGAATTTTCGGTTTTACCTGTACGCCGGACCACTATGGAAATCAGGTGGCGCTTCTGGCGGAACTGCATATCCTTTATGAAGATGGTTCTAAGGAAGTCGTTGCTACGGATCAGAATTGGAAGGTTAAGACAGGTTCCGTCAGGTACAGCGAAATCTATATGGGCGAGACAATCGATAGTACATTTACGGACAATGTGTTATCTGAGGCGATACCGTTTTCCTATCCCATGGAGAATATCACGGCGCAGGAATGTGAACCGGTAAGAATCACAAAACGTACTCCCGCAAAAGAACTGATCCTGACGCCGAAGGGGGAGAAGGTTCTGGACTTCGGACAGAATATGGCAGGATTTGTGGAAGTTACAGTAGAAGGAAAATCTGGTCAGAAGATTGTTGTATGCCGTGCAGAGACATTAGATAAGGATGGAAATTTTTATCCGGAAACACTGCGTCAGGCGAAATCGACGGATACGTATATCTGTGATGGCAGCAGGCAGACATTTCTTCCGCATTTTACCTTTCATGGATTCCGCTACATATGCGTGGAGGGGCTTGAAAAGGTGGATCCTGCCGATTTTACAGCGTGTACGCTGCACACAGATATGCGGCAGACAGGAAGTTTTTCTTGCTCTAATGCGATGGTTAACCAGCTGCAGCATAATATCCAGTGGGGGCAGCGCAGCAACTTCCTGGATGTTCCCACAGATTGTCCGCAGCGCGATGAACGTCTTGGATGGATGGGAGATGCGCAGGTATTCTGCAGGACCGCTTCCTACAACATGGAGACAGCATTATTCTTTACCAAATGGCTGCATGATCTGAAGAGTGAGCAGACTGCCCAGTTTGGGCCACCCCATGTGGTTCCCAATATCCTTGCCGATCAGGAGGCGGCAGCGGCATGGAGCGATGCCGCAACGGTGATACCATGGACGGTTTATCAGGTATTTGGGGATAAAAGAGTACTTGCAGACCAGTATGAGAGCATGAAGGGATATGTAGATTACATTACGGCGCACTGTAGTGAAAATGGTCTTTGGCAGACAGGGTTTCAATATGGAGACTGGCTGGCGCTTGATAAAGAGGAGAGTGCAGACCGCACAGGTGCGACGGACAAGTATCTGGTGGCAAATGCCTATTATGCGTATTCTGCGGATATTGTGCGGAGGGCGGCTGAGGTACTCGGATACGAGGAAGATGCAAAGGAATATGCAGCGCTTCATCATAAGATTGAAAAACTGTTTGATGCGGAGTATATCACACGTACAGGAAGGATGGTGAGCGAGACACAGACGGGGTGTGTGCTGGCGCTGCATTTTAACCTGGCACAGGAAAAGTATCGGAAACGAATCGCAAAATCGCTGGAAACAAACATTGCAAACCACAAGAACCATCTCTCGACCGGATTTGTGGGAACCCCCTATTTATGCCATGTATTATCAGAGAATGGCATGCATGAACTTGCGGGAACAATTTTCCTGAAAGAAGATTATCCATCGTGGCTGTATGCGGTGAAAAAGGGTGCGACCACCATCTGGGAGCGTTGGAATTCTATCATGCCGGATGGCAGTTTTGACGAATCCGGTATGAACAGCCTGAATCATTATGCATACGGTTCAATCGGAGATTGGATGTACGAGAAACTGGCAGGGATTAATCCGGCAAAACCAGGATATAAGGAGATACGGATTCAGCCGCGACTGCTCAAGGGAATCACGAGTGTGGACGCATCATTTGATTCGGCATATGGTACGATTCGTAGTGCATGGAGCTGTCGGGACGGAAAAATTACGGTGGATGTGACGATCCCGGCAAATACGACGGCAAAGGTGTATCTGCCGGAGAAGGACGAATCATTGCAGCTTGGTTCCGGGTCATGGCATTATGAGTACGACACGGATACCAGATTGGAGCGGGACAGATTTACTATGGACACTACGCTCGGCGCACTGGTTCAAGAGCCGGCGGCGGTGGAACTCTTTAACCAGTATGTGCCCGGAATGCTGGACGGCCCTATGATTGAGTTTGCCTACGGCATGACCATCAGTGAACTCACGGCAGTGATGCCGCCGGAGGGCATCGGGGTATTTCAGATGGTTTTAGAAAAATTGAATGAGGAATAAAAAGAAGGAGTATGTTGCTATGAGAGAATATATTAATCAGAGAAATCCAATTCTTCCACTTAAGTATCATGTACCAGATGTGGAAGGTCATGTTATGCCGGATGGAAAATTATATATTTATGGCAGTTTTGATGCGTTGGAAGACAGATTTTGCAGTGAAAAATATCATGTGGTTTCCACCCCGGATATGAAATGCTGGACGGTTCATGATACTGCCCTGTCAGGCCGTCAGATTCCCTGGTTTAATGATCCGGATGCCCCCAAATATCAGGGAATCGACTGGCTTCATCCGACGCCTTTTATCCAGAAGATGGTTCAGGGGTATGCGGCGGAGTGGAAAGAGTCCTATGAGAAGGAGCAGGAGAGTGAAAAGCTGCCATTGCTCTGGGCTCCAGACTGTATTTATAAGAATGGAAAATATTACCTCTACTTTTGTATGCCGGATGACAGCGAAGGCGTAGCGGTATCAGAACATCCAGAAGGACCCTTTATCAATCCTGTCCAACTTCCCTGCGGCGGTATCGATCCAGCGATCTTTGTGGATGATGACGGGCAGGCATACTATTATTGGGGACAATTGTTTTCTCATGGGGTCAAGATGAACGATGATATGGTGTCTTTTAATGCGGAAAATATTGTAGATAATCTGGTGACAGAAGAGGAACATTTCTTTCATGAAGGTTCTTCTATGAGGAAAATCGGAGATACTTACTATTATATATATGCGGACATGGAACGAGGAAAACCGACCTCATTGGGGTATTCTACAAGCAAATCGCCATTGGGATCATTTACCTATCGGGGAATCATAATTGACAATGACGGATGTGATCCGGCGAGCTGGAACAACCATGGTTCTATCGAGAATGTAAATGGGCAGTGGTATGTGTTTTATCACCGTTGCAGCAGAGGATGTCAGCAGTACCGGAGATTGTGCATAGAGCCGATTACAATCAACCCTGACGGGAGTATTGATGAAGTGAAGATGACTTCGCAGGGTGCGGGGGAACCGTTTGCGCCCGGTGAAAAGATTTATGGCTATCAGGCGTGCGGCGTCATCGGATCGGTCTATATCGGTGCTGATGAATTATATGAAGAAAAGTTGATGAACATCTCAGCGGGAGATACAGCAGTATTCCGTTATGTACAGAGTGAGACTGCATGGAATAAGATTTCCATTACCGCTTCCGGGAGCGGCAAGATATTGGTTATTATGAATGACCAATATGCCGGCAGCCTTAAGATTGAGGGACAGCCTGGTACAGTTCATACTGTGTCGGGTGGAATCCAGACACCTGCCGGAAAATATGAACTAAAACTTACATTTGAAGAGTCTGATAAGTTGGAAATCATGGAAATCGTTTTAAAGTAGCTTATATGATGGATTAAGAAACAGGAGGGAATAAATATGGCGAAAAAACCATTGGGAAAAGACCAGTTTGGCATTCAGAAGGTAATGCGGGGGAGCGATTATTTTGCAGATTCCATGGGACAGTTTGCGCTGAATGCAGTCAGCGGCATGGTGGGACAGCTGACTTATTTTTATACGGACAAGGCGGGATTGGCGGCAGGGATGGTCGCGACCGTGTTTATGGTCACCAAAATTATTGACGCGTTCACGGATATTATTATGGGAAACATTATAGACCACACAAAGCCGGGCAAAGAGCGGTACAGACCGTGGATTCTGAAGATGACGATACCGGCTGCCCTTATGCTTTTGCTATTGTTTACTGTTCCGAAAGGCAGCACAGGATTGCAGGTTGTATATATGCTGATTACCAATCTGCTGATGACTTCGGTAATCTACACGGCAATTGCAATTCCTTATGCGTCGTTGCAGGTCGTGAGGACAAACAGTTCCGAGGAACGCGGCAAGATGGGGGTGTATCGTGCTCTGGCGGGCTATATTCCGGGAATGGCAATCGTGCTGTCGGTCATTCCGGTCACGAATGCGCTTGGCGGCACGCAGAGCGCATGGGTAAAATTTGCGGCGATTATCGCATTGATTGTTGCACTCTCTCTGTTGCTTTGTTATAAAAAGAGCAGGGAAACAGCAACCGCTGACGGTGTTGTAGAGACCCCGGCAGCGGAAAATGAACTGGATGAGGCGATTCCGCTGATTGATGCCATCGGTAAGCTTTTTAGAAATAAGTACTGGGTGCTGGCGCTGATTATGGGGCTGATGTCTAACGTCACCTATGGACTGGCCAATTCCTCCGGTACATATTACTGCAAATGGATATATGGTGACGATAACCTGGTGGCAATTCTCGGGGCAGTGGGAATGATTCCGACAATTCTTGGATTTGTCTTTGTCGGTCCGATGAATAAGAAGCTTGGTGTTGTAAAGACGCTGCGCGTGAGTTTTCTGCTGGGAATGGCTGCCAATATCCTGCGTATACTGAATCCCACTCATTTTTGGTACAATACGATTCTTGGCTGCATTAGTTCTTTTGCAAACATTCCGATGATGTGCCTGCTTGGTGTGACTACGGCCATGGCAATTGATTACAATGCATATAAGTACGGCAATAGGATGGTGGCGTGTTCACAGAGTGCAACAGGGTTCGGCGGTAAGATTGGAAACGGACTTGGCGCGGCAGTAGTTGGCTGGTGTCTTGCACTCGCGCATTATGACGCATCCATGACAGTGGCGACAGCGGCAACGAGACAGGCAATTTATGCATTTAACATCTACATTCCGTTCGTGCTGTTTCTCATTATGTTTATTTGTGCGGTGAAGTTTGACCTGGAGGCAAAACTGCCGGAGATCAAGGAAGAACTGGAAAAACGCAGATCGCAGAAGTAAAAATTTTCAAAATCAGGAGGAGAAAATGATGAATGAAATCAAGGAAGTCATTGCAAAAATGACATTGGAGGATAAGATAAAACTCTGTTCAGGTGCGAATTTCTGGGAATCAGAGAGCATGGAACAGTATGGGATTCCCTCCTTTTTCATGTCCGACGGGCCGCATGGCCTGCGGACACAAAAAGGGGAGTCGGATCATCTTGGAATCAACCAGAGTGAGCAATCAACCTGTTTCCCGACAGCGTCTGCCAGTGCAGCGTCCTGGAATCCGCAGCTGCTGCGCAGAATGGGTGAAGCAATTGGCGAGGAAGCGCTGCACTATGGTGTGGATGTAGTTCTGGGACCGGGCGTATGCATGAAGCGCAATCCGCTTTGCGGGCGTAATTTTGAATATTTCAGTGAAGATCCTTATCTGGCAGGTGTGATGGGAGCAAATTGGATCCGTGGCGTACAAAGTAAGGGTGTGGGAACCAGTTTAAAGCACTATGCGGCGAACAACCAGGAACAGGATCGTATGATGGGGGACAGCATGGTGGATGAGCGGGCGCTGCGAGAAATCTACCTGTCCGCTTTCGAGATGGCGGTGAAAGAGAGCCGGCCGGATACCGTGATGTGTTCTTACAATAAGATTAATGGGATTTTTTCCAGTGATAATAAGAAACTTTTGACCGATATTCTTCGGGAAGAGTGGGGATTTCAAGGGTTGGTTGTCACAGACTGGGGCGCAATGAATGACCGGATTAAGGCGTTCCAGGCAGGCTGTGACCTCGAAATGCCCAGCAGCAGCGGAATGTTTGATGAGGCAGTAAAACAGGCCGTGGAGGAAGGCAAACTTCAGGAGACTGACATTGACACCTGTGTGGAGCGGATCATCCGGTTGGCCTGGAAGGCGAGGGAAACCCGCAGCAGGCATCATGATGGATATCTGCTCGACGTGGAAACGCATCATGATCTTGCAAGAGAAATTGCGGAGGAGAGTGCCGTACTACTAAAAAATGAGAATGCGCTCCTTCCTTTGAAGAAAACAGCCAGAATTGCTCTGTGCGGCGCGATGGCCGAGACGGTCCGCTATCAGGGCGCAGGCTCTTCCCACATCAATCCGACCAGGCTTTCCAGCCTGCGGGCAGCCATGGAATCGGCGGGCGGAACGCTTTCGTACTATCCCGCGTATGAATCAGACGGAGAAAGGAACGCACATGAGCTGCAGCGGGCTGTTGACGGCGCAAAAGAGGCAGAGGTGGCGGTTCTTGTTGTGGGGCTTCCTGATTCTTATGAGTCGGAGGGCTACGACAGAAAACATATGGCAATGCCGGAGAGCCACTGTGAGCTGGTCAGAGAGATTGCAAAGGTGAATCCAAATGTTGTCGTTGTGCTGATGGGGGGAAGTCCCGTGGAAATGCCGTGGCTTGCGGACGCAAAGGCAGTTCTTAATCTGTATCTTGGCGGACAGGCGGTTGGCGAGGCCGCTGCCGGTTTATTGTATGGCGATGTAAACCCCAGTGGAAAATTGGCGGAAACTTACCCGGCTGCTTATAAGGATTGCTCATCATCAGAGACATTTGGTGTAAATCCGAGACAGGTGGAATATGCGGAGAGTATCTATATTGGTTACCGCTATTATGAAAAAGCGGGAATCCCGGTACAGTTCCCGTTTGGGTATGGACTGAGTTATACCCAGTTTGTGCTTTCGGATCTCACTGTAAAATCCGGTGAAAACACAGTGGGTACAGATTTTGTATGGGAATCACATCAGAAAGATGCGAGACTTATTGTTTCATGCAAGGTAAAAAATACAGGGGACAGGGCTGGTGCAGAAGTTGTACAGATTTACGTGTCAGACCGGACGCCGGATATTTTCAAGGCAGAGAAGGAATTGAAAGGTTTCTGCAAAGTATATCTGGAGGCCGGAGAGGAAAAAGAAGTTACAGTCACACTGGACGGGAGATCCTTTGCTCACTATGATGTGGACACCCGAAATTGGGAAGTGCTGACTGGCGCGTATCAGATTCTGGCCGGAACTTCCAGTGCGGATATCAGGCTGATGCAGGATATTCGGGTGCAGGGAACAGTCGATGCATTGAAATCAGAAGAGATACCCAGCTGGTATATCTGCCCCTCAGGTAAGCCAAAGGTCTCCGATTTTGAAAGGCTCTATGGACAGAAAATTACACCTTTTGAACTGGAAAAGCCGGGAGAGTACACCATGCTGAATACATTGAATGACATGAAAGATAATCCGGTCGTACAGCAGATCATGGAAGGAATTAAGGGCGGAATCCTGCAAAGCTGTGGAGGTGATGAGAACAGTTCCGAGTTTCTCTTTACGACGAGCATCGTGTTCAACACACCACTGATCCGTCTGGTGCAGCAGGGGGGAGGCGCGACGCCGCTTGCGCTGATGCAGGCTGCGGTAGGAGCAGCAAACAATGATCCGGATGCGATTGCTCAGTTAGCGGAGATGATGAATCACATGCAGTAAAGATGTGAAACATGTGTACCAGATTGGAAATATCCAGTGTGAGCAATCGTATTTTTCACAAATAGATGATTAAGAAGGAGAAGAAGATGATGAAGAAGCAAGCATTTAATCCATATTTACCACTGGATACCTACATTCCGGACGGAGAACCCCATGTCTTTGGGAACCGCGTCTATATTTATGGCAGTCATGATGCTGAGGGTGGAGAGAATTTTTGCTTGCTGGATTATGAGTGCTGGTCTGCACCTGTAGATGATTTAAGCGACTGGCGTTGTGAGGGAACGATTTATCGAGCGGAGCAATGCCGTCATTATTCCATAGAACGTCAGGATATATATGCTCCTGATGTAGTACAGGGACAAGATGGGAGGTACTATCTTTATTATGATTTATCTGGTAGGGGAAATCATGGTTTTGATGGCCCAATTTCTGTAGCGGTCTGTGATACACCGGCAGGAAAATATGAGTATTACGGTGATGTAAAATATCCTGATGGTAACCCCCTTTTACGGTTTATTCCATTTGATCCTGCGGTTCTGAATGATAATGGACACATCTACCTGACCTATGGATGGGGACTTGGAATTGATACTCATGCGCCACTTATGCGGCGGTTCATGCCAGCAGTAATGAGTGGGATATTCAATAAGTCCAAAGAAGAAATCAAGGCAGAAGAACCGATGAGTGTTTTGGGGGCAAACCTGGTGGAACTGGAAGATGACATGCTTACTGTAAAAGGCGAGCCTGTACGAATTTTACCGGCGCTTAACAATGCGCCAAAAGGAAGCTGTCTCAGACAGCACAGTTTTTATGAGGCAGCCTCCTTGCGGAAGTTTGGGGAACTATATTATTTTATATATTCTTCTCATGTAAACCACGAATTATGTTATGCAACCAGTCGTTATCCAGACCGTGGGTACGAGTATCGAGGTGTTATTATATCTAACGGAGATATTGGATATAACGGACGGAAGGAGAGTGACCGGCTTTGCGCCACGGGTACAAATCATGGAAGTATTGAGTATATTAACGGAAAATATTACATTTTCTACCATCGCTTAACACATAATACAGCGTTTTCCAGACAAGGTTGCGCTGAAGAAATTGAGATTGGTGAGGATGGAACCATTCAACAGGTTGAAATGACGAGTTGTGGCTTAAATGGAGCGCCACTGAAGACTGAGGGAACCTATCCTGCTGCAATCTGTTGTAATCTGACGCAAGGACATATGCCACATTTGTCGAATGCAAAAAAGAATCGCTATGCTCCAAATATCAATCATGACAGTCAAAACCGGTTTGTGAAAGATATTGAGAATGGCACGAGGGTTGGCTATAAATATTTTTCTTTCACAGGAATAACGCATCTTTCTGTAACGACCAGAGGAACTGGTGGAATACTGCGCATTGAAACAAAGGATTATCGGGAAGTCGCCAGAATTGTTGTAACGCAAGGTGATGAATGGACAGACAGTGAGGTGGTATCCTTTTTATTGGAAGGATATTTGCCATTATATTTTATCTATGAAGGACGCGGAAAGCTAGATTTTTTACAGTTTTGTTTCATAGAAAAAGAGTAATTGTGGGTAGAGTAGCTTTTCCTGTCACTGTATTATATCAGGAATCAGGTGGAGGAAATCTTCCGCATTGGAAAAGGGGAAGGATAAATGCATCCGTTTGACATCCGTCATGATGATGACCTTTCAGCCAACGGAAATCCTGAAAATACTACAGAACTGATATGAGGAAAGTTTTCGGCATAATTGGGCATCATGGAAGGTAGATTTGCTTGCGGATTCAACCAACGATCGTCTGATGTCAGGATGTACAATGGAAGAATTTGGTACAAAACTGGCTGAGATGGGAGTTGATATGGCTCGAATCAATCCTTTACAATTTGCTCCACAGATAGAGACTAAATATGAGTGCCGTCTAAGTGGGGTGTATGAATCTACGTTAAAGTCAATCGTTCCTTACGCTGTTTGGTGTATATGGAGAAGAAATTAAGGCAAATATTAATACAGAAGTTAAGCTGTCAAGGTTCGTTAATAGTCGCTATTCCAGCTGTACATTCAGCTTACCGATATTTGAAAGAGTCTCATTGAATTCCTTCTTATAAGGGCAGCTGCTGCACAGCTTGAATGTGATATATCTTGCTGAATGAATTGCTTTTGCAGCAATCTTCAGCAGTTTTAAACGGACGGTATCAATGCGTTGCTTTCGCATGTCTGCTGATAACGCCAATCGTCTAAACCAATTAAATATGTTATACGCAAGAGCGTGTGCCTGAAGTCTGTTGGCGTTTACCATTCTGGTATGGCTGCTTACGGACGCAAAGTCAAAACCGGATTTGCTTTCTTTGATGAAGTTTTCCATCAGCCCTCTCTTGCAGTAAAATTTGCTGAGACACTCTGGTGAAGAATCCATGTTTGTGACAATAAATGTGTGCATGTAAACCATTTGGTTTTCCGGTTCTTCAACTTTGCATGCCACCCGCTTTTCATAAGGCCATGAACCTGCTTTGTGCATAAATTCACCATAAACTGCCGCATAATCAACTTTATTATTCCTGGCGATCTCATCAAGCTCATCCACAAGATGGGATACTTTTTCACGGAGAATGCCATTCTCTTTCAGCCGAATTACATAGCTTGTGCCATTTTCCCCGCACTGCTTATAAAGGTCAGGCATAGCAAAACTGCTGTCACCACGAAGCAGAATACGGATTTGCGATAATCATTCAGGCATTCATCAAGTATCGGCTGCAGGAAGTCAACCACTCCGGCGCAGGAATGCTGTGTTCCGTCACGAAGCTGGATTTTTATCAGATCTCCGGTCATTCCATCATAACAAGCAAGTGGATGATAACCATTGCTTTGACAATGAAAGTTAAATGCTCTGCCTTCCTGTTTGCCGTATGCATCAAGAAGAGTGGAATCCAGATCCAGAATCACAGCCTGCGGCGTCTGAATACTGTAAATTTTATTCCGAAGCATTCTGCCAATCGCAAGAAACTGGTTTAAGACAACAAGATTTTGCGATTGCAAATTATTTATCACTTGTAAGAACCAACAGAATGGGATTGCCTATTATTCATGCAGTTGGAGTAAAGTCATGGGAATGGTATGACAAACATAATGGTGATTTTGTTTATAAAATCATATGGAAAGAAAGAGGGACAGAACAGTATGTAGAGAATGAATATCCAATAGAATAGTGATGATATATTCCCACAAACAGATAAAACGCTAAAACGGGTATAGAAACATTTCTTTAAATTGCCAAAGACTAATGACAGACTTGCTATCCGCTCGTTCCATCAGGAGAGTTGAAGTTTAATATTATCTAGTGAGATGATTATTTGAATGTTGAGTATATAGCGGTAAAATATGAGCTATGGGCAAACAATGTCCATGGCTCTAAAAATATTTGAAAAATTTTTATTCCTTACTTGACATAAGCAGACCAGAAGATTTTACATCATTCACAGCCCCGCAATGACGTGGCGTTATACCAGGACATGGAGCAGGCAGTCAGTGAAGGGAAGATGTGTTCCATCGGGCTTTCCAATTACTATATGCCGGAGGATTTTGACCCGCTGGTAAACGCCACATCCATTGTGCCTGCGCTGCTTCAGAATGAAACGCATCCTTACCATCAGAGCGTGGAGATGAAGGAGCATCTGCAGCAGTATGGGACGGTCATGGAATCATGGTTCCCTCTGGGCGGACGCGGCAACACGCAGACATTGTTTAACGCTGAGACCATTTCCGGTATCGCACAGGCTCACGGAAAAACTTCCGCACAGGTCATTCTGCGGTGGCACTTACAGGCGGGGAACATTGCAATCCCCCGGCTCCAGCAATGAAGGCCATATTCAGGAGAACTTTGAAATATTTGATTTTGAACTGACGGACGAGGAAATGCAGGAGATGACCGCATTAGACCGGAACGAGAGGTTTGCCGTTTACTAAGAACAGCAGATACTGTCTGCGGGGCAGAGGATGCGGAAATACAGGATATTTTGACGCTCTGGCATGCCACGGTGGATTTCGTGACGGTCTACGGCGAAGATGGTGTGCGTTTTACTTTCAAGAATGGGATGGAGGCTCCGACAAAAATCGAATAAGATAAACAGATTGCACTTCACGGGAATGTGGAGTGTTTTCTTATTTTCAAAGCATATCTGAAAACAGAACTCAGGATGATGAAACAGCACATCGCCTGTGGGAGGAAATTCTACGGGTAAATGTTATTTTTTTGTGAATTCTCTTGAAAACTTGAAAAAAATAAGATAGAATAAGTCTGATTTCGGACTGAGAGGGGGAAAAATCTGTGTATACTGCAAAAGAAGTTCTTGTTACCTTTAATGCAACCATCAATGGATATGAGGAAATCTACCGGGGGGTCTCCAAGTCTTTTGGTTTATCTGATTGTGCATTTTGGATATTGTATTACATACGCCAGTCGGAAGAAAAAGTCACCCAAAAAGATATCTGCAGTTTTATATACCAGCCAAAGCAGACGGTCCATTCTGCCTTGAAAAAGATGGTGAAGGATGGATGGATTGAGGTTGGGGATTACAATGGTAAACGTCATAAGTATGTCACACTGACGAAAAAAGGCGAAGAGTTTTCCAGAAAAACGGTTGATCTGGTTCTTGCTGAAGAAATTGCAGCCTTTGAGGATATGGATGCCTCTGAAAGAGAACTTGCAATTAAATTACTTGCGAAATACTCGGACAGCCTGTCCCAGCGAATGAGTAAGTTCAGATAGGAGTTATTATGGAAAAGAATTTAACACAGGGAAGTATTAAAAAACACTACTTTAGGTATCTTGGCGCAGCATTTGGAGGTTCCATGATCTCCTGTATATACGGGATGGTGGACGTTGCCGTAGTTGGTCAGTATCAGGGTCCGCAGGGTACGGCGGCATTGTCTATTGTAGCGCCGATTTGGACAATTTTGTACAGTTTGGGGATTTTGACCGGCAGCGGAGGTTCTATCAAATATACATATTACAGGGCACAAGGGAAGACCGACAAGGCAAATGCTTATTTTACCTTGTCCTTGCTTCTCACTTCGGCCATAGCTGTAGTCTGTTGGATCGGACTCACTGTTTTTGATGACCAGTTGCTCCGCCTGTTTGGTGCGGATGATGCACTCCTGCCATTGGCAAAGGCATATCTTCGCCCTATCCAATTTGTGATTCCGGCATATCCGTTCACGCAAATGCTAGCCGCTTATCTGAGAAACGATAATGCGCCGGGGTTTGCAGCCTTTGCGACTTTGTGTGGCGGATGTTTCAATATTTTCGGAGATCTGTATTTTGTGTTTGGGCTTAACATGGGTATGTTTGGCGCAGGCCTTGCGACTGCTATCGGCATAACGCTGACGATTGCGGTTATGGCCTCTCACTTTTTCAGTAGAAAAAATACACTCAAGCTGGCCCGTGTCCATGGTTATATTCATAAGGCAAAAGAACTGGTGCTCAACGGCTGTTCTGTTTTTGTCTCGGAAATAGCGATGGGAATGATTGCAATGCTGTTTAACCGTCAGATTATGAATTATTTTGGTGCAGATGCGCTGGCGGTATTTGGGGTTATTGTCCAGATATCCGGTCTTGTCCAATGCTTTACTTACGCTGTCGGACAGGCTGCACAGCCAATTGTCTCCGAAAACTACAGTGTGCATAATATAGAGCGCATCAGGGAAACGCGGAAATATTCCCTGTGGACAGCCGCAGTCTTCGGTGTTTTATGGACAGTTGCAGTACGTCTGTTCCCAAACGCTTTTGTGAAAGTATTCATGTCCCCAACAGACAGCGTATTGCAGATTGCGCCCGGTATTATGCAGATCTATGGTCTTGCGTATCTGCTTTTGCCGCTGAACATTTTCGCAACCTATTATTTCCAGTCTGTGATGCAGCCGAAAACCGCATTGATTATTTCTATGGCACGGGGCATGGTTTTATGCGGTGTATTAGTGTTTGTGCTTCCGGCGCTGTTTGGTGCGAAACTTCTATGGTGGGTCATGCCGATTACAGAGCTGGCAGTTGCAATCTATACTATTTTGTGTATGATAAAAAATAACAGAAGTCTTGCATTGAAGTAAGGAACTGTTTCTAGCAACAGAGTATAAATTTTAAGAGCGGTTTTTTTGTTTCTGACATTGATAAGGATGAACGATCCGAATCAGGTGGCGGCTGCGACGTTGGCAATGCCGCCTTTTGCCATGCCTTCCCGTTGCTTGGCACGGACGCAGATACATATGGTTATTGTTCCAACTATGTACTATGGACGATTACGATTGGCGGGATACCTACTGTGCTGAATGCCTGTCTGGCACATCTTATGACGTATTTTATTTTTTTGCATAAACACACAGAACGGACGGTCATCAAATTTTCTTTGGGGGATTATTCCCTGCAGCAGGGGATTCCAAAAGAAATACTGATTGGTTATACTTATGCCGCAAACAAATGAATGACTATGGGATCATATTTTCATCGTGGAAATGAATATGCCTTGCCTGTTTTTATGAGTTTTGAGCTAAGGCGATAGTATCATTAATATGTTTTTGTATCTGTTCAGGCGTTTCATCAAAGTCATATTTGATCCACTGATAGATGATTCCGAAATATCCATAAATAAAAAAGGACATAAGATATGAAGCCTGTTTATCGTATGTTTCCCCTGACGGTATCAAATCCTCAAGCGCACGCATAATGACAGAAATGAGATTATTCTGATAGAGTATCGAAAACAGCTTCCTGCTATCATATATAAATTCTGTCAAATCAGGCTTCTTTCCCTGCAAATTGAGTTTACATTGATGGTATCAAAATCCTGGGTTTTCATCAGTTTGATCAGTGCGTCTGCAAGGCATAGTTTCATAAATGCCGTTTGATTTTTTTTCATAATGGAACAAAGACCCCCTTTCTGTACCGCATAGCGTGATGGCAGTACCATTTTGGCCGATGCGTATTGACACTTAGTTTGAACGTTACTATAATATTGCCTGTGTGGAACAAGTGTATTTTATTGTGACACTTGTTCCAAAAAACATTATAGCGAAAGGGAATTATTCTGTCAAACGGAGGGAAATTGATTGATGAAAAAGGTCTTGAAAATAGTGGGAATTGTGATTTTGGGAATGATCATTTTAATTGTACTTGTAGTGGGCTTCCTGCTGATGAAAAACTATATTGATTCTCAAAAGCCCTGGCTGGCGAAAGATTATTACACGCAGTTTCAGTCGGATTCGGAATTAGAGAAAAAGTATGCGGGACTTGGAGATTATGAAGTATCCGTCATGGCAGTAAAATCCGAGGATAAGTCGATAGGGAATATCCGTATCTGGTATCCCTCTGAAATGGAGAACAGGTATCCGCTGATTGTTGTCGTGAATGGCAGCAATACGGCAGCATTAAACTACGAACCATACTTTGAAAGGCTTGCTTCCTGGGGCTTTGTTGTAGTCGGTAGTGATGACAGACAGGCGGGAACAGGAATATCAACCTCACTGACTTTGGATTATATGTTGGAGCAGAATCAAAATTCCGACAGTTTGTTTTATGAAAAAATTGATGTTCAAAATATTGGAATTGCCGGATATTCACAAGGCGGTGTAGGTGCGGTCAGAGCGGTAACGGAATTTGAGAACAGCGGTTTGTATAAAACAATTTTTACAGGCAGTGCAGCGCATTCTTATCTTGCACAGATGTGGGGTGGATATGATGCCTCAAAAGTATCTATTCCGTGGTTTATGACTGCCGCTGCTGGAACATCTGACGATACCAGTGCAACGGATGCGGCCACAGAGTGGCTTGGCGTCGCTCCGCTTTCATCGCTAATTGAGAATTACAATGCCATGCCAGACAATGTATTTAAACTCCGTGCAAGGGTTGAAGGAGCAGAGCATGAGGAAATGCAGATGAAGACCGACGGATATATGACGGCCTGGATGCTGTACCAGTTACAGGGAGATGAAGAAGCCGGTAAAGCGCTTATTGGTGAAGATGCAGAAATCCTGAGCAACTCCAACTGGCAGGATATTGAGAAAAACAGATGATTGCTATTCCCTTTTATCTACATGGCGCTTCAGGATAAATGCTGACACTGCTGATAGAATTCGTGCAAAAACCGTGCTCCACCAGATCATGACCTGCCCGCCGAACAAAGGCGGCAGAACAAGCATAAGCACGAACATAAGCAGTGGTTCCATAAAAGTCAAAACATAGGAGAACACACTTTTTTCTGTGGCATAAAAACTTGCGGTTGTGATACGGAGAACCGCAACAAAGGGAACGGAAATCAGGAAGACAGGCATTATTTTGGCAATTTCCGCATTCACAACATTCGATGCCCCGAATAATGCGCCGAGGCTTCCCTTTGTCAGGTACATGATGATACAGCTAATCAGGGACAGGAACAAAGCAAATACATACGCCAGTTTTCTTGTACTTTTCAGCTTGTCATAATTTCCTTCTCCATAATACTGGCTGAGCAGGGGCTGGCTTCCGTCGCCTACTCCCTGTAATATCAGATAAACAATGCAGATTGCATAAGCGATACAGGCATAAATAGCGACTGCCTGTTCTCCGCCATAGGACACGGAGAAACGGTTTATGATAGTCAGCGAAATGTTAGGGGACATCGTAAGCCCAAAGGGGGCAATCCCGATTTTCATTATGGACGCAGCCGCCTTTCCAAATTTGAAAAAAGGAATGCTCAGCGTAAACTGCTTTTTGCGCAGCAGCCAGGCTAGCGCAGTCAGCATGGTAACACCCTGCCCGATGACTGTAGCCCATGCCGCACCTGAAACTCCCTGCCCTAATATCCATACGAACAGGTAATCCAAAAAGATATTGGTGACAAAACCTGCAATCATGGAAACCATTGCGTAGAAGGAGCCACCCTGATTGCGGATAAAAGGCACCAGCCCTGTGCCAATCACCTGCGTGGAAGCTCCCAGAGCGATAACAGCGATATATTCTTCTCCCAATGCAAGCAGTTCACTGTCCGCACCTAACAATCGTAACAGCGTGCCATTCAAAAGGAAAGCCAGGATTGTTGCAAGGACGCTTGAAATGATCAGCACCCACAACGCGCCAGCTATAAAATTTTTTGCCTGATCTTCTTTTTTCTCTGCCTTATAAATGGAATAATAAATCGCACCGCCCATTCCGATTCCTGTGCCGAGCGCCTGGATTACGCCAACGATTGGATAAGCGATATTGACGGCTGAAAGCCCAAGATCACCTATGCTGTTCCCGATAAAAAATCCGTCCACAATGGCGTAGACTCCCGACAGGGCAAAAGACAATACGGATGGGATGACGTATTGAAAGAAAATTCTGATATCATGGGTTTGTTTCATTGTCATTTATGCCTCCTGCTTTGTAGAAAAGTTTTGCAAATAAAGCCATACTATCGTTTAGCTGCTGCATACGTTCCATGCCAATTTCCTCTATGACAGAGAGTTCCACCTTCCGCAGCGCGTTCACGATGGTGTCCGCATATTCTTTTCCTTCCTTTGTAAAACGGATTATTTTATTCCTCTTATCCTCTGGCAGAGGGGACAGTTCCACGAACCCTTTGCGCTGCAAATCTTTGGAAACCATATTGATTGTCTGCTTGGGTATGAGCCACTGCCCGCTGATCTTTTTCTGTGTACAGCCGTTCCCGCTATCATAAATTGCGCACAATACTAACAGGCAGTTGACGGACAGCCCGTGTGCTTTTGCCCATTCTTCGTACACATTATTATATTGCAGCCATGCATCGTAGTATTGGTTTAGCTGTTCCATAAGAATGGTGTTGTTTATCATAGTCTGTCTCCTCAAATCTGAATGCGATTAGTACAGTCCTGTACTAATTTCAGTATAGTCCATAACTGTACTAATTGTCAAGATGGGAATTTTTTGCGGTATTCTTTCGGCAGGACTTTAAAATATGTTTTAAATGCGGCGGTAAATCTGCTTTGGCTGTCATAGCCCACAGCCCGTGCAATCTTTATAATGCTTTTAGCGGATCTGCTCAGTAAAAGCAATAAAGACATTTGGTAGTGTCAAGTAATCTATGAAAAAATGAGCTGAAAAAAATAGGCTCATCTGAACCTTGAAAACTGTAGATATTGATGATTTAAGACCTTGGGGCATTGCTCCAAATCCCACAAGGGACCAGTCCCTTGACCCATTTTCGGACTCTGCCCGAACCCGTCCTCGCCGGAAGGCAGGAAAAGGGCGCAGTTGCCCCCCTTTTCTATTTGACAGGATAATCCGTGAGCCTTATGTCAATAGACTTTCGCGGCATATCCTCACCGCCTGGCGGCGGCTCCGGTATTCCACGGTTCTATTGACAACAGCTCCGCTCCGGTGCGGCAGTACCGTTTTTCTGCATATTCAGGATGGTCTGCTGGCCCAGGAAGATGAGAAGCTGCCACTTGCCCGGCATGTTGTCGGTACCCTGTAGCATTTCCACCTCGTTGAGGACATTATATTTGTTGTGTTTGTGCGGGCGCAGAAAGTTGTAGTAAGCGCTCCAGAGAGCCAGGTCATAGTTCGCCCCGTCGATATTGTCAAAGCCGTTTGTGTGACGGTAAGAAGCCTTATAGGTCTGGTTAAGCCGCTCGATCATCTGTTTAAACGGGCGGTGTTCCGCTGAGACGGCATCATCATTGGTAAGTCCGATGACCTGGGTGACCCTGAAGGAAAAGTCTTTGCCGAGTTTTTTTGCGAATTCCATGGCGGCAAAAGGATAGGCGCTGTAGCCGTCAGCGATGAACTTAAATGTTTCAGGCAGCTTCGTAAGGCCCCGGAAGGCCATACGCATGGCAAGGATACAGGGGCCGACGCCACGGTTGTCGGATACCTGGTAACCGATGATGGACCGGGACGCAGCGTTCATAATGAGCCAGACGTAGGATTTAATACCACGGATTTTTATATAGGTTTCATCGGCAGTAAAGACCTCCCATTTTTCGTAGAGGTACTGGTCAACAAAGGGCTTAATGCAGACAGCGGCAGTTTTGCAGTAGTTGGCAATCTGCTGGTGGGAAATGTCAATGTTGTACAGGTCTTTCAGGGCCTGCGAGGTTTTTCGCAGGGAGAGGCTGAGGTTGACGCGGAGGGTCAGGCACAGGGACATAACGTGGGCATTATGTCTGCTGAATTTCAGGGATGAGGCGTTCTTGGGGAGAGTATTTGGATCCATGCTGAAAAAATCCATCGTAAACTCACGGTAGATATAGTGGAGTTTATATTTATTTTTGCCATAGTCCTTCCGGAGGTCTTCTTTCTCTACTTTTTTGAGATTGTAGAGATAATAAGGGCATTTGGGATTGGCGCGCTTATGGACGATAAAGTGTTTGCGTTCTTTCTTGGGAACCAGGGTATGGGCACAGTGCGGACAGCGCAGTTTTACAGAGGAGAAGCGGTTCTGGGCGGGTGAGAACCTGGCACCGCAGATTTTGCAGAGAAGCTGCCCTTTGGAGCCATTATTCTTATAAAGGAAAGACTTCGGGGCATCACAGCGGGGACAGGTACAGCTGTCCGGGATATCGCATTCTGAGTGGCGGCTGACAGGGCGGATTTTCTTACCATAACGTTTTTCATAGTAAGGGATTAGTTCCTTATAAGTCCGGTCCTGCCGGAAGTCGGTGACCAGGGGGAGTTCACTGATCTTGTACTTCTGGCGCTTTGGAGAATGGGAATCATCAAAAGCCCACTGTTTCATAGTGATATATCTGCAGATAAAATGAATCAGCCAGCAGTTTTGGTGGTAAAGAGATTGAATGAGAGAAAATAAATAGGTAATAATATCCATAAGCGGTGACCTTCCTTTCATTGTTTATTGGATAGCGATAGTATTGATACAAAAAAGGGAGGTCATTGCTTTTTCTTTTGAAAAAGTGGTGAAATCCTTGAACTTATAAGGTTTGTAACAAAAATATAGTGGTAAATTTGACACTACCGGACTTTGAAGGAGAGATGGAAAAATGAAGAAGACAGATGACATTCTGGAAGCATGCAGGCTGCTGGAGGAACTTGACGTATGTCCGGAACTGGAACGTGTTCCGGCTGCAGAAGCGTATGGCAGGGTGTTGGCTGAGAAAATTATGGCAGGGATTGATGTTCCCCATTTTCGCAGAAGTGCCTTTGACGGGTATGCACTGCGCAGTGCAGATATCAAACATGCATCCCCGGAAAATCCGGTTATACTGAGAGTGACAGAGACGATTCCGGCAGGGAGCAGGGGCAGATATCTGATTACTGAGGGGACAGCAGCAAGGATTATGACGGGGGCGATGGTACCAAAAGGCGCAGATACGGTAGTCAAACATGAAGATACCAGATTTACGGAGAAAGAGGTGACCTGCCTGTCTCCGATGCGTCCCGGAAATATCGTGGAAGAAGGAAAAGTGGTTCTGGGGCTGTCGGGCAATCTCGGCGCTGTTGCTGTGGGGCTTTTGCGCATTGGCCTGCCGTATCTGAAAAAATTATGCGGCAGGACGGACATTGGATTTGATGGGGCAGAATCAGTTTTGGAAGAGCCCTTAAAAAAGGCTGGAAAGAGCGCCAGGATTTTGCGGGGCAGGGCGAAAATCAGGGATGGAAGGCTGGTTTTTGTCGAGATTGATAATCAGAGGAACGGCTCTGTTTCTCCTATGCTGGATTGCGATCTGCTTGGAGAAATTCCGCCGGGAAGTTCCGGGATGGAGGCCGGTGAAAAGATAAAAGTTTATTTTATTTAGCTGAATGGGGCAGAGAGGAATAAGTGCTGCAGAATTTTTCACAGAATAATTTTGCAGCCTCATTTTCTGCTTTTTTGTTATAGTACATAAATTCATGGAAGCAGCATGTATCATTTGCAACCTTTGAGATAAAAACATTTCCGTTGGTAAGGTTTTTGGCATATTTTGGGATAATGGCAATTCCCTTTCCTATAGAAACATAAAACAGGGCAGTGGGAAGGTTCGGAACTTTGATACAGTTAACTTTGCCATGGGTGTATCTCTGGGTAAGGAGCCAGTTTTTGGCATACGGGCCAAAAAGTTCACTGGAAAGAGGGACGATGATCGTTTCACCCTCCAGTTCACGCAGGTACACCAGAGATTTGGAGAGCAGGCGGTGTCCGGGAAACAGAACAACATAGGCGCCATGAAGCTGGATTAAGTGCTGGCAGATATTGGGAGCAAGATTCGGGTATTCACACGGGGTAAATACAATATCAAAACAGGGATCATGGAGTAACTCCTCTGGCGTACCTTCTGTTTTTATTTCAAAATTGACCTGTATGTTTGGATAATGTTCCATAAAGCGGTCAACGAAAACCTGGATATGGGAGGAATATGCCAGTTCGATGGAGCATGAAATATTGACCGTCCCTTTGATTGACAGGCCTTTTAAATAGGACAGGTTTGCCGCAGCATCGCAATGGTCAATGAGGTTTTCTGATTTCTGGGAAAGGAGCCGCCCGGCGTCCGTCAGGTTCACGCCATGGGTTGTCCGGTTAAAGAGCTTCACATTCAGTGCCTGCTCCATTTCCTGAATATGCTTGGTTAAAACTGACTGGGAGAGATATAAGGTATTGGCAGCTTTGCTGTAATTCAGTGTTTTGGAAAGGATGAGAAATTCATAAAGCCTTTCTGTTTTCATGTCTTTGTGCCTCCCTGATAAATTGTTTGAATTCTTCTACAAACTGCATAACATGAGGTTTGCTGCAATCCCGGCAGTAAAAAAGTGAAGAGGAAGCAGGGTATGGTATATCGGTCAGCAGAATGCAGGCAGTGTTTGGCAGAGCGTCAATCAAAGGTACGGGCGATAAGAACAGTCCCTTTCCTACAGGAACAAATAATTGATTGAATATGACAGAGGACTGGCTATCATAAACCGTATAGTGAATGTTGGCTGCTTGCAGGTTTGCCAGTTGAAAATCCCGGATGCATGTTTCCCTGGTCTCTGGATATAAGATAAAGCATTCCCCGTCTAATTCTTTCAGGGAGATACTTTCCCTGGTGGAAAATTTATGTCTGGCAGGGAGCATGACATACTGCTGCGAAGGAGCAAATGTATATTTGGTAATTCCTTCCAGAGTAAACTGGTTCATAGCGGATGCAAAGTAAAGGTCTATCTGGTTGGATAGCAGGCCATCGGCGATGGAATAGCAGGCGTCATCCAGCAGCCTGATTTGAATCTGGGGATTTTTTGCATTCAGAATATCCAGAAACGGTCCCAGATGAAAAGGCAGTCCATTCCCGGTTATGGCAATGCACAGGCCCTGAGAAGCGGATGATTTTTTCAAATTGGAAAGCTCCTGCTGTAATTGCCGGTATTCTTTTAAAATTTTTAAAGCATCTGCATAAAAACAGGAGCCTTCTGCAGTAAGGGTCAATTTGTTTTGCTCTTTTAAGAAAAGCCGGATTCCCAAAGATGATTCAAAGGCACGGAATCTTGTGTTTAAGGTGGCGGGAACGATTTGCAGGGCTTCAGCTGCCTTTTTTATGCTCTGGTGCTGTGCAATGGCAACAAATTCTGCTACTCTGTCTAAATCCATAGTAGTGCTCCTTATTTGGAAAAATTGAATAACAGAAGTATACAGTTTATGAAAAAAAATGTCAATAAAAAGTCCAAAATAATGGAACTCCAAAAGATTTTGCTTTTGGGCATATTTTGACTGTTTTTGGAGATAATATTTTTCGCAGGGGAAACCATATTACAAAGAAAGCGGGTATGATTCATTATGGGCAGAACTGACTTGAAAGAAAGAATCAGAGCGTATTTTGCAACGTATGGGGTGGAAATTGCGGGCAGCATTGCCATGATGTACGGAAATTCCAACTGGTATAAAATTTATCTTATGCTAAAGGAATAAATTTGTGGATACAGTCATGAAGAAACGCTGCTTTACTTTGAAAAATTGAATAACCAAAAAATAAAGCCTTTTTTGAATAATGTTGAAAAAGGCTTTATTTTTCGCAATGTCATTAACTTAAGGAATCTTTTACATTTGAATTGTAAAAGGTTCCTTTTT
>NZ_SRYA01000031.1 GCF_004793545.1 Petralouisia muris | reverse complement strand
TGTACCTGTAAAAAGCGGAAAAAGCCGATAGAGAAAAGTCCTCTTGAATTGAACTTAGGTTTGATTCAGGGGGATTTTTTGTTTTGATGGTCATTTTCTGCAAAAACAGGTCACTTTCTGCAAGGGGTATTATGATATTCATTTCTATTGCCGTAAATATAGTCAAATAAAGAGTTAAAGGAGAGTTTGCGTATGAAAAAAATATTTAGCATAATGATACTTGGAGTATTCTTAGTGGTCAATACTATTACTGTAAGTGCTGCTGAAGTAATGTCACCAACTAAGCCAATAACCAGTACACAACTGTACATATACGAGATAACTTCGGAAAAAGCAGGACAAGAAATTATAAATGGAAATAATGGAATAAATGTGGATCATGGTGGAACTTGGTTGCAGATAACGCTGGTTGAGACAGGAACTATTAATAAAACATTACAAGTAAATTTTAACGGTAGTAATATGATTATGATAGATAGTGCAGAAATGGATATTAATGGGGACGGTATTATAGACAAAAGGATAAGCATATGGAGATATGAAGGGGGTGAATTTGAAAATGGGGCGATAACAATTACGGCTACCGCTTCTGCATATCCGTGGAATACTATATCTTATAGGTATATGGTTTTCTGATTTGGAAATACAATAAATCATTTTATATAGAATGCAAGGTAATGTTTTGTAAAAATCAGTATCACATAATTTTATACATTGGAGAGGGGGAGCAAAATGCTTTATGCCTACAATACCAGTAGGTGTCGGATAGATGGGTATGTGAAACTGATTACATAAAAATTTTTATAAGAAAGGATGAATTAATATGAAAAAGTTTAAAAAGTTGTTAAGCGTAATGGCACTTGGAGTATTATTGATTACGAATGTTATTCCGGTAAGTGCTGCTGAAAAGGATCAGTCGGCAAAGATAGAAAGCCTGAGTGAGCTTGATTTAGAAGCATATACTCAGGAGCTTTTGGAAGCTGATGACGGGATACAATTATATGCACCAGCTCCGGCATTAACACAGTTCAAGTTATTGCTGATTAACTCGGAAAAAGCAGGACAGGAAACAATTCAAAATTCTTCATCTTCAATGCAGGTTGGTTCCCGTTTAGATCATGGTGGAACATGGTTTCAGGCAATAACGGCAGAAGTGGGGTATGCTAAAAGCAGATTCGCATATTTTAATGGCATGAGAATGACATTGACGGCGACTGAACCAATATTCCTCGATAGTGACAATATCATAGATGGATATTATTGCCTTTGGACATATGAAGGAAATGAATATGAAGCTGGAACATTCACGGCAAATTCCACTTCGGCAAATTCTCCGTGGAATACAATGAGTTTGAGATTTAATGTGTATTAAGGAGGAACTGTGCTATGCAGATTAGTTCTAGTTATTCCGTAAGTGCTGTGCCATATGATATTAGGCATAAGCAGGATAATGTTCCTCAATTTAGTGCTGAACGGGCTGTTAAAGAAAGCAAAAATATAAATCGGTATATGCCAGAAGCAGACTTTGATGAAAAAGCATTTGATATGATTGGTCCGAATGCTCCGCAAGATGTAAAAGATGCATGGATGGAGACAGCTAAAGAAGTAAATGCGAATGGCTTGGGAATAAAGGGGAACGGAATGTTGAGCCATATATCGCAAATGATGGTGCAAAGGCTTAACAAACAGCTTAGGGAAGAAGGAGATGTGGATAGCCTGGATATTTTGGGAAATACCAAAGAATCTGCAATTCAGGCAACGAAACAAGCACTTTATAATTTAGATCACCCGGTAGTGTACACTCCTAAAACTATAGAAGTTCAGCAAGCTTGTATTAAAGAACGGGAATTTTATGTTGCGTTTTTGGAAAAGTTAGAAAAGTTATAATCTTTTTGGCTGTTTGCAAAAAATGTAAAAAGACAAAAATCTCTTGGACTGGATAAAAATTCAGTTCAAGAGGTTTTTTAAATCAAGGCAAGTACTAGGGATGAGGGAAGCCGGACAGAAGATCGTCAATACTTTCCGTACATGTGCGGATAAATCGGAAAAGGAGTATGGGGAAAAGAAGTTCTCAAGGACAGAGCTGATTAAGAAAACTTTTCAGGCAAAGAGAAAGCTGTTGTCTGGTAACTTGAATTGTGCGGATGCTACAATAGAAAAGATAGAACAGCTTGCTGCAGATGTGAAACAGTATCAGACGGATAAGGCAGAACGGGAGACGGCAGGCATTGGGAATATGGGGGCTGTAAATCCGGTTGAACTTGCGATAGTTGCAGAGCCGGAGTTCCAGTATGGGGCAGAGGCGTTTGAAGCACACCAAAAGGAAACAGAGAAAGCGTTGACAAATGATAAAGCAACAAAGACTGTACCTGTAAAAAGCGGAAAAAGCCGATAGAGAAAAGTCCTCTTGAATTGAACTTAGGTTTGATTCAAGAGGATTTTTGCTTGGATGGTCATTTTCTGCAAAAACAGGACACATTCTGCAAAGTATATTTTCTTTTATTTTGGTCTTTGCTATTATTGAGAAGATACAATAGATTGTTCTATATGGCACATTAAATAGTGGGGAAAGGAGTAGTAAATATAATTGTGAATGTGTTTATAGGATTGTCTGTATTTAACAACAAAATGATATTGAAATAGGAGGAACTGGATTATGTTTAAGAAAATCAAAAAAGTAGTAGCTTTTGCATTGGCTTTAACCATGTTGATGGGAATGAGTACAGCAGCATTTGCGGCAGAAACTGATGAGCAGAGTGGCAAGAATCCTTTTGCCGAGGAAATGACATCATTGGGTAATGTTTCATCAGAAGCAGATAGGTTGAGCGGTGGAGTAGATCTTCAGGTTTGGCCCGGTGATGGACCAGCACCACAGGTAACTCGTTTGGAAATTGCCGACATTGGAGTATTAAATTCAAACGGGAATCTGTGTATTCTTTTGAAAGTATATGGGTACGGAAGAGGATATACAACATTCAACGGAAGAGAAATTGATTATGTTGCCAGTGAGCCGTTTATTATTTCAGGAACAGGGGCAGATGGTTTCTATTATTTGTATGATTGTGGGGTAAAACCAGTAGCAGGAAGTTATGTTTTTTATAGCAAATTTACATCTACTAATTACCCGCATAAAGTTGTATCGATCAACTACCCGTTTGAACTGAAATAGGATGTGCCTGAAAAAAATGTATGAGGAGGTGATATTGTGCTAAGTATTAGTTCTAATTCTGCATATACATACGGTTATCAGACAGCATCATGTCGCAGACAGAATATTCAAAATACATTTGCAGAGAATGTGCATAAACAATTGACGCCGCCTAGCGTTATTCATATAGGAGAATTGGGATTTGGTGCAGACAATTTGGGAAGGCAGTATGCATTAAACTATGCAGAAGACTCAACTGACGAAAATCCGATAGTAATTGCAAAGGGGAACGATGAGTACGGAAGGCAGTTTGAAGAAAAGATATATGTCAACGACATAGACTTAAATCATGCATCCTACTTGGAAATGGCTGCATTAGCAGCACATACAAAGACAGATAGTTGTGTACCAACGGCTTTGTCATCAGGACATCATGATTATTTCCAAAAAGAAAATTATGTCGAGGATTTTAATAAGTGTATATCTGATCTGTACAAATTAGGTTCTTATGATGCTGCACTATATGAAACGAACATCTTGAGGAAATATATGGATTACTTTAAGGCTATAAAGAAACAACAGATTCCTCAGATGCAGTACGGATTACGTGGTATGCTTGCTTGGCAGTAAAAAATAAATGGCGGCATATGTTTATCAAGACACTGCAAAGAATGTGTTTATAAGTGACAGTAAGAACTGATAGAGAAAAGTCCTCTTGAATTGAACTAAAGTTTGATTCAAGAGGATTTTTTGCATTATCGGTCATTTTCTGAGAAAACAGGACACTTTCTGAAAGGGATATTGTTTCATTACTATGTACAAGATTAGATTTGATTGTTTTCTAATATCGCTTTTACACTAAGCAATATTGACGGAGGCATACTATCAATGAATATTTCAGCACAAGAGCATAGCTGCGAAACAGTGTAAATACGGTACTTTCTGCCTAATGTTTGAGCATCTTTTCTTGGCATAATCTCAAACAGATACTGATCTTCCCACGTCTGAAAAATAATTCCTTTATCTTTTAGGATATAATACATCTTCATAGTATCATTGTAGTCTTGCTGGCATATCATATATAAATCGTGAGTGGTTATTTTTTTCAAATCATCAAAAGAAGTAATCTTATATCTATAGAGTCCCTCGTATTGTGCTGAATTAAAAGGCAAATGGTATGGAGCCAGATTTTCTTTAATTTCATGTATGGAACGCAATTCTATACCATGAGCTTTACATATTTCTTCCAACTCAATCATTGTTTGTTCTCCGAGATTACGCATACGGGCATGTTCCTCTTTAGAGCATAGTGATAATTGCGATAAATACAGGATATAATTTCTCTCAAGAATATGTAGAAGCCTTTGGGACATTGGGACATCATAAATTGATATTGCATTTTCCGGGGGTAGTAAATATCCGGCAGTATTAAGTTCCTGAATAATGGAATAGACACGATGACGTTGCAAGGGGAACTTTTGTATCAAAGAAATATAGTCATGACCTTCCAGATCGGAAACCATAGTAAAGCCCAGTTCATGAAGGATATTTTTAGTACAGTCAGAAATTTTTAAATCATCTATATGCAAATCCATAAACTTTCACTCCTTTATTCATTCTATTTTACTCGTAATAAAGACAAATTGGCAATACATAAAGCAGAAAATGACAATTTTTAGCAGAAAACAGATATTGCATAGCCTTTTTATATGTCAAAGCTGAAAAGATAATTTTTTAACAGTGCAGAAGTATTGTATATAAAGCGAATTTTCTTGATGAAGTTACATAAACAGGACTGATTTTAGCCTTCTTGAATTGAACACAGGACTGATTCAAGAGAACATTCTATTTTGTTGGTCATTTTCTGCAAAAAAAGGATGTTTTCTGCAGGAGGGTTGTTTTAGAATAAAAAAATTGTTAATATGCAAATGAAGTACAGCCACTTTGTTTGTATATAGCGAGGAGGATTGCCATGAAGAAAATTTTTTCGATGATACTGTGTTTTGCACTTTGTGCAATGTTGATTACGCCTATGTCTGTATCGGCTGCTGAAATAGATACAACGTCAAGGGATGTAGTTGTTAGCAATGATATTGCAGCATATACAACAAATTATTTTTCAGGATCGACAGGAAGAATGAACTCAGTGAATGGACTGCAATCGGGGGCTTTTAACATTTCATCTGGTTCAATAAATGAAAATGCAAAAGTAACTGGTATAGTGGTAAATGTTACTGTAAGTAGTGGGAGTTCAGGCTTCTATCTGATTATTGAAGATCCCAATGGATATTATTCGGAAACATATGTTTCAAGAAGCGGTGAAATTAGAATTCCCGATTTTAATGGATTGTATGCGAAGGGAACATGGAAAATATCAATTGTAACTGTCGGAACAGTTTCTACAGCAACGGCTCGAATGAGAGTAAATTATCAGTATTAAAAAAATTAGGTGGCTGTACAAAGAAAAGGGAGATTAGATCTCCCTTTTTAATTAGTAAATAAGTGTGCAAGATTTTATGTTTATATTTTGGTATCTAACCTTTGGTTTCCGCCTATTGCATTTACGCAATCCTGTAATAAAGTATCATCTGAAAAGATTTCATCAAGTATTTCATGTGAAATAGGTTTTCCAGCCGTCCATGAAGAATCTTTTTCTTTTACCGCCTGAGTTACCCTTCCAGCGAGTTCTAAGTGAAGTTGGCTTAATGTCCACGGAGCTGCACGACGATCTGATGCGTTTAAGGTCTTTACATAAGAATGTATTTTATCATAATATGCGTCATGTTCAGCAACATTGCTACCTGACATTCCTCCATATTTATAAAACGCTTTTTTTACATCCTCTAAGACATGATTCTTCATTTCGTCAGATACATTAATAACTCTTCTCCAGTCACTTTTTCCTGTAATGCCCATGCCTTCAACTCCATAAGAGTTTTTAAAATGACCGGAACGTAAATCATCGATAGTATTTATGCCGGAATTATTTCTGTGGCTTGTTTTGGGCTGAGAAAAAACTGTTCCTTGTGAGAATAGCTTTGATATATTTATGTTTGTCTGTCCTATACGCATATGCAAACCTCCTTAAATACTTTTTATTTAAGTATAGCATATGCTAAAAATCATTCAAATGCCATTTTCTGCAATAGAAGGTCATTTTCTGCAATGGAAATCTGTTTTCTGTAATGAAAATTACATAAAATGGACTAGAATCAGTCCCTTCTCAATAACCTTATTGAATACAATGTTCGGAAAGGACTGAAATGGGTTCATGGGTATGGTGGCGATATGGAGCAGAAAATAAAGCAGGACGAAATATTTATTGGGCAGAATATCAGGCGTATCAGAAAAGAAAAAGGGATACGGCAGACTGAAATGGTAGCATTGATGCAATTACAAAATGTACCCGTAACCAGAGAAGCATTAGTGAAGATAGAAAGGGCAATACAGCATATACAGGCATCGCAGCTTAGAGCAATTAGAAACGTATTGGAAACAACGTATGATGAATTGCTAAAATAAAAATGACAGATCGGTGTGACCTGTCATTTTATTATACATTACATATTTATCCGATTGATAACAATTCTTTCATTGCTGCCGCAAATGAATTTGAGGATGAAAGGCTTTGCTTTAGCATACATTCATTGCAGGCAGGCATTTGTGAAAGCATACTGATTTTATGCTTTTTCCATAACAGAGCAGCATTTTTTTCTGGCAGAATCTCAAAAATATATTTATCCTGCCAGTTGTCAAATTTAATTCCGTTATCCGTTAAAATATAATAGATCTGCATGGCAAGACAATAATCTTCTTTGCATATTTGGTATAAATCATGAGCTGTCATATGTTTAAAGTCATCTAAACAGGATATATTGTTTTGGAACAGCATGGGGTAAATTTTTGATGGGAACTGGTATTTATTAAAATGTTCTTTGATAGATAATATGGATCGTATTTCAATATTATACTCCTGACAGATTTGTTCCAATTCTATAACTGTTTTTTCTCCTAAGTTTCGGAAATGCAGAATTTCTTCTTTGGGATAGGAAGAAAGCTGCGAAAGATACATTACACCATTTCGTATAAGAGCGTTCTGCAGGCGCTTTGACATAGGAACATCATACACTGATATTTCATTGCTTGGTGGAAGCAGATAACCTAAAGGGTTCAGTTCGTTAATTAAGGGTTTGATGTTAAAATTCTTGGGGAATTTATTTACCAAAGTAATATAGTTTTGTCCTGCCAGTTCTGAAACCATTGTCAAGCCTATACTTTTTAGGGCTGACTTGGAGGAGGCAGAAATGTTTAGGTCTTGAATTTTCATATCTATATCATTGCTCCTTCGTTCTTAGGGTTGAAATGGAAACAACCTTAGTATAACACCTTTTCTGAAAAATACAAACCTGAAATGGACTAAAACAGGTTCAAATTTGAGAAATTATTTTAAAAGCAAATATGAAATTTCTATTATTTTATTGTGCCTGTGTCAAATTCTGCATAATATGGTCATTTTCTGCAATTTGATTGACTAACGTACTAAAGGAACATAAAATGACAAGTGGAATTAAAGATTTGAGAGTATGTATCTTGTTTTTCCATACTGTAAATGTAAAAAAGAATTAAGGGAATTAACAAGACGTGTCGAAATACAGAGTAGACGGGGGATGAAATATTAAGAACGGACTACTAATAAATTATCTGAGAAAGGGGGGAAACAAATTAGATGTTCAGAATTGCTATATGTGATGATGAAAGTGTTTTTGCAGAGGAATTAAAAGGACTAATCTCTGGTTATATGATGGAAAAAGGACTTGTTTTTGAAATAGATACATATAGTTCTGGTGAGGCATTGGTAAAATTGGGAATTGAGGTAGTACGGTATACCGCTGTATTTTTAGATATTAATATGGAGAAGATTGATGGTATCATGACGGCTGAAAAAATCAGAGAGGTAAGCCGGGAAGTATTTATTGTATTTGTGACTGTATATGTGAATTATTCTTTAGAAGGGTATCGTTTGGATGCCGTTCGGTATTTGTTAAAGAGCAATGCAAACTTTCAGAGTACAGTGAATGAATGTATGGATGCCATTATGGACAAACTTAACTATACAGTTGCAATAAAGAAATTTGATTTTAAAGAAGGTACAAAAGAAGTGTCTCTGGAAAGATTGTTGTATATCGAAAGCAGGCTGCATAAACTTGAGTTTCATGTTATGGAAGATGATATGAAGATTTATACCATGTATGAAACGCTGAATGCATTGGAAGATAGACTGGCAGCTAATAAATTTGTAAGGATACATCAGAGTTATCTTGTGAATATTAAGTATATAAAAAACGTTATAAGATATAAGGTAGTATTGACAAATGGGGTTGAACTGGTCATACCAAAGGTAAGATATACATACGTCAGGGAACAGTTTATATCATATCAGGGAGAAGTTTAGATGTCTGATTTATTGGCAGAAATATTCATCATATTTTTTGAGGTGCTTTGTTGTAAAATATTTTATGAAATATTTGGAAAAGTACGTTATAAGGGATGTATTAACAGTATCCAATTGATTTTGTTGGCAGGCACTATATTTGGGGGTGCAAGAGGATTGTCAGATTTGTTTATGGTAAAGCAGATTGTGGTGGTATCGACATTTGCTATTTTTATGTTTTGGCATATAAAAGTCAATGTTCAAAAGTCATTTATGTTGGCGATACTTTATCAGGCGATTTTATTATCCATAGATTATTTGGCATATTCTATTATGAATGAATTGTGTCCGGGTAATGACATGGTAATAAAACAATATAGTTTGGGAAATGTTTTAGTTATTCTGCTTGGAAAAGCAATTTTATTTTTTTGTGTTCTCATTATAAGTAAAAAGTTAGGAGGGAAATCTACAGAGATTCTTGCTGATCAGGAATATTTAAAATTTTTGTTTTTTCCTGTTTTTTCTATAGTAATAATAGTCTCTATGCTTTCTGTTTTTCGATATGTGGAAACACCAGAGCAGGCTATGTTATTATTAATAAGTGCATTTGGTATGGTTGGAATGAATATAGTAGTATTTTATTTGATTAAAGATATTATGGAGAGAGAAACACAATTATATGAAAATAGAATTTTTCAGATTAAAGTCAAAAATCAGGTAGAGATGTATCGATCAATATCAGAGAACTTTGACAGGCAGAAAAAAAAGACACATGAATACAAGAACCAGATTGGATGTATAGAATCATTGTTGGGAAATAAACAGTATTCAAAATTGGAAGAGTATGTAAAAGGAATATGTTGCAGACTGGACAGAGAACTGGATGCCATTGATACTAATAATGTAATAGTCAATGCAATTTTAAATACAAAATATCAGGAAACAGAAGCAAATGGAATTGTCTTTGTACTGCGGGTAAATGATTTATCAAAGTTACAGATTGATGATGAGGATATCGTTACGATATTATCTAATTTGCTAAATAATGCGATCGAGGCGTGTAAAAAGTGTGACAGAAACAGAAGAATACTGAAATTGAAGATTGTTAATGAAGATGGCATGATAAAAATCGGAGTTAGAAATACATTTAACAATCCTATACTTTATGAGAATGGAGAAATAAAGTCCACAAAAATGTTACATATAGAGGAACACGGAGTAGGAATTGGAAATATTATAGAAGTTATTGAGAAGTATGATGGATCATATATTATAGAAGATTGCGATCAAGAGTTTTATTTTTCTATTATTATTCCTAATTGATAAAAACGCATCTTAATAAGTCATTTAACAAACGTCGGATGATTTTAAAATGTCCGTTTTCTGCAAAAAATGTCCGTTTTCTGCAAAGCATATTGTTTTAATTGGAAAATTCTTTATAGTTAATAAAAAGGAGAAGAACATAGAATGATAGAAAAGATGGTGCTGAAATTAGTAAGTCAGATGGAATCAAGAAAGATAATAGACGAAGCCAACAGTAAATATTATGTGTATGCTTTGATAATGATAGTAGAACACATAATAGCTGTCGGAACCATGTTGGTTATTGGTATTATTTTTAAACAGTTTATACCAACAATTATTTTTCTTGTGTTTTTTCTTTCACTGAGGAAACGGACTGGAGGATATCATGCTGGCAAATTTTGGCAGTGCTATCTTATGACAATTCTAATTTACATTGGCGTTATTCAGGTTGCAGTGGCACTTTCAGAAAAACCTTTGGCTTTGTATGTGATGTTATTTCCCGCTGTGTTTGTTATTGAGATTATTGGAACGATAAATCACCCCAATATTGATTTAAATAAGGACGAATTGCGAGAAATGAAAAAGACAGCAAGATTACTTGTTTTGATGGAGACAGTGGTGATTGCCATACTGGTTGCTTTGAATATTAATCAGCTATATGTAAGTTATATGTCAGTAGCGATTATTTTATGTTCATCCTTGATGTGTGTAGCAAAAATTTTAAAACAGGAGGTAAAGGTAAAATGAAAAATGCAGAAAAGTTTGCAATCAAAACTTTGGGGGTAATAGAAAAGATTGCCCGGAGTGAGGTGAAGAATGTACTTAGTGGTACATCTGCGTGTGCGGGAATCTGGCATCAGCCTAAAAGACCGAAAAGGAAAAAGGATTAAACGGCAACATCATTACATCATTATCGTGTAACAGTTAGTATAGGCACAATGAAAAAATTTGAGGGCTGCTGCACTAAGTAATTAGTGCGCAGTCTGTTTGTTTTATGAGATATATGAGAAGATTTTGCTAAATCATTTTAAGCAGAGTGAAACAGATTTTAAGAGGTATGTCATGGATCAGGATATCAGGATTGCAATTATAGATAATGGTATTAACGAGTTTTTCTTAAAAAGGAAGTTGGAAAAAAGTATTACCATTAATGAAAATGGTATTTGCATAGCTGATACAAAAGATATAGATCAGCAGCAATTCCAACATGGAACAAATTGTGCAATGATATTGGAGGAATACTGTCCACACTGCCGTTTAATTAGCATAAGAATTTTGGACGAGAATGGTAGAGGCGCAATTAAAAGTATTTATCCGGCATTGGAGTGGTGCTATAACAATCAAATAAGTCTGGTTAATTTAAGTTTGGGAACGGTAGATTTTAGGGATTGTGAAAAGCTAAGAATCTTGATCAATGAATATGCTGTCAATGGTATGATTATTATAGCAGCAACAGCTAATTCGGGTTTTGTGTCATATCCGGCTGCTTTTACTAATGTGATCGGTGTGGCAACTATGGGTAGTCCGTTAAACTATTCAAAAGATTATATGCAAATGGGCATTGATACTGTTGTGCCATCGGAACATATAGTTAAAATATTTGATAATGAAATAAGAACATCATTGAGTAATAGTTATGCAGCACCATATGTATGTGCTTTAATTGCAAATAGGTTAAAAACTGATAGCACATTTAGTATAAAAAGATTAAAGAAATATGCGAAAGAGCATAGCCATATTGAAATGCTTGAGGGTGTATATGAACCAGATTGGATTTATAAGGCATATATAACAGGTCGTAAGAAAACGAACAGGGCAAAGTATTACTTTGAGACAGTTTCAGGAGAGTTTAACTACATACAGGAAGAAGTAGATACTGTAGTAGCTTTTTCTATGACTGATTTGAAAGAACTGGATATAAAAAATAAGAATTTGGTATACCTCGGAAAAGAGGAAATTCATAATATAGATGTACAGGGATTTTTTTGGAGCAGGGAAACCAGGCAGCAGCAGATATTGAACAATCATTATCATGGAAATGGTCTTGAGGTTCCGGTAGTAATATTGGAAATCGAAGCTGCGATAGATACTTCTTATATACTTACTGAATTAAGGAAGTCTTTTGCAAATGGTGGTTATAATGCATATACGATAGGAATGGAGCCGGAGTGTGTGCTGTATGGGTTAGAGTATATGCCGGAGCCTGTTGGAAATCATGAAGTATGGAAAAATTTTATAGAGAGTCAGGTTTTTTATAAACAAAGCGATTTGGTTATATGGTGGGTTCCATTGGAAGATAGAGAGAAATTTTTGAAAGTATATCCTGATTGCGATGTAGAGATTAGTCTTTGCCGGGAGGGAGAAAGTATCTTGGCTAAGTTTTCTTTTGAGGAAGAAAAGGCTGAGAAAAAAATATCAGGACTGATTGACAGTAAAGATGTTGAGGAAATATATCATATTATAGAAACGAAACTGACGGAGGATGAAGATGGATAATAAAGTTGCTGTAAAGAGATTACTTCTGTTGTTGAACAGATACAGAAAAACAATCATTGTGATTGTCTGCTGTCTGTTTATTTCTACAGGATTGAATCTTTGTGTGCCGCTAATCAGCCAACGGATCATGGATGATGGCTTTATTGGTGGTAATAAGAATTTGCTAATCGAGCTGGTTTTGGCATCTATGGTAATATACACTATAAATTCCCTTATAGATATAATTAAGGAAAAGAAACGTGTAGACATTTCAGCAAAGATACAGTATTTTCTTTCAGAACAGTCTTTTTCACATCTTATGAAGCTGCGGGTTAATTATTTCAATAATACCAATTATGCGGAGACTCTTAATAATATTAACACGGATATTAACCAGATGACATCTATTGCTGACAGCAGCGTTTTTTTTGTGATTACGCAGGCGTTTAGCATGGCAGGCGGCATTATTGGATTATTTATCATAGATTTCAGAATGACAATACTGGTGCTTCTATTTATACCGATCAAGTGTGTTGTGATGAAATATTTTGCTAAGAAACAAAAGCAGATTATGGACGAGTTCATAATAAGAAATCAAAAATATGCGAAGTGGTTTGGAGATACTGTCGGAGGGGTACGGGAAGTTAAACTATTTAATATCTTTGATAAAAAACATGAGGAATTTACACATAATCAGAATGAAATTATAGAAAAGCAAAAGCAAATGAATATGTTAAGCCAATGGAATATGATCGTAGACAGCATTATGGTACAGTTCCTTTCCACACTGTTATATATATTGGGCGCAAATTTGGTGTTTGACTTGAAACTTTCGGTGGGTAGTGTGTTTGCTTTCATTACATATAGCGCTTATGTAACAGGACCGATTTCTGCAATCCTTAATATAGGATACCTTTTATCAGGGATTATTCCGTCAACTAAAAGATATTATGCGTTTATGGATTTAGAGGAAGAGTCGGATAGCGGAAAGACCTTAGATATGCGTTTTAATGATTTGAAATTGAAGCAGGTTTCTTTTGCATATGAAAAAGATAAGTGTATTTTAAAGAGTATAGATATTTTGTTCGCAAAAGGCAGTAAGACCGCTATAATCGGGCGCAATGGTTCGGGAAAGACAACAATCATCAATCTTCTTACCAGAATGTATGAGCCAACAAGTGGAAAAATATTGCTTGGAGCAGAGAATGTTTCAGAACTGCCATTGTGGGCATACAGAAATATGGTATCCGTGGTAAGCCAGCAGATATACCTTTTTAATGACACGATAAGAAATAATATCTGTTTGTATAAGCATGTGGACGATTCAAGGATAGAAGCTGCTTGTATGGATAGTGGACTTGAAGATTTTATAAATGAGGTTTCTTTGGATTATGTAGTAGGACAGAACGGAGCAATGCTTTCCGGTGGGCAGAAACAGAAGATAGCTCTTGCTAGGGCATTGATACATGACAAGCCGATTGTAATATTTGATGAAGCCACTTCAAACACGGATGCTTATTCAGAACAGCAGATCAATGGACTGCTGAATACGAAGCTGAAAGAAAAAACAGTGATAGTAATAACACATAAGAAAGAGATATTGAGCAAGGTGGATCAGATTGTCGTGCTGAAGGAGGGAGTGGTTGATGATACTGGGACATATGATGAATTGATAGGTAAAAATGATGAATTAGATATTATGATGGAGAAAGCAGAGTGAGTATAAAAAATCTTTTCAGCGGTATAGTTCGTCTGAAAGGATTTTTTTGTGCCATTTTCTGCAAAAACAGTCCACTTTCTGCAAGGATAATTGTATTTGCTTAAAAATCTGCTATCATTAAGAAAAAGACTGAAATTATATCAAGGGAGGATGATACTATGGCAATAGCAGGAGTGAATGACTATACAAATACATATGCGGCAAACAGAACAAGTTACAGTACAAAAGGAAGCAGTGGGCTGAGCGGGACGGCTCAAAGCTATCTGAGTGACTTGAAACAGAAATATTCGGATGTAAATATTACGGTAGCAGATTTCAATAGCGAAAAACAGTCAGATGCCTATATGTTAGGTAGCCGTGGTTATAATAATGTGGCTATTTCAGCTAGTGTTGTGGAGAGGATGGCAACTGATCCGCAGACAGCGGCGAAGTATGAAAAAGTTGTTTCAGGTATGAGTGGAAATGCAGAGCGGATAGAAAAGTTTGCACAAGAAAACAATGATGGAATTCTTGGGGCAGGTGTTGTCATTGACAAGAATGGAAAAGTGTCATATTGGATGGTCGGCAGGAGTAAGGACACAATGGAAAATCCCGGCACTGTATATAAAGAAAAGGTGCAGAAGCAATTAGAGGAGAAACGAGCAAAAAAGAAAGAAGAAGAGAAGCTGAAAGAGAAAAGGATAATTAAGGCAGAAACAGCGGAAAAGTTATTGGAAAAGAGAAAAGCTGCCAAATCCACGGAAGCTGTCTCAGCAGGGGATGTATCCAGCACTGGAGTAGATGGGTATGTCAGAAAAGTTACAGAAGAAAAAAGAGTACAGATGGATATCACTGTTTAACATGATATGTTATTTTTCAATGACATAAATATTGTAGAGTAGGAGGTGAGATACATGAAGAAATTGGGAAAGAAGAGAACAGGTAACACTAATACTGTTCAGGCGTATGCATGTGGAGGAGCATTTTGTGTATGCAAGGCATGTGCGGCTGCTTCCGTTGATTCAATGCTCTATAATGGAACTAAGAGCCAGAACGATGGAACATTAATGCTGATTGGCTGATTGTATGTCAGGGAGTAAGTGTACGAGGGGCTGCTGAATAAGCAGTCCTTTGTAACATATGGGAGGAATAATGGAAAGTACGATAAAGAAATTAAACTGCCATTTGTTTAGAGTTTGTGGAAAATATTATGTATATGATGTTCCAAAGAATGTCATATTGAAAGTGAATAGAGATACCTATAATGAAATTAAAGAGTTAAGTATAGAGGAACAGAGCGATTATAAAGGGGACAATAATACAATTAAGGAATTGCTGAGTGAAGGCTATTTGAGTTCACAATATATTGAAAAAATAGAGCATCCTATGACAAGGAATATAGAGAGTGCATTAGATAACAGCTTACATATGCTTACACTGCAAGTAACGCAAAATTGTAATTTGCGATGTAAATATTGTGTGTACTCTGGAAGCTATATTAACCGAAAGCATAATAATAAGAGAATGTCCTTTGAAACAGCAAAAAAAGCAATTGATTATTATATTTTACATAGTTCACAAATGCCGAAATTACGATTTGGTTTTTATGGCGGTGAGCCAACTCTGGAGATAGAACTAATCCGTAAATGTGTTTCATATATCAACGGATGTTCATTGGGAAAGCCAGTTGAATATAATTTAACAACAAATGCAACTATTCTTAATAGGGATATTATTCAATTTTTTATTGATAATCATTTCTATTTAACAATAAGTCTGGATGGATCTAAAGAAATACAAGATAAAAACAGAGTCTATGCAGAATCAGGAAAGGGAACTTTTGACAAGGTTATTGAAAACATTGGCTGGTTAAGAAAAGAGTTTCCAGATTTTTTGCAGCGGGTTCATTTTAATATGGTTATGGACCCGGTAGACGGATATAGTATTTCCAATGATTTTTTTATGAAAGATGAAAGGGTAAAGGGCATTGAGGTAAATGCTTCGCAAAAAAATGATGTTAATTATACAGAAGAAATAGCAAAAACACCAGAATATTATATGAATCGTTCTTATGAGCAATTTAAGGTGATTTTCGATTACTACAGGGATATTAAAGAAGATATTTCTCCATTGGTAACTGGTTATTTGGGTGGAATAAAGAATAATATTGCAGATATGTTAAAGGGAGACGAGTCTGGCTATAAAATTGGACATCCGGGCGGTCCCTGTGTTCCGGGGTTACAAAGGTTATTTGTAAACGCTGACGGAAACTTTTATCCATGCGAAAGAACGAATGAAGATTCAGCGATGATGATTATTGGTAATGTAGAAGATGGAATAGATATAGATAAGGCAAAAACTTTGTTAAATGTTGGAAAGATTTCAGAGAATGTGTGCAAAAAATGTTGGGCATTTCGATTTTGCACTTCATGTGCGGTTTATGCGGAAGATAAAGACAAATTATCAACAGAGAAACGGCTGTCTCGATGTGATTCGATTAGGAGTGCTGTAGAAACAAATTTTAGGGAATATTGTATATTGAAAGAATTGAAAATGGATTTTGAAGAATTGGAGGAAACAGACTAATGAAAAAAGTATTGCTTTTTCCATATAATTATAATTGTTGTGAAATCTTAAGATATAGGGACATGCTTATAGATTATGAAATAATAGGAGTCTTAGCACCGTCTGGTTGGGGAGTAAATGGGAAAGATGCAGGAATAGTGGATGGTGGAAAGGATATAGGAGTTAATATTCTTGAAACCATAAATTACGAACAGGAATTTCAAGGTGTTTTGATAGTTGCCGATTGCACCAATGCGGAAATAGAACAGGCAGTGTTGATTTATGCAGAAGATGCGATTAATCATGATAAAGAGATTATTTTTGCAACCGAAGTTAGTGATAAGGTAAAGGAAATGTGTTCTAACAAGTCGGCGCAGATAACTTATTTATCTGATAAGCAGCCGATTATTAAGCACAGATGGAAGTTGCTGCAAATAAGTACGCCTATTGTGGCAATCGCTGGTTTAAATGAGCTTACCCACAAATTTAAGATACAATTAGAAGTGAATCAATACTTTAGAAAGCAGGGTTATAAGGTAAGTCATATAGGATCAAAGCAATATGGAGAACTTTTTGGCATTCATTCTTTTCCTGATTTTATGTATTCTGATTTGAATGAAACAGAAAAAATATATCGTTTTAATAAATTCATAAAGGATATAGAAAAGCAGGAACAACCGGATATAATAATTGTTGGCGTACCAGGAGGGATAATGCCTTATAATGAGAAGTTTCCGGGATATTTTGGAATTACCATGTTTGAAGTAATGCAGGCAATAAGACCAGATGTATTGGTTATGAGTTGCTTATATGAGAATTACAATGCAGAATATTTTGAAAATTTAGCAACGGGCATTCGTTATAAGTATGGTATAGATGTAGATGCGTTTAATATATCGACTTTTCAAGTTGATATCAATGAATCGGAACAGAGTAGGGTTCTACAATATTACAAGGTAACTTATAATGAGGTGGCTAAACTAATTGATTCTTACGTTGATAGCAACATACCAATCTTTAATATAATGAATGGAATTGACGGACAGAAGATTGCGGAACTGGTACTTAATAAGCTACAGGAATACAGTGAAGCAGAATTGGTGTAAGGAGTGGTAATATGCAGAAATATATTGAAGAAAAGGTGTTTAATATATTCAGAGAATATCTATTCCGTGATCTGACTCAATGCGAAAATCCTCTATCAGAGAGCATATTTGGAGAAAAAATCGCATTACTTCCAGCAGAGGCATATTTTTTCTTGCTTAAAATAGAAGAAGAATTTTCAATTAAATTTTCAAATAATGTTGTGATTGAAAGAAGATTCAATTATTTAAGGGATATTGTGGAAGAGATAGGTAAATGTTTGGATAAATAATTTGGGGTAGGGATAAGAGTAGAATATAACTAATAGGCATGTGCTAAAGCATACCCGTAATGAAGAACTAATAAGCTAAATTAGATATAAATGAAGTGATAGTTATTGCTGACAGTTTTTGTAAACAGCTAATCAAAAAAAGTCTTATAAGAGGATTGTATATGAAAAAGGTGTTATCAATTATTTTGTGTATAGGTTTGTGCATAATTTCTGTTATGCCCGTATGGGCAGAAGAAGTATCAAAAGAGCCTTATGTGACAGTAGAGGAGTATAACATGTCAATATATTCGTCAAATTATTTTGTTGGTCCAACGATACGGCTAAATTCAACATTTGGCTCCGAATCTGGACATCAAAATATTTCAACAGGTTCTGCGAGTGGCAATATTTCTTCTATTATTTTAAATGTCCGTGCAGGAGGTGATCCATTTAAATTATATCTGCAAGCTCCTGACGGAACTCTGTTTTGGAGTGTTATTGATACAACTGGTGTTATAGGCGTAGATAACTTTAATGGTAAAAATTTGTCTGGAACTTGGGTTGTATGGATAGAAACATTAGGAATTGCATCAACAGCATCAATATCAGTGAGAATAAATTATAGTTAATAGAGCAGAACAAGTATATTAGCAAGTTGTTATCGAAAAAAATACAGATACGCATGATGAATATTAATTCTATTTTATCATGCGTATTTTTTTCCTTACCTTTTGTTAGTTCCCTGCAGTTTTGCAGTAGGGAAATTTATATTGGATGATAAATTTTTTACATAGATTTGTATTTAAGGGATATATGCGATGGGTGATCCAGTGCAATATATTCCTCAAAAGTAAATACGGCAGCTTACGAGTACACAAATCGACATGGCAGGTCGGTGCAGTGTACTCTTTTTTTTACCACTGTCGAAAATTGCTGATTTATCAAGACATATACATACGAAAGTCGAAAAGAGGACCACCTACAGATTCTTCATTTCACAAATAAATTAAAAGAATGGAGAATCAGAAAATGAATGATATAAAATATATTATTGCCGATAATGTGAAATTATACCGTAAAAAACAAAATTTAACACAATTTGAACTGGCAGAGAAAGCGGAGCTTTCAGTTGATTCTATAAAGCGGATCGAACATGGGAGCAGAACAATGTCGTTAGAAAACTTTATGAGAATTGCAGATGCATTGACTGTTCCTCTCTCATATCTCTTATATGAAAATCTAAATGAAATTCCCATAACAGAACGTATTCTAAATGTCTTAAACAGTAAAAGTGGAAAACAGCAGGAATATTTAGTACATATGCTTGAAGAAATGTCGTTTGGTCTGGACAGGCTCTTATAGCAAATGTAGGAAAGACGAAAAAGGTGTATGGGGGATTCTATGCGCCTTTTTGCAAGATGTATTGTAGTATGAAATTTTTGACAGTAATGAAAAGATTTTTTGTTTTTTCGTCTGAAAGTGAAACCCAATTTTTACAAGTATCGTATTGATGAAAAATTTGAGCAGATAGGATTTGGGGGAATGGACGAAAAGAGCATACTAAGGAAACTTCGGAACAGAGATGAAAAGGCATTTGAGGAAATAATCGATCTGTATAGTGCTTATATCACTGCCATTGTCAGGAACCTATTAAGCTCAAAGGGAACAAAAGAAGATGTGGAGGAGGTGGTCGCAGACACATTTATTGCACTATGGAATACGGCTGAAAGAATTAACTATGAAGCATACAGCAGCATCAAAGCATACATAGCAGTCATTGCAAGGAATAAAGCCAAAGACTGGCTAAGAGCCGCCAAAGTGCAGAATTTACAGTTAATGGATGATATTCTGATAATTGACAATAGCATAGAACAGCTTATCGTCCAAAGAGAGCAGCAGAGAATCATAGCAAAAATTTTAAAACAATTAAAGCCGTCGGACTGGAAAATTTTTGTAGCTTACTATTACCAGTACAAAAAAGTGGATGAGATTGCACAGGAGCTTCAGATGAATCCCCAAACAGTAAAAACCAGACTGCGGCGTGGAAGAGAGGTGCTTAAAAAGTTTCTGATTAAAGAGGGATATGGAAGTAATGAAGATTAGAATAAGTGATATGCATTGATAATGCTTCAGAGTTAATCGAAGAAAGCAACGAAGCCGGATATTCGGTCAATAATGACAGGATAAAGAAGATTGTGTTTTCAGAGATTGGCTGTATGCTTATTTTGACCAAAGGTAATAAAGACAGATATAAAAAAGAAAAGGAGAACAACATGAGAAAAAAAGTATTAAGGATTATGAAATGGATATTCCTGATTTTATTGGGAGTTGCTGCAGTATTGTTGGTTTGGAACTTTTTCTGCAAGAAAGCAGAGCAGTCCAAAATCGAAGCTGCATATGGAAAAGCTATTGAAGTGGACGGACATAGTATGGTGGTAGATGTAAAAGGAGAGGGTAATGAAACAACAATCATATTACTGCCCGGATGGGGATCTGCTTCACCGATTCTGGAATTTCTCCCATTGGCGGAAGAACTGTCAGAGGATTTCCGGGTTATTACCATAGAACCGTTTGGATATGGGCTTTCAGATAGCGTTGGAACAGAACGGGAAATTGGTGTTGTTGTGGAAGAACTGCATGAATGTACCCAAAAGTTAGGCTGTGATCAGTATTATTTGATGCCGCACTCGCTTTCTGGTCTGTATTCATTATACTGGGCAAATGCTTATCCGCAGGAAGTACAGGGATTTATAGGAATTGATCCGTCTGTTCCCAAACAGTCTGATGAAGAACCACTCCCTATTAGCATGGTAACGCTGAACAAGCTCGTGGCGTATTTTCAAAAAGCAACGAATGTATTGGGAATTACCCGGCTATGCTCAATAGCACGTCCGGAAAATGCAATTTATGCAGATACTACCTATCCATATTCTGAAAGAGAATTAGAAGTATTCCGTATTTTATCTATGGATTTCGCATATGGCAAAGATATTATGAATGAAATAAAACATATGGAAGATAATCTGGAGTCTGTAAGGAATATGACGTTTCCTGAAAATATCCCGGTATTACAATTCGTTTCAGGGGATAATTGTGAGCTGATGGAATCATGGGAAACGCTGCATAAAGAAGTCATTACAGAAACGGATAAGAGTGAAGTGCTGCGGCTGGATGGCGGGCATTATCTGCATTTTGAGAGAAAGCAGGATGTTGTTGAAAAAGTAAAGGAATGGGTGCAGAAAGTGGAAGAAGGTTTTTAGTTCTTTCTTTTCCGTTTTCTGCAATATAAAGCCATTTTCTGCAAAGGTAATGTAATGGAAATATTTTTTTGTTATTATAAAATGAGTGCAAAAGACATTTTATGCATATAGGTTTACACAGTGGTTAAACTGTTTATATAAATTCGGAAAGATTTTGAAACTTTTGGGAAATGTGGCTTATACACATTGCGGCAATGAACTAAGGAGAGTGTGAAATGGATAAATATAAAGAGTTAATAAGTATTTTTTCGGATATTCTCGAAAAATCTAAAAATTACCATATTGCGTATATATATCAGGTGGGTTATGTGTCTTTAATCGGTTTATTAAACAAAGAGGAAGAACAGAACTTGTCAATGATAGTTGATGAAATTTTTTCTTCGCCGGAGTGCATGGCTGAAAGTCTGCTGCGTAATTGGCGCTGGCAGTGGTTTTATGATAATAAAGATCTATTGCCACGGAAGGATTATGATAATATTTGCCAACTTGATTATGAAGTGCCAGATTGTTTGAAAGAGCAGTATAAGCAGGTCATGTTAAGCTGGCAGGATAAAATACAGGCTGTCTTGCAAGAAGAAAGTTAAGGCTGCCTGTATATCAATCGTCCGATCAGGGAAGTAGAGAATATAAAAGTAAATACGATTGCTTGAAGAAACATATATCTTGTGTTTTGAGTGAAAACGAAGAACAAAGCCAATAAAAAGCTGATAAGCATAGTAAAATGGGTTCTTTTAATGAAAGTGCGGTTATCCTGTGCATCTACTTCCCGATTTGGATGGTCAATAGGTCCTATGATCAGAATTAGAATGGCAGCAAATATGTATAGCGCAAAAGCAATAAGAAGTGGCATTGTTAAATATTTTACTGCCAACAGGGTAGAGGTGAGTATGAGACAGGAGCCTATAAAACAGGCAAAATATGTTTTCATATGTACACCGCCGCCAAATGAGCGCATAGGAATAAAAAGCAGGAAAAAGAAGATACATTCCGGCAGCATACCAAGAAACAGGGCGATGATGATGCTGCATATGGTACTCACAGATAGCTCTAAAAAGCACTGAAAACCATATTGGTAGATCTCGATTAAATCCTCAGTAATAATTCCTTTCTCAAGTATATAATGCGCTAACTTTGTTGCTAAATGTTCCATAATAACTCCTTTTTTAGATATTGAAAAGCAATAATATGTTATCTGTTACGCTCGGAGTATGAACCGTACATGACAACTATGACTTGAAATACATTGTCATTGTCTGTTATTTCCATTTGTCCCTGATAATTTTCGATGGCATGGCTTATTGATGAAAGTCCAAGACCATGATATATAGTATTGCTTTTGGTAGTGAAATAGTGACCAATATTATCCTTTTTACGCTTTGTCTTATAATTGTTCCTTATGATTAGCTGAAAAACTTCCTTTGCATAAGAAATATCAAGGTATATGAATTTCTTCTCATTTTTTATCTCCCGGCAGGCGTCCAATGCGTTTTCCATTAAGTTCCCTAAAATTATGGCTAAATGTCCGCTCTCAAACGGGAGTGATGCGGGGATTAGAACATTGATATTAAACTGAATATTATTTTTTTGTGCTAAGGTGTATGCGTGGTTTATTAAGGAATCTACAACTATATTACCACTGCGGGAAACTTCTGCCAGACGATCTCCAACACCAACATCTAGCAGTTGCAATATGTATTTCTCTGTTTCGTTTATCTGTTTTGCCTGAACCATTCCGAGCAGTCCTGAAAGATGCTTTTTCAAATCATGCCGGATTCTACGAATTTCAAGATAGAGACTTTCACGTTCTTCCGCCTGCTGACGGCAAAGATCAAGTTGCTGTGCATACAGGCGGTTTTGTTGCCGCAGCTCGGCATCCCGGCTTATCCAATCATAGACTTCAAAGAAAACATAGTTTACAACGAGAAACAAAAAGCTGGCAGTGGCAGAAAATATAGCATATTCGCTATGAATATCTGCAATTAGAAAGATATGGTGCATGATATAAATGCTGCTGAATGGTATCAGAAGAATAATCAAAAAATAACGCAGCGGAATTTCAGAGTAATGATTATTTTTGATACAGTGGCTTATAACAACTGATAAAAGTAGCATACACATTTTAGAAATGAAGCTCCCGGCATCTTGAAGCGTTCCTGTGTTAAAACTGACAGTTCTTAATATCATCATAATGATAACTTCCACCAGCATCCATACAGTACATATCAATATGGAAAATATACACCGTTGCGTTAAGCTTCTCTTACGGGTAGAAGAACCAATCAAAAATACCAGCAGAACATTTCCAAGCAACAGCAGATGGGGTGGGAAAGCAATGCCAATATTGTTTATAGTGAGAAAAACATAATACATGCCCCATTCTATATAACTTTTTAAATGCTGTTTCCCCGGTCCCCAAAATATTTTCATGTATTTTTGTATGATGAGGAGATGGAGCAGTGGCAAAAACAGCTCTTGCATTAGTGTTAAACATTCTGTCATTCTTCTATGACCGCCTTTCCACCCGCAATTTTGCAAAGCTGCTGCCGCACTTCTTTTTGGCGATCTTCACTGATTTTCAATTCTACGTCTTTTCCAATATAACTGATAGTAATATTATCCTGTTTTACAAGTCTTGTCAGCACAACTACTTCCTGATGTTTACTTAACTTTTTTGCTTCTTCGCAAATCATCATGTAATCATCTTCTGATGCGCACATACCAATTTCAACTGAATCAACATTTGATTGTCCTATGAGTTCAAAAATGCTAAGTTTGGTTCGGAAGTTTTTATTTACATTGTGTTGCTGCATTCCGTCTCGAACTGTGTTGTCCTGAAATTTTACCATTACAGTGTCCTCCTCTCTTTTGTCTGGTATATAATATTACATATTCTGACAAAAGAAAATTTCAAATATCTTAACGTATTGTTAAGAAAAAGTTGATATTACGATTAGGTATAAGAAAATTTAATATTATTTCTGCAATAGAAATTTATTGTTTATTGTGGTATAATACGTCGATATGTTAAGGAAAAATTAAAAAAAGGAGGTTATATATGAATCTTGAATGGTATTATACTTTTCTGGTTGTTGCCAAATATCAAAACTATCGAAAGGCTGCTGATGAATTATTTATAACCCAAACATCAGTATACAATCATGTTAAAAACCTTGAAGCGCTTTTGGATGTTGAACTGGTTGAAACATCTGGTCGTAATATAACATTAACAGAAGCAGGACAATTTTTTTGTAAGATTGCCAGAGAAACCATAACTACGTATGAAAACGGACTTTATGCTATCAAAAATATGAAATCCAGCTACAAAACTACATTGAAGGTTGTTGTTACCACATATATTGATAATTATTTGATTCCAAAATTTTTACCTATTTTTTTTCAGAAGGAGCCTAATATAAATATTTCTACAACGGTATCAGAGGATAATATACCGCAGGCAATAATGGATGGACAGTATGATATTGGAATAGATAGGAAAGAACCTTTTGTTAAAAAGGTTCAATACAAAAATGTATGTGAGGGAAAAATACAACTTGCTGTGCCAAATATAAGTGAGAACAGTAATTTGTCATCAGAAATAGAGTATTTTCGGAAATATAGAATATTGACGAATAATCACCCTACATATTGGGAGGATTTAGAAAAGTCTATTATTAAGCTATATCCTGATGCTAATTTTGTGAGCATAGCTTCTGTACGCTCTACGGAAGATTTAATAAAAGCAGATCAGGGAGTATCATATTTGCCTGTTTATATTGTAAAAGGATTGAAACAATCCCAAATTAAATTAGTAGAACCAAAAGATATAACACCCCCAATTTCTTTTACCTATTTGATTTGGAAAAAGGAATCTGCTGCAATTAACACTTTTAATGAGCTTTTTGAGGAATTTGTTCGGCAAGAACGTGAAAAAGTAGGTTAGTATAATAGAACACTACTCGAATAATAAAGGATATGAATAGTAGAATGGTGTATAAAAACAGTCTGAAATAGTGTTAGTGATTTCAGACTGTTTTTATTACTGAATATCTGGCGGAATGTACTCTAATAAATCTGCAATGGAGCAATTTAGTGTGCGACATATTCGCACAAGCACTTCCGTATCTAGTCGGGTAATGGTATTATTCATATATCCATTTAGCTGAGAGCGTTGAATTTCTGCCTTTTGACAAAATTTGTTTTTACTTAAACCAGACTTTTTAAGCAGTTCACCTAAGTGGATTTTAATACATCCGTTTGGATTCAATTTTGCACCTCCTTTGTCGAATAGCGTCATAATATGTAGACACAAAATATTTGACTAATTAAGTATACATTAGTTAAAATTAACATATCAGTTATAGGAACTTATGGATAAGAAGTTATAGTACCGAAAGGAGAAAGAAATGAGTGAGAGAGCTGCCAAAAAAGCAATTAAGAAGATTGCTAAAAGAGAAGGAAAAAGTGAAAGTGAGATCAGAGAGGAAATGGAGAGAGCTATTATGATTGGTTTTTTGAATAAGGAAACAAGATATAAGTGGAATAGCTTGTTTGGATCAGGGCGTTTGCCAAGCCCGGAGGAATTTATTACAGTTTTGTCGTTGAAAATTGCGAGAGGATAGAAGGAGGATGATATATCAATTTAGATAGAGCAGTTTTAACATTAAGGTCTGGTAAAGCTGGTAATAGTATAAGTTCATAATTTATTATGAAATTACTTCAATATTTTGTGTCCGTTTTCTGCAAAATCAGTCCACTTTCTGCAAGGTATATTGATATAAAAAATTTTCGCTATATACTTATAAGCAAAGGAGGAAAAATGAATACAGTCAACTTAAAGTCAAAACTTGCTAATAATTATGGGGTAATATGAAACTATTTTAAAGAAAGAAGGATTGATATTATGTTAAAAAAGATAAGAAGGGCTTTGGCACTTACACTGGCATTTGTAATGATGTTTTCTATGACTGCGTTTGCAGCAGAGAAGGGTAATGATAAGGGTACAGACATTAAACTTGATAATGTTGAGTATACTCACGACGGGGTGACGGCAAGAGGACCTGCTCCAACAGTGTCAAGTGTCAAGATTGAAGGCGCCTATATAGATAATAGCGGCGATGTTATTGTTGTAGTATATGTTGTCGGCTACGGTCATAACGAAATCGCAAAGTGGGACGGCAGAAGTGCTACGCTGGAAGATGAGGATTTAATTACTGGAACAGGAAATGTTGTATATGCTTTCCGGCAGTATTGGAATTGCGGACCGGCAGTAGTTGGAACACATACATTTACATATTCGACTACGTCGATCAATTTCCCGCATAATACAGTAAGTGCTAATGCACAGTTTACGGTATCATAAGTAATGTAACGAATATTACCCCATAATTTATTATATAAAAAACATTTTTATAAACTGGAGGAAATAATAAAATGAATATAGGTGGTTTGAATACGACAAACTCAGCTATGCGAAGTGGATTGGCAGGTATAAAAAGGCAGTCTGCTAAAAAACAAAATTCGGTCCAAAATTCAACAACAGCTTCTTCGTATGCTGGAACTTTTAACCTGAAAATTGGTGGATTGACTTCGAGAGCTTTACCAGATGGCTCAAATGTGACAGTGTATAAAGCGGATTCATACACGAAAGACAGTCCGCTGTTACGAGTAGTGACAACATCAGCCGATGGAAAGGAAAGTGAACAGATAATTGATCCCTCAAAAGTGAATATATCAAATGCAACAGAAAAGGAAATGCTTGCATTAAATTCTTATTTGGTGGATGAGGGTAAGCTGGACAATGATGTATATAAGACGGGAATGTTCACCGACAGCAGTGTGTCTGATACAAAGAAGAATTTCGCAGATATTATAAAGGAACTGATGGATATGCAGTATAACGCTAATAACCTCTCAGGGTATGCGAAATATAATAAGATTTTGAGTGCGTATGATTTTTTAGAAAAAAAGTAAATATTGAGAATGAATTATATTTGAAAGACAGTCTGAATTTTAAGGAATTTAGGCAGTCTTTTAAATTTGGTTATATACATTTATACAAAAGAGGAACTGATGGTGTTTCGGATTTTGAGTATGGATTTCATAAATAACAAAACAGTTATGAATGAATTAGACTGTATGGAATCTAATCTGGATATTGTTAGGGAAATGAAATTCCCTAACAATATGCCTATATTGCAATTTATTTCGAGAGATAATTGTTAACTATAATTGAGCAAATTCAGAAAAATCACAAGAAAAATTGATTACCTTGATATGAAGACAATATACAAACATTCATAAGAATATCTTTGTGTGCATTATGCATCTTTCACGCATATAATATGAGATTCAAAAAAAGTATCTTGGCAATGGTGTTGTCTTGCTTGACAATACTCAATGTATTCACCATTCCGGTAATGGCTGCAGAGGAGTTGCCGGATAATGTAGTAGTTTCTGACGAGGTAACAATTACTTTTGAAGGTACGGGAAGATTACAGCAGATGTATGAGAATGGTGACTTGGATGAGCGTATTCAGGATATGAAGGCAGAGTTTGAAGCATCTGACAATAAAGGAACTGTTGCAAGAGGACCTGCGGCACCAGTTTCGTATGTAGGGGTTATTCAGGTACGCTCAACGCAAGGTGGCTATGAAGATATTCCCAGAAATCAGTATACAACACTGGTGGATCATGGCGGCGCCGAAATGTATGTTGTGACTCAAAAGAATGGTGAAGGAAGGGATTATGCTACTTATTGTGGAACGCAGGTTAAGGCAATTGACTATGCATCGTTGGATTTCAACAATGACAGGATTGTGGATGGATGGTTGTATTTATGGGATTTGAGTGGAATGAACGCATCAGGTCAATTTAAATATCAGGCAACCTCTTACAACTCACCGTGGAATACTATGTCAACATGGATTAATATTAAGTAGGTGCAAGTCATGAGGATTGATACAAATTATAATTCAACAAATTTGGTGGGGGTAAATCCGGCTAAGAAGCAGGAAAATCAATGCTTTTCAGAAGTAATGCGCAAAAAAATAGACAACACTGATACATATGAAAAGCAACAAGAGGATACGTTCAAGCTGCCCTGTTCAGAAGAAGTCATGCAAGCATATGACAAAACTCTTAAAGATACAGGAATTGATCCATTTCCAATGAACCGAATATCAACAGCATTGGTTATCCATGTTGAACAAGGTAAAGAACAGCTTAGTTCCGATTTCTTGGGAAATACTGTTGAGTCAGCAAAAGCTATGGTTAAAAAAATTTTGGAGAGAATTTATAATCCAATATCTCCACCAGCGCATCCTGAGTTTGTGGCAAAGGAACGTGTGTTTTACGAGAAGTTTTTGGATAATTTGAATGCACTATAAAGGGCGAAGAAATATTGATGTCCTGTAATAGCTGAATAATGGTATACAGAGAGTCAGACAATCAGATTAAATCTGGAGTCTGGCTCTTTTTGTTTGAATGTATAGTAGTTCAAAGTGTCCGTTTTCTGCAAAATCAGGTCACTTTCTGCAAGGCGTATTGAAAATTATTTTGCTAATGCTATATTTAAACGGTAGGGAGCCTTTGTCCGTGGTTTCACTACAAATTCACGAGAAAGGAGGAAAAGGGTATGAAAAAGAGTTTAGGCAAAAAAGCTAAAATTCAGGATGGTACATTGGTGGCATTTGCTTGCAGCTGTAATTCGCTTTGCTCATCTATTCCATGCTACAATTGTACAACAACCACAGCAACAAACACTGTATATTTGCAGAATTACTCCAAAGGATTAACAACTGCAATATCCGGTGGGTGGGCATTGTAATCTGTTTGGCGGAAGCCTGAATTAAATGCAATGGGTGGGTGCAGAAGTATATTGTTACATTTCTGCACCTACTTACAAAGGAGTGAATGTAGAATGAGCGAATTACCATTTATAAAATTGTTTAAAACTGTGAAAGCATACTATATTTTCGATGTTAATACGGCATCAATAATTCGTGTAGATAGTAATTTGTATTTGAATCTTGAAAAACTTATTACGGGAAAGATTATATTTTCGCAAATAGATAGTGCGACATTAGATAAAATAAATAAGTTAAAAAGTCAGGGATTCTTAGAATCCTGCAACGTAGATGCGGAAATTAAACATGCTGCAGCAGATCACATAGAAGATTACATGGAAAATAATGTCCACCAGTTGATTTTACAGGTAACACAAAATTGTAATTTAAGATGTAAATATTGTGTATATTCTGGCACGTATATTAATAGAGTTCATACTAAAAAAAGAATGTCAATTGAAACTGCAAAAAAGGCAGTTGATTTTTATCGAAAGCATAATGGAAATATCGAAACAGCAATAATTAGTTTTTATGGTGGAGAACCATTACTTGAAGTAGAACTTATAAGTGAAATTATAGACTATGCTAATAAAGCATTTAGTGGTAAAAAAGTTAGATACAACATGACAACAAATGCAACGTTGTTAAATGATAAAATCATAAGGTTTTTGTGCGAGAATAATATTAATTTAACAATTAGTTTGGATGGACCACAGTCAATCCAAGATAATAGCCGTGTTTTCGCAGAAAGCGGCAAAGGAACTTTCGATGTAATAATGAAAAATATTGACTATATAAAAGAAAAATATCCGTTCTATATGAACAATGTAAGCTTTAATGCAGTATTGGATGAGAAGAACGATTACCAATGCAGTAGTAATTTCTTTACATATGATTTTATTACGTCTGCGCTAGTGGGATCTACAACATTAAATCAAAATAGTTCCAAGAATGCAATTCACTATACAGAAGCATTTGATATGAACTACAGATATGAAATGTTTAAGGCTTACTTGCATTTGATTGGACGATTGGATAAGAAATATGTATCCAAATTGACTGAAACACAAATTGCAGCAATGAAAGAGAATATTCATAAGAAAATTATTGCAAAAGGAAATAGAGGTAAAGTATATCATCCGTCAGGACCGTGTATTGCAGGTGCCACTAGACTATTTGTTAACGTTGATGAAAAGTTTTATCCTTGTGAACGTGTGAATGAAAGCTGTGAGGCATTTGTTTTAGGAGATTTGGATAATGGCTTTAATATTTCTAAAATTAATGATTTAGTAAACATTGGAAAGTTAACTGCCGATAATTGCAGGACTTGTTGGGCAGGAGATTTTTGCAATTTATGTGCAGCAGGTATGGAGGATGGAAATTCTTTGTCATCCCAAAAGCGGCTGGAGCGATGCGAAAGAATGAAGTTGTCTTGTGAATTACAATTAAAAGAGTATTGTACTTTAAGGGAGCATGGCTATCATTTTAGTTAAGAGAGGGGGAAATAAATTTGAATGAAATATTACGAGTAGTAGCATTTCCATATGATAAGGAGATGCAACCGTATTTAAAATATAAATCTATGATAGAAAACATAGAGCCAATGATTCTATTAACTCCCAAAGGGTGGGCAGTAGAGAAAAATCAGTTTTCTGAATTTAAAGTGCAGGAATCATTATCAGAGAATGACTATCGGATAATTGATGCAATTTGGATCATAGATTCTATAAATGATATACAAGAAGATTATGTATTAGAAATTGTAGAAGAAATGCTAAAACACCATAAGCAAATACTGCTATCCAGACATGTCAATACGGAAATATATAATAGGATAGCAGGATTGGTTGAAACATATTCAGGAAAATATATTGATTTGACACAAAAGGATCAAAATATTGAACTTGATGATAGCTCTTTTGAATTATCTGAAATAAATACTCCCTTAGTATGTGTAATGGGGATTGGTGAAAGAACAGATAAGTTTTTAGCACAATTAGCAGTGAAACAATATTTTGAAAATCAAGGATATAATGTGGTTTTAGTATCCTCTAGGTGCAATAGTGTATTTTTACATAATGTGTATAGTTTTCCCGCCTTTATGAACATAGATATACCAGTTGAATATAAAATTATTTTATATAATCGTTTTATTAAAAAGATTGAGAAAAAATGCAAACCTGACTTGATTATCACTGGAGTGCCTGGGGAAATAATGCCTATCAGTAAAGTACAACCCGGACATTTTGGGATTCATGCATTTCAAATATTAAATGCAATAAATCCAGATTTTGTAATTATGTGTTTATATGGCAGCAATGTTTCTGATAAATATATTTATGAGCTGAAGCAAATTGTCAAGTATAGATTTATGCTGGATATAGATTGTTTTTACTTAAGTAGTAACATTCAAGATGTATTTACCATAAATCGTCCATTAGCAATAGAGTATTTAGGAAGAAATATGGATGACATTAAAAATGTAAAGAGTGAATTACAAAAAGTTTTAAGTGAACAGGATAAAATATATATTGAAACGGAAATGGATAGTATGGGACAATATATTATTGATACTCTAAATGGAAATGTTGAAATGGAAGTTTTATGAAAGTTGTAAAGGAAGTAAATATGGAAAATCAAATAAAGACTTTATTGGCAGAAATATTAGTAGAATTATTTGGTATAGACATAAATACACTGCCTGATGAGGCGAGAGATTATCCTCTTTTATCAGAGCGATTTGGTATAGAGCCTTATCAAATGATTATATTTATGGAAACTGTGGAAGAAAAATTTGGAATAAGAGTACCAGAAAGTGCGATTGGAGAACGAAAGTTTAACACTTTTAATGATATTGCAAAAATTATTATTTCTGAGAAAGGAGAATAGTGTTATGACGTTAGGAGTACAAAACAACTATTATCAAAGAGAGATTGTACCAACAAGTACAGGATCAAATCGAACTGAAAGGGAAGAAAAGACTTTTGCACAAAAATTGTCTGTTACTGGGGCAAGCGATGTTGAACAAACTAAAGCAATGACTCCTGAAGAAGAACTGGAAGCATTTAAGAAGGAATTCTATCAGGAGTTATCAGAAATTACTATGCATGCGACAGTTAGTAATGCAGCGGTCAATGTTTCTGAGGCTGCTTTTAAGAGAATGAAAGATGATCCTGAATATAAGGAGCAGGTTTTGAGTTGGATTAAGCGTGATTTAGGGGGTTCGTATGGTTCAAGGAATGCATCTGTCATGTTGACAGTTGGTGATACGCTAGAACAATGCAGGGGTGACGCTTGGCCGGTTTCCGCAGATTCTGAATTTGGTATTCGATCACAAGATAGTTTTTACAAAAGGAGTAATGAAAGAAAAGAGCGACAGAAAGAACTTTTGGAAGAATATTTACAAAAGCGTCAAGAGGCAAAACGTATACAGCAGGATATATTGGATAGAAAGGATGAAACTCAGCGGATTAATAAAGAATACTTGAAAAGACAAGATGCTGTAAGTGCATATGATAATCAAATTATAAGTCAATAAGTGTAGCCATCTTAATATAATGCTGTCGTAGTAGAAGCATAACTTTAATACGCTGTATGATAATTAAGAATGATTAACAACTTTAAAGAGATCAGACAACAGATTATATCTGGAGTCTGGTCTTTTTTGTTTTCTGTCTGATAGTCAAGGTGGCGTATATCGGCTACAAATAGCGGATACTGGCACTCTGAAAACCACTCCCTTTCAGTTATGATAGTTGCAGGTTTGAAAAAGCCAAAACAATTCAATAGGACACGCATACACCTGATTTTATTTTCGCCTTTTTATCCGTCTATGCTTATGCAGGGATAAAGGGGTGGCAGAATCCCGTTTCGTGCGAAGATGTACCTGCAATGGATAACATTGTTGCCCGTGAAGGTATGGAGCAGAGGATTGTGCCTACTGGCATGGCAGTCAGAGGTAATGAGATAGAACGGCACTGGAATTTCAGCGAAAAGCATTTTTCGGGAGTGGCTGCCTGTGGATTCCGTCTGGCTGGGCATGACGGAGGCGCAGTGTGGGATGGAGCCGTCCCAGTGTATGTTACCCGTTTCGGGGACAAGCGAGAGCGTAATCTGATATTTTCAGATGAAACAGAGGGTTAATGTGGCAGAAATGCCACGTTATCCTCTGATACAGGCAAGCCTTGCAGTTATTGAGTAACAGCAGACAAGGCTTTCCTGTATGAGAGGATAAAGCCGGCAAAAACTTCTCTTTTGTTTCAGTCAACGAAAATAGAAGAAAGTATAGGTGATTATCATGTGCAGTAATGTGAAAAGTATCGCTGTCGGCGTATTGGTGCATCAGGCAGTCATGTTTATGAACTCCAACAAGTCAGAAAGCAATATCCGCAGGATCATTCAGGAGAACCGACAGAAGTGCAGCATGGCAGGGATAGCGTTGATGAATGAAACTATCGTCAACAAGGGACCGAACAGGAATATTGACAGGGATGCGGTGAATATGCTGATTACCCGTCTAATTACCGGGCAGTATGATACGGTTGTCGTGGAGAACATGGCTGATATAACAGCGGACGAGTCCGATCTGGAAGAATTTATGTATGACGCTGCCAACATCGGTGTCGGCTTTTTTGAGCTTTCTACCATGCAGTACCATATCTATGATACAACAAAGCGTCCTGCTGATAAGGAAAGACCGATATGGGGCGGGGGCAGAGGCTGCTTATGAAGATAAGGAGAGGCGATATACTGTATGTAGATTTGGGCGTACAGTATCAGGGAAGTATGCAGGGCGGTATGCGCCCCGTGGTGGTAGTCAGCAACAACAGGGCAAACAGGCACAGCACTGTCATTACAGTAGTTCCGCTGTCTACGAAGATTTACAAGAAACGGAACCTGCCCACCCATGTATTCATATCGTCATATAAGACGGACGGACTGGACCAGCACAGCATCGCACTATGCGAACAGGTGACAGCGCTGAACTTTGACCGCATCATTGAACACATGGGAAAGGTTGATGAAGAAACACTTGACCGGATTACAGAGGGGGTACAGGTGCAGGTGGGGGTGTTTGACAGATACAACGAATAAGGAAAAGGTGGTAAATATGTGCAGAGTTAAAATTTTTGTAGCAGCGGGCGTATGTCTGGCTTTATCCGTACTTGTTGTTTTGGGAACGATTGTTTCTAAAAAAGGCAGAAAATACGGGCGTATTCGTTAGAATGACAACGATAACAGAAGATGACAGTGATAAGTGTAAAGGTAAGATATTTCAAAGCCGGGCGGATGCCTGGCTGTTTACATATTTGTCCGTCATGGGCAGGGTATGTCATTCAGATAGAATGATGAATGCAGGATTGCAGTACGAAAGGAGTATGCAAACATGGGCTTTACAAAATGCGAACTGGTTCAGTTCTTTGACGGGCTGACGGAACTTGTCAGTGAAGAAAACAGGGGAAAAGCCAGAGTCCAGATACGGAAATTTTTGCTTGACTTTGAAAAAAGCTATCAATATGAAGATGCAGCCATGCAGAGAGGTGTGCCATATCTTCCGCCTTACTATATATCCGCAATGCCGCAGGCTGTACAGGAAGAAATCAGGGAAAAGCTGTCTGAAAAACTGACAGGTCAGGGAGAAAATACTCCTGAACGGATAGAACAGCTCATGCGCTTGCAAATTTATGAGTTGAAGGAGCTGATCGACATCAGGGAATATGTGGAATGGGCAGACAGGGAGATATACAGAATTTTTGAAAAGCGGCTTGAAGCAAGCAGGTGGTAGGATATTTTGAAAACCTTTCACAGCCGGATCAGCGGTCCGGCATACATAGCTGCCAGAAATAGCAGGCAGCATTTTTATTGGGAGGTAATGGAATGACGGCAGAAGAATACAGAAAAATGCTCGATACAGACTTTGCGGATGTGGAACTTGAGGAACTGACAGACATAAGCGTGATTCAGATTGACAGGGGATTGCCGCTGGAACAAAGAAAACAGCAGTATCTTAAAAAAGTCGGCAATCCCTATCTGGTGCGTGTCGGCAGCATGAAAGTCAAGGTGCGGTTTACGGGAGGCATATCTTTCAATGAAGCATTTGAAAATATGCTTTTGTCCGTCTGATAAATTTTTTTCAGAATCTGGTGGAAATAATCCGGAGGGTGTGCTACAATAGCGTTAGGACTAAATTTCATTATTTCTAACTTGGGACTAAACAGGCACTCCCTTCGGGTTTTCTGACTTAGAAAATCAAAAGGAGTGGTAACATGAGTAACAAGATTAAGAAAATCTACCATGCAGCCATCTACGTTAGGTTATCTAAGGAAGATGGCGATGTTTCCAGCGCTGCGAAAGCAGAGAGCAACAGCATTTCAAACCAGAAAAATCTTATCCGTGATTTCCTGAAGGACAAGGAAGATATTGAAGTAGTGTCGGAACGTGTTGACGACGGTTATTCAGGCTCTAATTTTGTTGAGGTAAGATAACGATACCTTTTTTGCAGAGGGTGTTATCTTACCTCTTTTTGATGTATGAGTACTCTCGGAAACTCGCAGCCCTTGAAAACACTGTATTTCCAGAGCACTCCGTTTTTTCTTCACCTCCACTTTTCAGTGGATTTTTAACATTTTTTCTATATTTTTATCAGAAATTTTTCAAATACCTATTGACAAATCTGCCAGTTTGTGCGGCCGCGTTCATTGATTGAAATGCATAATCAATGAACGCGGCCCTTTGGTTAAGGAGAACTATCCACTTTTCACCAGACCAAAGGAGGACACACATATGTTGATTCACTGGCAGTCCCATCAGGAGTACCTGAATTTCCTGCATGAGACAAAAGTACACCTTGATTCTTCCCAGCGCACAAGGCTCCAGCTCGCATTCGGCCCTGTCCGGGATAAGCTCCGCCTGCTGGACCTGGATCCGGTAATGGGATATCTTTCCGCTTTCTATCCCCCTGTCGGAAGGCCCGCCAAAAACCAGGTGCAGATCATCCGTTCCCTTATCCTCATGGCCCTGCAGGGCTTCACCAGCCTTACCGCCTGGGTTGTAGAACTCACAACGGACAGCCTCCTCGCCGCGCTCATCGGCTGTACCCCGGATTCCCTTCCCCCGCTGGGCTCTTATTTTGACCTCATGGACAGGCTCTGGACGCAGCCCAAAGCCTCCCAGCGGACCGGCAGGAAGGACTTTTTCCCTAAAGATAAAAATGGAAAGCCTTCCAAAAAGCCCGGCAAAGGGAAGAAGCTTCCCAATAAGCATTCCGGCATCACGGATAAGCTGGCGGCTTACGCCCTGGACCACACGGAATTCCCCTTCCATTATGAGGAAAGGCTCCAGCAGGTCTTCCGCCTTGCTGCCCTCCTCCCCTCCCTTAAGGACGGGCTTATCCCCCAGGACGGCGTCACGCTTTCCGGCGACGGCACCTGCGTCCATTCACACGCTTCCCCTTATGGGCATAGGGTCTGCAGCTGTGCGGAAAAGGGCATCCCGGGCTGTCCCTGTAAACGCCATTTCTCAGATCCGGACGCACACTGGGGCTGGGACAGTGATGAGGAAGTCTTTTATTTCGGCCATACCCTTTATATGCTCTGCTCCCATAATGCAGAAGCCAGGGTCGACCTGCCGCTCCATATCCGTTTCCTGGATGCCAGACGGCACGACAGCGTCAGCGCCATCGTCTCCCTCCGGGAATTCAGGGCCATCAACCCGGATATCCCTGTCAGGGACGTCTGCCTGGACTCCGCCCATGACAACTATGCCACTTATGGGCTCTGCCAGAAATGGAAGATCCGGCCTTTTATTGACCTTAATTCCAACCGCGGCCGCCCGGATTCCATCCCGGACTCCATCTCCATCGATGAAGACGGCACGCCCCTGTGCATGGCCGGGTTCCGTATGGTCAACTGGGGGTACTGTAAACAGAAGCATTCCCGCAAATGGCGCTGTCCCCTCGCCTGTGGCAAAGTGGGTTCCTGCCCCTGTAAGGAAAAATGTTCTCCCTCGCCTTACGGCCGCTGTGTCTACACAAAACCCGACTGGGACATCCGTCTCTACACCCCTGTCCCCCGGGGAACGGAGGAATATAAGGAAATCTACAATAACCGCACTTCCTGTGAAAGGGTGAACAACCGGGTGCTGAATGACTACCATCTTCATGATATGGGCATCCACACAAGGAAGCGATATTCCTTCTTCACTATGATTATCTGCGTCTGCATCCATCTGGACGCACGGCTGAAGAAGCGCACAAAGCTGAAATCATAAATATAGCTTTTGGAATCTTACCGGCTCCTTTTCAAAACCTGCCACAGGGGAGGTTTTGAAGCCATGCCCTCCATCGTATCTTTTCACCGCAATGTCGGGCACGCTGTCATTCTGATCATTCTCTTCTCATTTTTTTACTTGGCTACCCCTGTTTGTCGATTTATCCACCTACTTTCCGAGACCACTCTGTATGTTAGATAGCATAACTCTTTACGTCGGCTCCTATCTGTCTGAAATAGGAGATACTTTCGGTAGGCTTGTCGCCTGTATCAACTCTGCCGACAAAGCTATAAAAGATTTCGATTTTGCGGGTGTTCGTTTCCTTATCCAGTTCGTGAATAAGAATACGGTCAATAAATTCATGGACGTTTTCGTAGGTCAGTTCGGTAATGGCGGTGTATCTGCGTACCAGTGCGACAAACCTTTTCACGTCCGCGCTGCGCTCGGTGGCGTTGTCGATTTCCTGTGACAGCTCCGCAATCCTCCGGGTCAGCGTCTTTTTTTCTTCATCATAGCCGGAAGTCAGAAAAGCAAACTGTTCATCTGAAAGTTTCCCTAAAGCGTTGTCCTCGTAGAGCTTGCGGAATAAGATGTTCAGCTCGTTAATACGGTTCTGCGCCTTGTCAAGCTCTTTCCGTTGTTGCGTCAGTGTCTTTTGTACTGCCTTTGCGCTGCACTCGTTGGCGGTCTGAATAAATTCCTGTTCATGCTCTTTCACATAAGACGTTACGCGCTGCAAGTCTGCAAGGACAAGTTCTTTTAATACGCTTTTGCGGATATAATGCGTAGTGCAGAGCATATCATTTCTTGCCCGGTTACGGTAGTTGCCGCAAGTGTAGGCGTGTTTCCGTTCAAGCGTCCCGGCTCCGCGTACCGCATACATTTTGTAGCCGCAGTCCCCGCAAAAGAGCAGCCCGGAAAACAGGTCAATTTCATCAACCTTTGTCGGGCGTTGCCGGGTGGCAATCCGCTTCTGTGCAAGTTCAAAGGTTTCTTCATCAATCAAAGGCTCGTGAGTGTTGGGGAAGAAATACCGTTTTTCCTCCGGGTTCTTCTTCGTCTTTTTCGACTTATAAGATACCTTGTAGGTTTTCCCGGTTATGGTATGCCCTAAATACTCTTTCCTTGTCAGAATGTCGTACAGCGTCTTGTCGGGCCAGTTGTACCATGCGTTGAGCTGTGGGCGGGGGTGGCGTTTGCTCCCTGTCCTGCGGTAGCGCAGTTCCCCGACGGTCAATATCTCATTGTCCCGCAGCCAGTTCTGGATTTCACACATACGGTCGCCCCGTACATACATTGCAAAAATCTGTTTTACAACGTGCGCCGTTTCCGGGTCGGGTATCAGATGATTGCGGTTATCCGGGTCAATAAGGTAGCCGTAAGGGGCTTCGCCGTTGACGCGCTCGCCTTTCTGCGCCTTTGCCTGTTTGACTGCCCGGATTTTCTTTGAAGTGTCGCGGGCGTAAAACTCGTTGAACCAGTTCCGCAGAGGGGTAAACTCGTTATCTTCCCTCGCTGTGTCTACACCGTCGTTAATGGCAATGTAGCGCACTTCATATTCGGGAAAGATAATCTCTATCAGCTCCCCGGTTTTCAGATAATTACGTCCCAGACGGGAGAGGTCTTTTGTTATGACGGTTGCCACGTTCCCGGCTTCAACCTCATGCAGCATGGCTTGAAGCCCCTCACGCTCAAAGCTCACGCCGGAAAATCCGTCGTCTACGAAAAAGCGCGTGTTGAAAAAGTGGTGTTCGTCAGCGTACTTTTGTAAAATCAGTTTTTGGTTCTGTATGCTCTCGCTTTCCCCGGCTTGCATATCTTCCTGGCTCAATCTGCAATATAAAGCGGTAATCTTGTCTGTCTGTAACATTTTGTCCTCCTTTCCGACGACAGACAAGCATGGTATTTGTACTGTCTATATTATACCACATACCGCTGCCTGTGTCATGTATAAAATGTGAAGAAACGCCCTATTTCCGGGCGTTTGCGGGGTTCAGCTCCATGTCTTTGCGAATGAGCTTCTTTATCTTTTTATCCAGTGTGTCCGTTGCGCGTTCACTTGCGGACGAACATACAAGGTAAGTAACTTTTCCGATTTTATGCTCCGTTGTGGTAACGGGCGTTTGGTTTTGCGTCAAAGAAAATCCCCCTTTCTTTCGCAAACATATAATACAGTCTATGAATAGCAGCAAGTCCACTATTCAAGAAAACAAAGGCTTTAATCGGACGGTTATCAGCATAACCTCATGGGAATTGCACCCCCGCATGGTTCTCATGCAGCCCTACCCATTGCCTGCGACGCTCTTAACGCTCGGACTGTGGCTGTAAGGAAGTATCATTGTATATTCTGCGCGTCGTCGCCCGCAAGCCGCTACACTTGCTTTCCGGCGCGGTGTTGGTCGCTCGGCTGTCCGGGCGGGGATAACCTCACCCGGATAGCGTCATGGCGCACCCACCGTATGGCTCGGCGCAAAAGGAACGTATCCGATTTGCCCTATGCTGCGCCGCCGTTATCTTGCGCCGCTTTCTTTGTCAAGGTTCAGAATGGCTTTGCTGCCGCGTCAGCAGCGGAACGGAAAAGGGGGAGAGAGAAAGCGTCCCGCCGCTGCGGTTTATTCCTCTGCCTTAAAGGTGAGGACAGCCATCATCAGTTTTGCTTGCAGCCGTTCCCGAATGTCGTGGTCTACGCCAAAATAGACGTTCCCGCGCTCGTCGTACAGCTTCCGCATGGAGAGGCGGGCTATGTAGCCGCTGAAATGCTGCAAGACAATCTTCATAGCGTCCGGGTCGCCCTTTGTCGCTGCCAAAATGACAGGATAGGGAACAAGGGCTTTTTCCGGGTAGCCGGGTTCGTTACCATTCGTCCCATTCATCAGCATTTTCCTCCAGATATTTTTTTAGCAGCTCAAAAGAGCTTGTCCGCCTGTACTGTATCGTGCTTCTCGACGTATCGAACAGCTCCGCAATCTCGGTGTCGTTCATTCCCTCGAAATAGTACAGGAGTACGGCTTTGCGCTTTTCTTCCGGCAAAGTACGGATTGCTTCAAGAAGCAGCTTCGGCGTGATTTTCTTCCCGGCTCTTTCAAAGGCGGTTTCCCCTTTGAAATATTCATCAAAGGTATGAAGCTGCCGCGCTTCTTCTAAGGTCAAGTCGGAAAAGGTAATCTCCCTTGCCTTATGCCTGTGCAGCTCTTTGTGAGCGTCACACGCTTCATTGTGCAGTACCGTATTACAAAACTTCTGGAAAGCGCACTGTTTTATAAACTCCCTGCGATTAGGTTCCACATTCTCACCCCCTTTCTCGTTGGAAAGTTGGTGGTGCTTCCCCCTTTTCGCGGGGCAATACTGCCTTTTGAAAAAAACGCCGAAGATTTTCGGATTTTTTTCAAAAAATTTTTTGAGCAGCAAAATACGCCTGTCCGAAAAGCCCGGACAGGCGTAAGGGTATTGTAAGCGGTATTCAGATGATTAGACAGTTCATATTGATAGACGTAGTTTTCCCCGGCGGTGGTCGGGCTTTTTTTGATGTGTCAATGACCGTCGGATTTTGTCGATATGGTATGTGCTTCATGGCGGCTACCTCCTTTAGCCGCCGCTTTCAACAGTGATACCGCGTCATTTCTTGAGAAGATAAAAAGAAACGGCGGCTTTGATATTTCAAAACCGCCGATAGATTAGATATTGCGTAAAAAGGCATACAAAAATATCTGCTCCTCTAACGGTTTTTTTCTTTCCCCGTTAGGGGAGCAGATAATAGTATTTAAGGATTGTGTACGGTTCAAAGAAACTTTCCCCTAAAGATACCTACTTCTTTAGTTGATAGAAGTCATAAAATGCAGCGTGTTTAGTAATAAGTTCTTCAAATGTGCCATGTTCAATTATTTTGCCGTCTGCCATAAATACAATTTCGTCATAGAGTGTAAGAATATCGCTGCTCATATTATGAGTGATAGTAAGTAGCGTTAAATCAGATATTGCCAATAGCCTGCTTTCAATATCATACGCAGTTTGCATATCAATAGCAGACGTACCCTCGTCTAAAATCAACAGTGGCTTCTTACGAATTAAGGCTCTTGCTACGGCAATTCTTTGTTTCTGTCCGCCGGAAAGGTTATCTCCATTTTCTCCAACGTGATATTTAAGTCCGTTTGGTACTTGCTCAATAAACTGTGATAAACCACTATCAGACAATACGGATTGCAATTCTTCTTTACTGAAATCTTCGTGTAGGCAAATATTGTCAAAAATGCTCTCATCAAACATATAAACATTCTGATGAATGACCGACGATAGCGCAGTTATTTTATCAATGTCCAAAACGGAAAGACTATCTGCGTCATATAGTACATCACCTTTGAAATTAGAGTAATATCCGGCAATCAGCTTAATAAATGTAGACTTTCCACACCCACTCTTGCCGACAAAAGCATATTTTTTTCCTTTATCAATGGATAGTGAAATACCGTTTAAGACTTCGTTTTCCTTATCATAGGAAAAATGCAAATCATCTACATAAATCATTTTTTTGAAAGAGGGTGATTTTTTTGTATTTGTGTTCTGTTCCTTGTAATCTGAAAGGTTATTTAGCTTCTGTGTAATTGGTTTTATACTCTTGATTTTGGGAATATTGCTAAATATAATCAATAATGGATTTGCAAGGTTACTGCTTACCTGTACCATGCCTAACAAGGCTCCTGCACTGATACGACCAATGATAATGAAGTATGCAGAAAGAAAAACAACAACCACTTGAACAAGAAGCGCAAGCACCATAGAAACCGCTTCATTTGCCGCAATCGCCTTGTCAACAGAATATTTTGCTTTTATAGTGTCCTCGTTACTTATTTCAAATCGTGAGAGAACATATTTTTTCATTCGATAAGACTTGATAACCTCAAAACCGGATAACAGGTCTTTTACATGGTTTGTAAAATCGGATAGCATATCAGAATATTTATCCTGTCGTTTGGAGAGTAGTCCTCCGAATAGACTGGGTACAACAAGCATGATAGCGATTGCGATAATCACGCAGACTGTAACGATAATGTCAAAGTAAATCATTACAGCAAGGGAAGCTATAAAAATAATCGTATACTGGATAACTTGCAACAGGGGCAGTAAATAGTTATCTTCAATCATTTTTACATCATTCGTAATTGCGGATAAATAATCAGCAGTATTATTTTTAGAGTAGTCCTCAATCGTGTGCCGTTCAATTCCTATAAAGGTTTTAGAACGGACAGCTTTCATAATTTTACAGACAAATTTTTTGCTAAACAAAGATTGCAGGTACATGAATACTCCCATAAGTGTAAAGTAAGCTAAAGAAAAGAGTAGTATTCTGATAAAGCCGTCCATATCGCCCATATCTACAATATCCATAACTTGTTGCAATAAGATAGCAATAAATACATAAGATAGAGAACTGATTGCAGTAAATAATGCGGTAAGGAAAAGCAAGAATTTGTATTGTTTTAAGTATCGTATCATATAGCGGTGTCCTCCTATTTTCTGTTAAAAAGTAAATCGCAGACAAGTCCTACTGCCCCTAAACCAAACAGGCAGGTGGCGGCTGATTTATAGCCTTTTTCGGATAAATGTGCAGCCCCTATCATCAGTCCGATTTCTGCCGTAGCAGATATAGACTTGGATACAATGCGGAATGACCGCTTTTTCCATGCTTCATTTGCGACAACTTCAATTTTGTTTGCAGCATTTTCGATTTTTTGGTCTAAGTTTGACATAGTATTCTCCTTTCATACATTAAGACGGTATGTATATGCTTAAAAATAATACCTTACGAATGAATGTATAGTTTGAAAATAAAACTGCCTTTTGCAAGGCAATTTTATCTACTTGGCTACGTTTAAGTGTTCAAAGTAATTCTGTGCCATACCGAAAATTTCATCATCAATAATCGGCAAGTTCATACTATCTAACAAATATTTGATAAATGCAAACTTTGAAAGCAGTTCTTCCGGGGTTGCAGGATAGACAGAGGGAATTAACCAAAAATTTGTAAGTAATGGCAAAAGTTCAGATAGTTCTTTTGCATACTCGGTTTGGATAGAGCCGTCCTCTATTCCCTCTTGAATAAGCTGCAACCAAAGAGGGGCAATCAATTTCCTGTTTGTATCAGCCAGTTCAGCCAACAAGCGGGGATTTTTCAAAAGAGGAATACTCTGTTTTCCAAGTTCAGTCCTATCATTATCTGCGTGGTTTAACTTAATGACTTCACGCATTTTTTCTAAACCATTTAGGTTTTTCTGATTTTGTACGGTAACAAATGGATTGTTGTCAAAAAAGAGTTTCCCCCCTAATGCGTCAATAATTTCCTCTTTTGACTTGAAATGATGATAAATTGCTCCTTTCGTCAGTCCGCCAAGTTCATTTACAATATCTTGAATCGTTGTATTGTCGTACCCCTTTTCCATGAATAACCGCTGTGACACTTCTAATATCTTCTCAACGGTTATTTCTGGATATTTATTACGCGCCATGTATCTACCACCTTCCATTTCATTCGTTTGGTATGTATTATATTCTTTTTGCGTCTGCTTGTCAAGATACATTCAGCCGGTATTTAATTGCAAGGCAGAAAAATATGATTTATTTTAGCTAACTAATAGAACTGCGTAGACATATTCAAAAGCAAAGGAGAACAGTAAAATGTAACAGGGTGAATAACTATGGCAAAAAGACCAGTACCGAAATACGATTTCAAGGCTTTTGGGGCAGCGATAAAGGCGGCGCGGACAGGGCGCAAGGAGAGCCGCAAGAAAGTGAGCGACGAAATGTTTATCTCGCCGCGCTACCTTGCGAACATTGAGAACAAGGGGCAGCACCCAAGTTTACAGATTTTCTTTGAGCTTATGCTCCGCTACAATATATCCGTAGACCAGTTTCTTTTGGAAACGCCGCCAGAGAAGAACACGCAGCGGCGGCAGCTTGACGCGCTTCTTGACGGTATGAGCGATACAGGCATACGGATTGTGAGCGCAACGGCAAAGGAGATAGCGGAAGTCGAAACAGAGGGCAGATAAGAGGTGTCCGTCAGAATTGAATAAGGTTTAGAGAGCGTTGTAATCTTTTTTTGAGGATTGCAGCGTTTTTCTTTTGCGGAAGTTTGGCAAAACCGGGCATAGCTCCGTAGTAAGGCATAAGGGATAAAAACATTCGTAGCAAGCATAGGAAGCGGGTACCCACTTCCGTATTTTCCCCCTCCCGCGCTGCGGCGCGTCGGTTGAAAATTGCTTGTTGGGACGTGTCCCAAACCCTCGGAACGGAAAGGAGCGAATACATGAACGGACGCAAAAGAACGGTGCAAATCAAATTCAGAGTGACGGAAGCGGAACGGGATTTAATACTGGAAAAAATGAAGCTCGTACCCACCCGGAACATGGCGGCATATCTGCGGAAGATTGCCATTGACGGGTATATCATTCAGATAGACCATGCCGATATAAAGGCAATGACCGTAGAGATACAGAAAATCGGTGTCAACGTCAACCAGATAGCACGCCGCGTAAACGCGACGGGGAACGCATACCAAGAGGACATAGAGGAAATAAAGGGGGTGCTTGCGGAGATATGGCGGTTACAAAGATTAAGCCTGTTAAAAGCACCCTAAGCAAAGCCCTTGACTATATCGAAAACCCGGACAAGACGGACGGGAAAATGCTCATATCCTCTTTCGGCTGCTCCTATGAAACGGCAGATATTGAGTTCGGCTATACCCTGTCGCAAGCACTGGATAAGGGCAACAATTTAGCCTTTCACTTGATACAGTCCTTTGCACCGGGGGAAGTGGACTATGAGAAAGCCCACGAAATCGGGAAGCAGCTTGCCGACGCGGTAACAAAGGGGCAGCATGAATATGTACTCACGACGCACATTGACAAAGGACACGTCCACAATCACATTATTTTCTGCGCCGTAAATTTCGTAGACCACCACAAATACAATTCCAACAAAAGGAGCTATTACGGCATACGGAACATGAGCGACAAGCTGTGCCGGGAAAATGGCTTGTCCGTCGTTGTTCCCGGCAAGGGCAGCAAGGGAAAAAGCTATGCAGAGTACCAGGCAGAAAAGACGGGTACAAGTTGGAAAGGCAAGCTAAAAACCGCCCTTGACGCGCTTATCCCCCAAGTTTCCAGTTTTGAGGAATTGTTGCAGCGGTTACAGGCGGCGGGCTATGAGATAAAGCCGGGGAAATATGTATCATGCCGCGCCCCCGGACAGGAACGCTTCACCCGCCTTAAAACCCTCGGCGCAGACTATACAGAGGAAGCCATAAGGGAACGGATAGCGGGCAGACGGACAAAAGCGGTGAAAGCTCCCAGAGAACAGCGCGGCGTGTCGCTGCTTATCGACATTGAGAACAGTATCAAGGCGGCGCAGAGCAAGGGCTATGAACAGTGGGCGAAAATCCATAATCTGAAACAGGCAGCTAAAACAATGAATTTCTTGACGGAACATAAGATTGAGCAGTACGCAGATTTAGTCAGCCGGATTGAGGAAATGGCAGCGGAAAGCAGACAGGCGGCAGACGCATTGAAGAACGCCGAAAAGCGGCTTGCGGATATGGCGGTGCTTATCAAGAATGTTTCCACCTACCAAAAGACAAAGCCCGTCTATGACGCATACCGCAAGGCAAAAAACAGGGAAAAATACCGCGCCGGACAGGAACAGGCAATTATCCTCCATGAAGCCGCCGCAAGGTCGCTGAAAGCGGCGGGCATTGCGAAGCTCCCGAACCTCGCCGCGCTGCAAGCGGAGTATGAAGCCCTCCAAACGCAGAAAGAAGCCCTTTACGCCGACTATGGGAAGCTGAAAAAGAAAGTCCGGGAATATGATATTATCAAGCAGAACATTGACAGCATTTTACAGGCAGACAGGCAGCCGGAACGTGAAAAGGGAACAGAGCGCGGATAAGGATAGCAAAATCCCCGCCGCTGTGCTATGATAAGGCTATCAAATACAGACAGGAGCGTTGAAGCATGGAAAACCAGAAAATGCCGGAATATGAAACCATACGCGCCGCCGTCGCCGGGGAAAAATGGGCGGTGGAGAAAGTCGTGGAGTGCTACAAGGACGAAATCGACAGGCTATCGACGGTAGCGGTCAGACAGCCGGACGGAAGCACGAAACAGGAAATCAACGAAGATATGCGCCAGTCTATCACAAAGAAGTTGATAGAAGCCCTCCCGCAGTTCCCGCTTGAAGAAATGGAAAAGGGAAATGTCAGATAGGCAAAAAAAGAACAGGGCGCGGAAGCCAGTATATGACTTCCGCGCCCTGTCTTTTTATGGGTGCTGCTTTCGTGAATGTTACGCAGTAGAACGCCATTTTCGGGGGTAAAGGTATAAAGTATCGCCTGTCCGATTTTCACGCCCGGAAAGCCCTGTAAATCAAGGGATTTTCCGCACCTACTGCGTAACAGGGGCGCGTCTTTTCCTCATGCGCTCGGCGGCTTGTCTGCGGGTGATACGCTTCCGGCAGACGGGGCAGTATTTGACACTGTTAGAGGTTGACGCAAAGAACGCGCCGCACTCGGTACATTTCTTCTTATCCCCTGTCTGGTAAAGCTCCGCATAGAGCAGCCTGTCGGCGGGAAGCACCGCAACCCGGAACCACTTGCAGAGAAGCGAATAGGAAATGAGCTGCGGACATACGCACTCGTCCCCGTCGTCCAGTAAGATACAGTTCCCGTTATCATAGTTGCAGCACGTCCGGCGCACAAGGGCGTTGACTTTCCGGCTCTGGGGCGGCGTCAGCCGCTTAACCCCGTTCATACTTCATCAGCGGCGTAAATGGGAAGCTCCGCAAATTCCGCTTCGGTCAAAGCGTCCACTTTGGAAAGGGTGCGCTTTGCAAGCTCCCGCATATCCGCGTCCATGTAGGGCAGCGCGGCGTTGACATTCTCAATCAAAGCCCGCTTGCCGCCCTCGTTGTAAATGCTCAAAAGGTTTGTTTCTTCAACAGTCAGTCTAATCATGCTCATACCTCCATATCGTGATTTTTTGTTTTCGCCGCCGCCTTTTTCGGGGCGGTCTTTGCCTTGTCCGCTTTAAGCTGCGCCCGGATAGAGGGGCGGGGCTTCCTTATCTCCCTGTCCCGGTTCTCCCCCTTGTCAATCAGCGCATACGTCCCATGTCTGCCCTCGATTTTGGAAAAGGAAAGTGTCTTGTAGGGCAGCATGGAGAAAAGGCGGTCAGTGTCCTTTGTGGCTGCAAGCCGCATGAACGCCGGGGAAAGCTCTGCCATGAAATGGGTCTTGTTCGGGCTATTCGGCTCATAGTGCCGCTTCATTTCCCGCACAATGCGCCGCGCTTCCGTTTCAATCAGCCCGTCCCGCAAGGCTGTGATATGCGCCTTGAAGTCCCCCGGTGGAAGCTGCTCCCGGCTGCGCCGTTCTTCCTGTAAGAGTGATTGCAGCGCGTCCGGGTCGTCGGGTAGGGCTTCAAAGCGTTCAAACTTCCCAAGCTGCGGGTCTGGGTTGCCGTTGAAGAACCGTCCGGCGGGTATCTCCCTTTCCCCTCGCTCATAAATCAGCTTCACCGTATCGGCGGGCAGCTCATTTTCCTTGACGCGCTCATAATGTTTAGCGTAGTCCAGTTCGTACAGATTGCCCTTAATTTTCCCGCGCTCCTTTCCCGTCAGCTCGATTGCATAGGCAAGGACGCGGTCGCTTGTCTGCTCCATGTAGAAACGCCATGTGTTGTGGGGCGCGGTGTCTTTGAGGAAAACGTCGCGCTCCCGGAAACAGTGCGTCCCGGACGGGCGGCAGAACCACAAAAGGGTCTTGTCCTCCCTGTTGGGGCTTGCCGCCGCCTTTGCGATAATCTCTTTGTCAATGTCTAAGTCGCTCTGGTAAAAGCCTGTGTTCTGCTTCATAATCGCTTCAAGGGAAGCGAACAAATCCACGTTTTCAAATTTACTCTGTTCCGGCATGGGTCAGCTCCTTTCCAAGTCCTGTGACTTCTGCTTTGCGTTTTTCTTCTGCGCCTTTTCCTTGTCGGCTCTAAGCTGCGCCCGGATAGAGGGTTTCTTTTCCGGCTTCGCCCCTTTGCCGCGCTCCTTGTCGGCTTTGACAGCGTTAGCCAGGTCAACAAGGGAAATCTGCTCGCCCGCCTTTACCTTTGCTTCCAGTTCGTCAACGGTGGGGGTGTTGTTGATGATACCGTCAATCATGTTTCCGTTCTGCTCTATGGTCTGCTCGGCGGTTTTCAAGGGATTGTCCCGCTGCGCCTGTTCTGCGGCAACGGCAAACGCCCGCGTCCCATTCCCCATAATCAGATACTTTCCGTCGTCCGACTGGTGGTGAAAGCCATATCCGGCGGCTTCTATCTGCTCCCGGCTCATGGCGGTTACATGGAACGTCCCCCTCGGTGTCTTGACGGTTTCGCCCGTTTCCAAGTCGTCCGGGGTAAGCTGTTTCTGCTCCTGTAAAAACTCCGGCACTTGCCGGAAGCCTACACTGTCAACGAAATGCGCCGCGTCCTGTCCGTCCTGATGAAGCACTACCACGTCCGAAACGGAAAGGCTGTGTCCCCTAAAATCTTTGGGGTGGTCGATATTGAAGCGGGTATAAATATCTTCAAGGGAAGTTTCCGGCGCAAGGGGTGCGGAATAGACAAGCTCATAGTTCGCCCTGTCAACCACATTCCCCGCCGCCTGCAGGCGGTCGTAAGGCTCAAAGCGGAAATCCCTTGTTTCGTCCCCGCCCTTTATCTGGTAAATGGAAAAGGTGTCTTTGTCCTGTCCGGCGGTCTGCGCCGTTTCCTGTGCCTTTGCGTAGAGCTGCTTCACGTCGCCCTCGGTCAGCTCGCCGCTTTTGAGCTGCCCCATAAGCTCGCGGCATTTCTCCGGCGTTCCCGTATAAAGCACGTCGCCCATTTTCGCCCGCCCGTTCTCCTGTGTCACATAGGCTTGCAAGAGGTAGCTGTTTTCCCGGCTGTCGCTGTAAGGGTTTCGGCGCACTCTGTAAATCGTTTCCGGGGTAAAGGCTTCTTTCGGGGCTGCGCCCGCCTTTTCCTGTGCGCCGGATTTTCCCGGTGCGGCTGCTTCCGGCTTCTCTTTCCCGGCTGTATCTGCCTTTGCCGGGGCTTCCGGCTGCGGCTGTTCTTTCGGGGCTGCCTTTTCCTCTCTGGTGGGCTGCTCCTGTCCGGCGGTCTGCTCCTTGTCCTGTGCCTTTTGCAGCTCCGCAAGATTTTCGTCTATTGAATTGATAATCTCGGCGGCTGCGCTGCGTATCGTTTCAAGGGAGCTTTTCAGCTCGGACAGCTCCCGCCCGCTGCTCCACCCGGCGACGTAGCCGAAAGAGTAGTCCGACGTGTCAAGCCCGTAATGTTGGCAGACGGTATAGGCGACGCTTTCCGCTTCGACTTCGCGGGTGCGGCGGTCAACGCGGGGCTGCTCGTCCTTTGGCGCGTTGAGGTCAATGTCGTGCAGCTTCGCATGGGCGATTTCGTGAATGGCGGTCTTTAAGGTCTGCAATTCGCTCATGCCCTCGTTGATAGCAATGCGCTTGTCCTCCAAGTGGTAGTAGCCATGAGAGCCGCCCCCGATATTCTCAAAGGCAATAGGAACGGGGGAAGTCTTTTCAAGGGCTGCGAAAAAGTCCTTGTAGCGGTCAACGTCGCCCGTCAGCTCGTCAACGGCAATATCCGGCAGCTCCTTTCCCTCGGTCTGGGAAACGTCAAAGACTGATACCACCTTGTAGGCGGGTATGGTGACTTCCTTTTCCTCGGTGACGGGCTTTCCGTCCTTGCCGATTATGGGCTTCTGTGTGTGCGGGTCGATTTTCTGCATTTCCTGTTTGATTTTATAGGGCGACGGGGCAATGATTTTAATTCCCTTTTGCCCTTTCATCACGTTTCGCTCAAAGTTGTTCTTCCAAGCGGAAAAGCCCGCCACAAGGGAAGCGTCCGGCTTCTGCATGGCGATAAGGACGGTGTTTCGGAAGCTGTAATTATGGAATTTTGACATGACTTTCAGATATTCCTTGTAACGCTCGCTGTCAAAGAGTTCCGTAATACCCTGTTCCAGACGGTCGGTAATCTCTTTTAATTTCTCGGCGGGCTTCTCGCTCGTCAACACGATAGGGATAACCGGGCGCGGCTCCTGTGGCTGCTCTGCGGTCTGTGCGGTTCTCTGTCCCGGCGCGGCTGCGTCCATTTCTACCTTTTCCGGGTCGGGGCGTGACCGCTGCGGGGGCTGCGGCGTTACCCGGTATTCCTGTGGAACGTCGCGCCCGTCGTACCATTCTGTAAAGGTGTTGCGGTTGTTGTAGATATAGCCCTTTTCGGTAAACATACCGTCGTCGTTAATGGAAGCGTCCCGCCCGTATTCCTCATACATGAAATACCGTTTCACTTCGTCGGACAGCTCCGGTTCTTCCAGTTCATCAACCAGATAATGCCCGTATTCTTCTTCGTTGTGGACGGACGGATAAAGCCAGTAGCAGTCAAGGTTTTGTGCAAGGTTGATGATGTCCTGTAAACTGTCGGCATGGTCGCCGTATTCAATGGCTGCAATGAATTTCTCCCGGTCGTCGTCAAACTGCATTTCCAAGAGCTTTCCTAAATAGTTCAGCTCGTCGGGGTGGGAATACTCGCTTAAATGTTCCGTCAAGCCGGGGATAGTGGATTGAAATTCTGTGAAATGCCATTCCTCATAGTGCTTGAAGTCAATCCCGATACGGTCAAAGACTTCTTTCAGATGTTCAGCAGTCGTGGGGAACGTCACCCATTCGCCCGCGGGTCTGCCCTCGGTGTACTTTCCAAGATTGGAAAGATAGCCGCTTAAAATCGGTTCTGCCATTTGTTCGCTCCTTTCTTTTTCAGTCATGCGGTGCATAAGCTCAAAATCCTCAATGCTCATGCTCCCGTCAAATACATAGGGGTTAAAATCCTCCCCGTCCCGGTAGGGCTTTTCGGAAAAGGGAAGCCCCGCTTCATGGGCGGCTGCCCTCGCTTCCTCGATAACCTCCGGGGGAAGCCTGTCGTCATGCGCCCCGATAAAACCGTCAATGTCGTTCATGCTGTTTTCATAGTGGTAGCGCACTCCGGCGGTCAGCTCGTCAAGGCTCATGTCCTCGCCTAAATGCCCGCAGTAATAGCCGTTTAAGATAACGGCGGCGGGGTCGGTGCTTTTGATTTCCTCTAACCGGCTCCTGTCCTCCGGGTAGAGGGTGTCGTCCATATCAAGATGAAAATATTCCGCGTTCCATGAACGTCCCTGTTTCCAGAACGCCACCCATGCGATACCGTCCCTAAGCTCGTCTTGATAGTCCTTTACGGTGTCCCGTAAACTTGCCATAAATGAAAACCTCCTTTCTCTGCGTCAGCGTCACAAGCTGCATTTTTTGGCTGCATAGCCTACTACGGTACACCCGCATTTCTGCCAAAGATTTATGAAAATTTTCAGAGGGTGAAGCCCTCCGCAAAAAGAGGGTTTGGGAAACTTCCCAACAAGCAAAATCCCCGTCCGGCGCGTCAGCGGCAGGACAGGGATTTACGGAAGTGGGTACCCGCTTCCTATGCTTGCTATTCAAGTTTTTAGTTCTTCTGTACTTCGATACGGTAGTTGACGTATTTCCCGCCAGTATCGGCTAAAACGATAGTTCCGTCGTAGGTCTTGCCTGTTTTCGGGGAGTAGAGCTTCTTCACATTCGCCTTGCCGGATTTAAGGAGCGCGGCGGCAATCTTCGCGGAAAAAGCGGTCTTGCGTTCCTCGAAAAAGCGGTCATTCTTCCACATGACAAAGGCACATTCTTTGTTGCTGCAATAATAGTTTTTCTTCCCCTCATGGACGGGGGAACCGCAACGGGGGCATTTGCCGATAGATGGCTTTTCCTCTCTGAACAAGCCCTTTTTCCCGTCCAGTGCGGCGGCGTGTGTCTGCACAAGCTCCCGCGCCATAGCTTCAATGCCGGACAGAAATTCGCCGGGGTCTGCGGCTCCCTTTGCTATCTGCGTCAGATTGTTTTCCCATTCTGCGGTAAGCTGCGGGGAAGTCAGCATATCCGGCAGCACTGATATAAGGGCGGCTCCGTTCTGCGTGGGGACAAGCTGCTTGCCCTTGCGCTCCGCAAAGCCGCCCTTTACCAGTTTTTCAATGACGGCGGCGCGGGTGGCGGGGGTGCCAAGCCCCCGGCGTTCCGCGTCCGGGTCGGTGTCCCCGTTCCCGGCTCGCTCCATAGCAGAGAGAAGCGACGCTTCGCTGTGGGGCTTCGGCGGCGTTGTGGTATGCTCCGTTACCTTTGCGGCGGGGTTTTCAAAGCCCTGTCCCTCGGAAAGCTCCGGCAGCGTCACGCCCTCATTTTCTCCGTCCTCCGGGTCGGGCTTTTGTTTCAGCGTCGCCCGGTATCTGCGTTCAAGCTCTTTCCAACCCTCCGAAAGTACCGTCTTTCCCCGCGCCGTAAACTCTGTATCAGCGCATGAGAAAACCGCCGTAACCGCTTCATAGACGTGCGGCTCGGCGGTGGCAAAAAGCAGACGCGCTCCCGCAAGGGTGAGGATATTTTTCTCGCTTTCCGGCAGCGCGTCCGGGTCAGCCTTTGCAAGCTCTATAGTGGGAATGATTGCGTGGTGGTCTGATACTTTTTTACTGTCTAATACCTTTGCAACCTCCGGCGTGAAGTCCGCGCCCGCCATAAAGGGGAGCTTTTCGCAGAGCAGCGCGATAATGTCCGCTGCGGTGCCGCCCATGTCGTCAGTAAGAAAGCTGCTGTCCGTCCTCGGATAGGTAAGCAGTCTTTTTTCATAAAGGGCTTGTGCAAGGTCAAGGGTCTGCTTCGCGGTGTAGCCGAAAATGCGGTTCGCTTCCCGCTGCAAAGAGGTAAGGTCAAAGAGCTTCGGCGGGGCTGCGGTTTTCTTCTCTCTGGTGAGGGAAACGCATACCGCCGTTTGTGTTTCGCAAGCCCCTTTCAGCGCGGCGGCTTCTGCCTTGTCTGAAATCCTTTCGCTTGCCGCTTCCGCGCCGGATAAATCAAGGCGCACATGATAATATTTTTCTTTCTGGAAATGGGAGATAGCCGCGTCCCGGTCGGTAAGCATTTTTAAGGTCGGGGTCTGGACGCGCCCCACGTTCAAAGTCTTTCCATACAGGCAGGAGAAAAGCCGGGTGGCGTTAATGCCGATAAGCCAGTCAGCCTTTGCGCGGCAGAGGGCAGACGCAAAGAGCGCGTCATAGTCCCGCCCGTCTTTGAGGGAAGCAAAGCCCGCCTTGATTGCCCCGTCCTCCATTGAGGAAATCCACAAGCGGCACATGGGCTTCTTGCAGCCCGCCGCTTCGTAGACAAAGCGGAAAATCAATTCTCCCTCGCGCCCCGCGTCACACGCATTTACCACTTCGGAAACGTCGGCGCGGTGCATAAGCTCTTTTAGGGTTTTGAATTGCTTCCCCTTGTCCGGGTCAACGGTGTACTGCCATTCCTCCGGCAGAATGGGTAAGCTCTCAAAACTCCATTTTTTATATTGCTCCCCGTAGGCGGCAGCTTCCGCAAGTTGTACCAAATGCCCGACGCACCATGAAATGAGGTAGCCGCCGCCCTCGATATATCCGTCTTTCTTTTCCTTAACGCCAAGCGCGGCGGCGATAGTCTGCGCCACGCTCGGCTTTTCTGCGATAATTAAAATCAAATAAAAATCCTCCTTTGGGGTAAAATAAAAGAGTAGCCATTTTCGGCTACTCTTTAAATGGATTGTCTATTGATAGTCTTGAATAAATACTAAAAATTCATCTCCATATTTTGTAGTTCTTTTTGCTCTTGCACGTTCTTTTGAAACGGGTGTGTCAAAATCTATTATGCTTATTAAACTGTCTGAACAAAGTTGTCCTGTAATATGCTTTACAAATATAGTATCATCTGCAAAACAGGGCATTTTCTCAACAATTCCCTTTATAGGGTGTTCTGTTCCGCCAATTACACGAGTTGTTACCATACCTCTCCTAATAACATTGTCATTCTCATTGTAATTATTTTGTGAAAAGTATTTTAGTAACATGATATGGCTTAATGTGTAGCTGTCAAGCAATGACAAGTAAAAAAGTTTTTTATCCGTTGATATGTCTATGTTATTTGCAGAAGAATAAAGTGCATTAGCAAAAAGTTCTTGCTTTTCTTTCTGATATGCTCTCATTGCTCCCATAGTAGCAACTTGAATACAAGAATAGAAAGCCTCATCTTGTGCTAATTCATCTATTGAACGTGGTATTTTTTCTAATACTTCCTCAACTTTTAACTTCCACTCATTCATTCGCTTGTCAGCAATATATCCTTGTGCCAAACTTATATATTCGGCTAAAAAACCACCTCCGGGGAATAATGATACAGCTCCCTTTCCTGTTGCAATTAAAGCGTCTGTTAATTTATTTCCCATTTCATCATCTCCTTTGCTATATGGTAAACATTCTACCATACAAAAAGGAATTTTTCCACATTTCCTTTCAGCGTTCCGGCTCGCTTGCCTTTTTCTCCTGTACCTGTTTCAGACAGTAGCCCACACAAGGGAGCTGCCCTTTGTACGGACAGGAAGCGCAAGCCGGGGAATGGGGAACGGGCGGCGCATTGTCACGCCGCCCGCCCGGTCTTTGTATCATCATCTTTTCAAAGGGATTGTCGGTAAACAGGGTCATGCTTCCTCGTCCTCCTGTTCTTCATCACAAAGCCCGTCCCCCTCGTCCGGCTCCGGCTCGTCCTCGTCGTAGTCGTCAAAATCGAAATCTTCAAGGTCGGTGCCGCCCTTGACGCTCTGCTTCGGCTTCATAAACTTAAAATAATAGAACGCGCCCCCGCCGCCAAGAAGTGCCACGACAAGGAAAAGCACAAGCCCGCCCGCATTGCCTTTTTCTTTGGGCGGCTCCGTCGGTTCCTCGGTTTCCGGCTCCGCTTCCTTGCCGCTGCAAGCGGTTATGTTGTCCTTGCAGACGGGGCAGCTCACATTTACCTTTCCGGCTTCGCATTTATCGGTGCAACTGCAAACGACGGGCGGGGCTGCTTCGGTGCTTCCGTCCTCCATAAGTGCCATAAGGTCGGCTTCGTCCACTTGATTAAGGAAATGTACGGTATCCTCGCCCTCGTCGTCCCGGTCAATGAGGATATAAAAGTAATTGCCGTTTTTGGTCGTTACGGTGATAAGCTGCTTGTTGCCGCCGAAATCGTCTACAAGGGTCGCGTTCCCGTCCGGGGTAAGGGGTTCTTCCTTTTGGGGTTCCTCGTAGACAACGCCGCTGTCGTCAGTAGCGTCCTGTCCCTCCGGGGTCTGTGCAAAGGCGGTGACGGAAAAGCCGCCCGTCAGCATGAGGGCGGCGCAAAGTGCGGTCAAGGTTCTAAGGATTTTTTTATTCATTCTCGGTGTCCTCCATTTCTTCGGTGTCGTGGTCTGCGGGTTCTGCGGGGTAACCCGGCGCGGCTTCCATGCCCGGAATACCGCCCCCGGAAAGCATAGCGGAAAGCTCATGCGGGGAAAGGCGCATGGAGCGCACAAGCTGTACGATTTGCAGGTTTTCCGCTTCGGTTTTCTGCGCTTCAAGCCCCCGCAGCCTGTTCTGGTACTCGGTGATTTTCTCGCGGGTCTTTGCAATCTCCTTGTCGATACGTTCAATTTTGTTCATAGCCATAAATCAATTTCTCCTTTCAGATTTTCAGTGTTATGTTTGTTTTTAGTTCCAGTTCATCAGCCCGTAGCCCTTGATACAGGAGTAATTGACGGGGTAGCTCTTTATCTTGCAGGCGTCGCCGGAATTGCCCTCGACGGTATAGACGCGCTCCCCGTCCGTCCCGATAACAAGCCCCACATGGTCTGCGCTCCCGTCCCCGTCCCAGTCGAAAAAGATAGCGTCGCCGGGGGCGATATTCTCATAGCCCCTCGCGCCCCATTGCCCGCGTGACTGGAACCAGGGTACGCCCTGTGACTGGCACCCGGCAAAGCGCGGCTCGCTTTTCCCGGCTTGATTGTAGCACCATGAAACAAAACAGGCGCACCATTCGACGCGGCTGTTAAATCCGTACCAGCTCCAAAAGGGTCGCCCGCCTACGTTGCCGACTTGCCGCTTCGCAAGGTCTACAACGGCAGTGTTGCCGGGGCGTGTGCCGTTTACAAGCTGTACGCCGCTTAAATCCTCGGACGCGCCCATATCGGGGGAGCCGCCGCCGAAAATCAGCGGTTTGTTGCCGCTTGTTTCCAGATAGACGCGGTACATTTCAAGCTGCTGTGGCGTTAGAAGTTCCTCCGCAATCTCGGAAATGGGCTTGTTCGTCAGCTTCACGTTGAGGATATGGTACTCGTAGGGTACTTCCTCGGTGGTCGTTTCCCCGGTTTCCGGGTCTGTGCTTGTTTCTGTGCGGTAGCGGATTTCCGTTTCTTCCGTCAGCGTCAAAGTGTACTGCATGGCAAAGACGCGGTTTAGCTCTGCCTGTGCGCTCTGCGGGGTATAGGTCTGTAAAAGTGCGGTGAGGTAGGACGCTAACTCATGGGGGTTATGCCCGATACTGTCAAGGTCATAGCGGTATTCGTCATAGCCGGGGTGGGTGCTTTCGATATTGTCAATCTGCTGCTGAAGCTCGTTTTCCTTTGCGGCGTAATTATTTTCCGTCGCCACAAGGTCGCTGTCCTCCGACGTGTAGGAAGTCCCAAGTATGCCGTTCATCAAGCCGGAGAACATGGAGCCGCAAGAGGAAAGCCCCGCCGATACCATGATGAATAAGAGCAGCGCGGCAATGGCGATACATACGCCCGCCGGGTGCCGCCCTACAAAAGCGATTGCCTTTTTTGTTTCCTCGGCGGTCTTTTTTGCCGCTTTGCGGGTGTTCTCTGCGGCTTTCTGCGCCGTTTTTGCGCCGCCTTTCCTTGCCGCCTTTGCATACTGCCGCTTGATTTGCTGCTTCTGCATGAAGCGGGAAAGGGGATTGCCCGCAATCTGCGGATTGTCATGTAGGGATTTATGGTACTGGAAATCCACATTCGCCTTGAACGCCGCTTTCTCTGCCTTTGCCGCCGCCCGGTAAGGTTTCAGCTTGTGGCTGTGGTAGCCCTCCTTGACTTTCCGCGCCCCGTACTTTACGCCGCGCTCTGCCAGTTCTTCGGATTTGTGCGCCCCCTCAACGCCGGAATTGTCCTTTTCAACGGAATGTATCTTGTTGTGGACGAAAATACCCGCTTCCTGTGCGGGGCGGGATAGCGGGTTATTGTGGGGCTTATTCTTTCCTATGGGCTTTTCCCGTTCATCAAAATGTAGGCGGGTCTTGCCTTTCCCGGTGGCTTCATCAAAGGTGCGCTCCCGTACAAGTTTCTTTTCTTTGGGGATAGCCGCCTTTGCTGCGTCCAGACGGTCGGCTGCTTTGTCCGATTTTCGGATATATTTTTCAAGCTCCGGCGTTGCCCGTTCCTCGTCGGTAAACTGCAAACGGGAAGATTTTTCTTTTGCTGTGGCTTCTGCCTGTGCTTTCCTCGCCGCTTTTTTACTCGCCTTTCTGGTACGCGCCCCGTCGATACGCTCCAAGACGCGCTCGGCTGCTGCGGTGTCCTGTTCCCGTTCTGCCCCCGGCGCATGGGGAAGCGGCGGCGCGTCGGCTGTGGGCGCGGGAGCTGTGCCGCCCGGTAGGGGCTGCGCTGCCTGTTCCGGCGGCTGCGGTGCCTCGGTCTTTGCAAAGTCCGCGTCCCTTATCCGCTTGCTGATACGTTTCTTTTTCCCGGTGGCGGCGTTTACCTCGACAGCCCCCTCGCGGGTCATTTTCAGCATGGTCTTGTCACTGGATTTATACTGTTTCATGGTCTGCCACCTCCTTTTCCCAGACGCACCATTCCGAACATTTCCCGGTTTCCATGTCCGCGATATATTTTAAGATTGGGTAAACCTGTGCCGGCACTACGGCGTTCCCAAGCGTTTTTAGGCGTTTTGACCTGTCCTTTGTGTTCGGGGACAGCCGGGGAATATCCGTAGGCTCTATGCACCAGAGGATATTTCCGTCCACCCCTGTGGGAAGCCCATCAGCCATTCCACCCATTCCGGGTTGAAGCGCAGGGACGGGTCTGTTACCGGCGTCAGAAAATAGATTGTTTCCGAAAGCCCCGCCGACCAGTACCTCCCGTCCCGCTTCTTCCGGCGGAACGCCCCGTTTGGGGATATGCTTATCCGTTCCGTCCTTGTCCTTGAGCCTGTGTCGGCGGCAAGGGGAGTAGGAAACATCAATCCCCACGATAAAAGTTCGCTTGCGTTCATGCCATGCGCCGACGGCACAAGCAGGAAGTACGAATGTCCAAACAGCATATCCCGCTTTTGCCAGGTCAATGAGCGTTTTGTGGAACCCCATATTGATGAAGTTAGCAACATTTTCGCCAAGCACATAATGGGGCCGGAGTTCGTTAATGACGCGGCACATTTCCGGCCAGAGGTAGCGGGTGTCCTCAAACCCCTTTTTTGGCCCGATACTGGAAAAGGGCTGGCATGGGAAGCCGCCGGAGAGCAGCGTGAGTTCTTTTTTTCCTGTCCGTTCATAGAAAGCCTCCTTTGTCAGAGTGTGTATATCTCTGAAACGTGGAACGTCCGGCCAGTGCTTTTCCAATACTGCGGTTGGGTAATCCGCCCATTCGCACTGGCAGACGGTTGTGAAGCCTGCGGCTTCGGCGGCTATGTCTATGCCGCCTATCCCGGTAAACAGGCTTAAATGTGTCAGTGGTTTTATATTTTTTTCGTTTTTTATCATGCTTCGCCCACTTCCTCCGGCTTCGTCGTCATTACCCGGTAAAGCTCGGTGTCTTTCGGGAAGCGGTCTACAAAGGGCAGCACCACGTTCCCGTAGAAGATAAGCCCCTCGCCCGCTTCGGTGTGGGTGACATATTTCATCTGCTGCGGGGAAATGTTGAGCTGCTTTGCAAGGATAGCCCGGTCGCCCGCCGCCTGATTGAGCATGAGGACAAAATCAGAGTTTTCAAAGATATTCTCCACTTCGCGGGAAGCAAGCAAATCTTTGACGTTCTGCGTAATGGCTGTGGGTATGCCGCCCCATTTACGGAAACGCTTCCAAATCTCCACGCTGTACGCGGCGGTCTGTTCCTCTTTCAAGAGAAATAGCGATAGGTAATCCTTTGATGTTATCTCCGGATTTTCCCCCGCTCTAAACC